>JBCCRM010000027.1:0-55587 GCA_039513195.1 Pseudomonadota bacterium | reverse complement strand
TGTCCGAATTGGTTGGTACCGACGCCCCGGCTCGAACGGGGGACCCCTAGATCCACAATCTAGTGCTCTAACCAACTGAGCTACGTCGGCCCACAGCGCTGCGTGACGCGGGTCTAGCCGCGGAGGGCTCGATTTTCAAGCGCTTCCCGTGCATGCCTAGCGTCATTGGGCTGGCCGCAGCCCGGCGATGGCGTAGGATCGCGTTGCGCATAATCCGCGACGGAGGAGGGTGCAGGTGGGCATCGACAGCGAGAGCGATATTGGCGCGAGCCTGACCGTGGGGCCGACCAGCCTCGGCATGGTGCGGATCTATATCGAGAGCGATGGAGTTTCGCTGCCGATGGATTTCGAGCCGGAGGAGGCGCTTGAAATCGCCGAGGAATTACGCGCCGCGGCCGAACGGGCGCGCGCCCCGGCCGAGGAACGCCGCACCGGCCGCAAGGGCGGGCGCCGCCATGGGCGCTGACGCCTCCGCAGCCCGGCCGGCGCTGGCTCGTCGCGACTGGGTGCCGTCGGCGGCTGAAGATCATGTTCAGGCGATTGCCGCGGCGATGCCCGCCGACCCGCTGGCCGAAATCCGGCGCCTAACTGCATGGAACGCGCGGATCCACGACGCCGAATGCGTCAATCTGAACCCAGCCACCAATGTTATGAACCCGGCGGCGGAGGCGCTGTTGGCCCAGGGTCTCGGCCCGCGCCCGTCGCTCGGCTATCCCGGCGCTAAATACGAGATGGGCTTGGAGGCGATCGAGAGGATCGAGGTCATCGCCGCGGAGCTGGCAGCGCAGGTTTTCGAGGCGCCCTTTGCCGAGCTGCGGGTCGGCTCCGGCGCGCTCGCCAATCTCTACGCCTTCATGGCATGTTGCGCGCCAGGCGATCCGGTGATCGTGCCGCCGGCCGCTATCGGCGGGCATGTGACCCATCATGCGCCCGGTGCTGCCGGCCTCTACGGTCTTGCGATCCACGAGGCACCGGTGGCAGCGGAGGGGTTTTCGGTCGATCTCGACCGACTGGAGGATCTGGCAAAGAGGGTGCGGCCACGACTGATCACCATCGGCGGCAGCCTGAACCTCAAGCCGCATCCGGTGGCGGAGATCCGGCGGATCGCCAACCGGGTCGGCGCCAAGGTCCTGTTCGATGCGGCGCATTTAAGCGGGTTGATCGCCGGGCGCGCCTGGCCGAACCCGTTGGCCGAGGGTGCGCATCTGATGACCATGTCGACCTACAAAAGCTTTGGTGGGCCGCCGGGCGGGTTGATCCTGACGACCGCAGTCGATCTGGCGGAGCGGCTCGATGCGATCGCCTTTCCGGGCCTGACTGCGAATTTTGACGCGGGCAGGGTGGCGGCGCTGGCGGTGACGCTGGCCGATTGGCGCGCGACGGGGGTGGCCTATGCGGCGGCGATGGTCCGGACAGCGCGGGCATTGGCGGCCGAGCTGGGCCTGAGGGGGCTCCCGGTCCATGAGGCGGGCGAGGTCGCGACCAGGTCCCACCAACTGGCAATGGAGGCGGCATCATGGGGTGGCGGACAAGCGCTGGCTCAGCATGTGCGACGGGCCAATCTCCTGGCCTGCGGCATCGGGCTGCCGATAGCGCCAGTCGACGGGGAGATGAACGGCCTGAGGCTCGGCACGCCGGAGATCGTGCGCCGTGGCATGGGCCCGGAGCATATGGCGGAGCTTGCCGATCTGATCGACCGTGCCCTTGGAGCAGCGCCGGAGACAGTGGCGCCGGCAGTCTCGGAATTTCGCGCGAGGTTTGCGGATCTCCGCTTCGTCGCGCCGTCGGAGCCCGTTCAGCCCTGATCCGCCGCAGAAAGCCGGCTTGCATTGCCCTCTGCCCGCGTCAGGCGGTCTGCTGCCAGGCGGGCGAAACGGAGCGTGATCGCCTTGCGTCGTGCGGCGGCCACCGGGTTTTGCGGTGGATCGCGAAAGATCTCGCCACCCCAGGCATCCGCGACGATCAAGCCATGCTCGGCCGGTAGCAGGTCCGTGGGAAAGTCGTTGGGCACCGCAAAGAAGAACGCGTCACAATAGGGCAGGTAGCGCTGCCATTTCGCGTCCGATGTGAAATCCTCGCGCGAGGACTTTACCTCGACGCACCAAAGCGCGCCTTGGGGCCCAAGGGCGAGGACATCCATGCGCCCGCCCTCCGCCGTCGGCACTTCGGTGAGACAGGCGAAGCCGTGCTCGGCCAGAAGGCGGCTAACGCCACGGGCGATCAGAACGCCTGGGGCAGGGGCATGGACCATGGAAATATCTTAGATCAAATCATGAACATTCATCAAGCCTGTTCATGCCGTGCTTTCGAGCGATGCGGAATCGCGGGCCAGTGGCCCACGATGGGTCGATATCTGGGCGGGGTCCTCACCTTGCGGCTCGGCCCCCGCGGGCGCTCTGCTTCGGATCGTGTGCGACGGGCGGAAGTGCAGTAAAGCGCGCGGAGAAGACCGCTGGGCGCGGTCATGGCCGAGCTTGGAACGACCTGCGCCGCGTCAAGGGCAAGCCGGGCTGCGCCCGGTCGCGGCCGGCCGCGACCCTTGACCCGGCGCCGGTCATTCGTTGGGGGCAGGTCGGCAAGGTCTCAGTCGGCCACGGCGCCGGCCACCGCCTCCAAATCGAATGCAGCGGCCATCAGGGCCTTGGCATAGTCCGTCTTCGGCGCATCGAAGAGCGTCTCGGCGGGCCCTGCCTCCACCACCTCGCCCTGGCGCATCACGATCAGCCGATGCGCCATCGCGCGCACCACTTTGAGGTCGTGGCTGATGAACAGATAGCCGAGATCGTAGCGCCGCTGCAGGTTGCGGAGGAGATCGACGATCTGGGTCTGCACGGTCATGTCGAGGGCCGATGTCGGCTCGTCCAGCACCACGAATTTCGGTTTCAAGATCATCGCGCGGGCGATGGCGATGCGCTGGCGCTGCCCGCCGGAGAACTCGTGCGGATACCGGTCCATCATCGCCGGGTCGAGGCCCACTTCCTCGAGCTGCCGGGCCACCGCTTCCCGCGGTGAGAGGCCCGCGTCTTGGAGACCGTGGACGCCGAGGCCCTCGGCGACGATTTCTGCCACCGACATGCGTGGGCTGAGCGAGCCATAGGGGTCCTGGAATACGATCTGCATATCGCGCCGGAGGCGGCGCAGCGTGCGTTTCGGCGCATCGTGAATCGGCGCACCGTCGAAGCGGATCTGGCCCTGGCTGCCGATCAGGCGCATTGCGGCCAGAGCCAGAGTGGTTTTGCCGGAGCCGCTTTCGCCGACGACGCCGAGGGTCTCGCCGCGTTTCAGGGTCACATCGATATCGGTGACTGCCTTCACATGGCCGGTGGTGCGGCGCAGTAGCCCGGTCTTGATCGGGAACCAGATACGGAGCTTGTCGGCCTCCAGGATCGGCTCGGCCCCATCGGGAACCGGGTCCGGGCGTCCTTCGGGCTCGGCCCCGAGGAGTTTCTGTGTGTAGGGGTGCCGCGGGCTGTCGAAGACCTGCGCCGTCGGGCCGGTCTCGACGATCTTGCCCTGCTGCATGACCACCACCCGTTGCGCGACCTTGCGCACGATGCCGAGATCATGGGTTATGAACAGCATCGAAAGCCCCTCCGCCCGCTGGAGATCGGCGAGGAGGGCGAGGATCTGCGCCTGCACCGTGACGTCGAGGGCAGTAGTGGGTTCGTCGGCAACCAACAGCTCGGGGCGGTTGGCGAGCGCCATGGCGATCATCACCCTCTGTCGTTGGCCACCGGACAGCTGATGGGGCCAAGCCCCGAGGCGGGTTTCCGGGTCGCGGATGCCGACCTTGGTGAGCAGTTCGATCGTGCGGGCGCGCGCAGTCTCGCCGGAGAGGCCTTGATGGACCAACAGGCTCTCGCCGATCTGCCGCTCGATGGTGTGAAGCGGGTTGAGCGAGGTCATCGGTTCCTGGAAAACGAAGCTGATCTCGTTGCCGCGGGCCGCGCGGAGTGTGGCCTCGTCGGCGCCGAGCATCTCGCGGCCCTGCCAGCGGATCGAGCCGCCAACCTCGGCTGTATCGGGGAGGAGCCGAACGGTGGAGAGTGCCGTGAGCGATTTGCCGGAGCCGGATTCGCCGACAATGGCCAGCGTCTCGCCCCGTGCTACCGAGAAGGAGATCCCATCGACCGCTCGCACAGACGTCGTGCCGGGGAAGGTGACCGAGAGGTTTTCGACCTCGAGCAGGGTTTCGGCGGTGTTCACCCGAAGGTCTTTCGCGGGTCAAAGGCGTCGCGCACCCCTTCGAACATGAACACCATAAGCGACAGCATGATCGCAAACGTGAAGAAGGCGGTGAGCGCCAGATGCGGGTCCTGCAGGTATTTCTTGCCCTGGAGCGCCAGTTCGCCCAGCGAGGGATAGGCGGAGCCGAGCCCGAAGCCAAGGAAGTCGAGCCCCGCCAGCAGGTTGATCGAGGCCGTCAGCATGAAGGGCAGGAGCGTGATGGTCGCAACCATGGCGTTGGGCAGCAGATGGCGGAACATGATCACCCAATCGCCGACCCCGAGGGCGCGGGCAGCTTGGACATACTCGAAGTTGCGGGCGCGCAGGAATTCGGCGCGCACGACGCCGATCAGTTGGGTCCAGGAAAAGGCGACGAAGATGAAGAACATCACCCAGACATTGGGACTGAGCACCGCCGAGATGATCAGGATCAGATAGAGGGTGTTCATGGAGGACCACACCTCCTCCACCCGCTGGAAGAAAAGGTCGACCCAGCCGCCGAAGAACCCCTGTGCTGCGCCCGCAACGATGCCAATCAGGGCCGCGAGGATGGTGACGCCGAAACCGAACAGAACCGAGAGGCGGAAGCCGTAGATCACCCGGGCGAGGACGTCGCGGGCTTTGTCATCGGTGCCGAGCAGATGGCTGCCATCGGGCGGCGAAGGGGCGGTGGCCACATCGTGGTCGACAGTGGTGTAGCTGTAGGGGATCAGCGGCCAGATGCTCCAACCGCCCGTGGCGCCCTCCGCCACCGGGGCCTCGCCGAGCCCGTCCGCTTCGTCGAGGCAGGGGTCGAGATTGCCGCCCGTGCGGATTAAGCATTGCACCACCGGGTCGGTGTAGACCGCCATGGTCTGGAACTCGCCGCCGAAGGTCGTTTCCGGATAGTTGTCCAGCATGGGCGTGTAGAAGGCGCCGTCATAGCGGATCAGCAGGGGCTTATCGTTGGCGATCATCTCGGCGAAGAGGCTGATCAGGAACAGGGTGCCGAAGATCCAGACCGACCAGTAGGCTCGCTTATTGGCGCGGAAATTGGCGAGGCGTCGGCGGTCGAGAGGCGAGAGGGCGAACCAGCCGCGGGGGGCGGTGTCGACGGAGCCGCCGACATTCCCTGCGGCGTCTTCCCCCCTGCCAAACCCTCCCCCACCAGGGGGGGAGGGCTTAGCCTGCCCGGGGACCGGGGCGGGATCGGCAGTGTCCATCTCAGCCCTCCCGCCGTTCGAAATCGATGCGCGGATCGATCCAGACATACATGAGGTCGGAGATCAGCTTCATCACCAGCCCGATCAGCCCGAAGAGATAGAGCGTCCCGAGCACGACCGGATAGTCCCGCCTGACCACCGCGTCGAAGCCGAGAAGCCCGAGCCCGTCTAGGGAGAACACCGTCTCGACGAAAAGCGCCCCGGTGAAGAAGATCGACACGAAGGCTGCCGGGAATCCCGCAACAACGATCAGCATCGCATTGCGGAAGACATGCCCGTAGAGGACCCGCCGCTCGGTGAGCCCTTTGGCGCGGGCGGTCATGACATATTGCTTGCGGATTTCGTCGAGAAACGAGTTCTTCGTCAGAAGCGTGAGGGTCGCAAAGCCCGAGATTGCCATCGCCGTTACCGGCAGTGCTATGTGCCAGAGATAGTCCGCCGCCTTGCCGAAGAAGCTCAGTTCCTCCCAATTGTCGGACCCGAGGCCGCGCAGGGGGAACCACTGCAGATAGCTACCGCCCGCAAAGAACACGAGCAGCATGACCGCGAACAGGAACCCCGGGATCGCATAGGCGGCGATGATCACCGCCGAGGTTGCCGCGTCGAACTGCGAGCCGTCCTTCACCGCCTTGCGAATGCCGAGGGGGATCGACACCAGATAGGAGAGTAGCGTCGTCCAAAGCCCGAGGGTGATGGACACCGGCATCTTCTCGAGGATCAGCTCGATCACGCTGGCGGACCGATAAAAGCTGTCGCCGAAATCGAACCGGGCGTAGTTCCACATCATCAGCAGGAATCGCTCCAACGGCGGTTTGTCGAGGCCGAATTGCCGCTGCAGCTCTGCGATGAACTCGGGGTCGAGACCCTGGGAGCCGCGGTACTCGAGCCCGCCGACTTGCTGTTGTTGCTGGGCACCCACCCCGCCATCGCTGCCGCCGGAAAACCGCTCGGTCGATGAACCGGCCCCCTCCTCGACCTCCGCAAGGATCTGCTCGATCGGGCCGCCGGGGGTGAACTGTATGATCACGAAATTCAGCATCATGATCCCGATCAGTGTCGGGATGATGAGCGCGATGCGCCGCAAGATGTAGGCGCCCATTCCCTCTAGCTCCCGACCTCGTCCTTGAGCCGGGCAGCCTTATCAGGATCGATCCACCAAAGATCGATGACACCGCGCCCATAGGCGGGTTTGCGATCCAATGGCGGGCGGCCGTAGATGTCCCAGAACGCCAGGTGGTGCGAGGCTTTGTTCCACTGCGGCACCCAGATATGCATCGCGCGAAGCACGCGGTCGAGCGCGCGGACCGCGTCCGCGAGGGTCTCGCGGTCCTCGGCCCGTTCGATGACTTCGATCAGGCGGTCGACCACCGGGTTCTCGACACCGGAGAGATTGTCCGATCCAGGCGAAGCTGCGCTGGCGGAATGGTAATGGCCGCGCAGTTCAACCCCCGGGGTCAGCGACATGCCCTTGCGGCTGACGACGATGTCGAAATCGAACTCGTCCAGGCGCTGCTTATAGCGCGCAGGGTCGACGGTGCGGTGCTTTGCATCGACGCCCATGCGTTTGAGGTTTTCGGTGAACGGGATAGTGATCCGCTCGAAGGCCGGCGAGCTCTCCATGAACTCGACAGTCAGGGTCTGGCCGTCCTTGCGGCGGACATCGCCGTCGACGACCCAGCCTGCCTCCTCCAACAGGCGCGCGGCGCGGCGCAGGGCCCGGCGATTGCGGCCGGATCCGTCGGTGACAGGCGGTTCATAGGCGGGTTGGTCGAGAACGCCAGACGGAAGGTCGCTCGCCATGGTTTCCAAGAGCGCCGCCTCTCCGGGGGTCGGGGGGCCGTCGGCTTCCATCGGCCCGCCCTCGAAAAAGCTGTTGGTGCGATTGTAGAGGCCGTAAAACAGCCGGTCGTTGGACCATTCGAAGTCGAAGGCCATGGCGATCGCCTCCCGCACCCGCGGGTCCTGCAGCACCGGGCGGCGCGTGTTGAACCAGTACCCTTGCGTACCCGCCGGGCGATTGTCGGGAAGCGTCTCGCGCAGCACCTTGCCCTGGTTGACGGCGGCGAAGTCATAGCCGGTGGCCCACTGCTTGGACCAAAACTCCTCGGTGAAGCTGAACTCGCCGGCCTTGAAGTTCTCCAGCACCACGGCGCGGTCGAGGAAGTACTCGAACCGCAGACGGTCGAAATGCCACCGCCCTGTGTTCACCGGCAGGTGCCAGCCCCAGTAGTCCGCGCGCCTGCGGAAAGAGAGGGTGCGGCCAGGCTCCACGACATCGACGATGTAGGGGCCGGAGCCGAGGATCGGCTCCAGAGAACTTTCAGAGAAATCGCGACCCTCCCAGGACTTTTTCGACAGGATCGAAAGGCTCGCCACCGCCATGGGCAGATCGCGCCGCGCGGCCTCTGGGTCGAAGTCGAAACGGACCCGGCGCGGCCCCTCCACCGTTGCGCCCGTGACAGCGGCGTAGGTGAGGCGAAAGCTCGGATGGCCCTTTTCCCGGCGGATGTCGAAAGAAAAGGCGACATCCTCGGCGGTGACGGGCGTGCCGTCGGAAAAGCGCGCTTCTTCCCGGATTTCGAACGCCGCCCAGGCCCGGTCCTCCGGATATTCGATCGCCTCGGCGAGGAGACCATAGACCGAGTCCGGCTCGTCCGCGGCCGAGGTCATCAAGGTGTCGAAGGTGAAGGTGATGCCGATGCCGGCATTGCCTTTGAGAATGAATGGGTTGAGGCTGTCATAGGTGACCGGAGCGAAACCGGTAGAGTAGGTGCCCCCGGTGACCCCCTCGGGCGTTGCATAAGCGAATTGAGCAAAGTCGGAAGGGTATTTCAGCTCTCCGTCGAAAGCGGAAACGCCGTGACTGCGGATCAACGCCGTCTCGGCCCTCGCGCGCGCTGACAGTGCGCCTGCCGCCGCTGCGCCGAGAGACAGCGCTCCGAATTCCCGCCGGGTGATGGTCATCGCTAGGCCTCCTGCCGCCGCTCGCCTGCGCTTAAGCGTTAGGGCGTCGGTGGGGGTGTTTCAACCGCGGGGCTCGTTTAACGTGCTGAAAAAGCCAGCCCTCTCGCCAAGGTGACCCGCCTGGAACTCTTTGGCACGATTTTGATCACTGCAAATCGGGGCTGCCATCCGTCTCGTCGAGAAATTTGATCACGGCGGCCCGGTCCTCTTCGTTCTTGAGGCCGGCATAGGCCATTTTTGTGCCTTTTGCCCACGCGCTCGGCTTTTGCAGGAACGCCATCAGTTTGTCGACGGACCAGACGCCCTCTTTGTCCTGGAGCGCGTCGGAGTAGCTGTAGCCGTCCAGCGAAGCAATATCGCGCCCGATTACACCCCAAAGCGAGGGGCCAACACCATTGGCGCCTTCCTCCAGCCGATGGCAAGCACTGCAGCGGCGGAAGACCTTCTCCCCATCGGTGATGTCGGCGCCGCCAACTAAGGCCGCGTATTCCGTGCCAAGGAGGGCATTTCCTGCGATCCCGCCATGCGGGTCGGCGCCAGTCTCCGCATCGACCGCGGCCGTCTCGATCGCTTCCTCTTCGTCGGCAGGCATCGGTTGGGTCCCCGCGGCCAACTGGGTGGTTTCCCCATCCGCAGCGGGTGCCTGCGTGGTGTCGTCAGAGGCTGGTTCTGCGCCGGCAGAAGGGACCGCGGCGCCTGCTCCGTCGGCAGCAGCAGCCTCGTCTAGAGCGGCTGGCGCCTCTGCAGTCTCCTCCAAAGTGTTCCCGACAGCCGCAGCCGCCTCTGTATCTTCACCCTCGACGGCCGGTGCGACCGCCGTATCCGTCTCAGGCTCCAGGGCGCCGCGGTCGTCCGTATCGGCCGGCTCCTCCACCGGCTCGGGAGCCGCCTCGGGCTCCGCTTCGCCCTCGGGCGCCGCGTCGCCTTCGCCCTCCGCCGGCGCGGCTGCCAAGGCAATCGGGCTTCCGTCCGCCTCGTTGAGCCACGCGATCAGGTTGACCCGATCCTCGGCCTTTTTAAGGCCTGCATAGCTCATCTTCGTGCCCGGTGCCCAGGCGGCCGGACCGGCCAAAAACCCGTCGAGCGATGTGAGGTCCCAAACGCCGCCATTGTCGCCCAGGGACTCGGAATAGGCATACCCGTCGACCGACCCGATGGTGCGGCCGACAACGCCCCACAGATGTGGCCCAACCCCGTTTGCGCCGTCTTCGACCTTGTGACACGCCTTGCAGCCGCGGAACACCCTCTCGCCCGCTGCCGGATCGGCCGCCGCTGCCAGCGCCGCCAGATCGATCATCTGCTCCGGTTCTTCTTCGGCCTCGGCCGCTTCCTCGATCTCAACGGCGTAGGCCAGGACATGGTGATCGCCATGCCCACCTTCGCCGCCGGTGTAGATCAGGTTGGAGAAAAACCCGAGGAGTAAGAACACCAGGAGAGCCCCGAGCCCCGCACCAGCGAACTTGTTGAATTCATAGGAGTCCATCAGGGTGGAGCCTTTCTTCCGAAGCGCTTCGTGCAGCGTCTCTTTGCGCCAACAGATATCTGCTTTCCGTCCAAAATGCCAAGCCGTATATAACGCGGCTAATCGCATCACGGCGTGGTTGAGGAAGCATTGCTACGGAAAGGCAAGGCATGATTGGGGAAGACCAAGGCAAGATTGCGTTCCAGGGTGCCCTAGGGGCCTATTCGCATCAGGCTTGCCGCGAGGTTTTTCCGGCGATGGAGCCGATGCCCTGCACCACCTTCGAGGAGGCGATGGCCGCTGTGCGCACCGGTGCTGCGCGTCTGGCGATGATGCCGATCGAGAACTCGCTCTACGGCCGTGTGGCGGACCTCTTCCACCTGCTGCCGGGCTCAGGGCTCTACATCATCGGCGAGCATTTCGTGCCGATCCGCCTGCAACTGCTGGGCCTGAAGGGCGCGCAGCTGGACCAGATCGCCGAGGCGCAGAGCCATACCGTGGCACTCGGCCAATGCCGCGCGTTTCTGAAGGCCCATGGTATCCGGCCCTCGATTGGCTCCGACACGGCGGGCAGCGCCGGGGAGATATCGGAGGCAGGGGATCCGGCCAAGGCCGCGATCGCGTCGAGCCTGGCGGGTGAGATCTACGGCCTCCAGGTCCTGGCCGAGGATATCGAGGATGCGGACCACAACACCACCCGCTTTCTGGTGATGTCGCGCCAGAAGATCGAGGCGGATATCCACGCGGGGCGCGCGCTGACCAGCTTTGTGTTCGAGGTGCGCAACGTGCCTGCCGCGCTCTACAAAGCCATGGGTGGGTTCGCGACCAATGGCGTGAACATGGTCAAGCTGGAAAGCTACATGATCGGTGGCTCCTTTATCGCGACCCAGTTTTATGCCGAGATCGAGGGGCACCCAGACGAGCCGGCGGTCGAACGCGCGATGGAGGAGCTGCAATTTTTCACGCAGCGGGTGAAGGTCTTGGGCGTCTTCCCGGCCTCGGCCCTGCGCCAGGAAACCGGGTAGCGGCACTGGCATCCGGGGCTTTCGCCGGTTCGCCAGCGCCGGATCGCGGCCGCCCTGTCGCTCGCGATTCTCACATCGGCAGGCTGCGCCTTCGCGGGCAGTGTCGCCTAAGCCGCCGCCGCACGGTTCTCGGCGAGTCTCGCATCCACCAGGCCCACCGTCTCGTCGACTACTGGGTGGCGCATCCCTATAGCGGCCGCGAGGGTCTGCACCAACAGGTCCACCCGCTCGATGTTTGGTGCGCCGGCATAGAGCGCCCGGGCGGCGGAAGACGGCTTTGCAAGCCCCCGCGCTGCAGCGGCGTATTTTTCGAAGGGCACCAGATCGGCGGGCGCGGCGCCGAGCGCCTGGCAAACCTCGACCACCCAAGCATAGATGGCCGCGGATTGCGCGGGGTCGGTATGCACGGCGTCGCGGATCGCCCGCGGCCCTTCCGCCGTCACGCAGCGATAGTTCCCGGTCAACAGCATCGCCCATTTCGCGAGGGGCACGAACAGGCTGTCATGGACCTTCAACTTGACGGGCAGGGGGATTGCGCCTTCGCCGTCGCCTGGATCGTGGCGCACCGCCTCAACATCCGCCGCCAGCTCCCGCAGAAGGGCCGTGTCGGCCGGGTCGTCGAAACCTGCGACCTTGAAATTGGTGGGCAGGCTGACCTGGAGGACATTCGGTCCTTCCTCCGGCGGGCGGAAGGCCTGCGGATCGGGGCTCGCGAGCGTCATCAGCTTCGGATCGAAGGGCTCCCAAACCGTCGGGTCGGTGTAGCAAGGGCGGATCGCGCCCAAATCGATCCCGGGCAGCCGGGCAATAAACGGCATAGGCGGCATGTTCATGATCGACATCACCGGCTTGCCGGCGGCAGCGACCGTTTCCATCAGCGCGCGAACGGCGGGCACGCGGTATTGCGGCTCCTGCATCGCGAGGGCCACGAGATCGAAGGCGGCCGGGTCGGCGCTGTCGGTGCCGCCGGCGCTGACGGTGCCAGGGCAGGCTAGTGTCGAGAGCTCCAGCAATCCCTCGCGGCCGCGGATCGGCATCCGGACCATTGCGCCGCGGTCGTTGATGGCTTCCGCTTCCGCCGGCAAGCAGATCAGGTGGGTGTCGTGTCCAGCCAGGGCGAGTTTGGTGCCGAGCAGCGACCCATAAGACGCGCCAAGGATCAGAATTCGACGTTTCGGCATGGTGACCTCCCAGAGTTTTCGTGTTTGGCCCGCAGTGCGGGAACTTCTGTTCCGAGAGATGAGAGTCCTTTCCACACCGTCTAGTGGTTGCCATTCCGGATCATGGAAACGAAAGAATGCTGCGCGGGGCACACGACTTCCCGATGGCGCGGCGGTCCGTCTGCGGGGAATTCGCGGATGGCCTCGGCCACCGCGAGCGGGCTTTCCCAATGCGGCAGATGGCCGAGACCAGGCGCGCCTTCGACAGGGGCATGCGGGATCAGCCACTGCGGCGCTTTCCCTCGGTCGAGCGGGATCCAGGGGTCGCCCTCGCCCAAGAGGATCTTTGCGGCGAACCGAAAACCCGAAAACATCGGCTCGATCTCGGCGGTTTAGCGCTGGTCGGCCCAGGCGAGCTGCCGGTAAAAGCTGGCCCGTCCGTCCACCGAGAGCCAGGGCCGCACCGGTGCCTCCAGATCTTCGTCCGGCAGGGGCGTGACCAGGGCGCCGCCGATCTAGTCCCGAGCCAACGCCGCCTATGCTCGACGGCTCAGGCTGCGGCGCCGCCCACGGTCAACCCGTCGATCAGCAGGGTCGGCTGCCCCACCCCCACAGGCACTCCCTGGCCGTTCTTGCCGCAGGTGCCGATGCCGGGATCCATCGACATGTCAGACCCGACCGCCCGGATCTGGCGCAGCGCGCTCGGCCCGTCGCCGATCAACGTTGCGCCCTTCACCGGATGGAGCACCTTGCCGTTCTTCACGCGATAGGCTTCGGTGCAGGAGAACACGAATTTGCCATTCGCGATATCCACCTGCCCGCCGCCGAAATTGATCGCATAGATCCCGTCCTTGACCGCGGCGACGATGCTCTCGGGCTCTGCCTCGCCTGCAAGCATGATCGTGTTGGTCATCCGTGGCATCGGGATATGCGCATAGCTTTGCCGCCGCCCATTGCCCGTCGGGGCGACGCCCATCAGGCGCGCATTCTGCCGGTCCTGCATATAGCCGGTAAGGATGCCGCCCTCGATCAGCACGGTCCGTCCGGACGGCGTGCCCTCGTCATCCACAGTGATCGAGCCGCGCCGGTCCGGGATGGTGCCGTCATCGACGACAGTAATGCCGGGTGCCGCGATGCGCTTACCCATGAGTTCGGTGAAGGCGGAGGAACCCTTGCGGTTGAAGTCTCCCTCCAACCCATGGCCGATCGCTTCATGCAGCAGAATGCCCGGCCAGCCGGGGCCGAGCGCCACCTCCATCACGCCAGCGGGCGCGTCCTCCGCATCGAGATTGATCAACGCTTGGCGCAGAGCCTCCTCTGCCATCGCCTTCCAGCTTTCCGGCTGCATCAGCCCGGCCAAGCCGTGGCGTCCGCCCGCGCCGGCCGAGCCCGTCTCTCGACGCCCATCCTTCTCGACGATCACGGCGATGTTCAGCCGTGCCATCGGCCGCGTGTCGCTGACCCGCCCGGCTTCCGGTCGCAGGATCTCGACCTCCTGCAGACTGGCGAGCAGGCTGGCAGACACCTGGACGACGCGAGGGTCTCGGTCGCGCAGATAGGCGTCGATCTCGGCCAACAGACCGGTCTTCGCTGCGAAATCGGCATCGCCCACCGGGTCGTCCGGACGGTAGAGGCGGCGATTGGTCGGCATCGGCGGTGCGGCGAGAGAGCCGCCACCGTCCCGCGCCGCAAGCTTTGCCGTGCCCACGGCCCGAGCGATCGCGGCCTCCGAGATCTCGGAGGCATGGGCATAGCCCGCCGCGGCGCCCTTCACGGTGCGCAGTCCAAACCCCTCGGCGCTGTCGAAAGATGCGTTTCTAAGCCGCCCATCATCGAAGGACAGCACCTCGCCGCGTCGCCGCTCCAGAAACAGCTCGCCATCATCGGCACCCGCCACAGCGTCACGCAACAGGCTCAGTGCGCGGCCTTCATCGATCTGGTCTTCAAAGGGCCGAAACGGCGTCTCGACAGTCGGCATCCGGCTTTTCTCCCCAAAAAATCTCGATTTTTTGCCTCGCTGCGTGCCCTTCCAGGCACGGAGCGGCGTCTTGACGCAACACCCCGCCTTGTGGGTCTAGAGCCAATATGTTGTTAGGGGCAGAACGCAACCAATACCGCCGTCCGCCCGCTAAGACACCAGTGTGAACAGGATGAGTCGATGAAGACAATGGCGAAGATCGCAGCGACGCTCGCGGCCGGGATCGGCACGCTCGCAGCCAGCGTTGCCATGGCAGAGGATGTGGCCGGCAAGCCCGTGCCAGGGGGTGTCAACTTTCAGCGCCCAGTGACGCCGATCATGCACGATCTGGTTTGGCTCGACAATTTTCTACTGATCATCATCACGGCGATCTCTCTCTTCGTCCTGGGGCTGCTCGCCTACGTGGTCGTACGGTTCAACAAGAAGCGCAACCCAGTCCCCGCGACCTTCACCCACAATGCGAAGTTGGAATTCGTCTGGACCGCGGTGCCGGTCCTCATCCTGGTGGTGATCGCGATACCTTCGCTGCGGCTGTTGTTCGATCAACTCGATGTACCGGAACCGGAGGTGACGATAAAGGCAACCGGTCATCAATGGTTTTGGTCCTACGAGTATCCCGATGAGGGCATCGAGTTCGACAGCTACATGCTGACGCCGGAGGAGCTGGGCGATTTCGGCTATCAGTCGGACGAATATCTTCTGGCAACGGACACGCGGGTGGTGGTGCCGGTGGATGCCAATGTGCACCTGCTGACCACGGGTGGCGATGTCATCCACAATTGGGCAATGCCGTCTTTCGGCATCAAAGCCGACTCGATCCCTGGCCGGATTAACGAGGCATGGTTCCGCGCGGAGGAGACGGGTCTCTACTTCGGGCAGTGTTCAGAGCTCTGCGGCATCAATCACAGCTATATGCCGATCGCCGTCGAGGTGGTGACTCGGGAAGAGTACGACGCGTGGGTGGCGGAACAGGTGGCAAAGCGCGATGGTGCGACCGACTTCGCCGCTGCCGAGTAACGGAAGGTCAGGGCGCCATCCGACAGACCATCGCCATGCGGGCCTGATACGACCAGCCCGCTCGCCAGAGAAGTGGAAGCCTGTTCTTGAGTGACATCACCGCCGCCGCGCTAGCTGACATCCGAGCCCGCGCCCCAGAGGCTGGGCTCAACGACTATTTTCGCTTGCTAAAACCCAGGGTGATGGCCCTGGTTGTGTTCACCGCGCTGGCGGCAATGCTCGCCGCCCCGGCATCGGAACATCCGGTTGTGGCCTTTGCGGCGCTGCTCTGCATCTCGGTCGGGGCTGGCGCCGCTGGCGCGCTTAACATGTGGTACGACGCGGACATCGACGCAGCCATGCAGCGGACCAGCGCGCGCCCGGTTCCTCAAGGCGTGGTCGAACCGGGCGAGGCGCTCGGCCTTGGGCTGGGCCTCGCGCTGATTTCGGTCACGATGTTGGCGGTCTTTACCAACGCGCTGGCGGCGGGACTGTTGGCTTTCACGATCTTCTTCTACGCGGTCGTCTATACGATGTGGCTGAAGCGTGCGACGGCGCAGAACATCGTGATCGGCGGCGC
The DNA here is from genome assembly GCA_039513195.1 of Pseudomonadota bacterium. Taxonomy (GTDB): domain Bacteria; phylum Pseudomonadota; class Alphaproteobacteria; order Rhodobacterales; family Rhodobacteraceae; genus Thermohalobaculum. The sequence continues at coordinate 39,993 of JBCCRM010000027.1, read as the reverse complement.
GGCGGGCGCTTTCCCGCCGATGATCGCCTGGATCGCGGTGTCCGGCGGTCTGACGGTCGAGCCGGTTTTGATGTTCATGGTCATCTTCCTCTGGACCCCGCCGCATTTCTGGGCCTTGGCTTTGTTCCGCCGGGACGATTATGCGGGCGTCGGCATGCCGATGCTGCCGGTGGTCGCCGGCGACCGGGTCACGCGCCGTCAGATGCTCGCCTACACATTGCTCTTGACGCCGGTGGCGGTCGCGCCAGCCTTCACCGCGTCCGGTGGGCCGTTCTATCTGGCTGTGTCTCTCTGGGTGTCGGCGCGTTTTCTCTTTGCCGCGTGGCGGGTTGCCGAGCGGGACGAGGCCGAGGCGGCGGCAGACAGTTTCGCGGTGGAGAAGCGAATGTTCGGGATCTCGATCACCTATCTGTTCGCGCTTTTCGGGGCGCTGATCGGCGATGCCTTGCTGACTGCTCTATTCGGCCGTTTGGACTGGCTGGTCTGGATCTGAGAGAGGACGGGAGCGATGCTGCAGCGCGACCATGAACTGCATCACCGCCGGCGCGGGCGCAATCTGGGCGTCTTGGCGCTGCTCCTGGGGTTCGCCGCGCTGATCTTTGCCGTGACGATCGTTAAGGTTGGCGGCGGCGAGGGCACCGTCGGAAACCCGTCCGCAGCCCAGGGCGGCGGTTGGTTCCAGGGCTTCGTCGATTGGGTTCGGTCATGAGCGGTTTACGAGAGGATCAGGCCCGTGCCGCCCGGCGGACGCTGGTGCCTTTGGTGGGTGTCGTTTTCGGTATGGTCGGCATGGCCTATGCCGCCGTACCGCTTTACGACTGGTTCTGTCGGGTCACCGGATTTGGCGGAACCACACAGGTCGCGACAGGAGGCGTTGGCCCCGTGGTCACTGACCAAACCGTGACGGTTCGTTTCGACGCATCTACCGACCGAAACATGCCCTGGCAGTTCCGCCCGGTCACAACGCCGACCGAGATCCGCATCGGCGAAACCGGCCTGGCGTTTTACGAGGCCCATAATCCGACCGATCGGCCGGTCACCGGCACCGCGTCCTACAATGTCGCGCCCTATTCGGTCGGCGGCTATTTCGTGAAGATCGCGTGCTTTTGCTTCGAGGAGCAGACCTTGTCCCCGGGCGAGAGCGTCACGATGCCGGTGAGCTACTACGTGGACCCGGAGATCCTTGACGATCCGGAGACCGAGCGCGTGCACACGATCACGCTATCCTACACCTTCTATGAGACCGAGCCGGAGCGCGCTGCCAGCCTCGACACGGACACGACCAGCTCAGGCCAACAGCGCGACTGACCGGCCGGTACGGAGGAACCCATGGCACATGAGAAGAACCACGACTATCACGTGTTGCCACCCAGCCCGTGGCCGTTCCTGGCGGCGATTGGCGCCTTTGTCATGCTGGTGGGCGCAGTGCTGCTCATGCACGGCCTCACACCAGCGCCGCTGATCGGCGGCTTCTTGATCGTGATCTATGTGATGTATGTCTGGTGGTCGGATGTCGGGGTCGAGAACCGCACCGGCGACCATACGCCGGTCGTTCGACTGGGCCTACGCTATGGCATGATCCTGTTCATCATCTCCGAGGTGATGTTCTTCTCAGCGTGGTTTTGGTCGTTCTTCAAGCATGCGATCTTCCCGATGCCGGAGAGCTTGGACGGCACCCGGATGATGACCTCCGAGGCGCCGGACGGCGTATGGCCGCCGCCGGGTATCGAGACCTTCGACCCGTTCGGACTGCCGTTCATCAACACGCTGATCCTCCTCCTGTCGGGCTGCACTGTGACTTGGGCCCACCACGCGCTGATCGAGGGGGAACGCCCGCCGCTCCTTTGGGCTCTGATTTGCACGGTCGGTCTCGGTGCGATCTTCACGATGTTCCAGGCTTATGAATACACCCATGCGCAGTTCGATTTCTCCGGGAACATCTACGGCGCGAATTTCTTTATGGCGACCGGGTTCCATGGTTTCCATGTGTTGGTCGGCACCATTTTCCTGGCCGTCTGCCTCTACAAGGCGAAGGCCGGGCACTTCTCGCCGGACAATCACTTCGGCTTCGAAGCCGCTGCCTGGTATTGGCACTTTGTCGATGTCGTCTGGCTGTTCCTGTTTTTCTGCGTCTACATCTGGGGCGGCTGACGCGGCCCCATGATCCGCGCTTTCTGGCCTGCGATTATCGGTGTTGCGGGTACCCTGGTCCTGATCAGCCTTTGCACTTGGCAGCTTCAGCGGCTCGAGTGGAAGGAGGGGATCATCGCGCAGCTCGAGGCTCGACTGGCGGCCGTCCCGGTCGCGGTGCCGGCGATCCCGGCGGAGGACGCGCACCAGTTTCTCCGGGTCGAGGCAGCCGGTCGACTGGGGCCGGAGGAGCTGCACGTGCTCACCACGCGAAAGCCAAGGGGCGCCGGGTTCTTGATCATTGCACCCATGACGCTCACCGACGGGCGGCGGATCCTCGTGGAGCTCGGCTATGTCCCAGAGGCGGATAAGGCCGACAGTCGCCTGAAGCGCAACGTGGAAGGTCTGGTCCTCGGCACGCTCCTCTGGCCTGGCGAGGTCGACAGCTTCACGCCCGAACCCGATCTCGGCGCGAATATCTGGTTTGCCCGCGACGTTGATGCGATGGCCGAGGCACTAGGGACCGAACCGGTGCTGCTGGTTGCGGAGCTCCACCCAATCGGTGCCGCCCCGAGCCCGCGCCGGCTGGGCGTCAACATACCCAACAATCATCTCAACTACGCAATCACCTGGGGCCTGCTGGCGCTGGCCTGGGGCGGCATGACGACGCTGTGGGTCGTTCGCCGCAGGCGCGAAGTGTAAGCGCCGATTGCCTCAGGGCCGGTGCCTGCGCTAAGAGCCTGCGGTCCAACCGACTTGGCGGCCATTCATGATCTATGTCAGCACCCGCGGGCAGGCCCCCGCCCTGCCCTTCGAGGAGACGATGCTCGCCGGTCTCGCCCGCGACGGCGGCCTCTATGTGCCGCAGCGGATCCCGTTCCTGTCGGCGGGCGAGGTTGCGGCGATGGCCGGGCAGCCCTATGAAGAGGTGGCCTTTCGGGTCATGCGGCCGTTTATCGGCGACACTTTCGAGGACGCCGAATTCCGCGGCATGATCGACCGGGCCTATGCGGGCTTCGGTCATAGCCTACGCTGTCCATTGGCGCAGATCGGGCCGAATGATTGGGTGCTGGAGCTGCATCACGGCCCTACATTGGCCTTTAAAGACCTTGCTATGCAGCTCATCGGCCAGATGTTCCAGGCCGTCCTCGCTCGACGGGGGCAGCGGGTGACCATCGTCGGTGCGACCTCCGGCGACACGGGATCCGCCGCGATCGAAGCGTTTCGCGGCCTCGATGTCGCGGATGTCTTCATCCTCTACCCACACAACCGCGTCTCCGAGGTTCAGCGGCGCCAGATGACGACCCCGTCGGAGGCGAATGTCCACGCTTTGGCGGTGGAAGGCGATTTCGACGACTGTCAGGCGCTGGTCAAGGCGATGTTCGCCGACGCGCCGTTCCGCGACGCGGTCGGGCTCGCCGCTGTCAACTCGATCAATTGGGCCCGCGTGATGGCGCAGGCGGTCTACTACTTCACCGCTGCCGTCAGCCTTGGCGCGCCGGGCCGCCCGGTATCCTTTGCCGTGCCCACGGGCAATTTCGGCGACATCTTTGCGGGGCACATCGCGCGCTGCATGGGGTTGCCGGTTGAACGATTGGTTATTGTCACCAACGAGAACGACATTCTGCACCGCTGTTTCACCACCGGGCGCTATGCCCGAGCCGAGGTGGTGGAGACCACGGCGCCGTCGATGGACATCCAGGTTTCCTCGAATTTCGAACGGGCACTGTTCCTCGCCCATGGCGAGGATGCGCACGCCGTGACGGGACTGATGGAGGACCTGCAGTCCGGTGGCTTTACCCTCTCCGAGGTTGCCCTGGCGGCGCTACGCTCCGACTACGCGAGCGCGCGGGTCAGCCGGGAGGAAACGGCGGCGACAATCCGCCGGGTATGGGGGGAGACTGGGCAGCTTCTAGATCCGCACAGCGCCATCGCCGTCCACGGCGCGGGCCAGGTCCGCGGCTCTGGGCACGTGCCGATGATCTCGCTCGCCTGCGCCCATGCGGCGAAGTTTCCCGATGCAGTGGAGGCGGCATGCGGTTTGCGCCCGGCGCTTCCCGACCGGCTCTCCGATCTTTACGATCGGCCGGAGCGGGTCACTATCTTGCCGAACGACTTGATTGCTATCGAAACCCTGATCCGGGAGCGTCGCCCATGAGCGTCGAGATCACCACCCTCTCCTGTGGCCTGCGCGTGGTCACCGAGCGGATGCCGTCCCTAGCCTCGGCCGCTGTCGGTATTTGGGTCGAGGCGGGCGCGCGCAACGAGACCGCAGCGCAGAACGGCATCGCGCATTTCCTGGAGCATATGGCCTTTAAAGGCACCGAGCGGCGGTCCGCCCGCCGGATCGCTGAAGAGATCGAGGAGGTCGGCGGCTATGTTAACGCCTACACCTCGCGGGAGCGGACGGCTTACTACGCCCGAGTGATGGGCCGGGACGTGCCGCTCGCGGTGGATCTGATCGCCGATATCCTCCGTGCCTCGACGCTGGACGAGGCGGAGCTGGAGCTTGAGCGCGGCGTGATTCTGCAGGAGATCGCCCAGACCAATGACACGCCCGACGATGTGATCTTCGACTGGCTGCAGGAGGAGGCGTTTCCAGGTCAGCCGCTGGGGCGCGCGATCCTCGGCCCGCCGGAACGGGTGCGCGGTTTCGCCCGCGCCGATCTTGCAGACTTCGTGGCCGAGCATTACGCGCCGGAGCGTATGATCCTCTCCGCGGCCGGCGATGTCGACCATGCGGCCATCGTGGCGCAGGCGGAGGCGCTCTATGGCGACATGGCGCCGCGGTCCGCTCCGGCGATGGAGCCTGGCGCTTATCGCGGCGGCGAGCGGCGTGTGGTCCGGGCGCTGGAGCAGGCGCACCTCGCGATGGCGTTTTCGGCGCCGAGCTATCTCGACGAGGGCTATCATGCGGCGCAGATCGCCTCCGTGGCGCTCGGCGGGGGCATGTCCTCGCGGCTCTTCCAAGAAGTGCGGGAGAAGCGTGGCCTCTGCTACACGATCTTTGCGCAGAACGCTGCCTGGTCCGATGCGGGCGCGCTGATGCTCTATGCCGGGACCGGGGAGGCCGAGCTGGCGGGCCTCGCGCATCTCGCAACCGACGAGCTGGCGCGGGCGGCGGAGGACTTGACTGAGGCAGAGATCGCCCGGGCCAAAGCGCAGTGCCGAGCCGGGTTGGTGATGGGCCTGGAGAGCCCTTCGGCGCGGGCCGAGCGCATGGCCTCGATGCTGGCGATCTGGGGCCGGGTACCGCCGATCGAGGAGGCGGTTGCCAAGATCGACGCCGTGGATGCGACGGCAGCGCGGGCAGCGCTGACGGCGGCTGTGACCTCGCCCCCGACCCTCGCGCTGCTGGGCCCCGTCGGCGGGGCTCCGGATGTGGCAGATCTTGCCGGCCGCCTTGCCGCCTGATGGGAATGTTCGCACGCCGCAGCCGGGCATGGGAGGAGATCGCGACGGAGCGGCTGGTGCTGCGCCCACCGCTGATCCGCGACCATGAAGGCTGGGCGCGGCTGCGGCGCGATAGCGAACGGGATTTGCGGCCATGGGAGCCCGCCTGGTCTCCGGATCATCTGAGCGGCCGGGCCTTTCGCAACCGCGTCGCTTGGGCCGAGCGGGCGATCCGCCATGGCGAGGCCTTGCCTCTCTTCTTGATCCGGCAGGAGGACGGGCAGGTGCTCGGCGGGCTGACTTTGTCGAATATCCGCCGCGACCCGGCACAGGCGGGGACCCTCGGCTATTGGCTGGGAACCGGTATGACCGGGCAGGGCTACATGACCGAGGCCCTGATGGCGCTGAAGGAGCGGGTCTTCGGGGCGATGGATCTGTCGCGGCTGGAGGCCGCCTGCCTCCCAGAGAACCATGCTTCACGGCGGCTCCTTGAGCGGTGCCACTTCAAATATGAGGGCGTGGCCCAGGCCTATCTGCAGATAAATGGCCGCTGGCGGAACCATGTCCTCTATGCGGCACTGAGATCCGATCGCCGGGGCCGGGTGGAAGATGGCGCCTGAGGGCGAAGAGACGCCTATGGTAGTCGAAGCCCAGGAACCAGGTTGCGCTTCCCGGCGAAGGGTGTTCGAGCCGCCGCGTCGAGCGCCGAGGCCCTTGGCAAGACAGGTGCCCGCGGCGGCGGGCCGACACCGACGCTGGTGGGACGGCTGCTGGGCGCTTCGCGGCAGTGCCACGCGCGCTGCCCTCGAAGCGCGCCGCGGGCGCCGCACCGCCACCAGCCGAGCGGTCGACGCGGCGCCGGGACGGCAAATGCCGAAGGCATCTGGCGGAACTCGTCCCATCATCGCCCGTCGTTCAGGCCGTTCCACCTGTCATCAGCAAGGATGGGTCCACACCGATTTTTGACAGTGCTCGGTCCCATTTGCGTTCATGCTCTTGCCCGAAAACCAACTCGTGGTCCGGCGGGCAGGCGAGCCAGCCATTATGCTGCAGCTCGTGCTCCAGCTGACCGGGCGCCCAGCCGGAATACCCCAGCGCAACCATCGCGTCCCGTGGACCTTCTCCAGCACTCATCGCGTGCAAGATGTCGAGCGTCGCCGTCATTGAAACCGACGCATCTACCTTCAACGTCGCGTCCTGGCTGAAAAAATCGCCGGAATGCAGAACAAAGCCGCGGCCCGTCTCCACCGGCCCGCCATAATGGACAGGGTTGGCGGCGATCGGCTCGCCCACCGGGATCTCCAGACGTGAAAACAGATCTCCAAGGCAGATATCCTCGGCCTGGCGGTTCAGGATCAGCCCCATCGCGCCCTCCGCCGAATGGGCGCAAAGAAACACCAGACTGCGCCGAAACCGTTTGTCGCGCATGGTGGGCATAGCGATCAGGATTTGACCGCCGAGAAACCCGCTCATCTGCGCGTCGTGCAACTCCGCCATAGGAAAAGTTTGGCGTGGTTGGCGACAGCGTGCAACCGGTCGCGCGATCATGATAGAAACCACGCACAGGAATTCTTAAGTGGTGATGCATGAGCAGGATCTCCCCATTCGTGCCGGCCCTCCTCGTGGGGCTCGGCACTGTCGCTGTGCCCTGGCAGGCTGCCACGCAGGCGATCGTCTCCACCGGGCAGTCTTATGTGTCGGCTCGGTTGTTGCTGGGCAGTGTCGACGAAGACGGAGATCGCCTCACCGGTTTGGAATTGCGGCTGAAGCCGGAATGGAAGACCTATTGGCGGGCGCCGGGCGAGGCTGGGGTGCCGCCCCACATGGATTGGTCTGCGTCCGAGAACGTTGCGGAGGTCGAGATCATTTGGCCCCGCCCCTATCTGTTTGAGAGTTTCGGGCTGATGACCATCGGCTATGCCGACCATGTCGTGTTGCCGATCAGGGTCACGCCCGCCGATCCGGCGCAACCGGCCGCGTTGATCGGGGACCTCACCTTGGGTGTGTGCCGGGAGATTTGTGTCTTCGAACAGACCGAAGTGTCCTTGCACATGGCGCCAGATTCGGCGGCCCAGGATGGCGGGCAGATCGCGCGGTATCTGAAAGAAGTACCGCCGGCTGCGGCCGATGCGGGTCTGCAGGCGCTGAGCTGCCAGGTCGTCGGCACGGGCGAGGACCGGTCTTTCTCGGCCCAGATCGCTTTCGATCGGACGATCGAGGATCCGATGGTAGTCCTAGAAGGGCCGGAGGACGCTTGGTTCCATCAAACCAAATACGCCAGCCGTGCCGGCGAGATCGCCGTCCAGTCAACCCTGACAGTGTTCGATCAGTCCGCCTGGGTCGACCGGTCGGATATTCGGATGACCGTGCTAGCGAAGAATTTCTCAGCCGATATCCAGGGATGCGGACCTTTGCCGGGCTGATCGGGCCAGCGGAAAGCGGGCCGGGTTCGCCCCAGCCCTACTAGACCGACCTATACATCTGCTCCCCAAGGTGAGGTCGGTTTGGAAAAGAGAAACAGATCCAAACGTCGAAGTGACTTGATCCAGGGCAACCCGGGCTTTGTGGTGCGAAGTGAAGGCCTCGCATCACCAGGGCATTACCCGCTGACCGGGGCGATCATCCCCTTTTGCGATGCGATCTCGCGCATGCGCTTTTGCAGCTTTTCGAAGGCCCGGACCTCGATCTGGCGTATGCGCTCCCGGCTGACATTGTAGACGCCGCTCAACTCCTCCAGTGTCACGGGGTCGTCGCGCAACCGCCGCTCGGTCAGGATGTTACGCTCCCGCTCGTTCAGGCCTTCCATCGCTGCTTCGAGGATCTCGCGCCGGGCGGAAAGCTCCTGCTCCTCGGCATAGGCTGCGGCCTGGTCGGCCTCGTCATCGGCGAGCCAGTCCTGCCACTCAGTCGACCCCTCGCCGTCGCCCTTTAGGGGAGTGTTTAGCGAGCTGTCGCCCCCGGCGGAGAGCCGGCGGTTCATGGAGACCACTTCCTCCTGACTGACGCCGAGATCATGGGCGATCTTTTCGACATGTTCCGGGCGCATATCGCCCTCCTCCAGCGCGCCGATTTTGCCCTTCGCCTTGCGGAGATTGAAGAACAGTTTCTTTTGTGCTGCCGTGGTGCCGAGTTTCACCATCGACCAGGAGCGTAGGATATATTCCTGGATCGCTGCCCGGATCCACCACATGGCATAGGTCGCGAGGCGAAAACCTTTGTCGGGGTCGAAGCGCTTGACCGCCTGCATCAGGCCGACATTGGCCTCTGAGATGATTTCGGCTGTCGGCAGCCCATATCCGCGATATCCCATGGCGATTTTCGCGGCCAAACGCAGATGCGAGGTCACCAGGCGATGCGCCGCCCGACGATCCTCGTGATCTGCCCAGGCCTTGGCAAGCATGAACTCCTCTTCCGGCTCCAACATAGGAAACTTCCGGATTTCGGAGAGGTAGCGGCTCAGTCCCTGTTCCGGGGACGGGGCCGGCAGATCGGCATAGCTCGAACTCATGGCGGAGATAGCCCTCCCAGCGCTGTGTTAACATTTGGCGCTGTCGCTGCATGATGCAAGTGGCGATGTTCACCCTATGTCGCCATCGGGTTCAACGTTCGCCCGGGCGTTTCCGTCGCAGATCCGCCAACAGTGCGGCCATATCCGGTGGAAGTGGGCTCTCGAAGGCCATGGCCTCGCCGGTTATCGGATGCCGAAAGCCGAGCTTTGCAGCGTGGAGCGCCTGGCGCGGAAAGTCCGTCAGCGCCGCAGGCGCATCGGGCGGCGGCGTCCGGCCGCGGCCATAGACCGGGTCGCCAATCAGCGGGTGGCCGATATGTCGGGCGTGGACCCGGATTTGATGGGTCCGCCCAGTCTGCAACCGGCATGTGAGGCGGCAGGCGGGACCCTCCAGCGTCTCTTCGACCTGCAGATGGGTGATCGCATGGCGCCCGCCCTTTCGGACCACGGCCATCCTCTTGCGGTCGGTCCGATGGCGGTGGATGGCGGCCTCGATCCTCAGCCCGCCCTCCGGCGTTGCCGCGACCGCCGGCAGCCCGGCGAGCCGCGGATTGCCGAGGGAGGGGATGCCCCACGCGATCGCCGTATAGGTGCGTTCGATGTCGTGTGCGGCGAACAGGGCGGCGAGGCCGGCCATCGCCGCCTCTGTCTTCGCGGCGACAACCAGGCCGGAGGTGTCTTTGTCGATCCGATGGACAATGCCGGGGCGCCGTTCGCCGCCGATGCCCGCGAGGCTCGGCCCGCAATGGTAGAGGAGCGCATTGACCAGCGTCCCGGTTTCGGCACCGGCGGCGGGGTGCATCACCAGTCCCGCCGGCTTGTCGACTACGATCAGATGTGCGTCCTCATGGGCGATCGTGAGCGGTATCTCCTCTGGCAGGGGCGTCGCGGGGACCGGCGGCGGCAGATGCAGGATGAAGATCTCGCCCGGCTTGACTTTGCGCCGCGCCTCGCTGACCGTCCGCCCATCCGGATCGCAGACTTGGCCGGCAGCGATTGCGTTGGCGAGGCGGGATCGGGTGAGGCCCGGGGCAATCTCTGCCCGATCAGCCGCGGCAAGGGCGAGCGCTTTATCGAGGCGCTGGCCGCCGCTTTCCGCCGCGATCCGGAGGGGAATGGGCTCCGGTAGATCGGTGGGGTCCGGGTCTTCTACCGGCGGGTTCCCCCCAGGGTGCCCAGCCGCTGGGTCGGAAGCCGGACCGGGCTGCGGCGCTCTTGGTCCGCCGGGACGGGAAGATGAGGAAGACGCCATGCTGTCCCCGACTGCCGCGAACGCCGCTCAGGCCGGCTCCGAGGATGCAGAGGAGCTGCCGGAGCCGCTCTCCCTCCGTCGCCTGCGCTGGCTGGTCACGGTCCTAATGGTCGTAATGATCCTCGCCGTGATAACGGTAGCGGTGACACTTGTCATCCGGCTGAGTGCGTTTGGAGGTTCTCATGCGCGGGATTTGGGCCCCGTGACAGCGGCAGAGATCGCGCTGCCAGTGGGCGAGACGGCCATGGCACTTGGCCGTGGCCCCGGCGAACTCCTCGTAATGACGCGGGACGCGCTGGGGCAGGAGCGTCTTAGAGTGTTCGACGCGAGAAGCGGTGCCGCGCTTTCCACTACCGGTGTCGTGCGCGAGTAACGCGGCGCGACGACCTCGCGAAGCCTCCTGGATCGGCAGCCGATGGTTCCGCTGGTCGCCTGACGGCGCCCACCGTCCGGGCGCCGCGTCTGCCTCCCGGCCCGTGGCTGCCGCAGCGCGCGCGGCGCGCTTCGACATTCCCGCTGGTGGGAACGCCGCGGGGCGCCCGCGGCCGTCCCATAGTCGCAGGTGGTGCAACCGCGCCGCGGGCGCCCGCCGTGCCACCGGCCGGGTGCCAGACGCGGCGCATACGGCGGATCGACTGGGGCCATGCCTCCTGGGCGGGCGGCTTAGGTCCGGTTTTCCCAGCGATAGCGGATGTCCGGGAGCGTCTCCTCATTCCAATTCGCCTGGAAGTACCAAAGTTCCAGCGGCTGCGCGGCAAGGCGCTGCACCGCCCCGAGTAGCAAGCCGCCCGCCCCGCGTCGGATCGCATCGGCTTGGGTGTAGAGCAGGCTGATCTCCGCCGCTTGCCGCGCCAGAAAAGCCACCGGCCGCCCACCCCCCGCCGCGATAGTCACCGCGCAGTTGGCGAGAATCACCCGTTCGAGAAACGACCGGTCCTCGGCCGGCGTGTGGAGCACCGGCAGGAAGTCGAGGCCCCGCAACGATGGCGTGGAGACAGCGGCCAAGGCCGGCGCATCCCGCGGCAGAGCACGGCGCAGCGCCAATCCCTGCGTCGCCATGCTCATCCGTCGTCGAGCACTGTGCCGTCTTCGGCTAGGCTGCTCCAGCCGGGCAGGCCGGCGATCGCGTCGGCGGCGAAGACCCCGCGGGCGATGGCCCGGGCGACACAATCGCCCGCCAATGTGCCCAGTCTGGTGAGACCCGCCAGCCCCTCCGCCGCCTCCCCGGCACCTGTAGAGAGCGCAAAGATGGTGTCGCCGTCGAGGGGGCCGTGGACGGGATAGACCGCTCTGGCCATGCCGTCCTGGGCCATCACCGCCAACCGCCCCGTCTCTGCCCGCGTCAATGCGGCATCCGTGGCCACGACCGCAAGCGTGGTGCTCTCCATGGTGCCGCGCCGGTCCGCATCGCCGCACCCCTCCACCTGCCGTCCACCATCGCCTGCCGACATCGGCATCTTGAGTTGGAATCGCGCTGCGCCTGGCGCTTCTGCCGGCGGCCCGAGGCCGCCGAACTCTACCCCCTCCTCGAACGGCCAGGCCCAAAACCGTCGCGACCCCGGCATGACCGCCGAGCCGATGGCGTTGACCACGGCGATGGCGCCGACGGTCACCGTGCCGTCGGTATAAGAAGCGGTGCCCACCCCGCCTTTCAGCCCGCCCGCCCGTGCGCCGATCCCGGCGCCGGCATTGCCGAGGGCGACTTCGGCGCTGGCGACCTCGACCGCCATCCGCCCCAGACGATGCCAAGGCGGCGCTGCCCAGCCCTTTGCCCCGCCGGTCATCAGATCGAAAATGATCGCGCCCGGCACAATCGGAACGCGAACGTCGCCGATGGCAAAGCCACGGCCTCGGGCCCTGAGCGCCTCCATTGCCCCGCCGCAGGCGTCGAGCCCGAAAGCCGATCCGCCGGAGAGGACGACCGCATCGACCCGGGTTTCGGTCTCGGCACCGCCGAGGATGCTGACCGCCCGCGTTCCCGGCGCGCCGCCCATGACCGAGGCTGCGGCCACCGCCGGTTCGGCAGCGACGACGGCGGTAACCCCGGTAAGGAGGTCACGGTCCTCGGCCTGACCCACCGAGATCCCGGCCACATCGGTGATGCTATTCAGCGGGCCGGGTCTGATCATCGTCGCCTCTTGTCATTTGGTCTGCGGCCCGGCCAGTCTGGGGCAAAACCGATGCGGGACAAAGGGGGGAGAGCGCCAATGAACGTGCCGTCGCAAGGGCCGGGCGAGCGCAACGGGCCGCTCGCCGGGATCCGGGTGCTGGAGTTCGAAGGCATAGGCCCGGTGCCCTATGCTGGCATGCTGCTCGCCGATTTGGGGGCCGATGTGCTAAAGATCGCCCGTCCCGCGGTGCCCTCCCGCGGGCCTCTGATCGCCGATCAGGGCGAAGCGGTGCTGGACCGCGGCAAGCGGGTTGTAACCCTAGATCTGAAATCGGTGACTGGGCTTGATACGGCGCGGGCGTTGGCTGCGGAGGCGGATGGCCTCCTCGAAGGGCTGCGGCCCGGCGTTATGGAGCGCCTCGGGCTGGGGCCGGGCCCGCTCCGTGCGTGCAACCCGCGGCTGGTCTATGTGCGCGTCACCGGCTGGGGGCAGGACGGGCCGCTTAGCCAGACCGCCGGGCACGACATCAACTACATCGCCCTGGCGGGCGCCCTCGGCCTTATCGGCCAGGCGGACTGCCCGCCGCCCCCGCCCGCGAACCTGGTCGGTGACTTCGGCGGCGGGGGACTGATCGCGGCGCTCGGCCTCCTCGCCGGGGTGATCCAGGCCGGACGAAGCGGCCAGGGTGCGGTGGTGGACAGCGCGATGATCGACGGGACGGCAAGCCAGATGGCACTGATCTTTGCCTGGTATGCGGCGGGGCTCTGGCAGGACCGACGGGAGAGCAATTTGCTCGACGGTGCGGCGCCCTTTTACCGCTGCTATCGCTGTGCCTGTGGCGGGCATGTTGCCGTAGGCGCGATCGAGCCTGCCTTCTTCGCAGATCTCATGGCCGGGTTGGGGCTGGAGGGCGAGGCCTGGGATCAGGCCGACCGCAGCCGGTGGCCTGACTTGGCAGCCCGGATTGCGGGCTGTTTTGCCACCCGCAGCCGCGATGCCTGGGCGGCGCATTTCGCGGGGACCGATGCCTGCGTGACCCCGGTGCTCGGCCTCGCCGAAGTCGCCGATCACCCTCATATTGTAGCTCGGCAGGCGAGTGGCCTGGTCCCGCCGGCGCCCCGCTTTCCAGGATCTGCACCCGGGACGGAGGCGGACCGGTTGGACGCTCAGGAGGCTTTGGCCAGATGGCAAAGGCCGAGGGCGGCAGCGGGGCAATAGGCGGCTTTTACTGCGACCGCGCTGCCCCTGTGCTGTCTTGCCGCCGGGATCAGGCGGCTTGTCGGATCGCAACCTCGTAGGCGGCCCGCTCGTCCGCCAGGTCCCGATCCCAGGCCTGGAGTTCGATCTGCAGAAGCTCCGTATCCCCGACTGCTGTGCCCGGGCAGGCGGCGAGCATATTCGATGCGCCGGGCAACACAGCAAAGGCGAGCGTGATCCCAGCGCCGCCGAACCAGGCGGTTAGGGCGGAGAGGAACGGCCCCGCTCCCAGGGCCCACACCGAAAAGGCGAGGGCGATTGCTGCGCCATAGGCAACGGTCAGCAGGCGGATTGGAAAGGTCATCTTGGTCTCTCCTCGGTCTGGGGTCGGGGCAGGTCCGGCGCAGCGCCTTTGGGTCGGGGGGGGGTGCGGCGGCATTCTTGCCGGCGCGGTGCAGATGGGCAGGGATGCGGCAGAGGGGCGGTTCTGCCTCGACCAGCGTGCTGCTCCGTTTCTCGGGGCGGCGTTGCGCTGTGGGGGAAGGAGTACGCGATTGCGCCCGGCCTGTCCCCATCGCGCCAGGATAGCGTGGAGCGCAAAGGGCCGGAGCGACTATCCCTTAGGATATGTTAGGGCGCCAGGGCCGGATCAGATCGCTGGTCGTTGCCGGGCAAAGAGCAGCGTCGCAATCTTTGGCACCTTTTCAAGGCCACGCCGATCTATCGGAACAACTTTGCTACGTTGATTGATCAGGAATGTCTTGAGCCCGCAACGATCCAAAAACTGGCAAAACTCATCCAGGGGCACGAAATCCGTCAGCTCCCGCGGGGTGTATTCGTAGATGATCTGCACATTCGGGGACCGGGCGATGGTGTTCTCCATTCCATAGAGGGCCTGTGCGTCCGCGCCTTCCACATCGATCTTGATCACATCCGCAACCAGATCGGGCAGGAAGTCATCGAGCCGGACGGCGATCACCCTCGCCTCGGCATAGGCACCGTCCTTTTCGTCATGCTTGAAGATGGATCCCTGCATCAGCTTGCCCGGCAGATAGCGCATCGTGAAGGCCCTGCGCTCGTGCCACAGCGCCCGACGATACGCCCTGACCTGACGGGTTTTGAGATAGCCGTTGAACCGGAAGCTTTCGTTGAGCAGGCGGTAGAGCCTCGGATTAGGCTCGAATGCGTGGACCATACCTTTCGGGCCCGCAATATGGGCGGCGAGGATTGAGTAGTATCCGAGATTTGCTCCCACATCGACGACGACGCTGCCGGGCTTCACCAGCTTTTCGAAGACCGGCGTTACATTGGCCTCCCAAAGGCCGCCGCGGAGCAAACGGGTGCCGAGCCCGCGATCCCTCGTGTCGACAAAGATCGCTCTGCCATTGATCAGGCGCGTGAGCGCTGTGTGGTCGCCGAGATAGAAGGCCTGGCTCCGCTCCAGCAGCTTCACGCTCTTCTCTACGTCTTTTTGAACTGTGAGAAGGTGATCGAGCTTTCGCTCGATCCGCGAGAGTTGGCCGGGAGCGATGCGCCGCCAAAGCTGTCCAATCACAACCGCCCTCAATCACTTGAGCTGTCGATAGACCACTGCCTACTGGCTCCGGGGGGCCTCTGGGGATCTTGCGTCCACCAACAACCGGCAAACACTCAATGACAAAGAAGCAAGAAGCAAAATTAAGGACCGAGGGCGCCAAGCTGGCGCCCCCTCTTCGTTTCAGGAACGCCGTCAGACCGAATAGTACATTTCGAATTCTACCGGATGGGGGGTGTGCTCGTAGTTGTAAATCTCCTCCCATTTGAGCTCCATATAGCCCTCGATCTGGTCCTTGGAGAAGACATTGCCGGGCAGCAGGAACTCGTGGTCGGCTTCGAGCGCCTCCAGCGCTTCGCGCAGCGATCCGCAGACGGTCGGGATGCCGGCCAACTCCTCCGGCGGCAGATCGTAGAGATCTTTGTCGGCCGGCTCGCCCGGGTGGATCTTATTCTTGATCCCGTCCAGCCCTGCCATCATCAGCGCCGAAAATGCCAAATAGGGGTTTGCCGCCGGGTCCGGGAACCGCGTCTCGACCCGCTTGGCCTTCGGGCTCTCGGTCCAGGGGATCCGGACCGAGGCGGAGCGGTTCCGCGCGGAATAGGCCAGCAGCACCGGCGCCTCGAACCCGGGGATCAGCCGCTTGTAGGAGTTGGTGGCCGGGTTGGTAAAGGCATTCAGTGCCTTCGCATGCTTCAGAACGCCGCCGATATAGAACAGCGCTTCCTCCGACAGATCGGCATATTGGTCGCCGGCGAAGATAGGCTTGCCGTCCTTCCAGATCGACTGGTTGACATGCATGCCGGTGCCGTTGTCGCCCTTGATCGGTTTCGGCATGAAGGTTGCCGATTTACCATAGGCATGGGCGACGTTGTGGATGACGTATTTGTACTTTTGCAGCCCGTCGCTCTGCGCGGTCAGGGTGTTGAAGATCATCCCCAGCTCATGCTGGCAGGACGCGACCTCGTGGTGGTGTTTGTCGACCGCCATCCCCATCCGCTTCATGGTAGAGAGCATTTCAGAGCGCAGATCCTGGCCCGCATCGACCGGGTTTACAGGGAAATACCCACCCTTCAGCCCAGGGCGGTGACCCATATTCCCCATCTCGTATTCGCCATCGGTGTTCCAGGAAGCGTCTTGGGCATCCACCTCATAGCCGACTTTGTTGATGCCCACGGCAAAACGGACATCGTCGAACACGAAGAACTCCGCTTCCGGCCCCCAGTAGGAGATGTCGCCGATCCCGCTGTCCTTCAGATACTGCTCGGCCTTGATGGCGGTTGCCCGCGGGTCGCGCTCATAGAGCTCGCCGGTGTCCGGTTCGACCACGGTGCAGAACATCGCCAGCGTCTTCTCCGCATAGAATGGGTCGAGATGGGCGCTTGCGATGTCGGGCATCAGCTTCATGTCCGACTTGTCGATGGACTTCCACCCCGCGATCGAGGAGCCGTCGAACATCCAGCCATCCGCGAACCAGTCTTCATCGACGATATCGCTCAGCGCAGTGACGTGTTGCATCTTGCCGCGGGGATCGGTGAAGCGGAGATCGACATAGGCGATCTCGTCGTCCTTGATCATCTTCACGACATCGGCTGCTGTGGTCATCTTCCAGTCCCTTCTGTTCGGATCTCGAAATCTGGATTGTCTGTGTCGGCGGGGGTCAGAGCGCGTCGGGTCCGTGTTCGCCGGTGCGGATACGGACCGCTTGCTCGACCGTCGACACGAAGATCTTGCCGTCGCCGATCTTGCCGGTCTTGGCGGCCGCCTGGATCGCATCGAGCACCTGGTCGAGCTGGCCATCGTCCACGACCACCTCGATTTTCACTTTCGGGAGGAAGTCGACCACATATTCGGCGCCGCGGTAGAGCTCGGTATGGCCTTTCTGGCGTCCGAAGCCTTTAGCTTCGAGCACGGAAAGACCCTGTATACCAATCTCTTGAAGTGCCTCTTTGACCTCATCTAGCTTGAACGGTTTGATAACCGCCTCGATTTTCTTCACCTAGGCTCTCCCTCACTGTCGGCCCGCCGCGCAGACCGCTCCGGCGACCTTCTGTCGTGGTCAGTCGCCCGGAGATATGCAGGAGCCGTGCCAAATGTGTTGAAACTTGATTAACCACGCTTTGCCAGCGATCACTCCGCAAGAGGCAGCAATTTTTGCCTATAAGATCGGCATTTTGATTAATATTTACGCAGAAACTCAGGGTATTCCCAGCAATGGCTGGACTTGATCCGGCCTGCCGGGGCCGCGAGAGTGCTGTTCGCCACTAGGCCCTGCCCATGCATTGAGCCGGCGGCGGGGCCGCGCTTCGGAGGACTGCGTGATGACGGAATTGCTGACCGCCGCGCAGATGCGCGCCATCGAGCGGGCGGCTATCGACAGCGGCGAGGTCACCGGCCTGGAACTGATGGAGCGGGCGGGCCGCGGTGCGGTCGAGGCGATTTTTGAATGGCGACCTGGGCTTGCAGCCTGCCCCCACGGCGCCTTGGTCCTGTGCGGCCCCGGCAACAATGGCGGCGACGGTTTTGTGGTTGCCCGCCTTCTGCATGAACGCGGCTGGGCTGTCGAGCTCTTCCTATACGGCCGCGACCCCGCGGAAATCGACAAATTGCCCCCCGACGCTGCCATCAACGCCCGTCGATGGGCTGAGTTGGGTGAGATCCACTCGGCCTCCTCTCATGCGGCGTGGCTCACGGATCTCTCGCCAACCGGGACGCGGTGCCAGCCCGTGCTTGTGATCGATGCACTGTTTGGTGGCGGCCTATCACGGCCTTTGGGCGAGGACGCTAAAGAACTTTTGGCCTCGTCACGCCGCACCATCACTTCCGATGTCGTTGCGATCGATGCGCCTTCCGGGCTCTGCCTCGACAGCGGTCGCTTCATGTCTCGCAGCGGGGACGTCGAAGCCCATGCCGCCTTGACGGTCACCTTCCACGTTCGGCGCCGTGGGCATTACCTCGCCCAGGGGCTCGTCGCCTGCGGCGATTTGCATTTGGTCGATATTGGGCTCGATAGAAACCTGGCTCTCCGTTTGTTGGAAGGCCGCAAACCAGGAGAGCGGCGGGGTAGGGACGATGCGGCCATCACTCGGTTGACAGCGGGCACTCGGGAACTCGGCAAAGGGCTCCATGGCCCCGAGCACAAATACGACCACGGCCACGCTTTGATCTTTTCCGGTGGAGTCGGAAAGGGCGGTGCGGCGCGGCTGGCGGCGCGAGGCGCGCTCAGGATCGGGGCGGGACTGGTCACGGTCGGCTGTCCGCCTGCGGCGGTGATCGAGAATGCGGCAAGGCTCGATGCGATTATGCTGCGCTCTGTGAAGGATCCCCGGGGCCTTGCCGCGATCCTGGCGGACAAGCGGATCAACGCAGTTTGCCTTGGCCCTGGCTTCGGGGTGGGGCAGGGGTGCCGGGCGATGGCTGCTGCGGCCCTCGGCGCTGTGCCGGAGGCATCGTCCACCGGCGGTCTGGGCGTGCTCGGCGCTATACCCCTTGGTCAGCCCGAGGGCGCCGAGCCTAACCGGGGCGGTGCAGAGCTGCAGCCACAGCCCGCGAGCAGTACCGTCCCGCGCGTGACCCGGGCCCTCGATGAACCGGGCGTAGCGGGAGAGCGTCCGCGCCCGGCGGTAGTTCTCGACGCCGATGCGCTGACATCTTTTGCCGACGACCCGGATGCGCTGTTCGCGATGCTCCACGGCCGTTGCGTGCTGACGCCCCATGAGGGGGAGTTCGGGCGGCTGTTCCCCGACATTCTCGCCAAGCTGCAGCAGCCCGCGACCCGGGGCCCGGCCTATTCCAAGGTCGATGCGACGCGGGAGGCAGCGGCGCGGGCCGGCTGTGTGGTTCTCTTCAAAGGCGCCGACACAGTGATCTCCGATCCTAGCGGGCGCTGCGCCATAAACGATGCCCATCACGACCGGGCGGCGCCGTGGCTTGCCACCGCAGGTTCCGGCGATGTGCTCGCTGGGTTCATCGCCGGGCTGCTGGCGCGCGGCTTCAGCCCCATGGACGCGGCGGCGACAGCGGCTTGGTTGCATGTGGAATGCGCACTGAAAGTCGGCCCGGGCCTGATTGCCGAGGATCTGCCGGAACAACTGCCCGCGGTGTTCCGCGACCTGGATCTGTAGCCGCGCAGTATGGGCCGACACCGGCCCTGCTTAATCAGCCTGGTACGGAAGCAATCTGTTGCGAGACGCAGACGTCTGTGCCGCTCGCGGGTTGGCTGCGAATGTTGCCTTGCACGACCGATAGGTGTGGCGCCCCGCATCGCTGCCGAAATCAAGATTGCCTGTCTGCTGCGACGCCGCTCTGGGCATGACTGGACATAGGCGCGGGCATGCGCTAGGCGCGGCACTGAGGTCGGCGGTGGACCTCGGCGAAGCCCGTTGCGCGACACCCGTTGTCAGGCTTGGGCATCTCAGCTATCCACCCGCTCGGTTGCCCGTGTGGTGGAATTGGTAGACACGCTTGGTTTAGGTCCAAGTGCCTCTGGCGTGGGGGTTCGAGTCCCTCCACGGGCACCAAGACACAGCGGGTTCCTGAGACGATTTCAGTCGACGGCGCGGTCAGCCCGGCGGGGCGAAGGAACGGTATGCAGATCACGGAAACTAAGAGTGAAGGCCTGACGCGGGAGTACCAGATCGTGGTCTCGGCCGCCGATTTGGAGGCGAAGACCACCGAGAAGCTGGAGACCGTGCGCGCCGATTTCCAAATGAAGGGCTTTCGCAAGGGCAAGGCGCCGCTGCCGCTTTTGCGCAAGATGTTCGGGAAATCGGTGCTGGGTGAGGTGGTCCAAGAGACCTTGGACGAGACCCTGCGCGCGCATCTCGCCGATACCGGTCACCGCCCGGCCATGCAGCCCGATGTGCAGGTGAAGAACGAGAGCTTCGACGAGGGCGAAGATCTTAATTTGGAGATCAAATACGAATGCCTGCCCGATGTGCCCGACCTGGCGCTGACCGAGATTGCGCTGGAGCGTAAAACGGTGGAGGTCGATGACACCGCGGTCGAGGAGGCGCTTGGGCGATTGGCGGAGAGTGCGACCGATTACGAGGCACGGGACGAGGGTGCTGCGGCAGAGGACGGCGACCAGGTCGTGATCGACTTCCTCGGCAAGGTGGATGGCGAGGCTTTCGAAGGCGGCGAGGCGGAGGATTATCCGCTGGTGCTCGGATCAAACCAGTTCATCCCGGGCTTTGAGGAGCAGTTGGTTGGCGCCGCGCCGGGCGAGGACCGCGCCGTTGAGGTCACCTTTCCCGAAAGCTATGGGGCCGAGCACCTGGCGGGAAAGGCAGCGGTCTTCGAGACCAAGATAAAAGAGGTGCGCGCGCCGAAGGCGGCGGGGATCGACGACGCCCTGGCCGAGCGCTATGGCGCCGAGGATCTCGCGGCGTTGAAGGAGCAGATCAAGGAGAGGATCGGCCAGGAATTTGCGGGGGCGAGCCGGCAGCTCGTAAAGCGCCGGCTGCTCGACGCGCTCGACGATTTGGTGACCTTCGATCTGCCGCCGAGCTTGGTCGAGGCGGAGGCCAAATCTGTGGCTCAACAGCTTCGCCGGGAGGAGGATCCCGAGGGCGAAGAGCAGGCGGAGGTCGAGCCCAGCGACGAGCATCGCAGCCTGGCCGAGCGGCGGGTGCGCCTGGGACTGCTGTTGGCGGAGATCGGCACCCGTCAGGGCGTCGAGATCACCGATCAGGAGCTGACCCAGGCGATCATGGCGCAGGCCCGCCAATATCCTGGGCAGGAGCGGCAGTTCTTCGAGTTCGTGAAGCAGAACCGTCAGGCGCTTGAACAGATCCGGGCCCCGCTCTACGAGGATAAGGTCGTCGATGTGATCCTGGGCGAGGCGCAGGTCACGGACAAGCCGGTCACCCGGGAGGCTCTGCAGGAAGAACTGGACGGTTTGGACGCCGACTGAGCTTTCGGGGCGCCGCGAGCGGATGGCGACCTTCGCGACACGGTTCCGCCCCGCGTTGCGGGGCGTCCGGGCCGCCGCGTCGACCACCCGGCCGATGGCAGGGAATGCGCTCGCGGCGGCGGTCAGATCTCGGCGCCTGTTGCACCGCCGCGGGCGCTTGCACGCCAGGCACGGCGCGAGCGCTGCCAGGGCCATATTGATGGGCCGCAAACCCCTGCGGCCGAGCCGCCACAGGCCGCACCATTTAATCTGTCGGCAACGGTTGCCGGTCTAAAGGGGAGTGATTAAGACCAGAAGGGAAAGCGTTGCGGGCCGCATCCCGGCACCGCAGCCAGGCGGGAGGCAGGAGCGCATGAAAGACCCGATCGACACCTATATGAACACTCTCGTCCCCATCGTGGTCGAACAGACCTCGCGGGGCGAGCGCTCCTACGACATTTATTCCCGCCTGCTGAAAGAGCGTATCATTTTCGTCTCCGGTCCGGTCCATGACGCGATGTCGACCCTGATGGTTGCGCAGCTTTTGTTCCTGGAAGCGGATAATCCGAAAAAAGAGATCGCGATGTATATCAACAGTCCCGGCGGGGTTGTCACATCGGGGTTGTCGATTTACGACACCATGCAGTATATCCGGCCTGCGGTATCGACACTCTGCGTGGGGCAGGCAGCCTCGATGGGTTCGCTATTGCTTGCGGCCGGGCACAAAGACATGCGTTTTTCGCTGCCTAACAGTCGGATCATGCTGCACCAGCCATCCGGTGGGTTCCAGGGTCAGGCATCGGATATCGCCATTCACGCGCAAGAGGTGCTCGCGCTCAAGCGCCGGTTGAACGAGATCTATGTCGGGCATACTGGGAAAGACTATGATGCCGTCGAAACGGCGCTCGACCGCGACAATTTTATGACTCCGGTTCAGGCGAAGGACTGGGGAATCATAGACGAGATTGTCGAGCAACGCGAAACCCCGGATGATGCCTGATGCGGCGTTGCTTGGGTTTGACGCGGCGGGTGACAGCGTCCGAATTGGGCGATAGGGTGATGGTTGGTCAAGGCAAGGCGTGGTGCCGCCTGGAACGCCTGGCCTTGCGATTGCGGGGGCGTTTACCCGCACGGAGAGGCACATGACAAAGAGCAGCGGCTCTGACAGCAAGAACACATTGTACTGCTCGTTCTGCGGCAAGAGCCAGCACGAGGTGCGTAAGCTGATCGCCGGTCCGACCGTGTTCATCTGCGATGAATGCGTCGAGTTGTGCATGGACATCATCCGGGAAGAGACGAAAAACAGTCTTGTCAAATCGACCGATGGTGTCCCGAGCCCGAAGGAGATCTGTCAGGTTCTCGACGACTATGTGATCGGGCAGGAGGTGGCGAAGCGCGTCCTTTCTGTCGCGGTGCACAACCACTACAAGCGGCTTGGTCACGCTGGGAAGTCGACCGATGTCGAGTTGCAGAAATCCAACATTCTGCTTATCGGGCCGACCGGCTGCGGCAAGACACTGCTCGCGCAGACCTTGGCGCGGATCCTGGATGTCCCCTTTACCATGGCCGACGCCACAACGCTGACGGAGGCTGGCTATGTGGGCGAGGACGTTGAAAACATCATCCTGAAATTGCTTCAGGCGGCCGACTACAATGTCGAGCGGGCGCAGCGCGGCATCGTTTATATTGACGAGGTCGATAAAATTAGCCGCAAATCGGACAATCCATCGATCACCCGTGATGTGTCGGGCGAGGGGGTTCAGCAGGCGCTGCTGAAGATCATGGAGGGGACCGTTGCCTCGGTGCCGCCGCAGGGCGGGCGAAAGCATCCCCAGCAAGAGTTCTTGCAAGTTGACACTACGAACATCCTGTTCATTTGCGGTGGGGCGTTTGCTGGGCTTGACCAAATCATCGCCCGGCGCGGCAAAGGGTCGGCCATCGGCTTCGGCGCCGATGTGAAGGCGGATGACGACCGGCGCATCGGCGAGATCCTGTCGGAGCTCGAACCAGAGGACTTGTTGAAATTCGGGCTGATCCCAGAATTCGTTGGTCGTCTTCCGGTGATTGCCACGCTGCGTGATCTCGACGAGGAAGCACTGGTCACCATCCTCACGAAACCGAAGAACGCTCTGGTCAAACAATATCAACGCCTCTTTGAGATGGAGAATGTGCGGCTCACCTTCACAGAGAGCGCGCTGAGCGCCATCGCCCGCAAGGCCATCGACCGGAAGACCGGTGCCCGGGGCCTGCGGTCGATCCTCGAGGACGTACTGCTAGACACCATGTTCGAGCTGCCCTCCATGGAGGGGGTCGAGGAGGTGGTGATCAACGACGAAGTGATCTCGGGCGTAGCCACGCCTCTCTATATTTACTCGGAAAAGGCGGAGGCTGGGGCGACTGCGTCCTGAGTTGCCGCCGGCCGCCGGCAGCGAACAGTCGATCCGCATTGGGCTCAGCCTTGATTTCTGCGGATCCGAGCGCCACGTAGGGCGGCTAGTGATCGAGCAGTTCGGGTGGCCAATCGGCACCCAACACCCTGGGTGCTGGGCCGTCCGGACAGCACTTCCCCTGCACGAGGGACCCAAACATGACAAGCGAGACCAAAGCGAAGAACGCGACTTACCCGGTTCTGCCGCTCCGCGACATCGTTGTCTTTCCGCATATGATCGTGCCGCTCTTCGTGGGGCGCGAGAAATCCGTCAAGGCGCTAGAACAGGTGATGCGGGACGACCGCCAAATCCTGCTCGCGAGCCAAAAGGACGCCGCCAAGGACGAGCCGGGCGAGCAGGACATCTATCAGGTCGGCGCCTTGGCCAATGTTCTGCAGCTTTTGAAGCTGCCGGACGGCACTGTGAAGGTGCTAGTCGAAGGCCGTGTCCGCGCGAAAATCACAAAATTTATCGACAATGAGCAATTCTTCGAGGCCGAGGCCGAAGTCGTGCCTGATACCGAGCCGGAGCCCGCGACGGTCGAGGCGCTTAGCCGACAACTGACCGAGCAGTTCGAGCGCTATGTCAAGCTCAACAAGAACGTGCCGGAGGAAGCGATCGCGTCGATCAGCGAGATCGAGGATGCGGCGAAGCTCGCCGACACTATCTCGGGTCATCTCGGGGTTAAGCTGTCCGAGCGTCAAAAACTGCTGGAAGAACCAGGCGTTGCCGAGCGGCTGGAGAAGCTGCTTTCGCTCATCCAGGGCGAGATATCGGTCTTGCAGGTCGAGAAGAAGATCAAGAGCCGGGTCAAAAACCAGATGGAGAAGACCCAGCGCGAGTACTACCTCAATGAGCAGATGAAGGCGATCCAGCGCGAGCTCGGCGAGGGCGATGAAGGCCGTGACGAGGCCAGCGAGTACGAGGAGAAGATCGCCTCCACCAAGCTCTCTAAAGAGGCGCGGGAGAAGGCAGTGGCGGAGCTGAAGAAGCTGCGCCAGATGTCGCCAATGTCGGCGGAGGCGACGGTCGTTCGGAACTATCTCGACTGGATGCTCTCGATCCCTTGGGGCACCAAGTCGCGGATCCGAAAGGATCTGACGCGGGCCCAGGATGTGCTCGACGCCGACCACTACGGGCTCGAGAAGGTGAAGGAACGCATCGTCGAGTATCTCGCGGTGCAGCAGCGCTCCTCGAAGCTGCGCGGTCCGATCCTGTGTCTAGTCGGCCCCCCGGGCGTTGGGAAAACCAGCCTCGGCAAATCGGTTGCCCGTGCGACAGGACGGGAGTTTATCCGCATCTCGCTCGGCGGCGTCCGGGACGAGGCGGAGATCCGCGGCCATAGGCGCACCTATATCGGCTCGATGCCCGGCAAGATCATCCAGTCGATGAAGAAAGCGAAGAGCACCAACCCGCTCGTCCTGCTCGACGAAATCGATAAGATGGGGCAGGACTTCCGGGGCGACCCAGCCTCGGCGATGTTGGAGGTTCTGGATCCCGAGCAGAACGCGTCCTTCACCGACCACTATCTGGAGGTGGAGTACGACCTCTCCAACGTGCTGTTCTTGACCACGGCGAACACCTACAACATGCCGCAGCCGCTGCTGGACCGGATGGAGATCATCCCGCTCGCCGGCTACACCGAGGATGAGAAGCTGGAAATCGCCCGGCGCCACCTGCTTCCGAAGCAGACCAAAGAGCATGGTCTGCGGAAGGGCGAATTCTCTCTCACCGACGAGGGGCTGACATCTATCGTCCAGGAGTATACCCGCGAGGCTGGCGTCCGGAACCTGGAGCGGGAGCTGGCAAAGCTCTGTCGTAAGGTTTTGACCGAAATCGTGCGCGGCGACACCAAGACGGTCGAGGTGACGCCCGACAACCTCGAGACCTATTTAGGCGTCAAGCGGTTTAAGCACGGCCTCGCCGAGGAGGCGGATCAGATCGGCGTGACGACAGGACTCGCCTACACTTCGGTCGGTGGCGATCTGCTGCATATCGAGGCATTGCGGCTGCCCGGCAAGGGCCGGATGAAGACCACCGGCAAGCTCGGCGACGTGATGAAAGAAAGCATCGACGCGGCCGCGAGCTTCGTGCGGGCCAAGGCGACCGAATACGGGATCGAGCCGCCGACCTTCGAGAAGATGGACATCCATGTCCATGTGCCCGAAGGCGCGACGCCGAAGGACGGCCCCTCGGCAGGCGTGGCGATGGTGACGTCGATCGTTTCGGTCCTCACGGGTATACCGGTCCGCAAGGATGTCGCAATGACGGGCGAGGTAACGCTGCGCGGGACAGTCTTGCCGATCGGCGGTCTAAAGGAGAAGTTGCTGGCGGCGCTCCGCGGCGGCGTTACCACGGTGCTGATCCCGAAGGAGAATGTGAAGGACCTCCGCGAGATCCCCGACAATGTGAAGGAGGGGCTGGACATCGTGCCCGTCGAAACGGTGTCGGAGGTGCTGAAAGCGGCGCTAACCGCGGAGCCGGAGCCGATCGACTGGGAGGAACGTCCGGTCGATGTGCCCCCGGCCGAGGATGCGGACAGTGCCACTGCTTCGCTCGCCCACTGATTGCGAGAGCCGACCCCCCGGTCGGCTTCTTTCATGCGGGATGGTCCGCGCGCGGCTGCCGACAACGGCGTTGGCGCCGTTTTAGTCGGCTCCTGAGAGCTGAGTTCCTCCATGGGCTGAGCCCGTTGTCGGCTGGCCCCCGTTGTCTCCGATTGGAACCATGCGGATGCCAAAGACTGGGGCGGCCGAACGTGCTATCTGGCGGATTGCCGATCGACCCGGTGGCGGGGAGAGCAGCATTGACCGGGCGCAGGCAACGCCGGATAAACCCCTCAAGGGCGGTTAGCTCAGTTGGTAGAGCGCCTCGTTTACACCGAGGATGTCGGGAGTTCGAGTCTCTCACCGCCCACCAAGTGTCTGTTGATTTGCCGATGCCGCGCCTTGCACAGCGCATCGGGCACAGCGTCCGGGATTTGGCGCGCGGCCACACTCGGCGCTTGACGGGTTGCGCGCCGATGGCCTAGATCAGCCGTCACGTCGGAAGCGCTGGCGTCGCTGCGGTTGTAGCTCAGTTGGTTAGAGTACCGGCCTGTCACGCCGGGGGTCGCGGGTTCGAGCCCCGTCAACCGCGCCACCTTCCGCCGAATTCCCGCGACACATCCCCGCAAGACCGGACTGCTCCTTGTGGCTCGCGGTGTTCGAATAATGAAATTTCATCCTTTTGCGGTCCGTTGCGGTTGTGGGTTGCAACGCTTCTCGGGCATCCTCTGCAATTATCTCGGTGGGCCGCGGGCGGCTGCAACGGAGCTCGCGTTGACCATCGACGGCCACACCTATAGACCGCGCAGTAAGCGGCGAAACGCCAAAAGGGCATGAAATGGAAGATCTTCTTCGTGAATATCTGCCGATTTTGATCTTTCTTGGCCTCGCCATTGGTCTTGGATTGGTCTTGATCATTGCGGCATGGGTGCTCGCTGTGCGTAACCCGGATGCCGAGAAGATCTCGGCTTATGAGTGCGGGTTCAACGCCTTTGATGATGCGCGGATGAAATTCGACGTGCGTTTCTACCTTGTCTCGATCCTCTTCATTATATTCGATCTTGAGATCGCGTTTCTTTTCCCCTGGGCGGCGGCATTCGGCGACCTGTCCGAAACGGCGTTTTGGTCTATGATGGTGTTCCTGGCCGTGCTGACCATTGGCTTTGCCTATGAGTGGAAGAAAGGGGCCTTGGAATGGGAGTGAACATTGGTATGCGGCCGGCGGGCAGCTTTGCCGCCGGCGCAGATAAGGATGTGCTCGCGGCCAATCTCTCCGACGAGTTGGCGGACAAAGGCTTCATTCTGACCACGGCAGACGATTTGATTAACTGGGCGCGCACCGGCTCGCTGATGTGGATGACCTTCGGCCTCGCCTGTTGTGCGGTCGAGATGATGCATAGCTCTATGCCCCGCTATGATTTGGAGCGGTTCGGCGTGGCGCCGCGCGCGAGCCCACGGCAGTCCGATGTGATGATTGTGGCGGGCACGCTCACCAACAAGATGGCCCCGGCGCTGCGCAAGGTTTACGATCAGATGCCGGAGCCTCGCTATGTCATCTCGATGGGTTCTTGCGCCAATGGCGGCGGTTACTACCACTACAGCTATTCCGTGGTTAGGGGCTGCGACCGTATCGTGCCAGTCGACATTTATGTGCCTGGCTGCCCGCCGACGGCGGAGGCGCTGGTGTACGGCATCCTGCAATTGCAGCGCCGGATCCGGCGCACCGGAACGATCACGCGGTGAGGGTGGCGCATGGCGGATGAGGCGCTGACCGAGCTCGGTGAAATGATTGCTGCGGGGCAGGGGGCCGCGGTTCTGCGCTACGAGGTGGCGCAGAGCGAGTTGACCGTCCACGCGGCGGTGAGCCAGATCCCGAACCTGGTTCGGTATCTGCGGGATAATGCCGCCTGCGGCTTTACCACATTGATCGACATCACCGCTGTGGACTGGCCGGATCGGGAGCGGCGCTTCGACCTCGTCTACCACTTCCTGTCGATGCAGCAGAACCAGCGGGTTCGGGTCAAGGTCGCGGTCGGGGAGCATGAGATCGTGCCCTCGATTATCACGCTGCACCCCTCTTCCGACTGGTTCGAGCGCGAGGTCTTCGACATGTTCGGCATCCTCTTCTCCGGACACCCGGATCTGCGCCGCATCCTGACAGACTACGGGTTTCGCGGGCATCCACTGCGCAAGGACTTTCCGACCACCGGCTATGTGGAAGTGCGCTACGACGAGACCGCAAAACGGGTGGTCTATGAGCCAGTGAAGCTGGTGCAGGAATACCGGGCGTTCGACTTCATGAGCCCCTGGGAGGGGGCGGACTACATCCTGCCAGGCGACGAGAAGCGGGAGGGGTGAGAGTATTGCCCCAAATTGCAACGCTCGTCGGCAAGTCGAAGAGGCGCTGAGAGAGGCCAAAAGGAGCAGACCGTGAGCGCGGACGGAATTGTAAGTCAGGAACTGGAGACGGTGCGGGCGCTCGCGGTCGCGTACTGTGAGGCGATCCATTTCGCCAAGCCCGAGGTCTTTGAGACTATGTGTCATGAGCGGTTCTTGATGACCGCACTCGATGGGGCAGGGGCGCCGGTCTTCTGGGATAAGCCCGCCTATCTCGCCCGGGTCGCGGGGCGCGATCCGTTTCCCGGCGCACCGTCCTACGAGCTCCTGTCGGTGGATGTTTCAGGCGACGAGACTGCGCATGTTAAGCTGTGGGTCGATGTGCCACCCCGGCGGTTCGAGGACTATCTCGGCTTCTTCCGCGCCGGCGGCGAGTGGCGGCTGATCACCAAACTCTTCCGGACTGCGGACGGCCCGGCGCTGTAGGCCAAGGAAGGAGGAGGACGCCATGGACGGCAGCAATATCGACCTAGCCCTCGGCGAACAGCGGATTCGCAACTTCAACATCAATTTCGGCCCGCAGCATCCAGCGGCCCATGGCGTGCTGCGCCTGGTTTTGGAGCTGGACGGTGAGATCGTGGACCGCTGCGACCCGCATATCGGCCTGCTCCACCGCGGGACCGAAAAGTTGATGGAGAGCCGCACCTACCTGCAGAACCTGCCCTATTTCGACCGGCTCGACTACGTTGCACCGATGAACCAGGAACATGCCTGGTGCCTCGCGATCGAGAGGCTGACCGGCACCGATGTGCCGCTCCGGGGTCAGTTGATCCGGGTGCTGTTCTGCGAGATCGGGCGGATCCTCAACCACCTCCTCAACGTGACCACGCAAGCGATGGATGTGGGTGCGCTCACCCCGCCGCTATGGGGGTTCGAGGAGCGTGAGAAGCTGATGATCTTCTATGAGCGTGCCTGCGGGGCGCGGCTCCACGCCGCCTATTTCCGCCCGGGCGGCGTGCATCAGGACCTGCCGCCGGAATTGATCGACGATATGCGGGAATGGATCGACGCCTTTCCCCCGGTGCTCGACGATATCGAAGGGCTGTTGACAGAGAACCGGATCTTCAAACAACGCAATGTCGACATCGGCATCGTGTCGGTCGAGGAGGCGCAGGCGCTCGGCTTCTCCGGCGTCATGGTGCGCGGCTCTGGCCTCGCTTGGGATCTCCGCCGCGCGCAGCCTTACGAGAACTATAACGATTTCGAGTTTCTCATCCCCGTGGGCAAGAATGGCGACTGCTACGACCGCTATCTGTGCCGGATGCAGGAGATGCGCGAGAGCCTGAAGATCATGACCCAGGCACTGGACAAAATGGACCGTTGCGTCGGTGGGCCGGTGATGTCGACTGATGGCAAGGTGGTACCGCCCCGGCGGAGCGAGATGAAGCGGTCGATGGAGGCGCTGATTCATCACTTCAAGCTGTACACGGAGGGGTTTCATGTGCCTGCCGGCGAGGTCTATGCGGCAGTCGAGGCGCCGAAGGGCGAATTCGGCGTCTATCTGGTTGCCGATGGCACGAACCGACCCTATCGCGCCAAACTCCGCGCGCCGGGCTATCCCCACCTTCAGGCGATGGATCATCTGTGCAAAGGCCATATGCTGGCGGATGTTTCGGCGATCATTGGGTCGCTTGATGTGGTGTTCGGGGAGATCGACCGATGAGCATGGCGACGAGTGCCTCGTTGCGGGCTCGGGCGGTGGGTCTTACGTTGTTATTGTGCGGGCTGATCGCTCCGTCCTTGCCGGCGGGTGCGCAGCAGGGGGATCCGTTGCCGCCGCTAGGCTTTGGCCAGGCGTCTTTCTGCGCCGATCTCTCGCTAGAGGTCGAACAGGCGGGACGGCAAATGCGCAACCTCGCTGGGTTCCTGGACCGTAATGGCCGTGGGGAGAAGTTCGACCAGCAGTTTGCCAATCTGAACCAGGCACGGGGCAGCATGAACCGGGCTTTTCACCGTGCGCAGGTCTTGATCCCGCGCAGCGTCCGGCTCTCCTGGTCCAACGATGCGGAAAAGGCGGCGGGCCCGGCGGCGCAGTCCCACTTCGCTGATATGCGCCAGGTTCTTCAGGATCCGGCGGCTACCGATGCCGCGCTTTCGGAGACGCTGTCCAGCGGCGGCGCCTCTCTCCTCGACATCGGCGATCGTATCGCGGCAAGCTGTCGCTGTGCCTTCTTAGGGGAATGCCGCTGATGTCCCTGCGCCGCTTGTATCACAAGCAGCCGGAGAGCTTCTCCTTCACCCCCGCCAATCAGGAATGGGCGGAAGGGCAGCTCGCGAAGTATCCGGAGGGGCGGCAGGCCTCTGCCGTGATCCCGTTGCTATGGCGCGCCCAGGAGCAAGAGGGGTGGATCACCCGCCCGATCATCGAAACCGTCGCCCAGATGCTGTCGATGCCGCAGATCAGGGTTCTGGAGGTCGCGACATTTTACTTTATGTTTCAATTGCAGCCGGTTGGATCAATGGCTCATTTTCAGGTTTGCGGGACAACTTCCTGCATGATTTGCGGGGCGGAAGATTTGATAGAGGTGTGCCGTTCGAAGATCGCGGAACAGCCGCATGCTTTGTCGGCCGATGGCAAATTCTCGTGGGAGGAAGTCGAATGCCTGGGCGCTTGTGCGAATGCGCCGATGGTGCAGATCGGCAAGGATTACTACGAGGATCTGACGGCGGAGCGGTTCGCCTGGATTTTGGATGAACTGTCTGCCGGCCGGGTGCCGGTGCCCGGACCGCAAAACGGGCGCTTTGCGTCGGAACCTCTAGGCGGGCAGACGAGCCTCTCGCAGCTTGCCAACAGCCATGAGGCGAATGCATCGGTCACGCTCGCGCGGACGCTCGGCGACACTGTGAAGCGCATCGAGGGCACCGAGAGAACCGCTTCGGATCTGGCCCGGGCGAAGGACCTTCGGACGCCACAGGCTCCGCTCGCCCCGGTCGAGGCGCTGCCGGCACATTCGGTCCCCACCGATGAGGAAAAGCCCGAACTCTTGGCGGCCCCGCGCGGTGGGAGGCCGGACGATCTTACGCGGATCAGGGGGATCGGCCGAAAGCTGGAAGTCTTGTTGCACGACCTTGGCATATACCATCTCGACCAAGTCGCCTCTTGGACGGCGCGCGAGGTTGCGTGGGTCGACCACCATCTCGAGGGTTTCAAAGGCAGGGTTGAGCGCGACAATTGGGTGGCGCAGGCGAAAAAACTCGTGCGGGCGCGCGAGGCTGGCTCCGCGGGGGAGCGGGGGCTGATCGGCACAGAATAGAGGGGAGGCTGGAATGCTGTTTAACGTGAAGGAGAAGACGGGGCTCGACTGCCGGCCGTTTAGCTATATCGGCGCGGCGGGGATCGTCTTTGTCCTGTTCTTACTGACCGTGCGCGATCCGGGGCTGGAGCTGGTAATCCTGGTGCTTCTCTTCCCGCTGTTGGTTTTTGTTCTGCGCCAGCTCTGCGAAGGGTCGGGCATGTTCAAAGAGGCGCCATTGACAGGCGACATCTTTGAGCGGCCGGTCCCGTGGTTCGTCATTGGACGCCAGCGGCGCAAGGAGCTTAAGGCGGCCGCGAAGGCTGCGGCGGCTGGCCGGGCGCCGGTACGCGCAGCCCCCGCTCCGGCGGCTGCGCCTGCCGCCACGCCAGAGCCCGCGCCGGCGCCGAAACCCACCCCAGCTGCTGCTGCGGAAGAGGCCGCGCCGAGTGACGATGACAAACCGCAATTGCTGACCGCGGCGCGAGACGGCAACCCGGACGATCTGAAGCAGATCAAAGGCGTGGGTCCGAAGCTCGAGGGGCTTTTGCACAAATTGGGCGTCTTCCATTTCGATCAGATTGCGTCCTGGTCGGAAAAGGAGGTCGGCTGGGTCGACTATTACCTGGAAGGGTTCAAGGGCCGGGTGTCCCGGGACGACTGGGTCTCGCAGGCGAAGACCCTCGCCACCGGTGGCACCACCGAATTCGCGGAACGCGTCTCGAAAGGCGAAGTCGCGTCAAGTCAGTCCGCCGACGACACCTGACATCGGGACCCTAGGGGCACCATATGCTGGGCGACAAAGACCGGATCTTTACCAATCTCTATGGGATGCACGACCGCTCGCTGGCTGGCGCACGGTCGCGTGGCCATTGGGATAGTACCGCGGGCCTGATCGCACGCGGTCGCGACGCGATCATCGACGAGGTGAAGAATTCCGGTCTGCGTGGGCGTGGAGGTGCCGGTTTTCCGACCGGCTTGAAGTGGTCTTTCATGCCAAAGGAGAGTGACGGGCGGCCCCATTACCTGGTCGTGAATGCCGACGAGTCAGAGCCCGGCACCTGCAAAGACCGCGAGATCATGCGCCACGATCCCCAAACGCTGGTCGAGGGGTGCCTGATTGCCAGCTTCGCGATGCAGGCCCATGCCTGCTATATCTACATCCGCGGAGAGTATATCCGGGAGCGCGAGGCGCTGCAGGCGGCGATTGATGAGGCTTATGATGCGGGCCTAGTCGGCCCGAATGCGGCCGGATCGGGCTGGGATTTCGATCTCTACTTGGTCCACGGGGCGGGCGCCTATATCTGCGGCGAGGAAACGGCGCTGCTGGAAAGCTTGGAGGGGAAGAAAGGCATGCCGCGCCTGAAGCCGCCCTTCCCAGCGGGCGTAGGTCTCTATGGCTGCCCGACCACCGTGAACAATGTCGAAAGCATCGCGGTGGTGCCCACGATCCTGCGCCGCGGTGCGGATTGGTTTGCAGGGATCGGCCGGCCCAACAATGCAGGCACCAAGGTGTTCGCGATTTCGGGCCATGTGGAGCGTCCATGCGTGGTCGAGGAGGCGATGTCGATCACGCTGAAGGAGCTTCTGGAGCGCCATTGCGGCGGCGTCCGTGGCGGGTGGGACAATCTGAAGGCCGTTATCCCCGGCGGCTCATCGGTGCCGATGCTGCCAAAGGCCTTGGCCGATGAGTGCATTATGGATTTCGACTGGCTGCGAGAGCAGAAGTCCGGGCTCGGCACGGCTGCCGTGATTGTGATGGATCAGTCGACCGATGTTATCAAAGCAATCTGGCGCCTGTCGAAATTCTACAAGCATGAAAGTTGCGGACAGTGTACCCCTTGCCGCGAGGGCACCGGCTGGATGATGCGGGTCATGGACCGGCTGGTGACCGGCGAGGCGGAGGTGGAGGAGATCGACATGCTCCACGATGTGACGAAGCAGGTGGAAGGGCATACGATCTGCGCCCTCGGCGATGCCGCAGCCTGGCCGATCCAAGGCCTGATCCGGCATTTCCGCGAGGAGATCGAGGATAGGATCAAGGCGCGCAAGACCGGGAAGCTCACCGCCGTTGCGGCGGAGTAGGGCTATGACCGGGAAGTCTATCACTGTGGTCCTGCATCTTTGGCGAAACCTTCGGTCCGACATCTCGGACTTGGGCACCGGTGTCGCGCGGGTCGGGCGGCATATCGGGAAAATCCGAAAGGCGATGGTGATGCTTGGAAACGCGACCTATGCCGTCCAAGTGGCCGAGGCGCGCGGCGATAGACGGGACGAGATCACGGCGCGCAAGCGGCGCTTGGCTGCGCTGGAGGCACGGGAATGACCCGGCATCTTGCACAGCTCAATATCGGGCGGACGGTGGCCGATCTCGACCATCCGCAGCTTTCCGGGTTCATGGACAATCTCGACCGGTTGAACGCGCTGGCCGAGCGAATGCCGGGTTTCGTGTGGCGCATGACCGGCGAGGGGAACAACGCAACCGATATCAAGCTGGAGGGCGATCCCCGGTTCATCTCGAACCTGTCTGTGTGGGAGACCCCGCAAGCCCTGGCCACCTATGTTTGGGGGACCGTGCACCGGCAGTTCTACGAGCGTAAGGGAGAGTGGTTCGAAGCCATGGACGAAGCGCATTTCGTCATGTGGTGGGTTCCGGTCGGGCACCGGCCAAGCGTCGAGGAGGGAACCGCGCGGTTGGCCCATCTGCGCCAGTATGGTCCGAGCGACCATGCTTTCGGCTGGGAGAGTTTGCGGCTTTCGGGCCGCGCTTTGCCCCAGACATGTTCCACCTTGGCAGCGGAGTGAAGCCGATGGAAATCAAAGACAAGCGTGAAACCCTGGAAATCGAGGACGCGGTCGTGGCGAGCTCGAGCTTCAGCGATTGCAACATGGCGAACAGCAAGTTCAACGAGGTCAATCTCTCATCGAGCCGGTTCGAGGAGACCAACCTCTCCTCCTCATCTCTGCGCAGCGTCAACCTGTCGAGCGCGACCATGGTCGATGTGAACATGTCCGGCTCTGTCTTGCGCGACGCAAACCTCTCGAACTTGCGCATCCAGGGGTCGTTGATCACCGGCATGACCATCGACGGCGTGAAGGTAACCGATCTGATCGCCGCCTATATGGCCCAGAACAAGCAGAAGGAGCTGCGCCCCGCTAACGCGCCGGGCCACAGCGCCGGGGACGCTGCATGAGCGATTTGCGCACCATCGTCATCGACGGGCGCGAGATGGAGATGGATCCGCGGCTCACGCTGATCCAGGCTTGTGAGGAGGCGGGGATCGAGATCCCCCGCTTCTGCTACCACGAGCGTCTCTCCATCGCCGGCAATTGCCGGATGTGCCTTGTCGAGGTGGTGGGCGGGCCGCCAAAGCCGGCGGCCTCTTGCGCGATGCAGGTCCGCGACCTGCGCGGCGGGCGCAATGGCGAACCGCCGGAGATCCGGACCAACACGCCAATGGTCAAGAAAGCGCGCGAAGGGGTGATGGAGTTCCTGCTCATCAACCACCCGCTCGATTGCCCGATTTGCGACCAGGGCGGCGAATGTGACCTGCAGGATCAGGCGATGGCCTACGGGGTCGACTTCTCCCGCTTCCGCGAGGCGAAACGGGCGGTCGACGACATCTATCTCGGTCCGCTGGTCGAGACGCATATGACGCGCTGTATCTCCTGCACCCGCTGCGTGCGCTTTATGACGGAGGTCGCCGGCGTCCCGGAGATGGGGCAGACCGGCCGGGGCGAGGATGCGGAGATCACCTCCTACGAGCACGCGGTAGGGGATACGACCGGCCTCTCCGGTCCTGCGCTGGTTGTGGCGACGATCCAGGCGGGCCTGACCTCTGAAATGCAGGGAAACATCGTCGATCTCTGCCCGGTCGGCGCGCTGACGAACAAGCCCTATGCCTTCAGCGCCCGGCCCTGGGAGCTGAAGAAGACCCAGTCGATCGATGTGATGGATGCGGTCGGCTCCTCGATCCGGATCGATACCCGTGGGCGCGAAGTGATGCGGATCCTGCCGCGCAACCATGACGGCACGAATGAGGAGTGGCTAGCCGATCGATCCCGCTATGTCTGGGATGGGCTGCGCCGTCAGCGACTTGATCGGCCCTATGTCCGCCGCGACGGAAAGCTGCGACCCGCGACTTGGGCGGAGGCATTCTCCGCGATTGCAGAACGAGTGGCCGCGTCGCCGGGTAAGGTTGCGGCGGTGGCGGGCGATCTTGTCTCGGTCGAGGCGGTCTGGGCGCTAAAAGGGCTCATCGACAGCCTCGGCGGGCGCTATGACTGCCGGCAGGACGGCGCGGCGCTGCCGGAGGGGGTGCCCATTGGCGATGCGCGGATTGAGGATCTGGGCGAGGCGGACGCGATCCTGATCGTCGGGGCCAACCCTCGGCTGGAGGCGCCGGTGCTCAACGCGCGAATCCGGGGCGCTTGGCTCGCCGGTGCCGATGTTGCGACCATCGGCCCGCGCATGGATCTTACCTTCGATGCGTGGGATGCGGGCGACGGACCTGCGGCTCTGTCGCCCCAAGGCTTGGCACGGCTGACCGAGCGCATGAGAGACGCCGAACGCGGTGTGATCGTCCTGGGACAGGGTGCACTCTGCCGCCCGGACGGTGAGGCGGTTCTGGCGGCCGTCCAGGCCCTGGCGGCAGAGGCCGGGGCAAAGCTGTTCGTGCTGCACACCGCAGCGGCGCGGGT
Organism: Pseudomonadota bacterium; assembly: GCA_039513195.1. GTDB lineage: Bacteria > Pseudomonadota > Alphaproteobacteria > Rhodobacterales > Rhodobacteraceae > Thermohalobaculum. Next base: position 3,669 of record JBCCRM010000027.1, on the reverse strand, counting down.
CGGCGCCATGGCCATCGGCTTTGCTGTGCCGGGTGGCGTCTCCGCAGCGCTCGACGGTGCTGCGGTGATCTATAATCTGGGCGCTGACGAAATGGCGATGCCGGACGGCGCTTTCGTGGTCTATCACGGTCACCATGGCGACCGGGGCGCGCACCGGGCCGATGTGATCCTGCCGGGTGCTGCCTATGCGGAGCAGTCCGGGACCTTCGTGAACACCGAGGGGCGGGTGCAGATTGCCAACCGCGCAGGCTTCCCGCCCGGCGATGCGCGGGAAGATTGGGCGATCCTGCGGGCGCTCTCCGACAAGCTCGGCAAGCGGTTGCCCTACGACACCCTCGCCGCCCTGCGCGCCGATCTTTACCAGGCGCATACAGGCATGGCGGCCATCGATGGCTTCCTCGACGGCCAGATAGCCCCCGCGCGGGAGGGTGTCACCCACCCGGTGCCCTTCGCTCCGATGGTCGCCGATCACTACCTGGTCAACCCCATCGCCCGAGCCAGCGAAACCCTCGCCGAATGTGCCAAGCTCGCGGCGGAGCGCGGGCTGAAACTGGCGGCCGAGTGAGCTGAGTGGGCCGCGCGCCCGCCTAGGATGGGGTAACCGAAGGGGATGGCAGAGTTTCTCGACAGCGATCTGGGGATTTTCCTGACGATCTTCGTCCAGTGCCTGGTTGTGGTCGTGACGATCCTGGTGAGCCTTGCCTTCCTCCTCTACATGGATCGAAAGGTTTGGGCGGCCGTGCAGCTCCGCCGAGGGCCGAATGTCGTCGGCCCTTTCGGCCTGCTTCAGAGCTTCGCGGATTTCGGGAAATTCGTGATCAAAGAGATCGTGATCCCCGCCGGGGCGGACAAGATCGTGTTCCTGATCGCGCCGCTTCTGACTTTCGTCTTGGCCTGCATCGCCTGGGTGGTGATCCCGTTTGCCGATGGCTGGGTGGTCTCGGACCTCAATGTCGGCGTGCTCTATATCTTCGCGATCTCGTCGCTTGGGGTCTATGGCGTGATCATGGGGGGCTGGGCGTCGAACTCGAAATATCCGTTCCTAGGTGGGCTGCGTTCGGCCGCGCAGATGGTGTCCTATGAGGTGTCGATCGGCTTGATCATCGTTGGCGTGCTGATCTCGACCGGGTCGCTGAACCTCTCCGAGATCGTTCGGGCCCAGGACGGCCGCTATGGATTGTTTTCGTGGTATTGGTTGCCGCATCTGCCGATGGCGGTGATCTTTTTCATCTCGGCATTGGCCGAGACGAACCGCCCGCCCTTTGACTTGCCGGAGGCGGAATCTGAGCTCGTCGCCGGCTATCAGGTCGAGTACTCCTCCACACCCTACCTGCTCTTCATGATCGGCGAGTACATGAACATCGTGCTGATGTGCTCGCTGACTACGATCCTGTTCTTCGGGGGCTGGCTCAGCCCGATCCCGGGACTGCCGGACGGGGTTCTGTGGTTCGCGCTCAAGGTTGTCTTCTTCTTCTTCATGTTCGCGATGGTGAAGGCGGTGGTGCCGCGCTACCGCTATGATCAACTCATGCGGCTCGGGTGGAAGGTGTTCCTGCCCATGGCGCTCGGTTGGGTCGTGCTCGCCGCCTTCCTCGCGAAGTTCGGGGTAGCGGGCTATGCCCGCTTCGCGACAGGGGCGTAACGTGACGCCGCGGGACAACGCGATCGCACTCTACATGCGCGGGATCCGCGACGGCGACCCGCGGGCGGCGGTGGCCGAGCATACCGGCGCGCGGTACACGCAGCATTCGACCGGCGTCGCCGGTGGGCAGGAGGGGTTTGTCGCCTTTTTCGAGCCCTTTCTCCGACGCAACCCCAAGCGGGATATTCGCGTGCTGCGCGCGCTTCAGGACGGCCCAAAGGTCTTTGTCCACGTGCATCAAAGCCTGAACGATGGCGAGGCGCAGTGGGTGACTATGGACTTCTTCGACAGCGACGAGGCTGGCAAGATTGTCGAGCATTGGGATGTCATTGCCGCCTATGCGGACCGAACGCCGTCGGGCCATTCCAGCATCGACGGGCCGACCGAGATCGCCGATCTCGGCAAGACGCAGGCGAACCGCGAGCATGTCCGCCGCTTTGTCGAGGCCTGTTTGATCGCCCGCGAAACCGACCGCATGGCAGACTTTGTGAGTGCTGCGCACTATATTGAACATAATGCAAATTGGGCCGATGGTCTTGATGCGATGGAGATGCGCTATGCGGCGCCGGACTGTGCTCTGAGCTATCAGGAGGCCTTCCACATCGTTGGCGAAGGCAATTTCGTCGCGACGCTCAGCCGGGCGCGGGAGGATGGCCAAGACCTCTGCCGCGCCGATCTGTGGCGGATGGAGGACGACATGATCGTCGAACACTGGGATACGTCCGAGCAGGTTCCGCCCCGGGCGGACTGGGCGAATTCGGGCAAGTTCTGAGGAGAGAGCATGGGCATCCCCCTCGACAAGGCGTTCCGCTACTTTCTGCTCGCGGATTTCTGGGCGGGATTGAAGCTTGGCTTCAAATACCTGCTAAAGCCCAAGGCGACGCTGAATTACCCGTTCGAGAAGGGGCCGCTCTCGCCGCGCTTTCGGGGCGAGCATGCGCTGCGCCGCTACCCGAATGGGGAGGAGCGGTGCATCGCCTGCAAGCTCTGCGAGGCGATCTGCCCGGCCCAAGCCATCACGATCGAGGCGGAACCCCGCGAGGACGGATCCCGCCGCACCACGCGCTACGACATCGACATGACCAAATGCATCTATTGCGGGTTCTGCCAGGAGGCCTGCCCGGTCGATGCCATCGTCGAGGGGCCGAATTTCGAGTTCGCGACCGAGACGCGCGAGGAGCTTTACTACAACAAGGAGAAGCTCCTGGAGAACGGCGAACGCTGGGAGCGGGAGATCGCCCGCAACCTCGAACTCGACGCGCCGTATAGGTGATGGCTGACGTCGAGGTCTGGAGTCTGTGAGCCTCGAATGGGACACTCAAGAAAAGCCAGGACAGGCTCGCCAAGCCCGGCGTGGCCTATCAAGAATTGAGGTTGCTCGCATGGACATCGCTGTCGCCATCGAGGACAAGCGGGCGGGTTCAGGCGAGACGCATTGGCAATTGGTCGGCTGGATCGGCGACAGGCTTTAAAAAGTCGTCTACGTAGTATGCAGCGGCACGGAGCGTGTGTTCTCGTTGTCGAAGGGCAGTCGCAGGGACCAGGCAGAGCTTCATGGGCGAACAAGATGACCATCCGGACGGGCCAGATGCTTACCGGCAGTCGGGCCGTCAGGATGCTCCCTGGCTTTGGGATCGCGAGACGGCGCGCGATACACGGTCTGAAATCGTCGCAGCTCTCTACCAACCCGATCTTGAGAGAGCTCGACGGTCGGCTCGCCGCGCCCTTGTCGATCCAGACGCGTTGGACGCCTAGGCCATGACCCTCACCGCCATCTCGTTTTACGTCTTCGCCTCGGTCGCGGTGGCGTCGGGGCTTTTCGTCGTGCTGGCCCGCAACCCGGTGCACTCGGTCCTTTGGCTGATCCTCGCCTTCTTCTCCTCGGCCGGATTGATGGTCCTCCTCGGTGCCGAGTTCGTCGCGATGCTGTTGATCATCGTCTATGTGGGCGCGGTGGCTGTGCTGTTCCTGTTCGTGGTGATGATGCTGGATGTCGACTTTGCCGAACTCAAGCGGGGCCTTGCCGA
>JBCCRM010000026.1:0-64023 GCA_039513195.1 Pseudomonadota bacterium | reverse complement strand
GTTGCGGGAGTGGTTCTGCTGACCCCTGGGTTTTTCACCGATGCCATCGGTTTCGCGCTGTTGGTGCCCCCGGTGCGCGCTTGGCTGATGCATGTCATCGGCCAGCGCGTCACGATCGTGCAGGCAGGGGGAAAGCGGCGGACGGGGGCAGCGCCAGATCTCGATGGCGGCGGCCATCACGGAGCGCCGCGGGCACGCGATATGACCATCGACGGCGAATTCGTCGATTTAGACCCAGACCGCGGGCCGGAGGAGCAGCAGGACGGTTCCGCCGATGCGGGTCCCGGTGCCGACACACCGCGCCGCCGGTCTTGACCCAGGGTTCCAGTGGTTGGCGTTGCCCTGTCCGGACCGATCTGCTAGGCGCCGCCTAACAAGGCCCTTGAGGAGGACGCCAATGACTGACGAAGGCACGGCAGCGCCAGGAGCCACTGGGGCCGAGGACAAACCACTTCCCGAGATCAAAATGCTCGCGCATTTCATCCGGGACCTGTCCTTCGAGAATGCCGGTGCAGCAGATCCGACGCCTGCGACCGGCGCGCCGGAGATTACGGTCGTCGTCAATCTCGAAGGGAATGCCATTGGCGACGAGCGCTATCAGGTGGCGATCAAGCTGAAGGGGACAGCCAAATCTGCCGAGAAGACACGCTTCATAGTCGAGCTCGACTATGTCGGCATTTTCACGATCCAGAATGTGCCGCAGACGCATCTCCATCCGGTGATTTTCATCGAGTGTCCTCGGCAGCTTCTGCCTTTTGCCCGGCGTGTCGTCGCGGACGTGACGCGCGATGGCGGGTACCCCCCACTTATGCTGGACAACATCGATTTTTCTGGGCTGTACCGCCAGAAGCTGGCGGAGCTGCAGAACAAGCAGGCGAATGGCGACGCTCAAGCGACAGGCAACGGGGAAACGGCGCAGGCTTGACGGCGAGGGCTTATGGACTGGGCGCCGCTCGCTTGGCCCACAGCGCTGAGGGGCCCATCTCGTCGACGAATGAACGATGGGCTTCCCGCTCCGCCTCGGTAAGCCGAGGTGGCAGAGACCGCGGCCGTGGCCGTGCGGTGCTGGCATGCCGCGCAGCGCCATCGGGCGCAGAGCGATCGGCGACCGTCTCCAGAGACAACCCAGTCTGCCGGCCACCTAGCAGCTCCAGATAAACGGCGGCCAGAAGCTCCGCATCGATCAAGGCGCCATGCTTCTCGCGGCCGCTGTTGTCGATGCCGAACCGTTTGCATAGGACATCAAGGTTAACTGGCGATCCAGGGAACCGTTTCCTGGCAAGCCGTGTCGTGTCGACAGCTCGGGACATCGCGAGCGCCGGCCGGCCCAAGCGAGACAGCTCCGCATTGATCATCGCCATGTCAAAGGCGGCGTTATGAATGACCAGCGGCGCGTCGGCCAAGAAATCCAGGAACTCCCGCACCACAGCGGCGAAAACCGGCTTGTCGCGCAAAAACGCGTCGCCGAGCCCGTGGATCGCCTCCGCATCCTTTGGCATGGCCCGTTCAGGGTTAATGTAAAGATGCAGGCTGTTGCCTGTGGGCAGATGGTTGATCAACTCGACGGCACCGATCTCGACAATCCGATGACCTTCCGAGACTTCGAGGCCGGTCGTTTCGGTGTCCAAAGCAATCTCACGCATGCCGGTCGTCCCCGCTTACCCGAAGATCCCGCAGGATCGCCATCACTTGTTCCCGAGTCTGCGCCAAGCTGCCGCTTGTGTCGATTACATCATCGGCCCTTTCCCGCTTCTGGGCATCGGGCAACTGCTTTTCCAGGATACGGTTGAAAGCTTCCTCGGTCATGCCCGGCCGGGCCAGAACCCTGTCTCTTTGAACCTGATGAGGCGCAGAGACGACTATAATCCGGTCGAACTGCCGCTCCACCCCAGTTTCGAAGAGGAGCGGAACATCGCAGAGGACGACCTCCGTCCCGTCAGTCTTAACCCGGTCGAGAAACGCCGCCCGATCGGCAGCGACCAACGGGTGGATCGCCGCTTCGATCTTGGGCAACAATCCGCGGTCAGCGATTACGGCAGCGCGGAGAGCAGTCCGATCGACCCCATCGGGGCCAACCGCCTGCGGAAGGATCGCCTCCAGCGCAACGCTGCCATCGCCATCGGCGCTGTAGAGGCGATGAACGGCTGCATCCGCGTCCCAGCAAGGAACCCCTGCATCAGCGAAGAAGTCTTTGGTGGTCGACTTGCCCATGCCGATCGATCCGGTCAGGCCCAGCACGATCACGGCTGACCCCCTAGGCAGGCTGCGCGGAGCGCCTGATCCACCGGCGGGTCAACGCCGAACCAGGTGCGAAACGCTGGACGGGCCTGGTGCAACAGCATACCCAAGCCGTCCACAGCCGGCATCCCCCGCAGCCGAGCCGCAGCCAGGAGAGGTGTTTCCAGCGGTGCATAGACCAGATCTGTGACCAATGCGTTCGGTGGCGCGGCATCTAGCGGCATCTCCAATGCCGGACTGCCCATCATCCCCAACGACGTCGCATTAACCAATGTCGCAACATCGGCGGCTGCACCAGCCCGCCGGTCCCACGACTTTGCCACCACAAACGGACCGAAAGCAGCGCACAACGCCTCGGCCCGTTCGGGACTGCGATTGACCACCCGGATCTCGGTCACCCCGGCGGCGAGCAGCGCATGGACCACCGCCCGCGCCGCACCGCCGGCGCCTAAAACCAGCGCAGGCCCCGCCGTCGGTCGCCACCGAGGAAAACTCTGCCAAAGATTTTCGACGAATCCATAGGCGTCCGAGTTGTCGGCAATCACGCCGCTATCAGCGTCGAAGCGCAGAAGATTGGCGGCTCCGATGGCCCGCGCCGCCTCCGTGCGCTGATCCGCAGCGGCGAGAGCGGCCTCCTTATGGGGCACCGTGACATTGACACCGCGAAAGCCTGCCTTCGGCAACGCGCGCAGAACGTCTGCAAAATCCGTCGGCGTTACGGCGAGGGGCACGTAATGCCCGACAACCTCTAGGGTTTTGAACCAATGTCCGAACAGGCGCGGGGACTTGGAATGGGCAATAGGCCAGCCCATCACCCCGGCCAGTGCCAAACCGGGATCGGCTGCGGTCGCGCTCATTCGCCTATAACCCCGCGGACGCGTAGAAAGTCCAAAACCTGCAGCAATGGCAGCCCGAGAATGGTGAAGTAGTCGCCCTGTACCCGGGAGAAAAGCTGCGCACCCAACCCCTCGAGATGGTACCCCCCGACGGTCTGCAGCGCCGTCTCGCCAAGGCTTTCGAGATAGGTGTCTAGGAACGCATCGCTAAACGGGCGCATGGTCAGTTCTGCTTGGCCGATGTGGCGCCAGATTGGCACGCCATCAATGACAATCACCGCCGCAGAGATCAGGTGGTGAGACTTGCCACGCAACGCCTTTAGGTGCTTCCGCGCTTCCAGGGCATCCCGTGGCTTGTCGAAAATCGTTCCCGCCTGAACCAAGATCTGGTCGGCGCCCAGAACCAAATGCCCCGGCGCGGACCCTGAAATACGAGCGGCCTTCAGCTCCGCAAGCGTATCCGCGAGATCACGGGGGGCCGCCGCCTCGGCCCGCATGGCGGACTTCACCGCAGCCTCGTCAATCCAAGCGGGGCGGATGCAAACAGCCACGCCGGCTGCGCGGAGCATGTCGGCGCGCGCTTTGCTGGCAGAGGCCAGAAGCAAGGTCATCCAGACCTCTCCTCGCTTGAGCGCGCACGCATGATAGCCAGGATTTCAGCCGCCGTTTCCTCGATCGACCGCCGGGTGACATCGATGATTGGAATTCCGTGGGTCTGAAAGAATAGACGGCTGTCCGCTACCTCGGCACGGATATGCTCGAGATCGGCATAGTCGTGCTGTCGGTCTCCCAGCGACACCAGGCGCTGTGACCTGATCTGGCCGAGCCGCGTTGGACTGGCGGTCAGACCTATAACCGGTGTGCCGGCAGCCATTGCCTGCAGCAACGCCGGGTCCGGCGCTTTTTGGGGAAGCAGGGGAACGTTCGCCGCTTTAACACCCCGATGCGCGAGATAAATGCAAGTGGGCGTCTTCGACGTACGGCTTACGCCGGCGAGGATCACTTCAGCGCTCCGCAACCGCTCGCCAAGCGCGCCATCGTCATGGGTTATGGCGAAATCGAGCGCCGCAATTCGCCGGAAGTAATCATCATCGACGCGGTGTTGCATCCCTGGCCGATGCTGCGGCGGACGGCCGAGAAACCGGGCCAGCGAAGCGATCAATGGGTCGAGAACCGGAATCGCCTCGCAGCCGAGGGCGCGGACCTCAGCCGCCAACCGGGCGCGATGTCCGGCATCGACCAAGGTGTAGAGCACCAGTCCGGGCGCCTCGCGTATCCCATCCAAAGCCTCTAGCAGATCCCGCTCCGACCGAACGAAGATCGAAAAATGCAGCTTTGGAGTAGCGGCAGTGAAGGGTGCCAATGCGGCCTTCGTCACAGCCTCCAGGGTTTCGCCCGTGGAATCTGAGATTAAATGAATGTTCGGCCTTTCGGCGTGGTCCACAGTTGCCCTCCCTCGTCGCTGACAGATCGCCGACCGCACGAAACGAGGCAAGAGCAGATGTGGATAATTGTGATTACCGGGGATGGTTCGGCCATCTCACGAGAGGCTGGGGACAGATCGCCGTTTCCTCCACGTGTTAACAAAATCTAACCGACCGACATCGTTCCTGTGGGTATCCGTACGTAAGCTGTTGACAGATGTTGGGCTATAGGCAGGTCAAGTCCCGATTGTTGGCAGCTCAGCCAAAATTCAGTGACAATACAGCGTCAAGCTCTGAAATCGGATCTGGCAACGATACCCAGACCGAAGGCCCTATCGGTGCGCGAATCGTGGGAATAACTCTGTGCAAAAAGAAAGGAATGCGGTAATCCCCGCTTTCCAGCGGACAACCGCATCATCATCCTTCTAAAGAAGACTCTTATGTGGCGAGGGGACCATTGAAACCACTTCTGGCGGCATTGCGGGGTACCGTACAGCCGCGGCCGCCCGTCTGGCTGATGCGCCAAGCAGGTCGGTATCTGCCAGAGTATCGGGCAACTCGCGCCAAGGCCGGTAGTTTTCTCGATCTTTGCTACTCGCCAGAATTTGCTGAAGAAGTGACGCTGCAGCCGATCCGCCGCTACGGCTTCGACGCAGCGATCCTGTTCGCCGATATCCTACTGGTACCGCATGCATTGGGACAGCCACTGCGCTTTGTCGAAGGGGAAGGGCCAAGGCTGGATCCAGTGACGTCATCCGCGGATCTTTCGAAACTCAGACCGTTGGATGCGATCGATGAGACGCTGTCGCCGGTTTACGAGACCGTGTCGCGTCTATCCGCATCTCTGCCCGCTGAGACGACACTGATTGGCTTTGCAGGGGCGCCATGGACTGTGGCGACCTACATGGTCGCAGGCCGCGGCACGCCCGATCAGGCGCCCGCACGCAATTGGATGTACCGCGATCCGACAGGCTTCGGCGCACTCATAGATCTCGTGACAGACGCGACGATCCATTACCTCTCCCGCCAAATCGATGCTGGTGCCGAGGTCGTGAAGCTTTTCGATAGCTGGGCAGGAAGTCTTTCCCCAGACGCTTTTCGCCGCTTTTCCATCGAGCCTGCACGGAAGATTTTCGAGGCGCTGAAGCAAAGGCATCCCGGCGTTGCAACCATTGGCTTCCCTCGACAAGCAGGTGCTGGCTACATCGCGTTCAATGACGCTGTTTGTCCAGATGGGCTTGCGCTCGATACGCAGGTGTCACTGCCCTGGGCTCGGTCGGTGTTGGCCGGAGCGACACTGCAGGGCAATCTCGATCCGATGCTCATGGTGCTCGGTGGTAGTCCTTTGAAGGCTGCTGCAGAGCGGATGCTCCAGGAAATGCAGGGGACGCCCTATATCGTTAATCTCGGCCACGGGATCACACCGGATGCAGATCCGGCGCATGTAGATCAACTACTCCGCGTGGTCAGGGGATGAACTGGCATGCTTTATGAGTGGATGAAGGCACTGCATGTGATGGCCTGGGCCAGTTGGATGGCCGGAATGTTCTACTTGCCAAGACTCTTCGTCTATCATGCCGAACACGCCGCCATTGGGTCGGAGACGTCGGAGACTTTTAAGATGATGGAGCGGAAGCTGCTCCGGCTCATCATGAACCCAGCAATGGTCGTCACCTGGATCACCGGCCTATGGCTCGCCTTCGTATCGGGCGTCGTTGACTGGTCAAGCGATCTGTGGATTTACGCAAAGCTGGTAATGATCATCGCGATGACTTGGGTTCATCACCTGCTCGTGCGTTGGATGAAGAGTTTCCGAGAGGATCGCAACCGGCATTCCGGCCGGTTCTTCCGGATCGCGAATGAAGTGCCGACACTGTTGTTCGTGGGCATCGTTGTCATGGCGATCGTAAAGCCGTTCTAATCCCGTTCCATCCCCTGTTGACACTCGACCTTTGACCGCCATATTTGAGTTGGTTGAGGTTAGTGTTGCCTCGCAGCGCACTTTGTGCATCACGCTGATTGCCTCAACCTGACCTCCCTCTCCTCATTGTCCAAACCGGACTGGGATCATGACTCAAGAAAGACTCTCCGACCTCAAGGCGAAGTCGCCAACCGACCTATTGGCACTGGCGGAAAATTTAGAGGTTGAAAACGCATCTACGCTTCGAAAGCAAGACATGATGTTTGCCATTCTCCGTGAAATGGCTGAACGTGATGTTGAAATTGTTGGTACAGGTGTATTGGAGGTTTTGCAGGATGGCTTTGGATTTCTACGGGCTCCGGAAGCAAACTATTTGCCCGGGCCCGACGATATTTATTTGAGTCCTAATCAGATTAGGAAATTTGCCTTAAGGACTGGTGATACTGTAGAAGGGCCGATCAGAGCACCAAAAGACGGAGAAAGATATTTTGCGCTTTTGAAAGTAAATACGATAAATTTTGAGGATCCAGAGAAGGCGCGTCACAAGGTCCACTTCGATAATCTTACGCCGTTGTACCCAAATGACCGGCTGAAGATGGAGATTGAAGATCCAACGATCCGGGACAAGTCAGCGCGGATCATTGATCTTGTCGCACCAATTGGAAAAGGTCAGCGCTGCCTGATCGTGGCGCCACCGCGTACCGGTAAAACGGTACTTTTGCAGAACATCGCGAATTCGATCGAACAAAATCACCCGGAATGCTACCTCATCGTGCTCCTGATCGATGAGCGGCCAGAGGAAGTGACTGATATGCAACGATCGGTGAAGGGCGAGGTTGTCTCCTCAACCTTCGACGAGCCGGCGACACGTCACGTTGCAGTCAGTGAAATGGTGATCGAGAAAGCCAAGCGATTGACCGAGCATGGCCGCGATGTCGTGATCTTGCTCGACTCCATCACGCGGCTTGGCCGGGCCTTCAACACTGTGGTGCCGTCTTCCGGGAAGGTGCTCACTGGCGGCGTTGACGCTAACGCATTGCAACGGCCAAAGCGGTTCTTTGGTGCCGCGCGAAACATCGAGGAAGGCGGATCGCTGACGATCATCGCAACAGCGCTGATTGATACGGGCAGCCGCATGGACGAAGTGATCTTCGAGGAGTTCAAGGGCACAGGTAACTCGGAAATCGTGCTGGATCGTAAGGTCGCCGATAAACGCGTTTTCCCTGCAATGGATATCCTTAAGTCCGGGACCCGGAAAGAAGACCTGCTCGTCAGCAAGGCCGATCTTACCAAGATGTATGTGCTGCGGCGCATCCTTAATCCGATGGGAACAACGGACGCGATCGAATTCTTGCTTGGCAAGATGAAGCAAACGAAGACAAACTCCGAATTCTTCGACGCAATGAACGCGTAGAACCAAGGTCCCCTACGGCCGTAGGATCAGCGATCCAGTCGTTCGTCTGGCTTCTAGGTCGTGATGCGCTTGGGCGGCCTCGGATAGCGGGTAAACTGTCGGGTCAGAAATCCTTACGTCTCCGGCGATAAGGGTTGCGAAAAAATCAGAGGCAGCAGCCTCCAAAGCTTCAGTGGTTGCTGTGTAATGGAAGAGCGTTGGCCGCGTTACGAAGAGCGATCCCTTCTGCGATAAGATCCCCAGATTCACGCCCTCGACCGGTCCGGAAGCGTTTCCAAAGCTTACCATCAAGCCGCGTGGTTTAAGGCTATCCAGCGAGCCCAGCCATGTGGCCTTACCAACACTGTCGAAAACGACAGGAACGCCCGCGTCGTTGGTGATTTCCCGGACGCGGGTTGGAACATCCTCTTTATTGTAGTCGATGATATGGGTCGCGCCGAGGCGCTTCGCCAAAGCACATTTCTCAGCCCCACCGGCGGTGGCAATGACGGTCGCGCCAAGGGCCGCGAGCCACTGCACGGCGATTTGCCCAACCCCGCCAGCGGCCGCGTGGAACAAGACGGTATCATTCGGACCGACAGGGTAGATCTGCCGTATTAGATACTGCGCTGTCAGACCCTTGAGCATCCCTGCTGCAGCATGATCTGCTTTGATTTCGTCCGGGAGTGCAATAGCGCGCGCCTCTTTAACGACATGGCAGGTGGCATAAGCTCCAACGGGGCCGGTGCAATAGGCCGCTCGGTCGCCCGGCCTGAAACGGGTTACACCTGCGCCGATGGCTTCGATAGTACCCGCCGCCTCGAGACCTAAACCGCCGGGCAAGGGGATTGGGTAGAGGCCACTGCGCTGATAGGTATCGATAAAGTTGACGCCAACCGCGTCGTGGCGGATCAGGATCTCATCTCCGCTGGGCGCCGGCACCTCCCATTCTTCGAAGTGGAGCACCTCTGGCCCGCCGGTTTGATGCAATCTGATCCCTTCAGCCTGCGCCATGATATCATCCCCCGATCCCGATAATTGGGTTATGACGAGACCGTGGCAGGCGGCAGAGGTCAAGGGGCGATGGAGCCGGCGGCGGACACGATTTTTGCTTTGTCGACTGCTCGGGCGCGCTCGGGCGTCGCGGTAATCCGGATATCTGGGTCACTCGCGCACGCTGCTGTAAGACGCGGTGTCGGGCAAATGCCGCCGCCGCGGGTGTCAGCGCTGCGTTGGCTCCGCGACGAGGAGGGCAGCGCGCTCGACCAAGTCCTGATGATCTGCTTCGAGGAGGGAGCGAGTTTCACCGGCGAAGCGGCGGTCGAGCTCCATTGCCATGGAAGTGTAGCGGTGACCGATGCGGTTCTCGCTTGGCTACAACGGACACCTGGCTTGCGGCTTGCCGAACCGGGTGAGTTTACCCGTCGGTCTTTGGAGGCAGGTCGGACCGGCTTGTTGGAGATCGAGGCGCTTGGAGAGCTCCTCGCGGCGGAAACCGATGCACAACGCCGGCGAGCCATCAAGGGACTGGAAGGAGGCTTCGAGCGACGCGCAGAACAGTGGCGGCAGTCGCTCGTGCGCGCTCTGGCTCTTGTCGAGGTGACAATGGATTGGGCGGATGAGGAGGTGCCGGAAGACGTGTCACCGGAGGTCGCCGCACTTATCGCTTCCGTAGCGGCAGAGATAGGCCAGGAATTGGAACACTATGTGGCGGCCGACCGCCTCCGCCACGGGCATGAGATTGCGATACTAGGCCCACCGAATGTTGGCAAATCGACGTTGCTCAATGCTGTGGCAGGACGGGAGGCTGCGATCACAGCGCCGGTTCCAGGAACGACTCGGGACATCGTGGAAATTCGTTGCGAGTTGGACGGGGCCATAGTGCGCTTTCTCGATACTGCGGGCTTGAGGCATAGCACCGACGAAGTCGAGCGCATCGGTGTTGATCGAGCAAGGGCGCGCGCAGCCAATGCGACGCTGCGACTTTTCCTTCGGCCAGATTCTGCAAGCCTGGAACTATTTAGAGATGGCGATTTGGTGATCTGGAGCATGTCTGATCTTGGCTCTGGACCAGGCGATCTCGCTGTGTCGGCGCTGACGGGAGACGGTATCTCGGAGCTGCTTGCGGAGGTCGCGCGGAGGCTTGGGCGCCACCGAGAGCAATTGGGTTTAGCAGGCACGCCGAGACAGGCTGCGGTTTTGGAAGGCATGAAACGGACTTTAGCATCGGCCGAATCTGCGATACCGATCGGCGCGGAGCTCGTGGCGGAAGAACTTCGTAATGCTCTTGGCGGCCTCGGTAATTTGGTGGGCGCGACTAGCACAGAGGATGTCTTAGGAGAGGTTTTCTCGAACTTCTGCCTCGGCAAATGAGGATGTTTCACGTGGAACAACGCGACGCTAGCCGGGTTATCGTTGTTGGCGGTGGTCATGCCGGCGCCGAGGCCGCGGCGGTGGCTGCTCGTATGGGAACGCCAACAGTTCTTGTGACCCACCGCTACGACCGCATCGGGGAGATGTCCTGCAATCCCGCGATTGGCGGTTTAGGCAAGGGGCATTTGGTTCGGGAAATCGATGCATTCGATGGGCTGATGGGCGTGGCAGCCGATAATGCGGGCATACAGTTCCGGCTTCTAAATAGAAGAAAGGGCCCCGCCGTTCGCGGGCCACGGGCGCAATGTGATCGGGCCGCCTATCGCCGGTCGATCCAATCGCAACTCTCGCAACTTCCCAAGCTTCAGGTCATCGAGGGGGAGGTCACCGATCTGATCTTGCGAACAGATCGTTGTTGTGGCGTCGTCTTGGCCGACGGATCGGAGGTAACGGGACATTGTGTCGTTCTGACGACCGGGACCTTTTTGAATGGCGTGATCCATATCGGATCAGATCGGAGGGCAGGTGGCCGTGTCGGGGACCCGGCGGCATCGCGCCTCGCTGATCGGCTTGCTGCGCTTTCGCTTCCAAAGGGTCGATTGAAAACTGGGACGCCTCCGCGACTAGATGGACGGACAATCGATTACTCCGTTTTAGCGCCACAGCCCGGTGACGATGACCCCACCCTGTTCTCGTTCACGAGTAAGTCGCCGGTGTTGCGCCAAGTAGATTGTCATATTGCGCATACGAATGACGCCGCCCACGAGATCGTGCGAACGAACCTGGGTCAGTCCGCACTGTACGGCGGGATGATTGAAGGGGTTGGCCCGCGATACTGCCCGTCGATCGAAGATAAAGTTACTCGTTTCGCAGAAAAGGACGCGCATCAGATCTTTCTCGAACCGGAAGGTCTTGACGACACGACGGTGTACCCAAACGGGATATCATCGTCGCTGCCGGCCGAGATACAGCGAGAGTTCGTTCACGCGATCAGAGGCTTGGAACATGCTAAGATGCTGCGGCCGGGCTATGCGATCGAGTACGATTACATCGATCCAAGAACGTTGCGGCCGACCCTAGAAGTAAAGTCCCTCCCCGGGTTGTATCTGGCGGGGCAGATTAACGGCACGACCGGATATGAGGAGGCAGCGGGCCAGGGCCTGCTTGCGGGGATTAACGCTGTATCTGAAATTCAAGACGCCTCGCCGGTCGTTGTAGGACGAAGCGACGGCTATCTCGGTGTCATGATCGACGACTTGGTGACACGCGGGGTATCGGAGCCGTACCGAATGTTCACCTCGCGAGCGGAATTCAGGCTTCATCTGCGCGCTGACAATGCGGATCAGCGGCTCACGCCACTCGCGATGGAGATCGGGTGTGTCTCGGCGCCACGGCGCTCGGGGTTCGAGGCAAAGTACGAGGCTTTGCAAAACGCGCGCGAAGCGCTGATGGAGCGCATGGTGACGCCCACAGAAGCTGCTGAAAAGGGTTTGGCAGTGAATCGGGACGGTGTCCGGCGTTCGGGGCTCGACCTTCTAAGTTTACCCGACATATCTGCCCGCGATCTCCTGAAAATATGGCCTGAGCTTGCACATCACAGCGCTGACTGTTTCGAGCAAATCGAGCGAGAAGCGGTTTATCGGCACTACATCGAACGGCAACAGGCCGATATCTCGGCGCTTCGTCGCGAGGATGCGCGTCGCTTGCCGGCGAAGCTGGATTATCACGCTCTGCCAGGGCTATCGACCGAGTTGCAGGCGAAACTGTCGCAGATCCGGCCTGAAACGCTCGGACAAGCCTCGCGGATTGAAGGGATGACCCCGGCCGCGGTGACCCTGCTGCTGGCTGCAGCAAAGCAACTGGAACGGCGGCGCGCTTGACCCCCGATGAGGTCAGAAGGCAGTTCCATGTTCCACGTGAAACAATGGCCCGCCTCTCATGTTTTGCGGCGCTACTGAGGCGCTGGACGGCCAAAATCAATTTGATCTCGAATGCGACTGTCGCCGACATCTGGGGTCGGCACATCGCCGACTCCCTTCAGTTGTTTGCGTTGTCCCGGCCGGACGACAGAAGCTGGATCGATATGGGCGCCGGAGGGGGGCTGCCTGGCATGATTATAGCCGCGGCGGCGGCCGAAATGCACCCGTCCATGCATGTGACGCTGATTGAGGCCGATCACCGTAAGGCAGCATTTCTTTGGACCGCTGCGCGCGCGCTCGCGGTGGATGTCACAGTCCTCGACGACAGGATCGAAGCGATAACGCCCCGGCCTTTCGACGTGGTCTCTGCGCGTGCGCTCGCGCCGTTGCCGACTCTGCTCAGTTATGCACAACTTTTTTCAGGTGAGCGGACGATTTGCCTGTTTCCGAAGGGCGCCAGGCATAAAACCGAATTGACCCTCGCCGAGGTGGATTGGCATATTGACTGCGAAGCGGTCCCAAGCGTCACTGATCCGACTGCGGCAATTCTCAAGATCCGGGAGTTTTCACCGCGCCATGACAGATGAAGAGCCCCTTGCCCTCGGCGCTGCGCGGATCATTGCTCTGGCAAACCAAAAGGGAGGCGTTGGCAAGACCACAACAGCGATCAATCTCGGGTGCGGGCTAGCGATGGCAGGGCGTTCGGTTTTGGTTGTGGATTTGGATCCCCAAGGGAATGCGTCGACAGGTCTAGGCCTGCATGCGTCGGAGCGGAAGACGACAACCTACGATGTTCTGCTGGGCACGGCGCGTCTTGCGGATGCGGTTGTGCCGACGCAGGTTCCGAGGTTGTCGGTCGCGCCGGCGACGGTCGATCTTTCTGGCGCCGATGCTGAGCTTTACTCGGATGAAGATCGCGCGCATCGCTTGCGAAGTGCGGTCTGGGGGGGCGGTTCATCCAATGCCGTCAGCGCGTACGACTATATCTTGATTGACTGTCCTCCGTCGCTCAATCTTCTCACAGTCAATGCCATGGCTGCGGCAAGCTCCGTTTTGGTTCCTCTGCAGTGTGAGTTCTTCGCGCTGGAGGGCCTGACGCAGTTGCTGACGACAATCAAACGGGTCCAAATGCGGCTGAACCGTGATCTTCACATCCAAGGCATCGTTCTTACGATGTACGACCGGCGGAACAAGCTGTCGGCGCAAGTGGCTGAAGATGTTCGTGAAAATTTGGGACCTGTCGTGTTTCGGACGATTATCCCACGCAATGTCAGGTTGTCAGAGGCGCCCAGCCACGCGATGCCGGCGCTGGTCTACGACCCGCATTGCTCTGGGAGCAAGGCCTATCGAACGCTGGCGGAGGAATTGATGCTGCGGGACCGTAAGCCGGTGGCAGCCTAAGGGGAGGCGGGCCGCATGGCGAAGAAACCGACCGGTAAGGGTTTAGGGCGAGGGCTTTCGGCGCTGCTTGGCGACATAGAAGACGGGAAAGGCGGGATCGATACGAAGGCACCAGCGGCTTTCGATGATAAATCGCCGCGCGACGTCACGAGTGTACCGATCGAAAGGCTCCGCCCAAACCCAGAGCAGCCACGACGAGACTTCAGCGACCCGGATCTCGAGGAATTGGCAACATCAGTTCGAGAGCGTGGGATTATTCAGCCGATCATTGTTCGACCAGACCCGACGCATAAGGGCGACTACCAGATCGTTGCTGGAGAACGGCGGTGGCGGGCGGCGCAAAAGGCGCAACTGCATGAGCTGCCGGTCGTGGTACGCGACTTCGATGACCAGATGGTTCTTGAAGTTGGGATCATAGAGAATGTCCAGCGGACCGATCTCAATCCGATTGAAGAGGCGCTCGGGTACAGCCTTTTGATGGAGCGGCACGAATACACCCAGGATGGTTTGGCACGGGTTGTCGGGAAGAGCCGCAGCCATTTGGCGAACTGTATGCGCCTGCTGAACCTGCCCGAAGAAGTCAAAGCCATGCTGAGAAACAACACCCTGACCGCTGGGCATGCGAGAGCTTTGATCAATGCCGCCGATCCCCTCGCGCTCGCGAAAGATGCAATCGCAAAAGGGCTTAGCGTTCGTCAAGTTGAACAGCTCGCCCGCAAGGTCGCAGCGCCGGTCGCCCAACAAAGACAAAATCGTTCCAGCGAAAAAGATGCCGATACGCGAGCGTTGGAGGGCGATCTGTCGGCGGCGATTGGCATGCGGTGTTCGATCGAGGACATGGGGAAGGGTGGCGGCGAACTACGCATCCGCTATCAATCACTAGAAGACTTGGATCGTCTCTGCCAAAAACTAGCGGAGTGACGCCTACCGCCGTCCCGCCAGGGCAGCGATGTGGATCAGTCGACGTTCGACTATCGCCAAATCGGGTCGGGTACCGGGCGTTCGTAGGGTTGCCTCCGTGTTGTGGAGTAATCGGATCGCTTGGTCCAATCGGTCCGGCGCCCAGTGATTTGCTTGGTCCAGCATGGCCTGCCGCCTCGGGCCGAAGACTGGCGGACGCAACCGACCGACGGTTTGTTCGGGGTTGACGCTGTTCACAACCGATAGAAGGGAACGGAGGTGCTGTGCCAGACGGATCAGGACAGCGTGCGGTGTCAGCCCCATCGCCCAGAGCATACTGAGTATGGGACCAATCTGACTGGATTGGCCACTTGCAACCACTGCCACGAGCGCATCGACATCACCCTCTCCGGTGGTTGGCGCAAGGGACAACAGGGCTTTAGCTGAGAGAGACTGCTCTCCGTCGAGGCAGTTTAAAGCAACTTTCTCAATGAATTGCGTGAGATTTCCGGTATCCAGATCCGCGGCGATAGCCTCTAGGGTTTGCATGATCTCCTCCGGCAATCGGCTTGTCACGCCGGCGGCTGCAAGCATTCTGATGAGGTCTTGTCGGCTTGGCGAGCCGGGATAGAACGCAATCGCGGCCAGGGCGTCGCCATTTTCAAACAGCTTACGCAGATTGGATCGCGTCGGCAGGGTCTCCGCCTCCAGCACCAGTAGAGCGTCCTCCGGGAGCAGTCCTGCCACCGCCCTTTCGATCATCGGTACGAGGCCGTCGGTTGCCCGTTCCACCAGAACCGACCGCCGCCCCGGGAAGAAACCGCGTTCCCGCAACCTCGTTTCGAGGAGGCTCGCATCTTTCCGGATGTCCGCGGCATCGAGGCGGCTCTGGCGCATCCCGTCTCCGTCGGTGATCGCCTTCACCAGGGATTGCCGTTGCAGGGCTACCAAGTCAGCTTCTGGACCGAACAGGAGCACGCCGACAATGCCGCGCCGCGGATCGGCGCAGATCTTCAGCCCCCCAGACTGCGAGAGCTTCACGATGTGCCGATGGCATCCAGCCGGTCGGAGCGGGCCAAGATATGCCGCGCAATGCGCTCGCCGATATCGCGCGCCAACCGTCGTTCTATGTCGAGCCGGGTTTGTCGCGTCGCAAACAATGATGCTGTCGCGTCATAGCCCGATTGCGTGATCGTCCGTTGCTCCAGCACCGGCTCTGCCTGACCATCCCGATAAAGCGCCCAATTCGCGACCGCCACCAATCGCACCCGAGTAACGGTATTGTCTTGTGCGATGGCGAGCCCTTGCTCCGTCAAGTCCGCGGCTATCTCGAGTCGAAACGCTGTGTTCCCCGGCCGGCCTAGTCGCGTTTCGAGCGCCTCGTTGAGGTAGTAGCCGAAACGACCGTCGATACTCGGCAACGCAACCTTTCCGCGCATCCCACTGCCGGATGAGGTCTCGGCGAGCATGGGTCGGAAACAGCCAGACAGCGTGACGACGGCGCCCGCTGCTGCAAGGATCGCCTGTCGGCGGTTAGAGGACGACATTGACGATCCGTCCGGGCACCACGATCACTTTTTTGGGCGCCTTCCCATTGAGAAACCGGGCAACGGCTGCTTGGGACAAGGCGAGGTCTTCGATCGTGGCCCGGTCCGCATCGCGGGCAACCTCAACTTCGCCCCGCCGTTTTCCGTTGACCTGGATGGGCAGAGTAACCCGGTCGTCGCGGGTTAGCGCTGGGTCGGCCGCAGGCCAGGGCATTTCGACCAAGGGCGTCTCATGGCCGAAGCGGGACCAAAGTTCTTCGGTGAAGTGTGGGGCCATCGGGTTCATCAGGCGAGCCATCGTCTCAAGAGCTTCGCGCTGAGCAGCCCGCCCGCCGGGGGCCTCTGCTGCACTGCCGATGGCATTGTAGAGTTCGTGGATCCGCGCCACTGCTTTGTTGAAGGCAAATCCCTCGATATCTGCAGTAACTCCATCGATGGTGCGGTGTGTCCGCTGGCGCAGTGCTAGCGCTGTCCCCGAAGCCTCTGACAGGCCTGCCATATCCGAAGTTGGATCAATGTCGTCGAGCAGACGCCAGACTCGCTGCAGAAACCGCCAAGCACCTTCGACACCGGCGGCAGTCCATTCGACATCCCGGTCAGGCGGGCTGTCGGAGAGCATGAACCACCGGGCGGTGTCTGCACCGAATTGCTCGACGATGGCGTCGGTATCGACAACATTCTTCTTGGATTTCGACATTTTGATCGAAGGTCCAACCTCGACTGGTTGGCCATCGGCTAGCAAGATCGCAGTACCGTCGCCCCTTCTGTCCACCTCGTCGGTAATAAAGTAATCGACCGCATCCTGACCTTCGCGCGGCCGGTAAAATACCTCGTGACAGACCATCCCTTGGGTGAAGAGAGCCGAGAATGGCTCCTCGCACCCTGCCGGTAGATGCCCTGTTTTCTGCATGGCTCGCGCAAAGAACCGGGAATAGAGCAAGTGCAGGATCGCATGTTCGATGCCACCGATATACTGGTCGACATTCATCCAGTAGGCGGCGTCCTCGGCGACAGTCGGCTGCTCCGACCGAGGCGCAGTGAAACGCGCGAAGTACCACGAGGAATCGACGAAAGTGTCCATCGTGTCGGTTTCGCGGCGCGCCGGTGCGCCACAGCTGGGACAAGGCACATCTCGCCATGCCGTGTGGCGGTCGAGCGGATTTCCAGGCCGGTCAAAGGTCACGTCTTCCGGCAATTTGATTGGCAAGTCCGCCTTTGGCACCGCCACAATTCCGCATACGTCACAGTGCACAATTGGGATTGGGCAGCCCCAATAACGCTGACGGCTTAGGCCCCAATCTCGCAATCGAAAATTGGTCACGCCTTCACCGATTCCTTTCGCCTCGCAGTGCGCGATTGCGGCGCCGACGGCCTCAGACCCAGTCATGACATCGGGCCCGGCGATCGGTCGGATGTAGCGTACCGGCTCTGTCTTTGGCGGGACGAACGCGCTATCCGCTACGCGATCATTGCCTTCCTGTGCCGCGAAGACATCGATGACCGGCAGGCCGTATTTCCGCGCGAAATCGAGGTCCCGCTGGTCGTGGGCCGGGCAGCCATAAATGGCGCCGGTGCCGTAGTCCATCAAGATGAAGTTTGCGACATAGACCGGCAGTTCCATCCCCTCTCGCAACGGGTGGAGCACCGTGAGCCCGGTATCGAAACCACGCTTCTCTGCGCGTTCCAGCTCTTCCTCCGACGTGCCCATCCGGCGGCATTCGGCGTTGAAGGCGGCGAGCTCCGGGTGCCCATCTTCAAGCGCAAGGGCGAGCGGGTGGTCGGGCGAAATCGCTGCAAAGCTAGCGCCCAAAAACGTGTCGGGCCGGGTCGTGTATACCTCTAGCGTTTCGAAACCTTCTGGCGCGCCGCGTGTCTCGAATGCGAAGCGTAAGCCATGGCTTTTGCCGATCCAGTTGCGCTGCATCAGGCGCACTTTCTCCGGCCAACGGGTTAGCCCGTCGATCGCTTGCAACAGCTCATCGGCCATCTCAGAGATCCGAAAAAACCATTGCGTCAGCGCACGCCGTTCCACAGTTGCGCCGGACCGCCATCCCTTGCCGTTGATCACCTGTTCGTTGGCGAGAACGGTTTGATCGACCGGATCCCAATTCACCGTCGACGATTTGCGGGTTATCAGCCCGGCCTCAAGCATATCCAAAAAGAGATGCTGCTGCTGTGCGTAGTATTCGGGATCGCAAGTTGCGAACTCGCGGCTCCAATCAAAGCTCAAGCCAATCGTCTTGAGCTGTGCCCGCATGGCCGCAATGTTGTCGTAGGTCCAGGACTTCGGGTGTATCTTACGCTCCATAGCAGCATTTTCCGCTGCCAAACCGAACGCATCCCAACCCATCGGATGAAGAACGTTGTAACCACAGGAACGTTTGAACCGGGCGATTACATCGCCGATGGTATAGTTGCGCACATGACCGATATGGATCCGCCCCGAAGGATAGGGAAACATATCGAGGACATAATACTTAGGCTTGTTCTCGTCAGAGGTGACCTCAAACGAGCGTTCAGTTTCCCAATATTTCTGCCATTTAGGCTCAATCTCGCTGGCGTTGTAGCGGGCCATCGCCGATGTCCAATCCCTCTTCTGCGTCGGATGGACGGGTTCTTATCGCCCTCTTTACGGAGCAGCGCTTCCCAATTCAACGCCTCTTCTGGTCAGTGGGGCCGGCGCGGTTTTCGCTGGCTCATCCCTCTGCGCTGCTGTCTGCGGAGGCAATCCGGATCTGCCGGGCACGGGTCAGGATCGCATCCTCTAGTTTTCGTGCCGTCTCTGGGCTCACAGAGGCGGGGACCCAGGACCCTTCGTCGTCGCGCCGCTGCCGGTATACGGCGACCTTCAGCGAGGAAGCCGACAGCTTCGGGTCGGTCAGAAACGCTGTGACTTTGAACCGCTCACCAGGTGCCTGGGCTGTCGCACCCCAGTCGGTCGCGATCACGCCGGTAAAGGGATCGGTCGAGGCCAGTGGCAGAAAGCTCAATGTGTCTAGTGACGCCTGCCACAGATACTTGTTGACCGGCAGAGCGGTGCCTTCCTCGTCATCGCCTCCCAGGATCGAGCCGTCCAAAAGGTTAGAGGCCTTCAACCCCTCGTCGCCGAAGATCGATCCATCGATCTTGTTCTCGCGTCCAGGACCGGTTTGGAACAAATCCTGGTCTTCTTTCGCTGCGAACTCGCCGTCGCCACCACAGGCCGCCAGCAAAAGCGAACTCGCCATGACTGCTACAACAGGTCTCATTCGTCCCCCATGTCCGATCATCATTCGGCGCGTATTCCGGTCGAGAAGTTTCGGCGCCAAAGATCCACAGCTGTCTTTCTTGTTTCCTTTACGGGTGAACCCTCTAACACACCGATGCTCGGAAAGGAAACCCGCGGAAAACTCAAGAGCTTGCGAGACCGCTCAAATCCTTGTTGCAGGAATGCACCGCGTCTCCTTGGTTAAGGCGAGGATCGTCACAATTCATTGACCAGAGACGGGCCTCAGTTAAGAGATCTGCAGTGAGGTTGAAAAAAGCTTCGCCTCGGTTGCGTGACAGGGCGTGCCGAGAGTAGATTCTGAAACACACGTGTGGAATCCAAAGAGGGACACGATGAAAAAAGTTCTCCTTGGCACTAGCGCTCTCGCGCTTGCGACCGCCGGAGCCAGCCCTGCTGCCGCTGCAGAGTTTGAAGTGGATGTAGGCGGCTACATGGAACAGTTTGTGGCCGTTGCGTTTTCTGATGTCGATACCGCCGCCGGGGTCGCCGATCCGGACGTGGACGGGATTGATTCCAAGCAAGATGCAGAGATCCGGTTCCGGCCGTCGATCACGCTCGACAACGGTATTAAAATCGGTGCTGACATCCAGCTCGAGGCAAACACAACCGGCGACACGATCGACGAATCGTTGATGTCGATCGACGGCGCTTTCGGTCGGGTGTTGCTAGGATCGGAGAACTCTGCTCGCTACCTGATGGGTTTTGGTGCGCCAGATGTCACCTTCATCAACATTAACTCGGGTTCGATCACCGGGTTTGTGCCGTTCTCTGGTTCTGTTGGTGGCGCGGCACGCGGTGCCGACGTTTTCCGCGGGACGCTAGGTTCGACATTCCTTGAGAACGAGCTGAACAACGATGCTCAGCGCTTCACCTACTTCACTCCGCGCTTCGCTGGTTTCCAGGTCGGCGTTTCTTACGCCCGCGACCCTGAGCAAGATAGCAATACACAGGTAGACCTGAACGGTGCGGAAATCGCTGATATCTTCGACATTGGCGCAAACTACGTGAATTCCTTCGGCGGGTTTGATGTCGCCGTCGGCGGTGGTTGGGGTATTGCGCGCGATGATCGGGCACCGATCGCTGGCACTGATGTGGGTGAGAATCCGCAGGTCTACAACTTTGGCGGTAACTTCGGGTTCGCTGGTTTCACTATCGGCGGTTCATTCGCCGAGCAGAACAATGCAGATACCGAAGACGGCCAGGTGTTTGACGTCGGGATCAGCTACGAAACCGGTCCTTGGGGCTTCTCGTTCACCTATCTCGACGGCGAGAACGTCGATGAAGAAAATGCGGTCAACCCAGCCGGTAACGATGAGCAGCTGCAGGCCTACCTGCTCGGCTTGAACTACAACTTGGCGAAGGGCGTGAATGTGAACGCTTTCGGCGCCTATGTTGATTTCGAGGAAGATACTGGCGACGCTGGCGGTGCTGGCGACGATGTTGACGGGTTCATCATCGGCACCGGCATCAAAATCTCGTTCTGATAGACCGACCAGACAAGACGGATCACCGACAAGGGGGGCATTGCCCCCCTTGTTTCGTTTCGCATAGTCTCGCGTGGTTGCAGAGGGTGCGAGCGGCATATCGATGCCAAGAAAATCTATCGTTTGGCTGGCGTCCTACCCGAAGTCGGGCAACACATGGATGCGTGTTTTCCTAGCCAATTACCTGTTCGACCGGCCCAGCCCCATGCCGATCAACGAGATTCACAAAATTGGGATGGGTGACGCGATCACAAAGACTTACGCGATGGCTGCGGGGCAGCAAATCGACCCTGCCGATGATCGCCGGACCCTCAACCTGCGAAGAAAAGTGCTTGGCGGAATCGTCGCCAACGACGCCGATATAAATTTTGTTAAAACCCATAACATCCGCGACAAGGCTCTTGGTGCGGATCTGATCCCCGAATCTGTTACAAAGAGCGCGATCTATGTAATCCGAAATCCGTTGGATGTTGCCGTCTCCTTTGGGCGGCATTACAGCCAAACGCCAGAGACAACGGTCGCGGCGTTCGCCAATCCACAGCACGTGGTGCTTGGGGCGGGGCCGAACGTAACGCAGTTCCTCGGTACCTGGTCCGCCCATGTGATGAGCTGGACCCGGCATCGGGACTTTCCGGTCCTAACCCTCCGCTATGAGGATCTGTCAACGAACCCGGAGGAGTGTTTCGGTCGGCTGATCGAACATCTCGGCATGGCCGTCGACCCGAAGCGTTTGGAAAAGGCGATCCGCTTTTCGTCGTTCGACGAACTCAAGGGTCAAGAACAAAAAGCCGGTTTCATTGAACAATCGGCCAATGGCTCCCGCTTCTTTCATACCGGGACCACAGAGCAATGGCGTACCGCGCTGACGTCTGGCCAGATCGCGAAACTAAGAGATGACCATGGACCGGTCATGCGAGAATTCGGATACGACCCATGACCGATCTGCGCCGTATCATCTGGCTCGCCTCGTTCCCGAAATCCGGAAACACTTGGACAAGGATATTTCTAGCCAACTACATTATGGGCGGCGAGAAAGCGGTCGACATCAATCGGCTCCACGAGTTTACGACTGCCGATGTCCGGGGCGATTTCTTCGACCGCGCGGCGGGCGGTACGTATAGAGGTGAAACCTTCGACGATTGGATGGAGCTCCGCCCCACGGCTCTTCGTCTGATTGCGCAATCCCGGCCCGGCACGCATTTCGTGAAGACCCACAACCGCATCATGCGGATTGGACCATACGACTTGATCCCGCCGGAAGTCACGGCGGCCGCGATCTATGTGATGCGTAACCCATTCGATGTGGCACCGTCCTACGCCCAACATATGGGATGGCCAATCGATGATGCGGTGGAGCGGATGGCAAGTCCGACCAACACGACGTCGACCCCGCAGTTGATTTTCGAGCTGCCCGGCCGGTGGGACGAGCATATCGAGAGCTGGTTGAAGGCGCCCGGATTGCCGCGCCATGTGATGCGCTACGAAGACCTGGTTGCAGACGCGGAGAAGACTTTTCGTAGTCTTCTGAGCTTTCTCCAAGTGCCGCTGGACTTTGGCCGCTTGCGGCGCGCAATCCGCGCGTCGAGCTTCAACACGCTCAAAAAAATGGAGGCGGATAAGGGGTTTAAGGAACGGCCGGCCACGGCCAAAGCGTTCTTCCGAAAAGGAAAGACCGGTACGTGGCGGGAAGAGCTCAGTCCCAGCCAGGTCGCCCGGATCCGCGAGGCATTCCTGCCGATGATCGAAAATCACTATCCCGAAATGCTGGAAGAGACGGCAAGCTTCGCCGCCAGCGCGTAATGGCTCTTGCTGAGGTGAGAACGCGGATCGCACAGGCGGCGAAGGCTGCGGGGCGGGACCCTGAGCAAGTCAGCTTGGTCGCCGTTTCCAAGGTGCAGCCGCTAGACCGGATCGAAGACGCTTTGCAGGCTGGGCATCGGGTGTTCGGCGAAAACCGGGTACAGGAAGCAGCGGCAAAATGGCCGTCGTTCCGGGAGCGCTTTCCTGGCATCGAATTACATTTGGTCGGGCCGTTGCAGACGAACAAGGTCGGTCAGGCCGTCGCGCTTTTCGATGTGATTGAAACTGTGGACAGGAAAAAGCTTGCTCGCAAGCTGGCGCAGGAATTCGAGACAACCGGCCGCCGCCTTCCTTGTTACGTCCAGATCAACACGGGAGAGGAGCCGCAGAAGGCCGGAGTCGCGCCGGGCGATGCCGACGGGTTTATCGCATTGTGCCGTGACTTGGCGCTGCCCGTGGCAGGCCTGATGTGCATTCCACCCATGGAGGAAGAGCCGGCGCTCCACTTCGCGCTGCTCAAAAAGATCGCCGAGCGGAACGGTCTCGAAGGGCTATCGATGGGAATGAGCGGCGACTTCGAGACGGCGATCGCGTTCGGTGCCACGGTCGTGCGCGTCGGCTCGGCGGTTTTCGGCACCCGCACCCCGCCTCGGTGAGGGCCCAACGCCGCGCACCCAGTCATAGCTGAGACCATGGCGTCCGAGTATTCCCACTTCAGCCTCGGCCCCCGCCCGGCCAAGAACAACAACCTTCTGGCCGTCGTTCTGCGCCTGCGACGCCAGTTGCGGAAGATCGCAGAGGTCTGCACAAACCCGCTCGGCATCACGCCGGGCCAGCTCTAAAACCGCTGGCCCAACGCCTGGCCCGACCAGGATCAAGTCCGCGCTCTGCAGCCGGTCGACCGCACGCAGCGTTAGCAAATCCGGGGCACCAGGTCCCGCACCAACGACACTCACGGTGCCCGACACCGGCAGATCCGCGCCATGGGACCGAATAGATGCGTGCAGCATTCGTTCCGCCGCTTTGTGCTCTCCCCTCGCAAAAAGACGCCGCGGTTGATTAAACGCCCACTCCCAAAACGCGCGCCTCTTCGGCTTCTCGACATCTTTCGCGACGGCATTCCGGAGCTGTCCGGCGAGACGAACGAAGCCGCCGAGATTGGGTTCCAGCATCCGTTCCACCGCTGTCTTGATCTGCCGCGCGAGAACGGGCGCCGCCCCCTCTGTTCCGATGGCTACCACCACCGGATCGC
Source organism: Pseudomonadota bacterium (assembly GCA_039513195.1). Lineage (GTDB taxonomy): Bacteria > Pseudomonadota > Alphaproteobacteria > Rhodobacterales > Rhodobacteraceae > Thermohalobaculum. The sequence goes on along the minus strand of JBCCRM010000026.1, from coordinate 40,267 downwards.
GGTCGACCAAAGCCGGGGTCGTGACATCGCAAAGGTCCGGGCGATCGACGGTATTGACCAGCACACCCTTTGCCCGCGCGAGGCTGGCGATGGCGGCATCCCCACCGGCACATCCGGTGGCCACGAAGGCCAGGCGCGAGGAGGCGATCATTTCTGGGTCGCAGACCTCGGCAACATGCTCCGCCCGACCGTCAGCGACCAGACCCGCGAGCTCGTCGCAAAGCTCGGGCGCCATCACAACCAGTCGAGCCTCGGTCTTCAGCACCAAACGCGCCTTCTGTGCCGCCGCTTCGCCCCCGCCAGCGACCGCCACGGACTCGTCAACCACATTCAGAAAAAGGGGAAAGCTCTTCATCGGCGTATCCTCTCTCGCGGATAGCTAAGGCGCCTGCGCGATTACACAATGAACTATGTGGATCGTGACCATTTGCAATTCAATGATGAAAAATAGCCCGGATGGCATTGCCACCCGGGCCGAGAGGAGGGTGCGCCGTCACCACACCCCCAGGGAGGATCCTTTCGGCTTAGATGAACTGGGACCCTTTGCCGAACTCTGGATAGGCCTCGAGCCCCAACTCCGACGCATCGAGGCCTTCAAGCTCCTCTTCCTCCGTCACGCGGATGCCCATGACCGCGTTAAGGATGAACCAGATCACGATGGACACTGCGAAGACGAAGACACCGACAACAGCGATTGAGAAGAGCTGCCCGAAGATCGTTGCGTCCCCGTTCGTGAGCACGACAGCGATGGTTCCCCAAATGCCCGCGAAAAGGTGTACCGGGATAGCGCCGACCACATCGTCGATCTTCATCTTGTCGAGCATGGGCACCGTAAAGACGACGATCACACCGCCGACGGCCCCGATCAATGTCGCCTGCCCCAGTGTCGGCTGTAGCGGTTCCGCCGTAATCGACACAAGACCGGCAAGCGCACCATTCAAAGCCATGGTGAGGTCGACTTTGCCGTATAGGAATTGTGTCAGTAGGATCGCTGCAACCACACCACCGGCCGCGGCCGCATTCGTGTTGGCAAAGATCCGGCTGACATCCGCCACATCGCCAACCGAGCCCATGGCGAGCTGAGAGCCGCCGTTAAATCCGAACCAACCGAGCCAAAGGATGAAGGCGCCGAGCGTCGCGAGGGGCAAGTTGGAGCCGGGCATCGGGTTAACACGACCATCTTTGTATTTCCCCGCGCGCGCACCCAGAACGATCGCGCCGGCCAGTGCAGCCCAGCCACCCACGGAGTGCACGACAGTCGATCCCGCGAAGTCTTGGAACCCATACTGCGTGTCGAGGAAACCGCCACCCCATTTCCACGACGCCTGGATCGGGTAGATCACCGCGGTCAGGACAAGGGTGAAGATCAAGAACGGCCACAGCTTAATGCGTTCAGCCAGCGCGCCCGAGACGATCGAGGCGGTTGCTGCGCAGAACATCAATTGGAAAAAGTAGTCCGAGCCCGTGGATGCATAGCTGATGTCGTCGGCGTCGTCTGCGCCGATCCCCACCGCCTCGAGAACCGCGAGGCCGAATGCGCCAAGGTAACCGCCGGTTTCGTCTGTGCCAATCGACCAATTTCCCAATGGATACATCAGGTTATAGCCGATCAGGTAGTAGCCGATGGCCGCAATGGAAAACAGTGAGATGTTCTTGGTGCACTGCATTGCGACGTTCTTCGAGCGCACCAGCCCAGCTTCGAGCATGCAGAAGCCGGCCGCCATCCACATTACCAGGAAGCCGCCGATTAGAAACAAGAGCGTGTTGAACACAAAGAGCGAATGGCCGGGCACCACCACGGGTGGCTCGGCGGTTGCATCTTGACCGAAAGCGGGCGCCGCGACGAGGGTCGCCAACACGCTGACAGCGGTCACAAGGTTCAGTTTCTTCATAGATCGTCTCTCTTTCCCCGTTTCCCAGCGTCGCTCAAAGCGCATCTTCGTCGCGCTCATCCGTCCGCACCCGCACCGCTTGTTCGACATTGATGATGAAGACCTTGCCGTCGCCGATCTTGCCGGTTCGGGCAGTGGTCGAGATGGTTTCCACGACGCGCTCAACTTGGTCGTCCGAAACCACGATCTCCAATTTGATCTTCGGCACGAAGTTCACGACGTACTCGGCGCCGCGGTAGATTTCCGTGTGCCCAGACTGGCGGCCATAGCCTTTCACCTCGGAGACCATCAGACCCTGCACACCGATGCCGGTGAGCGCCTCTCTGACCTCCTCGAGCTTGAAGGGCTTGATGATGGCGATGATGAGTTTCATCTGTCTCCTCGAGCTGCTTGTTCCGGTCCCCGCCGGTTACTCACGGTTTTATTCAATATCCGTGCCAAAGGCCGGGTGCGTGTCTTTACCATTTGTTTTCTTTGGCATTGCACAGAGTTCAGGGCGCAGTGAGCCTGGGCAAATGCCTAAAATTCAATCATTTGCTGAAGAATGATGCGTGCATCGCCGAATGCGGTCCATGGCAGGTCTCTGCGGTGCCGCGGAAGTGTGCCTTTGCCGCCTCGTCGCGCTGCGAAGAACCGCTGAAGCATCTGGCACCGACGGGATGCTTGCCATATCAGACGATATGGCCGAGCGAGCGAGCAAGAAGCCGAATTCCAAGCCGAAAGGGAAGGGCCAGAAGAGAGCCCCGCGTCGAAAGCCCGTGGTGGAGCCCGGACCCGTGGGTCGAGCCACGCGATTTGTCGTCCTTGGCGGTTTGCGGCTGATCTGGGCAGTCTGCTGGAAGATGGGGTTGGTCGGTGCAGCGATCCTCGCCTCGGCAACCCTTTGGTTTTACACGCAGCTTCCACCGGCTTCGGCGCTCTTCGACGGGCGCGGCACCGGGTCTGTGACTCTGCTCGACCGAGATGGAAACGTCTTTGCCTGGCGGGGCGAGCAGTACGGCGGCGAGCTGCGGGCCACCCAGGTGTCCCCGCATCTGGTTCATGCTGTCGTCGCCACGGAGGACAAGCGGTTTTGGGGCCATATAGGCATCGACCCTCGGGGGATTGCCAGGGCAGCCATGGCCAATATACGCGCGGGGCGGCTGGTCCAGGGGGGTTCGACCCTGACGCAGCAAGTCGCGAAGAATGTCTTTCTGACCGCCGAGCGCAGCATCGAGCGAAAGCTCAAGGAAGTGCCGATGGCACTGGCGCTGGAGCTGAAGTACACGAAGGAGGAAATCCTCTCGATCTATCTCAACCGCGTGTATCTCGGTGCGGGTACCTTCGGTTTCGAGGCGGCGAGCCAGCGCTACTTCAGCAAGTCATCGCGGTTGCTGAGCCCGTCGGAGGCGGCGATGCTGGCGGGCTTGCTCCGCGCACCCTCGCGCTATGCGCCGACCTCGAACCTCGACCGCGCCCAGGGCCGTGCCTCGGTCATCATCCGATTGATGCAGCAGGAAGGGTTCCTGAACGAGGCGCAGGTTTATGACGCGCTCGCCCGTCCCGCAGCTTTGAGCGAGGCCGCAGCGGCCCGAGCCGGTGGCTTCTTCGCCGATTGGGTGATGGAGACGGCGCCGTCCTTCCTAGCCGGCGACACGACAGAGGATGTGACCATCGGCACGACCTTTGATCCGAGTGTCCAGGCGGCGGTCGAGGCGGCCGTCGAAACAGTCTTCGCGGATAAGGTGAAAAAGGACAGCGTTGCCCAGGCCGCCGTTGTGGTGATGACCCCATTTGGGGCCGTTCGGGCCATCGTCGGCGGACGCGACTATGGCGTTGGGCAGTTCAATCGCGCCACTCAAGCCCTCCGCCAAACTGGCAGTGCCTTCAAACCGATCGTCTACGCGGCAGGGCTTCAGGCTGGGCTGTCGCCATACGACGTGATGGAGGACGCGCCGCTGACAATCGACGCATGGTCCCCTGCGAACTACGACCGCACATTCCGCGGGCCGATTACGCTGACCGAGGCTTTGGCGCGTTCGATCAACACCGTCGCTGTGCGGGTTTCGGAGGAAGCCGGCCGTGCCGAGGTTCGGGAGCTGGCGTCCGATATGGGGATCACAACACCCCTCGCCCTCGGCCCCGCCGTGGCGCTCGGCACCTCCGAAGCGACATTGGTCGATATGACCGGCGTTTATGCAACGATTGCGAATTCAGGGCGTCGGGCAGTTCCGGTCGGTATTCGAGAGATCCGTTTGCGCGGCGACAACACCGCTCTGCTGCAGGATGGTGTGCGGACCGGTCCGATTGTTCTGCCACCGGCAATGGCGCAGCAGCTCACTTGGATGTTGACCCGGGTGGTGGAGGAAGGGACCGGGCGCCGCGCACAATTTGCCGATTGGCAGATTGCGGGGAAGACCGGCACAACTCAGGGCGCTCGCGATGCCTGGTTTATCGGATTCACCGGTGCCTATGTCATCGGCGTTTGGATGGGCAACGACGATAACACCCCGCTGACGGGCGTCACCGGTGGCGGACTACCGGCGGAGATTTGGCGGGAGGTCGCCGTTCGTGTCCACAAGGGTCTGGACCCCCAGCCGTTGGCGCTGCGCCGTCCCGAACCGGCAATCGCGTCTGCTCCACGCCGCCGCCGCGGCGAAACCGTTGTCGAGCGGGTGTTGCGCGACGTTCTCGTCGGTCTCGGTGGCGCGTCTGACCGGTCGCCTGGTGGGGGCCAGCAATTCGACACCTTCGGCGAACCGGACCGCTAGAGCATTGTCGAGCCAGTCTGAACCAGATTGGGATCGCGAAAATGCACCCGAAAGATGCCGCAAAGTGTGAGAACCGATGCAATCGGGTCGGAAAGCGCTCTATGCGCCCCTGTCGGGAACCTCGAAAGTGTAACGATGAAGCGAGCGCCCCTCGCGCCGCAGCCAGTCCCGCTGGGCCCGGTGATCGGGATAAAGGGTCTCGACCAAATCCCAAAAGGCGGTGCTGTGGTTCATCTCCACCAAATGCGCTGCCTCATGCGCAGCGACGTAGTCGGCAACTGCTGGCGGTGCCATGGCGAGACGCCAAGAGAAGGAAAGCCTGCCCTGGCTGCTGCAGGATCCCCAGCGAGAACGCGTGTCGCGCAAGCTAACCCCCGCGACCCGGCGGCCGAGGCGGGCGGCGTAGCGCTCCGCCGCCGGGACGAGTTGCGCTCTTGCCCTCTCCCTTAGCCAGGCGCCGATGCGCGGTCCGATCTGTCCGGGTCCGGCCAGGACCAAACGGTTGCCCTGAATGCTGGGTGGGCCTCGCCGACCTGATGCACAAGAGATCGTCAGCGGCTGGCCGCCCACTGGGATCACGCCCCCCGGCTCCATCGTTTGGATAGGCCCGTTGCGCTCCACGGCCCGGGCGAGCCAAGACCTCTGCCGCTGCAAGAACCCGTCGACCTCCGGCAGCGGCACGCCCGGCGGCAGGGTCAGCACAGCCTCGGATCCGCTCAACGCCAGGCGCAAGGTGAACCGGCGCGCCCGGTTGAGAACGCGCAAGCGGACCGCAACGGCGGGCCAGGCCAGCGCTATCACCTGGCCGTCTTTTGCTGGTTCGGGGTCTTGGTCGCGACGCCAAAGCTTAGGGATCATCCCCGGATCATCGCACGATTGGCGCGGATATAGTCCCGGATTTTCGGCTGAATGAACCGGCGGAAGCGAGAGCCGTTGAAGACGCCGTAATGCCCGACTTTCGGCTGTACATAATGGAACTTCTTTTGGTCCGGGACATTGACGCAAAGCGGCAGCGCAGCTTCGGTCTGGCCGCGGCCGGTGATATCGTCCTTTTCGCCTTCCAGGGTCATCAGCGCTACGTCGCGCAAGGCGCCGAGATCTATGGGCTGCCCACGATGCGCATAGCGGCCGTTCGGGATCGCGTGGAGCTGAAACACCGCCTCGACCGTTTGCAAATAGAACTCCGCCGTCAGATCCATGACCGCCAGGTATTCGTCATAGAACGCCCGGTGCGCGGCGGCAGAGTCGCCATCGCCCCGCACCAAGTTGCGGAACTGATCTACATGGGCATCCACATGCCGGTCGAGATTCATCGACATGAACCCAGAGAGCTGCAGGAAGCCCGGATAGACGCGCCGCAGAAAACCCTGATTGGGCCAGGGCACCGTGACAATCACATTCTTTTCGAACCAAGACAGGCTCCGCGTGGTCGCCAGCCGGTTGGGTTCGGTCGGGTTGATCCGGGTGTCGATCGGGCTGCCCATCAGGATCAGGCTCGACGGTCTGGCGGGGTTGCCGCTCTCCGCCATCAGCGCTGCCGAGACGAGGCAAGGCACGCCGGGCTGACAGACTGCCATCACTGCTGGCCGTTCCCCGTCCTTCGACAGAAACTCGCAGAACTCGGTGATGTAGTCGGTGTAGTCCGCCAGATCGAAGCGGCCGGCTGCCAACGGGACATCGCGGGCATCGGTCCAGTCGGTGATATAGACTTCGTGCTCGGGCAGCATCGCCTCGACGGTGCCGCGCAAGAGCGTCGCGAAATGCCCGGACATCGGGGCGACGATCAGGACCTTCGGATCGTTGCGCGCTTTTGCGAGGGTGGCATCGCGGCGAAAATGCAGCAGATCGCCAAATGGCTTTTCCAGGACAACATCTTCGATCACCGGGACCAGTTCGCCGGAGACTTCCGCCTCCTCGATCCCGAAATCGGGTTTGCCATAGCGCCGGGTGGCATTGACGAACATCTCACACGCGGCCGCTGTCGCCCGCGCCGAAAGGCTGTGCGAAAACGGAAAGAACGGGTTTCGGAGCATCTGGCTCGAGACACGGGCGGCCGTGCGCATCGGACCCATCGCGGCATGGGTGAGCTCGTAGGCGTGATACAGCAACGGTCCCTCAGCACTATTTAACGGCTTTTAAAGGAAGATATCGGTGTGGTCGGTTGCGAACAAGCTGCTTTTCGCAATTGCACAATAGGGGTGACAGATGGGCACCAAAGGCCGGGTGTAAGGGTTTGACATCCTATCCCTGCTGTGGCACTCGGCCGATCTCCTCTCGCTCGGCGGCTAACCGAAGGAACGATACATGCCCAAGGCTGAATGGGGTGTGAAGCGCACGTGTCCGACCACCGGCCAGCGCTTCTACGATCTCAACAAGGAGCCGGTCATCAGCCCCTACACCGGGGAAGTGGTGGACCTGTCGAGGGCGGAGAAGCGGAAGCCCGGGAAGGCAAGCCGTGCCGCGGCCGCCCCCAAAGCACCGGTTGTGGAAGAGGAAGAGGAACTGATCGAAGAGGAGGAAGAGGCAACGAAGCTCCTCGATGACGCCGACGACGACAGCGACGACGATGCTTCCGGCGACGATGACAGCCCGGAAGTGCCGCTCGAAGAAGCCGAGGTCGCGGACACCGACGAGGAGGATGAGGAGCTCGGCGGCATTCAGGACGACGTCTTGCTTGAAGACGACGACGATGATGACACCGAGGATTTGGAGGAATTGGGCGAGGTTGAGAAGGACGAGGAGGAGCGCTGAGGCATCCAGCGACTTTTCCCTTGCCCGACCCGACGCTTCTCCGTAATCACCGAGGACAACTCTGCGGGGCCATAGCTCAGTTGGGAGAGCGCTTGAATGGCATTCAAGAGGTCAGGGGTTCGACTCCCCTTGGCTCCACCATTCGAAAGAACCCCGGTCCTTGTGCCGGGGTTTTTTGATGCCGCTGCGGCGGTAGGGCAAAGACGCCGATGACAGCGCCGCGCCTTTCCTTGCCCCGACCATTCGATGCCCATCTGCATTTGCGCGACGGCGCTATGCTGCGCGCGGTGGTGCCAGCCACCGCCGGGCATTTCGACCGGGCGATCGTTATGCCTAACCTGGTGCCGCCCGTGGTCACCGCGACAGATGCAACCGCGTATCGGGCCCGCATTCTCGAAGCGATGCCAGTCGACTGTGCGTTCGAGCCCATGATGACCCTCTATCTGACCGAGGAGACGGATCCCGCCGATGTCGCAATGGCGGCCGCGGCTCGTCTTATCGCGGGCGTAAAGCTCTACCCGGCCGGAGCCACCACAAATTCGGCCGCGGGCGTGAGAGATCTCGCGCGGGCCATGCCGGTCTTGGAGCGGATGGCAGAGATCGGGTTGCCGCTTTTAGTGCATGGCGAAGTCACGGACCCCGATGTCGACATCTTCGACCGGGAGGCGGCGTTCATCGACCGGGTGCTGCAGCCCCTCTCCCACCGCCTGCCGCATCTGCGCATCGTGATGGAGCATATCACGACCGAAGACGGGCTTGCCTTTGTGCGAAGCCGCGAGCGGGGGTTGGCCGGCACCATCACGGTCCATCACCTCGTGATCAATCGCAATCATCTGCTCGCCGGTGGCATCCGGCCCCACTACTACTGCCTGCCGGTGGCAAAGCGAGAGCGCCACCGTCTTGCGCTTCGCGCGGCGGCGGTCTCGGGCGATCGGCGCTTCTTTTTGGGAACGGACAGCGCCCCGCATCTCGATGCGGGAAAGCTGGCGCCCTGCGGCTGCGCGGGGTGTTTCACCGCGCCGGTGGCCCTGTCGGTGCTCGCGCATGTGTTCGAGGAGGAGAATGCTTTGGAACGGTTGGAGGGGTTCGTTGTTGGCCATGGCGCCGCCTTTTATGGGTTCGATCCGGCGAGCGAGCGTATCGGGCTAGTGCGGCGGCAGGATCCGGTCGAGGCGCCCTCGACCCTGCAGACCGAAGACGGGCCGGTCACGGTTTTCGAGCCGGGCTTCCCGCTGCACTGGGCTGTCGAGGCCGCGTCGTGACGCCGCTCCTCGCGTTCGATCGGACTGCGATGGCCAGGCAGGTCGCGCGGATCCTGTTGGAGATCGAGGCTGTGCATTTTCGTCCCGACCCGCCCTTCACCTTCACGTCCGGCCTCGCGAGCCCCGTCTACATCGATTGCCGCAAAATCATCTCGTACCCGCGGGCTCGGGCCACTTGCATGGATTTCGCCTGCGCGACACTCGCTCAAACCGTGGGGTACGAGCAGTTCGACGCCGTCGCTGGCGGAGAAACCGCGGGGATCCCTTTCGCGGCGTGGATCGCCGAGCGGCTGTCCCTTCCGATGCTCTATGTGCGCAAAAAGCCGAAAGGCTTCGGTCGCGATGCGCGGATCGAGGGCAGTTTGTCCGAAGGTGCGCGCGTTCTTTTGGTCGAGGACCTGACCACCGATGGCGGATCGAAGGTCAGCTTTGCCGAGGCGATCCGCGAGGCCGGCGGCCAGTGCGCCCACACTTTGGTGGTGTTCTATTACGGCGTCTTTGCTGAGGTGCCCGACCGTTTGGCGGAGAAGGGGCTGACGCTCCACCATTTGGCAACCTGGCGCGATGTTTTGGCTGAGGCGGAGGCACAAGCAGCGTTCGACCGGCCGACACTCGACGCCGTTGCGGCGTTCTTGGACCAACCGCTCGCCTGGTCGGCGGCGCATGGGGGCCGCGCCGACATCTCGGTTTGATCGGATCTCTGGCCGGCGATGCCTCTCGATACCGCGAGACGTGTGCCGGACCTGATCACTGACGCCTGAGCGGCTGGACCACAACGGCCCCCAGTGTCAGGACTGCCGCCGCAAGAAAGCTCGGCACCGCGTAGCTGCCGGTTTCGTCGCGGATCAGCCCGGCCACCAATGGTCCGAGCATTTGCCCAAGCCCGAAGGCCGCGGTCATCAGCCCCATGCTTCGCCGGCCGTCACCGGCGCTGCGCCGGGCGGCCTCTTGCAGGCCAAGCGCGGTCAGGCCCATGAAGGTGCCGCCTAAAGCGGCTGCCGCGATGCCGAGGGCGGCGGGGCCCGTCGCCACGGCCGACAGAGCGACGCCCGCCGCCTCGATCCCCATCGCAAGTTGATAGGCGGCGATGGTGCCGATGCGCTTCCCGATCTCGGTCCAAAGCCAGACAGACGGCAGGGCCGAGATGCCGACGATCAGCCAGACCGTTGCCTCGGCACCGCGTCCGGATGCACTTTCCCGCAAGATCGCCACAATGAAGGTTGCGGTGATGACATAGCCGAACCCCATGCAGCCATAGGCGATCACAAGCGGCCAGATTCGTTTGCCGCCTTGGCTGATCGTCGGTTTGGGGGCGGCCGCGGGCGCTGCCGGAACCAGCGCGGCAACAGCAGGAACGGCCAGCACGGTCAGTATCCCGCCGCTAAGCCAAACCTGCCGCCATGCGTCATCATCTGCTACGAGAGGTGAGGCTATTATGGCGGAGAGCGCGATCCCGGCCCCCACACCCCCGAAATGCAGGGCTGACCACGGCTGCTTTCCGGTCGCTTGGAGCCTCGCGACGATCAGAGCCGAGCCCAGAACCAAGGCAAACGCGCTCGCCGCTCCGCCCGCAAGCCGGATAAGACACCAGAGCCACACAGCCTCGGTTCCCGCCATGGCGGCGGTCGTGAGCCCGCTGAGCGCGAGGGCTGCCAGGAGGCCGGCGCGCGGATCTGCAACCGTGTTGGGGCGGCTTGCCAATAGAGCGCCTAGGAGATACCCGGCAAAATTGGCGCTCGCGACCAATCCCGCCGCGGCCGGCCCCAATCCGGCCTCAGCCATCATCGGTATTGCGGGCGTGTAAATGAACCGACCGATACCCATGGCGGCGGCGAGCGCCACCATGCCGCCGACCGCAAGCGCCAGAGCGTTGGGCGCGGCTGGAGACAACTCAGTGCTGGGCTGTCGCGGCATTGCCGTGTCGCCCGTCAACCCCCATATCCAGACCAGCGGGCGCCGAACTCGGGTCCGCCACGACGTCGCTTGCATGATCGAGGACTGTCTGACATGTCGCGTGTGACCTTCGCATCGCATCCCTTTTTGCTGGGTTTCGAGGATCTCGACAGGCTCCTAGAGCGTTCCTCGAAAACCGCCTCTGACGGCTATCCTCCCTACAACATCGAGCAGCGTGGTGAAGATGCCTATCGCATCACGATTGCGGTCGCCGGGTTTTCCGAGTCCGAGCTTTCGGTGACGCTGGAAGACCGGCAACTGATGGTTCGAGGCCGCAGGGCCGAAGAGAGCAAAGATCGGATCTTCCTGCATCGTGGCATTGCCGAACGGCAATTTCAGCGCAGCTTTGTGCTATCGGACCGGATCGAGGTAGATGGCGCGACGCTGACCAATGGCCTTTTGCAGATCGACCTGGTCCGGCGACCGTTGTCCGCCACGATCCAAACGATCACCATCAATGGCGGCTGAAAGGAGCGAGGCTATGAGCATGAAAAAAACGCCCGCGAAGGCGCAGTCCATTGTCTATGTGCGCGAGGTCAAGGCTGAGGATTTGCCAGATGAGATCCGCGACGCGCCCGGCCCGTTCTATGCGGTTTTCGACACCAAAGGCAGACGACTCGGGCTAGCCACAGGTCGCGATGTGGCTTTTGCTATGGCCCGGCGCAACGATCTACACCCAGTGAGCGTTCACTGACGTGCCCCGGCGAACTGAGGCCGTCGGATCTACCACAACTCTCTGCGATGGTGCCTAACCTGGACCCTCGGCCGGCTCGTCGGCTGAAAGCTCTGTACCTGTTAAGGTCCTACCCCGCAGAAAGGCTGTGTTAGGCCGCGCGGGATGCCACCGGCTCGGTGAGCAGCGCATAGAGCGCCTCTTTGTCAGCGGTGAGACGCAGTTTCCCCAGCGTTCCCGGGTTGCGCATCAGTCGGGATACCCGAGCGAGGGCGCGTAGATGATCGGCCCCGGCCTCCTCCGGCGCTAATAGGGCGAAAACGAGATCTACGCCCTGACCGTCGGCGGCTTCGAAATCCACTGGCTTCTCAAGACGGATGAAGATCCCAACGATGCGGTCCAGGCCCGCGCAACGGGCATGGGGAATCGCAACGCCGCTGCCCATAGCGGTCGAGCCGAGGCGCTCGCGCTCCAGCAACCCTTCGCAAACCGGACGTCCGGTAATGCCATAGGCATCGCGGGCGCGGTTCGCGATTTCCTGCATTACCTGCTTTTTCGTGGTCGCTTTGAAGTTAGCAACCAGAGCATCGCGTTCGACCAGTTCAGCAATGTCCATCACAGCGCGTTCCGTTCGGGCAGAGTTCAAAGGGTCGTTGGCGCTTAAGCGCCGGAGAGGTTGGCCGGGTCGACCCAGCCGATATTGCCGTCGTCTCTCTGAAACACAACGTTGAGCCGACCGCTTGCCTGATTCTTAAAAATCAGGAAGTGGCTATGAGCGAGTTCCATCTGCATCACCGCCTCACCAACGGTCAAGGATTTGATCGCGGTCTTCATCTCCGCGATGATCAAAGGTTCGTGGCCGTTTTCGAGCGGTCGGTCATCCTCTTCGTCGGTGCTTTGAAGCACATAGGCATCGGCCTGGATCTGCTCAATCGGCGCTTCGCGCTGCATATGATGGCTCTTCAACCGCCTTTTGTGGCGCCGAAGCTGCTTTTCGATCCGATCCGCCACCTGGTCGAAGGCGGCATAAATCTCATTGGCCGATGCCCGAGCATTGACGCTCAAACCGGTCGGCAGATGCATCGAGCTGTCGCACCGGAACTGATGCCCGTCCCGGGCAAAGACCACTGTCCCCTCGACCGGGCGGTCGAAGAACTTTTCCAGCGCCGTGCCAACCCGGGTTTCAACATGCAGTCTGAGCGCATCGCCAACATCCAAACCCTTACCCGTCACTGTGATTTTCATGGCGCCTCTCAGTCTTAGGACTCGACCCGTCTCGCGCTCCCTCCCAGGCGTTGAGCCTATCCCGAGACCCTTGCAAATGGAAACTATCTTTCCAGCGCTATTGGGCTGCCATGGCTTTAATACGGCGGCGTTGTGTTGAGGGCGGGATCTGCAAATGCTTTCTGTATTTAGCCACAGTGCGTCTCGCTACCGAAATCCCGTCACGCGCGAGCAGCGAGACAATTCGGTCGTCGGACAGAACCGCATGTGCGGGCTCGGCATCGACCAGCGACCTGATCCGGTGCCGGATCACCTCGGCCGCGACACCGTCGCCCTCCTCGCCCACCGCATTGGTAAAGAAGAAGCGTAGCTCGTAGCTGCCGCGTTCGGTCGCGATGAATTTGTTGGCCGTGACGCGCGAGACGGTGGACTCGTGCATCCCGACCCGATCAGCCACCATGCGCAGTGTGAGGGGGCGGAGCCCCGGGATCCCAACTTCGAAGAAGTCGTCTTGGTGCCGTACGATCTCGGTTGCCACCTTCAGGATCGTTGTGGCCCGGCTCTCCAGACTCTTGATCAACCACGATGCTTCGGCCCGGCGCTCATGCAGCCATCTGTCGGTTAGGCGACCCTCTCGATCGAGCCGGGTCATGAAATGCTGGTCCATCAGCACGCGTGGCAACGTCTCTGGGTTCAGCTCCAAATGCCATCCTTGGTCGCGGCGCTGCAGCAAAATGTCCGGAACGACCACCTGCACCGGAGCCCCGGCAAAATCCGCGCAGGGTCGCGGGTTCAACGCCCGCAACTCCGCGAGCATCTCGGCGATGTCTTCGGCATCGACACCGCACAATGCCTGCAATCTCCGGCGATCCCCTCCCGCGACCAGATCCAGATGGCTCAGCAGCGTCGCCATTGCGGGGTCGAGGCGGTTGCGTTCCGCCAACTGCAGCGCAAGGCATTCGGCGAGGTCCCGGGCGCCGACCCCTGTCGGATCACAGGATTGCAACAGCGCAACGGCATCCGCGATTGTCCGACCTGAGACGCCCAAGGCGTACGCAAGCCCATCGAGATCCTCGCGCAAATACCCGTGTTCATCGAGGAGACCGACCAAAAAGCCTGCAACCTTCGCCTCGATATGTTCGGCCTGCGCCTGCCCAATCTGCTGCAGCAGGTGTTGACGCAGGCTGATCCGGTCTGCCGCAAGATGTTCCAGCGGAATGTCGGGTGCCGCCCCGGCTGCGCCCGTCGGCAGGGGCCGGTGTTCTTGCCCATTCCGGTGGAGAGGTGCGCTCTCATAGAGGTTTTCTGCCCCGGCCTCGCTAAGCTCCGACAGGCGGCCGGGATCCTCGCCCGGTGGCCGAGTGTCGGTCTCCTCGGCAGTATCCTCCCCAGGAGTTTCGGACTGGCCGACCGCGTCCTCGGCGCGGATGAGCAGCGGGTTCGCCTCCAACTCTTGGGCGACGAAACTTGCCAGTTCCAGGTTTGACAATTGAAGAAGCTTGATCGCCTGCTGTAGCTGCGGCGTCATCACCAACTGCTGGCTCTGCCTCTGCTCGAGGCGAAGGCCCAGTGCCATGGTCTCCCCCCTCCAGCGCTGCGCGGGCCGAGATTGGGTGGGGAGCGTTACTAAATCCGGAATGTCTCGCCCAGATACACCCGTCGCACCTTCTCGTCGCGCACCACCTCTGCCGGCGTTCCGCTCATGAGAACTTGACCCTCATGCAAAATATAGGCCCGGTCAATGATCTCCAGCGTTTCCCTGACATTGTGGTCGGTTATCAGAACGCCGATGCCCCGGTCTTTCAAATGGGCGACCAATGCGCGGATCTCGCCGACTGCGATTGGGTCAATGCCTGCGAAGGGTTCGTCCAGAAGCACATAGGAGGGCTCGGTCGCCAAACAGCGGGCGATCTCGACCCGCCGGCGCTCGCCACCGGACAAGGCGGTGGCCGGTGTCCGCCTGAGATGCGCAATCGAAAACTCGCCGAGGAGAGCGTCGAGCCGGCGTTGACGCTGCACCCGGTCGGGCTCCACCAATTCCAGAACGCCGAGGATATTGTCCTCGACCGATAGGCCCCGGAAGATCGATGCCTCTTGCGGCAGATAGCCGAGACCCACCCGGGCGCGGCGATACATCGGCAATTGGCTGACATCTAATCCGTCGACGATCACCGTGCCCGCATCGGCCGAGACGAGCCCGATCACCATGTAAAAGCATGTGGTCTTCCCCGCACCGTTGGGCCCCAACAAGCCGACGGCCTCGCCCCGGTCGAGCGTCAGCGAAACGTCCCGCACCACCGGTCTGCGACGATAGGATTTGCCCAAACCCAGGGCGATCAGCCCGCGGTCGACCATTTGCAGCCGCGGCGACATCGACCTTCAGTTGCTGCTGTTCGGTGGCGTGAAGATGCTCTTCACCCTGCCGATGACCTGAGCCACCCCAGTGTTCAGATCGATGCGCAGGGATTGTCCCGTCAGAACGTTTTCACCTTGGGTCAGGACCACATTGTCGCTCATTGTGACGAGACCGGTGGTGACGTCGTATTCCGCGGCATCGCCCTGCGCCGTTTCGGCCCCATTGGTCAGGAACACCTGTCCGTCCGCCTTCACATTGGTGATCGCGCCGGTTTCCGGATTCTCCTGGTCCGGATCGAAGGCAACCCGCATCACCGTCGCGGTGAGGCGTAGCGTTCCTTGGCCTGCGACCACATTGCCCTGGAAAATGGCGATGCTCTCCGCCTGCCTGACCTCCAGGCTGTCGGCGGTGATTTCGATGGGGGCCTTGCTATCGTGCTTAAATCCGCCGAATGGGCTTTCTTGGGCGACGCCGAGCCCGGGGGCAAGTAAGAGCGAGAGCCCGAAGACCAAGGTCCGCCAAGAGATCAAACCGCACCCCCTTTTTCTGCGAAGAACAATCATATTTGTGTTTATCGCTATTCTGCTGGCTTGAAAACCACGCGTACGTTGTTCTCGAACCATATCCGCGTGTCGTCATGGTTTTCGCCGGTTTGAAGTGCGCGAAAACTATCGGCCGTGATCTGCCCCCGGATCCCGGTTCCTGTTACCGGATGGGGCGTGTGCATGCTTCTGTCGTCGAGATTGACGGTGATGTCCTCTGCCTCAAAGCGATATCCGTCGGAGGTCGAGAGGGCGACGCCGCCGGTCAAAGTCAGGGTGCGGTCCCGCCGCTCCATCAATCCTTCGGCCGCTTCGCCGGTAAGCTTACGGCCATCGGCGAGGTCCACCTCCCCGCGCGGGTTCTCAAGCCGGATCTCCTCGGGCACTGCTGCGTCGGGCAAAGCCCAGTCGGCACGGAGGGTGAATGCTTCGCCCGCATCGGTGACCCCGGCAAAGCGCGGGCGGTCGAGCTTTAGCCCTGCGCCGAGGCGGGCCATCTCCTGGGCGCTGAGCAAGTCGGTGACATGGGCACGATCCCGACCGATCAGAAAGATCAGGCCGACGACAACCACAGCACTGCACGCCAGCAAGATCTTCATCCATCCCACAGCCCGCGTGTAGCGGTTCAGCCGGGCTTGACGCCGACGCAGGCGCGGGGCTGGCGCGGGGCTCGGGATCACGCTGGGATTTACCGGACCGAAACGGTCGATATCAGCCACTGTCCACCCCCGCGCGCAGGCAGTCATGGATGTGGATGATCCCGATCGGGCGCTGATCCCCTTCGGATCCGAAAACGAACAGGCAAAGGGTCGGCCGTGGTGGGGCATTCATCGCGGCGAGGGCTTCGGCGGCGAGAGCGTCGGCCTGGATGGTTTGCGGATTGCGGGTTGCGACATCGCCTGCGGTTCGATCCAGCAAGCCATCCATCTTGCGGCGCAGATCGCCATCGGTGATCACGCCGTCCAGGTGGCCCGCCTCGTCCACCACGCCCACGATGCCGAAACCCTTCGACGACATCTCGACCAACGCATCCGGCATCGCCGTCCCGCGCTCGACCAAGGGGAGAGCGGCGCCGGTATGCATCAGGCTTGATACCTGCAGCAGTTGGGCGCCTAGCGTGCCGCCCGGATGGAAGATGCGGTAGTGATCCGGGGTGAAGTTCCGCCGCTCCATCACCGCGACCGCCAGGGCATCGCCCAGGGCCAGGGCCAGAGTGGTTGAGGTGGTAGGCGCCAGTCCGACCGAACACGCCTCCGGCGCTGGGGGCAGCGTCAGGGGCACATCCGCAGCGCGGAGGAGGGTCGAGTCACGCCGGCTCGCGATCCCGATCAGCGGAATGCCGAAGCGCCGGGTATGCCCGACAATGTCCGCGAGCTCCCGCGTTTCGCCGGAGTTCGAGAGGACGATGCACAGGTCCTCGGCCGTGACCATGCCCAGATCGCCATGGCTGGCCTCCGCCGGGTGAACGAATTGGGCCGGCGTCCCGGTGGAGGCGAAGGTCGCGGCCGTCTTGCGCGCGATATGGCCGGACTTCCCCATGCCGGACAGGATCACCCGACCCCGGACCGCCATGATCCGGTCGACCGCATCGGCAAAGTTATCATCGAGCGACAGGCCCAGTTGGGTCAGCGCCGCTGCCTCGGTGCTTAGAACCCGCCTTCCGGTTTCCAGCGCGCGGTCCCGGTTGTCTGCCGGGAATTCGACGCTTTCCTGGCTGTGTGCAACCAAACTCGTCCCCCATCCAGTCTAGGAGTGGGCGAAGATATCTTCCTCTGCCCACCCGGCGAGATCGAAGGCGGCCCTGTCCGGTAAAAACCGGAAGGCCGCCGCCGCCAGATCGGCCCGCCCCTCTCGGGCAAGACGCCGATCCAATTCCTCTCGCAACTGATGCAGATATAAGACGTCTGTGGCGGCGTATTCCAGCTGTCCGTCGGAGAGATTTTCAGATCCCCAGTCAGAGCTTTGCTGCTGCTTGGAGATATCGACACCTGCCAAGTCATGGCAAAGCGCCTTGAGCCCATGCCGCTCCGTAAAGGTCCGGGTGAGCCGCGACGCGATTTTGGTGCAATAGACCGGGCGCGCGATCACGCCGAAGGCGTGCGCCAGGACCGCAATGTCGAACCGGCCGAAATGGAATAGCTTTTCCACGCTGTCGTCCGCCAACATCGCCACCAGGTTGGGCGCTTCCCTCTGCCCGATACCGATCTTCACCAGATGCGCGGCTCCGTCGCCTGCCGAAAGCTGCACCAGGCATAACCGGTCGCGGTGGATGTTCAGACCCATGGTCTCGGTGTCGATCGCAACCGATTTTCCGAGGCTGAGGCCATCGGGCAAATCATGGTGGTGGAGAGTGATGGTCATGCGCACTGCCCTGCCTTAGGCGTCGCGGCGCAGGTGAGTGGTGCCCAGGAGAAGACTCGAACTTCCACGACCTAGCGGTCACTAGTACCTGAAACTAGCGCGTCTACCAATTCCGCCACCTGGGCTAAGACCGCTCATCGTCACGGCGCGACGTTGGATTACCGATGGTGCGGCGCTGTGTCAACGCCCCGCCGGCAGTCTGCGTCCGTTGCGGTGAACCGGCGGTAAATCCTACGATTTTGCATCGGCGATGCCGCAGATTGCGCGGACCACGGACCGCGAAGCCGACTTGCCGGCCACCGGACGCCGCCTATACCTCCACGAAGGATAAGAGCGAGAGGAACGCGACCGATGTCCAGCACCAGCGCGCCGCTTGTCACCATCGTCGGCGGATCGGGCTTTGTCGGCCGATATGTCGCCCAGGCAATGGCTAAGCGGGGTTGGCGAGTGCGCGTGGCGGTGCGTCGCCCGAACGAGGCGATCTTCGTGCGCCCCTATGGCGTCGTGGGCCAGGTCGAACCTGTGCAGTGCAATGTCCGCGACGACGCATCGATGGCGCGGGTGATTGCCGGTTCCGACGCGGTGATCTACTCGGTGGGTGTCTTGTTCTCGAGCGGCAAGAACACCTTCATGGCCGTTCAGGCCGAGGGGCCGGCCCGCGCCGCCCGGCTGGCGGCGGAGCATGGGGTCGACCGGTTCGTGCTGATCTCGGCCATTGGTGCCGATGCGGATAGCCCGGCCGAGTATGCACGGACCAAGGCGGGTGGGGAAGCTGGCGTCCTCGCCGCGATGCCTGAGGCGATCATCCTGCGCCCCTCCATCGTGTTCGGACAGGAGGATCAGTTCTTCAATCGCTTTGCCGCAATGGCGCGGCTGTCGCCGGTTCTGCCGGTGGTCGGGGCAAGCACGCGGTTTCAGCCGGTATGGGTGCAGGACGTGGCGGAGGCGACCGCCAAGGCCGCCGCGGGCGAGACAGCCGCAGGTATCTACGAGCTCGGCGGCCCCCGGATTTACAGCTTTCGGGAGCTTATGACCCTGATGCTCGGCGTGATCCGGCGGCGTCGCCTGGTCGTGAATATCCCCTTCTGGGCCGCCCATCTGCAGGCATCGGTGCTCCAGATGCTGCCCAACCCACCTCTGACGCGGGATCAAGTGCGCTTGCTGGGCAAGGACAATGTGGTGGCCGAGGGTGCCAAAGGTTTCGCTGATCTTGGGATCGAGCCGAGCACGATCGAAAGCGTTGTCGAGAGCTATCTCTACTCCTACCGACCCTACGGCCAGTATACCAAACTGACCGAGGGGCAGGCGAAGTAGCGGACGTTAAGGGCGTTTTCCAGCCAATCTGAGTCAGATTGGCGTCGCGAGAATTCGTCAAAACAATCCTTTAGAGCGCGAGAAGCGATGCAATCGGGTCGGAAAGCGCTCTAGGCGATCAGGCGTGCGATCAGCACGACCACCACGGCGCCGATGGCTGCCGTCACGATCTGGGTAAGCAGCGGGTGGCCCAGATCGAGCTTGATGCCGACCAAGGGCAGCAAGAACCCGCCGACGGCCGAGCCCAACAGCCCCCAGATCAGGTATTTGATCAGCCCGCCGCCGCCCAGAACAAAGCTGGCAAGCCATCCGGCGACGATGCCGGCAATGATGGTGACAACGATTTGCGCTGGCTGCATGGCGTTCCCCTGGACCAGGTTACCCATAGGCGATGGCCAGCAGCGCCACCCCCAAAATCAGGCGATAGATGACAAAGGGCGTCATAGTCCAATCGCCCTGAAACATGCGGAACATCGCCCATAATGCGGCCAGCGCCGACAGACAGGAGAGAGCGGCGCCCAGCAACAGCTCCGAGCCGAGCTGCAGGTCGCCGCCTGCGATCAGCCCCAGTGTTTCCCCCCCGCCGGCGGCGAGGATGATCGGGACTGCCATCAGCATCGAATATCGGGCCGCATCCACCCTGTTGAGGCCGAGAGCCCGGCCCATGGTCATTGTAATGCCGGACCGCGATGTGCCGGGGATCAACGCCACCGCCTGGGCAAGGCCCATCAGCATGGCATCGCGCGGACCCCAGCTTTCTGCTGTGCGCGACTCCCGCCCGTATCTATCGGCAATCCAAAGTAGGATGCCACCGATCAGTGTCGCCCAGCCGATTACCTCGACCGTGCGCAGGACAGCCATGACACCGGCGAGCTTGAGGATCAGGCCAAACAGCACCGCCGGAACGGTGGCAAGCGCGATGAGGAGGAGGAGCCTGGCGTCCGCCGTGCCGGTTTGGCCGCGGAAAAGGTCGCGAAGCCCCGTCAACAGGCGCCCGATATCCGCACGGAAATAGAGGCAGACGGCGACCAGCGTGCCGATATGCACCGCGACATCCATCGTAACGCCCTGATCCGCACGCCCCGTGAGCAGTGGCCAAAGCGCCAGATGGCCGGATGACGAGATCGGCAAGAACTCGGTGATGCCTTGGATCAGGCTCAGCATGATGATGTCGAAAAGCGCCATGCCGCTCGCCTCGTGTCCTTGGGTCGCGACAGTGGTAGCGATCGGCCGAGTGATCGCAAGGAGGAAGTTCCGTCAGCATCACAGACCTACCTCCGCCCTGCGTGGTTCGCAACGTAAGCGTCGGCGCTGGGTCTGCGGCGAACTAGGACATAAAGAATGTGGTTGCTCTTTCGCTTTGATCCGGCACCCAATCCACGCTTCGAGGCTGGGTGAGAACGTTTCGAATTCTGGCTCGGCCTTGGAAGGCTATACCCGCTGCCTCAAAATGTGCTGAGACTCGTCTCGCTTCACCGCGAGATGCCGTGCAAACGTGCCGCCCAAGCGCGGCGGGGGATTTTTGGCGAGATCTCTCGCGAACTCGCCCGCGAGAAGGCGGCCGAGCAGGCCGCCCGCTGCAGCCAATCAAGGGTGCCCTTTTGCCAGTCCGGCTGTCCGCTGCAAAACAACATCCCCGATTGGCTGAAGGCGACCGCGGACGGTCAGCTGCACGAGGCCTCTGACCTGTCTGCGGCCGCCAACACGTTTCCGGAGATCTGCGGCCGCATTTGCCCCCAGGACCGGCTGTGTGAGGGCACTTGCGTCACCGAGCAATCGGGCCATGGCAAGGTCACCATCGGCGCTGGCCTGCGCGGATCGCCTCCGCCAGCTTGGTTTCAGGCGACGGTGTATGACGGCTGCGACCGCGCCGACGGCCTGGTGGTCTGGGCGATCCGGGATGGGCGGGAAGCCGCCGATGCTATGGCAAGGCGCTTTGCCGATCAGTCGATAGTGGCGGCAGAGTGACTGACGGTTATGTGGCCGCACTATGCACTCAGCATGCGCATCCTATGGACAACGCCTATAGACAGGAAACATTCGGGCTTTAACCAACCGACGCGCGTGCTGATCTATTGGGCGCGGTGCTATGGCCGGCAAAAGGAGTGACCCAATGGGAGAGACGGAGAAGGCCACGGGCCAGTGCCTCTGCGGCGCGGTCCGGTTTCACGCCGACAAGGTAGGACAGTCGGATGTCTGCCATTGCGGGATGTGCCGACGCCTGAATTCCGGCCCGGCGTTCGCCGCCGAGGCGCAGGGCCTCGTCTGGCAGGGCGAAGAGAACATCACCGTCTACAAGTCCTCTGACTTTGCCGAGCGCGGCTTTTGCAGCCTTTGCGGCACCGGGCTCTTCTACCGGCTCACCGGCGACATGCCGTCCTATACGAATATCAACACCTTCCTGCTGGACGACCAGTCCAGGCTGGACCTGGTGACCGAGATCTTCGTCGATGAGCAGCCCGCTTGGTACGCCTTTGCTGGCGAGCGGAAGCGCATGACCGGTGAGCAGGTGATCGCGGAATTCATGTCTGCGCAGGGCGCGAAGGATTGAGCCGATATGTGCCGAGATCGGGCGGCGGCGCGGGATGCCGACGGAGCACGCCGCCGAGACCAGCACGTCGTTGCAGAAGGAGGAGCTTGCCGCCTGCGGGGTCCGGCTGGTCGCAGCCGTCGACGGGCGTCCGCGCCGCGACGTGGTGGAGCAGGGGATCGCCGTCCTGGGCCGAAAGGCCGGTCCCACCCGACCCGCGGTCGGGCAGATCCTGATCTCGAACGCCAAGGCTGTAGAAGAGGAGACGTTCGAGGGGGAAATCTCTGTCATCCGCCGCCGGATCGAGAAAGCGGTGCAGCTGCCAGCTATCTTCGGATTTTATGTCTGCTCGCTGTCCCGCCGGTCGATCATCTATAATGGGATTATGCTCGCCGAGCAGGTGGCAGAGTTCTGCCCGGACCTGACGGACGACCGGTTCGCGAGCGCGTTTGCCATCTATCACCGGCGCTGTTGCACCAAAACCTTCCCGCAATGGTGGCTCGCGCAGCCGGTGCGCATGCTTGCCCGTAACGGCGAGATCAACATGCTGAAGGGCAGTCTGACTTGGATGAGGGGCCACGATATCCGGATGGTCTCCGCCTGCCTCGGTGCTCTGGCGGAGGCCATCAAGCCGATTGTCTAGAACGTCTTCTCGGAAAGTGCCGCGCTCGATGCGGTCTTCGAGGTGATGGTCCGCGGCGGGCGCAATGCGCCGATGCCAAGGACAATGATGGTGCCGGAGTCGCGGTCGTCGGACATCTGGATCCCGGAGGATTGGCGCCCCCTGCGCTATGTGATGACAGCCGATGGGCTGGTCCTTGCGGGGTCCGAGGTTGGGGTGGCGCCCGCCGACGCAGTCGAGGACCGGTCCCTGCGCGAGGCGCTGGACCGGGCTCGGACAAGGGTAGAGGAGGCGGTACGCACTGGCGTCGGTCATCTTGGGCTGACCGATCAGGAGGCGGGGCCAACGCGGGTGGCGATGCCGACGATCCTCGCGACATCGGCGGCGCATTCCTGGCTGGTGAAGTAGGGCTTGCGAACCCTCTACTCGCTGAATGTGCGTTCGGCGGAACGCATCGATCCCCACTACGTCGCCGTGCTGATCGTCGGAGGGGGCGTTTACCAATTTCCGCGGCGCAATCGATGCCGGACTTCCCAAGATCATTTCGAAGAACGGGATCTCGGTGATCTCCTCCCACCGCGGCGAGTACAGTTTCGAGGCGGTGGGACGCTCTCGGGCCTTAGAGCATTTTCCAGCCAATCTGAGTCAGATTGGCGTCGCGAAAATGCGTCAAAACAATACCTTAGAGCGCGAGAACCGATGCAATCGGGTCGGAAAGCGCTCTAGTCGCCGAGTTCTTCTCGGACATGCCGTCGCATATCTTGGGCATCGGGCCGCCGGGATCGAGGCGACGCTGCACAGGCTCCATGCCTTGGCCTGCACCGATGGGGTCAAGACGCTGCCGACCGATGGCGGCCTGCGAACCGGGCGGGCCCGCGGAACCCGGTGCCGGACAGCCTGGATGCCAAGATCGTCGCCGATGCCGGGCCGCTTTTTCGCGATGGCGAGAAAGTGTAGCTCACAGACCCTCCGTCCGGGCGCACGGCGCTCTTCAGCGCTTGAGCGGCATGGTTCAGCGCGGCGCGGCGTGGTAAGCCGCCCGGCAGGGGGCAATGGCGGAGAAGCCCGTGGCCGGGAAATCAGCGGTCGGCAAGGCCGGAAAGCGGCGGTCCGCAAAGAAAGTGCCGGATCCGGCAACGCCACCTCGGCCCTTGGTACCGCGCCGGTCGGCCTTCCGGCGGCTGCTGCGGGCGCTGTTCCTCTGGCCGCTTCGGATCATGGCCGCGCTTGTGGTGTTTGCCGTGCTTTGGGTCGCGGCCTATCGGGTTATCGATCCGCCTGGCGGGGTCTACATGGCGCAGGAATGGTGGCGCCTCGGCGGTCTCTCGCGGGACTGGCGGGATCTGGAGGCGATGTCACCGGAGATGGCCCGTGCGGTCGTTGCGGCGGAGGATGCGCGCTTCTGCCAGCATTATGGTCTCGATTTCGAGGCGATCGAGAAGGCGTTGGAGGAGCGGGAGGCCGGAGGCCGCCTCCGCGGAGCCTCGACCCTCACGCAGCAGGTGGCGAAGAACGTCTTCCTTTGGCACGGGCGCAGTTTTCTGCGAAAGGGGTTGGAGGCCGGTTTTGCGCTGACCATCGAGGTCCTGTGGCCAAAGCACAGGATCGTCGAGGTTTATCTGAACGTCGCCGAGTTCGGCCCCGGGGTGTTCGGGGCGGAGGCCGCGGCCCAGCACCATTTCGGCCGCGGGGCAGAGGCGTTGACGCTCCGCCAGGCCTCGCGTCTCGCGGCGGCTTTGCCGAACCCGAAGGAGCGCGACCCCGGCAATCCGGGCCCTTGGATGCGCAACCGCGCCGCCGCCATCGCCCAAGGCGCCGAAACCCTGCGCGTAAGCGGCAGTGCGGGGTGTCTGGAGAGCCTATAGATCGCCATTCGCCTCGACCCATTCTATGTCGAGACGCTCTCGAATGAGATTTTCGAGGCCAGTCATCAGATTGAACGCTCTTTCGATCTCGTCCCGACCCTTCTGTGCTGCCACGGCCTGGAACTCTGTGCCTGCGCGCAGTACGAGGTCGATCATGCATAGCATTCGCTGAAAATCAGGGTTCGCACGGATCTCGTGGATGCCATGACCATCGTTTGGAACTTTCCAAAACGACAAGACATACGCTGCGTCTCGCGACCCCTTGAGCGTTGAATAAAAACTGATCGCCGCATGGACGAATTTTGCATCATGCTTTGACAGCTCGCTGGCAGTATCCGAGAATACGCTGAAATAGTCCTCCTGCCGAAGCCTAAGCTTCGAGAATGGCTCGTCCCCAACCTTTAGATGCGCTAGAAACTTTTCATCCTACAAATTTTCAACCCTAAAGACCGCTAGAGTCCAAAGGATTGCTGCGACATCTGCTTCGATCATTTCAGCAATAGCCACTCGCCGCACTGCTTCTTTACAATTATTTTGTGTGAATCAAATGATAACCGTTGAAAGCCCGACAAATACAGGAGCTGAGTGTGAGCTCACGGGTGTGGGAGGATGCGGTGCCTCGCTTCACAGTCTTCTCCCATCTCGCCTGCAGAATGGATCCACAACTAATTGGTCGTGAGTGCAACGCCCTGCGTTCTCGAAACGGTAACCGCGCTTGTCCCACCGAACCAGCCTTGCATCACCCGCGCCCCTTCGGCAGGTAGAGGGCGCATCGAAGTCAGCCCGGACCCTGCCCATGCACCGTCTTTATCACCTGCCGCTGTCGCCCTTTTGCCGGAAGGTTCGGCTGGTGCTCGGCGAAAAGCGGCTGCAGGCGGAGCTGATCGAGGAACGGCCATGGGAGAGCAGGCTGGACTTCCTGCGGCTCAATCCCGCGGGCCGCGTGCCGGTTCTGGTTACCGATCAGGGCCAGGCGCTGTCTGGGTCCACACCGATCTTCGAGTATCTGGAGGAGGCCCATCCGGAGCCGCCCCTATTGCCGGCGCAACCTCTGGCGCGGGCCGAGGCGCGCCGTCTGGTCGATTGGTTCGACGACAAGTTCAATCGAGAGGTGACCGAGAATTTAGTGTTCGAGCGGGTGACAAAGCGCTTGGCCCGGCTTGGTTCGCCGGACGGGGCCTGCCTGAAGGCGGGCAGCCAGAACATCCGGGTTCATCTCGACTACATGACCTATCTGCTGGAGGGGCACAACTGGCTCGCCGGGCCGCGGCTCACGGTGGCAGATCTGACGGCGGCGGCGCATCTCAGCACACTCGACTATGTCGGCGATGTGCCGTGGGAGGCATATCCCTCGGTTCGCGACTGGTACGCCGTGGTCAAGTCGCGCCCGTCCTTCCGCAGCCTGTTGGCGGATCATCTGCCTGGGTTTCCCACGCCGCCGCCCCATTATGCGGAGTTGGATTTTTGACGCTTCGGCGGCGAGGTGGGGGAGGCGGTAGCGACCCCAGCTCCGACCAGAAAGCTGGGTTGCGCCCGTGAGCCAGACCGTGAAACGCGGAGGGAAGGAGAGCTGCAGGTCGGGCGCTCCCTTGGCGGCGCCGATGCCGCCGGGCTCGTTCGATGGGACCCTCGCACCGATGCAGCAAACCCGCGTGGCGACGTCGGGCGCGGAGCGGGAGGTTCTTCGCTCCGATAGACCCGGGCGCTCCAAATCCGTCGCGCTGCTGCAGGACCTGACCGGCGAGGCCAAGTCGCTGGGCTTCGCCGATCTCGGCATCGCCTCGCCGGGCTCGGTGGTCGAGGCCGGGCGGCATCTGCGGCACTGGGTGGCAGCGGGGAACCATGGCGAGATGGGCTGGATGGCCGACAGGCTCGACTGGCGGGCCGATCCGCGCGTTCTTTGGCCAGCGGTTCGTTCGGTGATCATGCTGGCCGACGCCTACACGCCGGAGGGCGACCCGCTGGAAGTGCTGCAAGAGCCAGAGCGGGGCGCTATCTCGGTCTATGCTCAGGGACGCGACTATCATGACCGGGTGAAAAAACGCCTGAAGCGCCTAGGGCGGTGGCTGATCGACCGGGCCGACAGGGCGGGCTTTCCGGCGGAGATCAAGGTCTTTGTCGATACCGCGCCGGTGATGGAGAAGCCGCTGGCGGCGGCGGCCGGGATCGGTTGGCAGGGGAAGCACACCAATCTCGTCTCCCGCTCCGGCGGCTCGTGGTTCTTCCTGGGTGCCATCTTTACCACCCTGGAGCTTCCGGTCGGGGCCGGGCATGCGGACCGTTGCGGCGGCTGCCGGCGGTGCCTCGACATCTGCCCGACCGCCGCCTTCACCGCGCCCTATCAACTCGATGCGCGGCGTTGCATCTCGTATCTGACAATCGAGCTGAAGGGGCCGATCCCGAGGGCGATGCGGCCGCTCATCGGCAACCGGATCTACGGCTGCGACGATTGCCTAGCGGTCTGCCCGTGGAACAAATTCGCGGTTGCGGGACAGGCGGCCTATGCCTCGCGGCCGGAAACGAAGGCGCCGGCGCTCGCAGCCATGGCGGCCTTAGATGACCAGGCCTTTCGCGCCTATTTCTCCGGCAGCCCCGTGAAGCGGATCGGGCGAGACCGGTTCCTGCGCAATGTTGCCGTGGCGATCGGGAATAGTCGGAGCGAAGGGATGATCCCGGCGGCACAGCGCCTCGCTCTCGATCCGGCACCGCTGGTGCGCCAGCATGGCGTTTGGGCGTTGTCGCGCTTGCTGAGCGCGCCGGCGTTTGCCGCCCAGGCGAACGCCGCCTCGCAATGCGACCCGGCGCTTGAGGTGTCTGAGGAATGGGCGCTCTGCTTGGCAGAAGTAAGCGCCTGAGATCGGGTCTCAGGGCCGCCGCGTCTGCCGTTTCTAGGCGTGGCCGCCCTTGCGCGTGCGGCGGCGCATCCACCTGGACGCTGGTGGAAAGGCCGCAGGCGCCTGCGGCTTCTCCAAGCTCGGCTGCCTCTGCAGCCCGCCGCGGGCGATCACCGTGCCACAGGCCGGGTGGTGGACGCGGCGCCCGGGACGGCCAGGCGAAGCCTGGGCGGAACTGACCAGAGCGACTTCGAAGAAGACGGAGTCGTCAGCAGACTCGGAAATCGCAACAAGCAGACTTTCGCGGCGACTGTCCGATCACGAGCGATCGGAAAACGCTACAGAGCGCTTTCCGACCCGATTGCTTTGGTTTCTGCGGTCTACGGTATTGGTCGGGCGCCGCTTCACGACGCCAATCCGAGTCAGACTGGCTGGAAAATGCCCTAGCCCCCGGCTTCCATCGCTTGAATACGATGCCGCGCGAGGGGCGTCACCGAACCGTCTGTGTCCGTTTCGATCGCCCGGATCCAGGCGCGCCGGGCGGCATCTGTCTCGCCCAGCGCGGCATGGGCGCTTCCGAGCTCCAGCCAGGCATCTGCGCGATCCGGTGCCAGTTCCAGCGCCCAGAGCGCGTCGGATCGGGCCTCGAGCAGTCTGCCAGAGCGCCGTTTTGCCGCGGCCCGTAAAGTCAAAAGGCCTGCTTCCGGCGCGGTGAGGCTCAGCGCCCGGTCGAGATCCGCCGCCGCCCCCCGCCAGTCCTTCAGTTCCGCCCGCAGCTCTGCGCGGGTTGCGAGCGATACCACCGAGCGGGGATCGAGCTCCACCGCGCCGGTCGCGGCAGCCTCCCCCGCCTCTGGCTGTCCCGCCGACCGATAAAGATCCGCCGCCTGCAGCAGGATCGCAGCGCGCACAGTCTCCGGCAGGGCGCCGGGTTCCGCACCGAGCGTCGTCAGCAGCCGAGCAGCCTGTGCCGGCGCCCCGGCATTGGCGAAGGCAGCCGCCTCGCAGTGCCTTGCCGCGGCCCCGCCGCCATCGGCGATCCACTGCGCCGCCGCCTCCAGCGCCGTGCGCGGGTCGGTCTCCGCCAGCGCCAGGCAGGCGTCATAGCGTTGCGGCTGGGCGGCCGCAGCACCCGCAATCGCTACCGCCAGCGCAAGACCCAAAGCCGCTCGCATTCTCCGCATGGATCGCTATCCTCCCGCAGCCGACCGACCCTCCCTTAGACCGAACCGGCGGATAGAGGAATGATCGACACGACCAAAGTGCTGCTGAGTTTCGGCCATGGCTACTCCGCCCGAGCGCTCGGCCGGCTGCTGCTGCCCCAAGGCTGGCGGATCATCGGCACCACCCGAAGCGCCGAAAAGGCGGAAGCTCTCGCCGCCGAGGGGGTCGAGCCGATCCTCTGGCCCGGTGGCGATATCGGCCCGGCACTGAGCGCCGCGACGCATCTGCTGACCTCGATCGCCCCGCGGGACGGGCGCGACCCGGTTTTGACCAGGCTGCGCCCCGCAATCACCGCGGCTGCGCCAAGGATCGAATGGGCCGGCTATCTCAGCACTGTCGGCGTCTATGGCGACCGCCAAGGCGGCTGGGTCGACGAGACCTCCGGCTGCCGCCCGGCGACCGAGCGCGGGCGCCACCGTCTCATTGCCGAGCAGGGTTGGCAGGCGCTGAGCATTCAGGCGGATCTGCCGGTCCACATATTCCGGATTGCTGGCATCTATGGGCCTGGTCGCGGACCGTTTGCCAAGATCCGCGCCGGCACCGCGCGGCGCATTATCAAGCCCGGCCAAGTCTTCAGCCGCATCCATGTGGAGGATATTGCGGCCATCCTCGCCGCCTCCATCGCGCGGCCGGAACCGGGGGCGATATACAATCTCTGCGACGACGAGGCTGCCCCGCCTGAGGAGGTTCTCGCGTACGCGGCCGATCTTCTGGGCCTGCCGCATCCGCCGGAGGTCCCGATCGAGGATGCGGAGATGTCGGAGATGGCGCGGTCCTTCTATGCCGAGTCGAAGCGGTGTTCCAACCGGCTGATCAAGGAGGAGCTGGGCGTTGCCCTACGCTATCCCACCTATCGGGAAGGTCTGCAGGCGCTCTTGGCTTCCGAGACGGCCGGTCAGCCGTCATAGGTCACCCGGGCCTCCCCGGCCTCCATCTCCCCCGTCGCCCTGTCGAGACGCAGATGCGCCAAGCCGCGACCATCCGCTTGGCTAAAGAGCGTGCCGGCCGGTTTGCCCTTTGCCGTCACCGGCGTGCCGGGCGGTGCCGCACCCTCCACTCGCACCGGCACCAAGCGCTTCTTGAGCGTCGTCTTGTGCTTCATGCGGGCGGTGACCTCCTGCCCGACATAGCAGCCCTTTCGGAAATCGACGCCGTCGAGCGCCTCGAACCCCGCCTCGAGGATGAAGGTGTCTTCCGGCACCAGCTCGACCCCGCTTTCCGGCACCGAAAGAGACACACGCAGCGCTGTGTAGTCGGCCGCCTCGGCGGGTGTCAGGTCTGCTGCAACGGTTTCCACAGGGCCATAGAGCCGCCAGCCGAGCGCCGCGTGCCGCGGGTCGGTTAGCACCCGACGGCCAGACCGGTCGGGCTCATCGGCCCCCCAAGCGAGGGCGACCGAAAGCCCGGTGGGCTCGCCCATCCGCGCATCCCGGCGCAGACAGTACATTTTCACCCGCGCTGCGAAGGCCTGCGCCCTGGTCGCGGCAATGTCGATCAGGACGTCGTCGCCATCGGCGATCAGGAAAAAGTCGAACAGGTACTTTCCCTGCGGCGTCAACAGTGCTGCGTAGAGCGCCCTGTCCTCGGCCAGTCGGTCGAGATCGTTTGTCACCACGCTTTGCAGAACGCCCTTTGCATCCGCGCCCTGCATCCGCAGCACGGTCCGCCCTGGGTCGTGAAATCCTGTTGCCATCGCAGAACCCTCCCGTCGCCATATAGCCATCGCCAGGGCCGCGGCCCAAGGCTATAAGCGCGCCAGGAGTGATCTGCCAATGACCCTGCCATCGCCGGAAGACCGTGCTGCCGGGCGCGCGCCGCTCGGTCTGCTCGCCTTTCTGGCGATGATGACCTCTGTGGTCGCGATGACCATCGATGCAGTTCTGCCGGCATTGGACGCGATTTCGGCGGATCTGGGCTTTCGAACCGCCAATGACCGCCAATTGGTGGTGCTTCTGGTTTTCGCGGGGCTGGGCCTTGCGCAGCTCATCTTCGGACCGGTGGCCGACGCATGGGGGCGAAAGCGCACGGCGCTGCTCGGTTGGGGGATCTATCTGGTCGGCACGGTGATGGGCATGCTGGCACCCTCACCGGAATGGCTTTTGGCGGGCCGGTTCCTTCAAGGTTTCGGGGCTGGCGCCCCGCGCGTCGTAGCGGTGGCGATCATTCGCGACCTTTATGCCGGGCGGCCTATGGCGCGGATCCTATCTCTGGTGATGACCGTCTTCATGCTCGTACCGATGCTGGCGCCCCTGTTGGGCCAGGGTCTGGAGGCCCTCGGCAGCTGGCGGGCGATCTTCTGGGCTTATCTCGTCTTAGCGCTGGTCTCCGTCGGTTGGTACGTGATCGGGGTGCCCGAGACACTGGATCGCGCGGCGCGGCGGCGCCTTGCTGTCGGCCCAGTTCTTGCTGCGATCAAGCAGGTGATAGCTGACCGGCAATCGGCGCTGTGCATTTTCGCAGCGGTCTGCATCTTCACCTCGTTCCTGACCTATCTTGCCACCGCCCAGCAGATCTTCGAGGAGGACTACGGCCTCGGCCCGCTGTTCCCGGTGACCTTCGCTGCCTTCGCCGGCGTCTTCGCGATCGCGAGCTGGCTGAACGGCCGCGTTGTCATGCGCCTGGGGATGTGGCCGCTCTGCCGCGTCGGGCTTTGGGTGCTGGGTGCTGCGGGACTGGCCGGCGCGGTGCTCAGTTGGGCTGCGGGCGGGCTGCCGCCGCTGCCGGTGACCATGGGGGCCATGGCGGTCATCTTTGTTGCCGTCGCGCTCCTCTTCTCCAACATCACCGCGCTCGCCATGGAGCCCCATGGCGCCATTGCGGGTACGGCATCCTCGGTCGTGCTCTCGGCTTCGACCATCGGCTCGGCCGTCTTCGCGACGATCCTGGCGCGCAGCTATGATGGCTCGTTGATGCCGCTCTTTGCCGGTTTCGGGGTTCTCGCGCTGGTCGCGCAAGCTGCCTTGTGGGGCCTGGGCCGGAGGGAGGCAGCGGCGTGAGGGCGCCGTTGTCGGTTGTGATCCCCACGCTGGATGCGGCGGCACGGATTGGGCCTTGCCTGGCCGCCTTAGCCGCCGCGCTGCCGAGCGGTCTGGTACGCGAGGTAGTTATTGCCGATGGCGGGTCGACCGACGACATCGCCATGCTGGCAGACGGTACCGGCGCGCGCCTGATCGCGGCTCCGAAGGGACGGGGCCCGCAGCTTGTTGCGGGCGCGGACGCTGCGACGGGTCCGTGGCTGCTTTTCCTGCACGCCGATACCGTGCTGCCGACAGGGTGGGACCGCGTGGTGCGCCACCATATCGCCGAGCATGCTGGCCAGGCGGGGTATTTCGGCCTGCGCTTCGAGGCGGGCGAGGCCATGGCCCGGGTCACCGGCAATTGGGCCAATCTCCGCTCGGTCCTCTTCGCATTGCCCTATGGGGATCAAGGGCTGCTGATTTCCCGGAAGCTTTACGACGCCGTGGGCGGCCATCAGCCGATACCGCTGATGGAGGATGTGGCGATTGTCCGGACCCTCGGTCGCCGGCGTCTCCGCCGCCTGGACGGTGCGGTGATCACGGCGCCCGACCGTTATCGGCGGGACGGGTGGGTCCGCCGCGGGGCCCGGAACATCGGCACCCTGGCGCTCTATTTCGCGGGCGTCGCGCCCGAGCGCCTGGCGGAGCGTTATCACCGCCGATGATACAACGCCCAACCCTGGTGATCTTTTTGAAGGAGCCTCGGCCCGGCAGGGTTAAGACGCGCCTTGGGCGGGATATCGGTCATGTCGCCGCCGCCTGGTGGTTCCGCCATACTGTCGCGCGCCTGATCCGGAAGCTGCGCGCCGATCCCCGCTGGCGTCTGGTACTGGCGGTCGCCCCGGATCGGGAGGGGATGGCGAGCCGCATCTGGCCCCGGGGCCTACGCCGCTGGCCCCAGGGCGCAGGCGATCTCGGCGCACGGATGTCGCGGGCGCTACGGGCGATGCCACCAGGGCCTGTCGCGATCATCGGTGCCGATATCCCTGGGATAAGGGCAGCGCACGTGGCAAGGGCCTTCGCCTTGCTCGGCGACCGAGACGTAGTGCTCGGGCCCGCGCCCGACGGCGGGTACTGGCTGATCGGCCTGCGCTGCTCGCGACTGGGGATGCCGGCAACGGCTCTGCAAGGCGTGCGCTGGTCCAGCCCCCATGCTCGGATGGATACCGAGGCAAGCCTCCGCCCGCTTCGCATCGGCCATGCCGATCTGTTGGCGGATGTCGATACGCTGGACGATCTTCGCCGTCTGTCCCCCTGATCCGTGCACTCGGCCAATTGGGTCCCAGTCGACGCGCAGTCGCGTAAACCGAGTGGGCACCCCCGCCGGCGAGACAGGGGCGCGCCCTCCTATGCTGGTCTTCAGGCGCCGGGCGGCTTGAGCCCGGCGCTGGCTTGCTCAGAGCAACGTCTCTTCCTCGACGCAACGATGGACGACGATGTCGTCGATGGCGCCCGATCCGGTGAACGCAATCTGCAACTCGACCACATCGTCGAACGCCAACTCCACCTTCGCAAGCTCGCCATCTTCCAACGAGGCGACCACAACAGTGCCGATCTCCGCGCCATTCGCATCGATGCCGGTCACCGACGTTCCTTCATTCGCATCGATGAACACCATGCTGTCCACCGTTACAGCCTCCGAGAAGGTCAGAGTCGCGCTGCCGCCAGCGGCCGCATCGTCCGGGTCGGTGGCATCGTCGTCCTCGGTCAGGATCAGCACATTGCCTTGGCCGGGCGCAAACAGATCCTGGTCGCCCCCGGTTGGGTTGGTGGCGTCGAACAGCATCGCATCGTTGTCGGGACCGTTCGGGTCGGCAGAGGCGTCGCCCTGCACCGTCGCCGTCACGCCGGTGTTGACCAGGACGATCTCGCTGACGATGTCGCCCGCTTGGCCGAACTCGAAGTCTACGATGTCCGTGTGGCAGACCTCGACGAGCTCGACCGGCTTCAACCCGGCATCGATGTCCCCGATATGCGTGGCTGCGGGCACGGTGATCACCCCGCTGACGCCATCGGCATCGACGTCGGAGTCGATGCTGTCGTCATCGCCGACATTCTGCTCGGTGAAGCCGCTGCCTTCCGGCGCCACCACCTTGACGCGGTAGTCTCCCGGGCGGACGCCGTCGAAATGGTAGTTGCCGTCCGCATCGGTGACCGTGGTGATCGGCTGACCATCGCTGCCCGGAACCGGCTCGCCATCGGCGTCGAGCAGCATCACGGTCACACCCTCTTTGCCGTCCTCAGGCTCTCCATCGGTCGCGATCGCTTGGCGCAGCGCGACATTGTCGATGGCCGGGCCGACCGCGGTGTCGCCGCTCTGCCCGTTGAACTCGATCTTCACCGGTCCCGCGGCCAGGTCGACTTCAAGCTCGATGGTCTGAACACCCTCGGCAAAGACCAGGGCGACACTCTCGCCATTGATCTGCACCCGAACGTCATTGTTGTTCCGGGTGGTCGTGGTGTTCTCGTAGAGGTCGAAGGACAGGTGATAGGTGCCGGCCTCGGCGATCACGACTTGCGAGATGATCACCGCCTTGTCGAGTTGGATGATCGCGTTGCCCTGTTCGTTGCCGAACTCGGACTGCGCATCTTCGTAGAGGTCGATCCGCTTCGCCCCGCCCAGATCCCAGCCTTCGAGCTCGGTGATGTTCAACAGCTCTCCCGCATCGCCAGGCAGGTCGTTGATCTCGAAACCGCCGTTGACGATCAGGTTCGGGCCCTTGCCGGTGCTCGGCTCGGGCGGGCTATCCAGCCCGTCGCAATTCTCATCGCAGAACACCCGGCCGGAGATCGAGCCCGGCGGCTGGTCTTTCAAGCCGGCATCGACGTCGCTGATATGCTCGCCTACGCCGAGGCTGATCACGCCGGTGAGGCCTGATGCATCGGCATCCGAGTCGATGCTGTCATCGTCGCCGATATTCTGCTGGGTGAAGACCTTTCCTTCGGGCGTCGTGAAGCGCACCTGATAGTCACCGGCATCGAGGCCATCGAACGCGTAGCGGCCGTCTTCGTCCGTCACGGTGGTAGCAACCACCTCGCCCGCCCCGTCGAGCAGGTCGACCGTCACACCGGCCCTACTGTCATCCCCTGGGGTCTGGGTCACGATCTCCTTGCGCAGTTCGACATTGTTGATCGCCGCGCCGTCGCCGCGGTCGCCGCTCTTCGAGACGAAGTCGAGATCGACCGGCCCTGCGTCGAGGTCCAGCTCGACGGTCACAGTCATCTTGCCGTTGGCGACAACGGTTTCGACCGTTTTCCCGTTGATCTTGACGACGAAATCGTTGTTGCCGGAGGAGACGCTGCTGTTTTCCAGCACGTCGAAGGTGAGGTGGTATTTTCCGGCTTCGGGGATCTCGATGTGCTGGCGGAGGACGGCGCCCTTGTCGAGCTCGATGATCGCGTCCCCTTGAGCATTGCCGAAGACCGATTTCGCATCTTCGAACAGGTCGGCGCGGCGGCTGCCGACAAATGACCACCCCGCCACGTCGTTGCCGGAGAGGCCGTAGTACTTGCCGCCGTCGCCGCTGCCCTTGTGGTCCTCGAAATCGCCGTTGACGATTAGGTTGGGACCCTTGGTGACCACGGCCTCTCTAGGCTTTTCCAGGCCGTCGCAATCGTCATCGCAAAACAACCGGCCGGAGATCGAGCCTTTTGGGGCGTCTTTCAGACCGGCATCGATCTGTGAAAGCTTGCAGCCTGGATAAAGCGTGAAGAAGTTCGATACGCCAGAAGCATCGACATTCGAGTTGTTATAGATGTTGGTGCCGGCGGCGTTTTCTTCGGTGAAGACCTTGCCGTCGGGCTGTGATACGCGGATTTGATACTGGCCCGCTTTTGCATCGAACGAATACTGGCCGTTGCCGTCCGTCTGCGTTGTCGCGACCACATTTCCGGCTTTGTCGACCAGGTCGACGGTGACACTACCCGCACCGCTTTCCCCGTGATCTTCTTTCCCATCACAGTCTTTGTCGTGCCATATGCGGCCCGCTACCCATCCGATACTCACGATTTGTTCCTCACTACCAAGCTCCCAACCAATTCAGTCGAGAGCATCACCCAACACAGAAGCAACGCGAACAAGAGACCCTGCCCTATCTTGCTGACAGAGTGGCTTATCGTTTCGAATACCTGCAAAAACTCAGCCGGCATCCGATTACCGAGAGTTGTGTATGCTACCTCCCCAATTTTTTCGTGATTTCGTCATAGTCTTGCCAAATTGCTTGGTCAACCGATCCAGGCTGTTCAAAAATCACATCTGTACTGGATAGTATGAAAAATTTCTGTCTACTTTCAGTGATTTACCTAGAGCGACCGCAACCGCTAAGGCGGGATCGCCTCACTTTTGCACGGAGCAATATGCAAAATTTTTAGAAAATAGTTGGTTTCAAATCACGGTTATGGTGTCTCATAAGAGAAAAATTTCTGAACAGTTCGCCGTATGATTGCGTCGCTATTGAGAACAGATCTAGCTGAAGCGGGCGCCGCGCTTCAATCTACGGTATCGTGCGGTCGCATTTTTGCGCCGCCAATCTGAGTCAGATTGGCTGGAAACATGCTCTAGCGGCTAAGCCTCGTCGCCTCATGGGCCAGCCAGTTGCGGACTGCCACAGGGTCCGGCGCTCGCCGATGGGCCACGCTGTTTCCCTCGCCGACTTTGACGCCGATACCGCCGAGGCTTTGCGCGACCTCCATTGCATCCTCGTCCGTGGTGTCATCGCCCAAGATCACCGGGCGGCGGCCGGCGAATGGCAGGTGTTCGACCATTCGCGCGAGCGCGCGGCCCTTATCGGCGCCGGCCGGTTTGACCTCGACGACACATTTGCCCGGCAGGACTCTATACCCATCCACCGCGGCCGCCTCAGCCGCGCTCAGGCAGGCGGCCTCGGCCGCTGGCGCCGCCCGGAAATGCAGCGCCGCGACAGGCCCCTTTAGCTCCAGCCGGACCCCGGGATGGTCGAGCGCGCGCCGCAATGGCGTCAGCACCGCGGTTGGCGGTGGTGGTGGCTCAGGCCCCGGCTCCTCGCCGGGTGGCACGATCTCCAAGCCATGACCCCCTGCCCGCCAGAGAAACCCTGGAACCCGCTGCGCCAGGTCCCGAATGTCGCGGCCGGAAATCACCGCGACGGCGCCGCCCAATGCCTGCGATAGAGTCGACAGCGCCGGTGAGAGATCTTCCGGCAGCCAGACGGTGTCCGGATCTGGCCCGAGCTCGACCAGCGTCCCGTCGAAGTCCAGGAACACCGCGTCAGTGGCCTGCAGCCGCAGCCCGTCGAGGGTTATCACGAGGCTGCCCCGACCGCCTCCAGCGCCGACAAAAACTCGCGACGCCACCAAGCGATGTCGCGCGAGGCCACCGTCTCCGCAAGCCTACGCATCCGCTGCTGCCGCTCCTCCAACGGCATGACCAAGGCCCGCTCGATCGCGTCGGCAACTCCGCCGATGTCATGGGGATTGACTAAAATCGCATCGGCCATCTGCTCCGCGGCACCGGCGAATTCGGACAACACGAGCACGCCCGGATCCTCCGGATCTTGCGCTGCCACGAATTCCTTCGCGACCAGGTTCATACCGTCATGCAGGGGCGTTACCAGCCCGACGCGCGCCAGGCGGAACAATCCCGCCAGCGTCTCCCGCGGATAGCTGCGGGCAAGATACCGGATCGGCGTCCAGTCCAAGTCGGCATAGTCGGAGTTGATCCGCCCGGCCAGGCGATCGACCTCCTCGCGCAGATCGGCATAGGCGTTCACTTCGCTCCGCGAGGTCGGCGAGATCTGCACGAAGCTCACCCGGCCCCGCAGCTCCTCATTGTCGTCAAGGAGACGGCCGAACGCCTCCAACCGCTGGGGCAGCCCTTTCGAATAGTCCATCCGGTCCACGCCCAGCACCAGCGAGCGGTTGTCGATGATCCGGCCAAGCCGGTCGGCCCCCTCCCGCGCCACCGGGTCTTCGGCGAATTGCTGGATCTCCGCTGGATCGGTGCCGATCGGAAAGGCGGCGACGCGGATCGTTCGGTCATGGACCCGCAGCGTTCCGTCCTTCCCCCTCTCCGCCTCGTGATGCTCGACCAGGTAACGGCTGAAATTCTCGGTGTCGCGGCTGGTCTGGAAGCCCAAGAGGTTGAACTCGGTCATGCCATAGGCGAGCTGCGCGTGGTTCGGCAGGGCCGCAAACACTTCCGGCGGCGGGAACGGGATGTGCAGAAAGAACCCGACCGGACCGCGCCAGTCGTTGTAGCGCAGTTCCCGCCCCAGCAGCAGGAAGTGGTAATCATGGACCCAAACGATGTCCTCCTTTCGCAAAAGCTGCGACAGGAGGCGACCGAAGCGGCGGTTCACCGCCTCGTACTGGACGAAGGCAGGCTCGTCGAACACGGCCAGATCGACCCGATAATGCATCACCGGCCAAATCGCCCGGTTCGCATAGCCGAGGTAGTAGCCGTCGTACTCCTCCTCGGTCAGATCGGCGAGGGCGAAGTCGATCTCTCCCTCGGCGAATAGCCGGACGCCCCGGGTCTCTCGGTCCAGGACCTCGCCCGACCAGCCGAACCAGATCCCGCCGCCGCGTTCCGACAGCGCGTCCCACAGCGCCACGGCAAGGCCGCCAGCCCGTGGCGCGCCAGGCGTCGCCGTGCGGTTCGACGCGAGGATCAGTCTGCCCATGTCCCGGATATCCGTTTCCCTCTGTTCTTGGCCTTCGACATAGCCCGAAGCGCGCGGCAGGGCCACCGGGCTCTGCGCTCGCCATCGGCCGGGCAGCTGCGCTATGGCTGGGATCGGGGGACATGCGGGGACTGCCATGGAATTGGGACTGATCGGAAATTGCGCGATCTCGGCGCTGGTGGACAAACAGGGTGCGATCGTTTGGCATTGCCTGCCGCGCTTCGATGGCGACCCGGTTTTCCATGGCCTACTGGGCCAGGGCAGCGGCGAGCCTGGGGACGGCGCCTTTGCCATCGAGCTGGAGGGCTTGCAGGCGACCCGCCAGGAGTATGACGACAACACCGCCGTTTTGCGCACGGTGTTGGAGGGGGAAAGCGGCGCGGTCGAAATTCTGGACTTCGCACCGCGGTTTCGAACTCGCGGGCGTATGTTTCGGCCGCAAATGCTGGTGCGGCGGATCCGCCCGCTCTCCGGCTGGCCGCGGATCCGGATCCGGCTGCGCCCGCGCTTTGCCTGGGGCACGTTGGCGCCGAAGCTGACCCGCGGGTCGACCCATATGCGTTTCGTGGGGCCGGACCAGGTGATGCGGCTGACGACCTCGGCGCCCATCGACCATGTGCTAGACGAACGGACCGTCAATCTGGACCGCGATCTGCATTTCGTGCTGGGGCCCGATGAAGGGCTGACCCATCACCCGCGGGAGCTGGCCGAGGACTTCTTGCAGGCCACCGTCGCCTACTGGCGCGAATGGACCCGCAGACTGGCGGTGCCCTATGAATGGCAGGACGCGGTGATCCGGTCTGCGATCACGTTAAAGCTCTGCGCCTATGAGCCTACCGGGGCCATCGTCGCCGCGATGACCACCTCGTTGCCGGAGGCGCCGAACAGCGGGCGCAACTGGGATTACCGATTTTGCTGGGTCCGCGATGCGTTCTTCACTGTGCGGGCGCTGAACTCGCTGGCCGCGACCCGCACGCTGGAGAACTACTTCCAGTGGCTCATGAATGTCGTGGCGGATGCGAAGGGCGGGCATATCCAACCCGTCCTGGGGGTTGGGTTGGAGCGGGCGCTGCATGAAAGCACGGCCGACGCGCTGGAAGGCTTTCGGGGCATGGGACCCGTCCGGATCGGCAACCAGGCCCATGAGCATTTCCAACACGACACCTATGGCAACATCATCCTGGGCGCGGCCCCTGCCTTCTTCGACCGGCGGCTGTTCATGAATGCCGACGAGGCGGCGTTCCGGATGCTGGAGCCGCTTGGCGAGCAAGCTTGGGCGCTGCACGATCAGCCGGATGCGGGGATTTGGGAGCTGCGGACCCGCGCGCGGGTGCATACGTCCTCCTCCGTGATGTGCTGGGCGGCTTGCGACCGGCTTGGCAAAATCGCGCTACATCTGGGGCTCGGCGAGGCTGCAGCTTTCTGGAGCGATCGGGCGCGGACCATTCGGACCCGCACGCTGGAAGGCGCGTGGTCGGAGAAGCGCCAGGCCTTTGTCGAGAGCATCGGTGGACAGACACTGGATGCGTCGGTGCTGCTGATGGGCGAGGTCGGGATGGTACCGCGCGACGATCCCCGCTTTGCGGCGACGGTCGAGCGGCTGTCGAGCGTCCTGGGCCGCGGGGCTTTCATGCTGAGATATGAGGAGGCCGATGATTTCGGCGAGCCGGAGGTCGGCTTCAATGTCTGTGCCTTCTGGCGGCTCGACGCGCTGGCCCGGATCGGCCGCACCGGCGAGGCGCGCGAGCATTTCACCGATCTCCTCGCCGCCCGCAATCATCTGGGCCTGATGGCCGAGGATACCGATTTCACCACCCGCGAGGCCTGGGGGAATTTCCCGCAGACCTATTCGATGGTCGGGATCATCAACGGCGCCGTCCGTCTCAGCAAAGGTTGGGATACCGAGATCTGATGCGGGACGCCGCCACCTCGATAGCGTTTTTCGACTTTACTGCATCGGTTCTCGCGCCCTCAGGTATTGTTCAGGCGCAGCTTCACGACGCCAGTCTGAGTCAGATTGGCTGGGAAATGCGCTAGGTTGAGTGTGGCGTTTCCGCCCCCTCCTGAAAAACGCCGACGACATGGGCGGGGCGGCCGTCGTCGCCTGTTTGAACCCGGCAGCGGGCGCGGACCGAAACAGCCTCGCCGGTGTTGGCGCGCAGGATACGGGCTGAGAATTCGAACTCCTCTCCCTGATCGATTGCCGCTTCGACCAGGGCTCCCACGCGGTCCCTGTCGTCCGGGTGATAGAATTCGAGCGCCGTATCCAATTCCGGTTGATAGGCGTCGGTTGCAACGCCATGGATTTCGAACACGCGGTCTGACCAAAACAGCGTCCCGGTCGCCAAATCCAGCGACCAGTACCCGACCTTGGCGATGTCTTGAGCAAGCCGCATCTGCGCGTTCTGGCGCTGCAACCGCCGGGCTTCTTCCAGTCG
>JBCCRM010000025.1:0-68258 GCA_039513195.1 Pseudomonadota bacterium | reverse complement strand
CGTGAAAACCCATTGGCGGATTGGCAGCTGCAACTTCACCGCCCGCGTGCCGATCCGGCTTTCATCGACCGGCAGATCGCGCATCACCACCACTTTCAGCCCGGCACTGGCCAGCGTCTCGGCGATCAACCGGGTCGCATACTCGTGCTGCGATGGGTCTGAGGGTAGAAAGAAGTTCCCGACGCCGAACGCGCCCAACTGCAGGTCCTCGCCGGTCAGCTTGCGAAAGAAGGCAAGCGACAGATCGACAGAGATACCCGCTCCGTCGCCCGCGCCCTCGGACGACATGCCACCACGATGCGGCACCGCGCAGAGCGCCTCGTGCACTTTCAGAAGCAGATCATGGGTCTGTCGCCCGTCTTTACGCGTAAGAAAACCAACCCCGCAGGCGCTATGTTCGCCGCTGGGATCGTAGAGACCGGTGCTGTTTGGCGGCATAGTCATCGATGCCTCCCTCAAACTGACACGCGTCATGGCCGCCGCTATCCCGCGCCGACCCGTTCTCTCCGCACTTTCGGATCTGGCTCGTGCCGCATTCCAGCGACATGGCTAGGGAAACCCCGATAGTCGGAAGCAGTGCTTTTATCAAGTTTGAACCAGAATATAGAATGGTCGCACCCGGAGGTCACGGACGGGCATACGATGGGTATTGAGTGATGCGTGGCAAGCATGGCGCTGCACAGCATACACTGGATCCGGCGCTCCGCCGTCTGCAATCTGCCCGACTCGTAGGGGCTTTCATTCGGCAGCCATTGCATCCGCGTTTCGAATGCGGCATCTGACCTCCTCGCTCAGGTATCCCCAGGCGACAGTGTCTTCCCCAAACCGCAAGAGGGGACCCTAGCGTGGGCCTTACGGCAAACTCGATCAATGCGGCTTACGACACCATTCGGGACGCGGTCATCCGCACGCCCACAGTGAAGGCCGCGCGCCTTTCGCTGCAATTGGGTCTCGATCTCTACCTCAAGCTCGAAAACCTGCAGCACACCAATGCCTTTAAGGCGCGGGGGGCTCTGGCGAAGCTCTTGACGCTGTCCGCCGACCAGCGCCGCCGCGGGGTGATTGCTTGCAGCGCCGGAAACCACGCGCAAGGCGTCGCCTATCACGCGGCCCGGTTGGGCATACCCGCAGTGATTGTGATGCCGAAGGGCACGCCCTTCAACAAGATCAAGCGCACGGGCGATTTTGGGGCCGAGGTGATCCTGGAAGGCACCGCCTTCGACGAGAGCGTCGCGTTCACGCTCTCGAAGGCACAGGCGGACCGGCTGACCATGATCCACCCATTCGATGATCCGCAGGTCGTGGCCGGTCAGGGCAGCGTTGCCATCGAGATGCTAGAGCAGGAACCCGCTCTCGACGCCATCGTCGTGCCCATCGGCGGTGGCGGCTTGATCGCCGGCATGGCACTGGCTGCCAAGGCGATGAAGCCCGGGGTCGAAGTGATCGGCGCGCAGGCAGAGCTTTTCGACGCAGTCAAGGCCAAGATCGAGCAGACCCAGCCCAACTTCGCAGGGCCGAGCCTGGCGGAGGGCATCGCCGTGCGACACCCGTCAGATGCGAACATGGCGGTGATCCGCAGCCATGTCGACCGGATCGAATGTGCCCAGGAGGACGAGATCGAGGACGCCGTCTTCGACCTTCTGTCCCACGAGAAAATCGTCGCAGAGGGGGCCGCGGGCGCTGGTCTCGCGGTCATCAAAAACCTCCGGGAGACGCTGCAGGGCCGTAAGGTCGGGCTGGTGGTATGCGGTGGGAACATCGACTCCCGGACGCTCTCGACCCTCATCCTACGCGGGCTTGTCAGGGACGGGCGGATCACGCGCTTCACCTTCGAGATCGACGACACCCCCGGGCAGCTCTCGGAAATCTCCCGGCTGATCGGCGATGCCGGGGCGAATGTGGTGGAGGTGATCCATCAGAGGATGTTCCAAACCGTCGCACTGAAGAAGGCGGAGCTGGATGTCGTCATCGAAGCCCGCGATTGGAAACACGCGCAAGAGATCCTGGCTTCCCTGCGCGGCGCCGGTTTCCGTGTGAGCACGCACAACCAACTGCTCTGAGGCCGCGTAGGAAGCGGGCGTCGGTCTACGGGATGCCGGCGGACCGGGGCATCTCGATCCGTTAGGATCACCGAGCGATCCGTGTTCGACCTGTCGGTGCGAAGACATTCTCCAAACCCCGTATGGCTACGCTGCCAAGCTATTTTCCGGAAGACGATCCGGGCCGAAAACCGCGGCGCGTTGACTTCCGGCGATCTTGAATGGTGGCCGATCGGCACCGCCTCACAAACGTTTGGCACGGCTCTCTGTAGAGAGACGCTCGTCTCTCACGTTTGCCGCTCCGCGCGCAGACCCAAAAGGTGCGCATGCCTGCCTCATTCGATCAGACGCTTGCTCTCGTTCATCGAGGCGTTCGCTTCAACGCTGCATAGCGAGTGCCTATCCGCAGATCGCATACAAACCCACACGGATGGACTCCGCACGATTTGGGCATTCGGCAGGCTCTGGGTAGGGGACTGACCGCACACAGCAACTGGTCACAAAGTGCGGATGTCGTTCACAAACCATGGTCGCGCATTCTGCCCGGAACGGTGAGAAGCCGTACCCTTCCAGCTTCGTGCGGCGTAAACTTCAGGCTAACGCACAGGCGGGCGGATTGCTGCGTTTGTACGCCCCTACTCAGCGAAAGAACCAAAGAAATCGACCGCTGGGGCGGACAACCCTCAGACTAAGACGACCGCCGCCGCCGCTGTGACGATGTGCTTTCAGGGTCATCCGATCGGAACGGCTTCAAACCTTCCAGACGAGCCGCAATAGCCCAGGCCAGGAAGAGCGGCACCTCTGATTCCGGCGCCGCCTCATAACGCTGGACCGTCGCCTCGCCGATGCCAGTGTTCTCCGCGAACACCCGCTGGCTTTCTCCGAAACGCTTCTCCCGAACCCATCGCAGATCCGCGCCGTTCAACCGTTTCCTCGCCCTTGTCCCTACGCTGTCCTCTAGGTAGCGGACAGGGCAAGGCAATGGCAAGCGCACGACGTTGTCACCGCCGCCGCTCATGCCGATGCCCCGATCAGATCGTCCTCGGGCATTATGCCGGGAACGGTGGCAGCCTGCAGGATTGCTGCGCCCGCGTGCGTCCAGTCGCATCGAAACCGCCGACAATAGCTTAATGTGAGGGCCGTATACACGACTGCATCGATCGG
This sequence comes from Pseudomonadota bacterium, assembly GCA_039513195.1. Classification (GTDB taxonomy): domain Bacteria; phylum Pseudomonadota; class Alphaproteobacteria; order Rhodobacterales; family Rhodobacteraceae; genus Thermohalobaculum. Next base: position 65,055 of record JBCCRM010000025.1, on the reverse strand, counting down.
TGCGCCAGGCGGACGTTGCGCATAAGCGACCGCCATTGCCATCAACGTCCGCAGTGGTAGTGCGTCGATCAGCGCGTCCAGCCATGCCATCGTCGTCAAGCGGGCCTCGACCGAGGTCTGGGCCGTCCGCAGGACCGCGTCGGCGGCGAGATGAATGTCCAGCGCGTCGGACGCGTCGACCCCGGTTACCTTCTTTGCAATCATGTTCATGCCAATCCCTCACGAATATAGACGCCTGCGATCTCACTGGAGCGTTCTGCCGGCCGTAGCGGATAGCGCGCCGGTGTCTTCTTCGCCCATTCTCCGGTCCGCCAACGCGTCCCGTCGCGCTGACAGCGGGCACGATGCGCAGTATAGGCAGCGCGCGCGTTGATCTTGGTGGTGAGTTCAGGGCAACTGCACAGGCCGGCTGCAGTGCGATACAGCATCTCAGCACTGTCCCAAAGGTGGCATTTGTGGGCTACAGTGGCCGAATTCAGCGTCTGCTCCAAAGTCGCGGGAACGTCAGGAACCGGACCTAGCATAGCGTCCCCTGTCAAATCACCTAAGCATTCAATTGATGTGTTATCGATGGTATATGAAATCAATTGATGTTTTTAGTCCTCTGAGGACTTGTTGCGAAACAGACTGCGCTGTTGGGGTCGATTGTGCCGCATCGGCAGTCATTTTGATGGCCGATGTCTCTTCGAAACACAGTCGATATTACGCTAATAGCGCCCATCCCTCACGCTCGAGAGTTTCGCGGTCTTCTTGCTTCTCTTCTCCCGCCTCGCGGCCGTCCATCCGGGATACGAACACAAGCTTACAAACTTTCCAGACTTCACCGAAAATTCGCAGGTGAATGCCGCCGAGCGGAGCGGCAACCGTTACGGGGAGAGGCAAACAGGGCCGTGCCTCTCCCCGTGATCTGGCCCATCGGACAGGGACAGCCCCGATCAGACCAGAATGTTGTCGACGGTCAAGTCGTCGAGGTCGGTCGCGCGCAGAACGGCCAAACCGTCACCGCCCAAATCGAACACAGTCGCTGTGCTGACCTGGCGGCCCGCGTCCAAGATCTCCTCCGCCGAGAGCCCGGCAAGGGCGCTCCCAGAGAAGTCGAGGAAGTCGTTGGCGACCGAGAAGTCCACACCGACGTCGCGCCCGCCACCCGTGATGAAAACAAAGGTGTCTTGCCCGCCGCCGCTGCGCAGCACATCGTTGCCCGCGCCGCCGGCAAGCTGGTCGTCGCCAGCATTGCCGATCAGCACATCGTCGCCCGTGCCGCCGGCGAGGATGTCATCCCCGCCGCCGCCGGCGAGCACGTCGTCGCCCGCCCCGCCTTGCAGGTCATCATTATCTGCGCCGCCGAGGACCCGGTCGTCGCCGAAGCCGCCATCGAGCACGTCCTCGCCCGCATTGCCGGCGAGCACGTCTGCGTCCGCACCGCCGGAGATCGTGTCGTCGCCGCCAGAGCCGATCAGTCGGTCGACACCGTCGCCGCCGAACAGCATGTCGTCGCCGTCACCCCCCCGGACGATGTCGTCGCCGCTGCCACCAGAGGCGCTGTCGTCACCGGCACCTGCCACGATCAGGTCCATACCGGCATCGCCGAAAAGATCGTCGTCGCCGTCGAGCCCAACGATGCGATCGTCGCCGTTGCCGCCGGTCAGGGTGTCGGCCTCTGGACTGCCGACCAGGTCGAGGTCGTCATCGGCGAAGATGAAGTTCTCCTCCACCAGGTCGCCAGCCAGGACGTTTTCGAGCGTGATGCTGTCGCTGCCGCCGAGATCTATGACCAGATCGCCGCCGTCATCCATGGACGCGTCGAGTACGTCCGAGAGCATCGCAAAGCCGAGCGTCGAGACATCGACTTGGTCTCCGTCCGTTCCGGCCTCGAAGTCGACCACGACGTCCATGCCGCTTCCCGACCCGACCACGAACACGTCGCTGCCACCGCCGCCTTCGAGGGTGTCGTCGCCGGCGCCGCCGTTGAGGACGTCGTTGGAACCCGTAAGCAAATCGATGTCGATGGTAAGCAACACATCGTCGTCGAGGGTGAAGTCACCGATGATGGGATCAATCACGCCTCCCGGGGTCGTTCCGCCGAGGACGAGCTGATCGCCGTCGCCGACAGGATTCCCGGCCGAGCCATTGAAGCCCGGATGGAACAGAGCCACGCCGTTTTCATCCAGGCCTGTGTTGGGCGCCGTCTGGTTCAGGAATGCGGCGTCGAGCTCGTTGTTGACCTCAGTGCCCGCGTCGATCACGTCCGCTCCGGTGCGCACGATCACCAGCTGATCGCCGATAAAGTTGCCGTCCTCATCAAAGATCGGATCCGCCAGAGGATCATCCGGCACTGCGAGGAACGCATCGTTCGACGGGATCACCATCAAGCCCCAGCTAAAGAAGCCTTGGCCGACGTCATCCGGGTTGACGTTGATCGTGAAGGTCGCGGTCTCGCCGGGCGCGATGAAGCCGTTTTCGCCCAGAAGAGTGGCGTCGACGCCGCCGTCGCCGGTCTGCTGGTTGAACTCAGCCGAGATCGTCTCGACCGTCCCGTCTTCAGCGATACGCTCCAGACCCAGGCTCGCGGCCTCGCCTTCGGTCCAGAAGTCGAAGCTGGATAGACCGCTGGGATCAGTGTCCAGATTACCGTCATGGAAGCCGAACCAGAGCGGGGTCGCGAAGGTGCCGCCCTCGGGCAGGGTGTTGTTGATCGTGACCGTGACCGCTTCGCCGTCACCGACCGCGTCGCCGCGGAGGATATCGTTTCCGGCCCCGCCGTTTAGACTGTCGGCGCCATCGCCACCGGCTATCAGGTTGTCGCCCGCGTCGCCGGTGAGATTGTCGTCGCTGGCCGAACCGGTGATGTTCTCGAAGTTGAGAACCTGGTCGACGATTTGATTGTCGCCAACCACATACACGGCGGCCTCTTCGGCCAGGTTGGCCGTGACGCCTACGCCGATATCGGCGAAGGAGACGGTGTCGACGCCGTCGCCGCCATCGGTGAAGTCGCTGCCGCCGCCGCCGAGGATCTCGTCGTCGCCAGCGCCGCCCTCGATTACATCGCTACCGCCGCGACCCTCCAGCATGTCGTTGCCATCGTTGCCGGCCAGTACATTCGACCCGCCGTCGCCGAACAGCAGATCATCCTGTGCCGAACCGTCGAGGTTCTCGAAATTCGCGAAGTTTTCCTGCACCGTGACGCCCGGCGCGGGCTGATAGGCCGCAATGCCGGTGCCAAGGTCAGCGACCACGCCAACGCCGATGGTGCTGAAGCTGTTGGTATCGATCCCATCGCCGCCATCAAGCGTGTCGGTGCCGCCACCGCCTGCGATGAAGTCGTCGCCCGCGCCGCCGTCGATGAGGTTCCCTGCGGCTCCGGTCGCGATGATCGTGTCGTCGTTGACGCTGCCGATCGCACCCTCGATGCCAGTGAAGGTCTCCATGATCACCGGGGCACCAGCAACGCCGCCGCCGCCCAGATACATGGCGTCGCCCGTGCCGTCTGCGTTCAGATTGACCGTCACCCCCGCGATCGAGGGATCGGCGGCTGCCGCGTTGATGTCGGAAAAGTCATAGATGTCGAAGCCATCGCCACCGTCGATCGTGTCGGCGCCACCGCCTCCGGCCAGGGTGTCATCCCCTGCGCCGCCGAACAGCGTATCACCGCCACCGAGGCCGCGCAGGACATCATTTCCATCCAGCCCTTCAATCAGATTGGCCCCGGAAGAGCCTTCCAGCACATCACCGTCGCTGGAGCCTGACAGGTTCTCGAAGCCGATAATGACGTCGTTCTCCGACGTCTCGCGGAAGACATCGCCATCGCCGGTGTCGGCTGCAGGCGACTGGGCCACGCCATTGATATCGCCCCCAGCGTCCTGGATGATGTCCGTGATCACTGGCCCGTTGACGCCGGCCGGCGCATTGTGAAGGTGAATGGAACTCACACCGGCCACCGGCAATAGATCGGCAGTCGAGAGGCCGGTCACCTCTAGCTCGGAGCTATAGATGACGCTGGTGCCATCATCGACGATCACCACGGTGCCGGTCCCAGTGGCCTCCGAATCCGAGGTAGGACCCGGCTCTTGCGCGGCGTCAAGCGTCGCCGTCAAGACGATCACGCGGACGCCGTCCTCGACCGTATCGGACTGTAGAAGCAACTGTCCTCGGATCTCACCGCCCGGGAAATCCGTGGTATGAATATTGTAGTAGAGGTTGTCCGCAACGGCCTCGTCGATCAGTTCCGCCGGGGTTTGATCGGTCGTGAGCGACGCGAGCGGCACGCCCCGCACCGAGACCGCAAAGCCGGTCTCCCGCAGCGCCTCTCCGCTGTCGAGGCTCGCTTCAACACCGAGATCGACGCCGTCGAAGCTCGCGGTATCCGTTCCGGGGCCGCCATCCAGCACATCGCTGCCGAGGCCGCCCGTAATCGTATCGTCGCCGGCAAGACCCTGGATCAGGTCATCGCCATCCGTGCCCAGCAAGTTATCGTTACCTGGCATTCCTGGTATGATCGTGGATGGCATCGTGTCGTCTCCTCTGCAACGCAGGCATCCTGTCGGTTTCGCCCGATCTGCCGCTGTGTTTCTGAATTCCGGAGAGCGTCATTCGCTTCGTTCCTCGCCGCACGAGCCCGGCTGTGCGAGGATGCGTTGGTGCCCTCATAAACTGAGACCGCCGAAGCGCACGAAGATGTGTGGCGCGCGCATGCGGGCGGCGCGTCGATGTCATTCCCGCTGCGGCGTTCGCGAGCGGCGTCGCAGCGTCAGGGCGAGCCTGGAAGTACAGGCATTGTATTCATAAGCATGCATCGCAACTTCACCCTTTTGACTTGGAAAAACAACTAATCGGACAGTCAAACACGGCCCTCCTTACACTCTGGTCTTCGAAGACGGGTGAATTCTTCACAATACCGTTCAGTGTGGGAACAGCAGATTCTGAAAACCCTCTTGTCAAAATCGTGCCGGGACCTTTGCAACTAAGCCGTCGGTCCAACCGTACCGCGGTCACCGTTGTGTGATGCGAGCGGATGAAACCCCGCCCCGCTGAGCCGTCACTTAAATGCGGCTCTTTTGGGGGCTTCGCCGCAGCCCAATTAATGGACAGGACATCGATCGATGGAGAGAAGCGCGTGTCTAAAGTTCTGAATGGCCTCAGAAGCGACGCGATCCAACAAAACTGGAATGTGCTTCGATACGTGCTGGCCGTCGCCCGCGCCGGCAGCGTTACCGGGGCGGCGCGACTTTTGCGGGAAAGCCCGCCCACCGTCAGCCGTCAGCTCAAAATGCTCGAGACAGAGCTGGGGGTTCGGCTCTTCGACCGCCGCCCGAATGGCGCTGTCATTACGGCCGACGGGGCTGCCATCCTGGAACGGGTGGAGCGCATCGAGAGCGAGACGATTGCTATCGGCGAAACCGTTCACGGGCGCGACGGCAGATTGACCGGCGAGGTCAGTGTTGCGGCGCCGTGCGGCCTCGGCACTGCTATCGTCGCGCCAGTCGTCGCATCGTTCGCGCAGTCGAACCCGGAGATCCGCATCGATTTGCAGCTAGGCTCCTCGAAACTGAATCTCCTCAACCGCGACGCCGATGTGGCGGTCCGAATAGGCGATCCGCTGCAAGACGCTCTCATCGGAAAGAAGCTCGGCCAGGTTCGCTTCGGCCTCTACGCGAGCGAGGGATACCTCGCGGATCGGGGAATGCCCCAGAGGCCCGAAGAGCTGAACGGTCATGACATCATCGACTCGGCGGGCAACTTGGCCAGCGCGTCGCAGTCGAAGTTGCTTGCTAGGATCGCGCCGAGCGCCCATCGCTCGTTCCGAGCGGAAAACGTCGTGGCCCAGGCCGAGGCCGCGAAGAGCGGAATTGGGATCGTCGCGCTCCCCAGATATGTCGGCGAGGCGCGCGCGGAGCTGAAGCCGGTGCTGTCGAAATCCGTCGGGTGCGTCGACGATTGCTGGTTGTTGACGCATCCCGACTTGGTCGGCCTCGCTCGGATCCGGGCGACAATGAACTTTCTCGCCGCGACGACCAAAAGGGCGCTGGCCGTTTAAGGCTGTTGCTCTCTATCGCCACGGGTTCCGGTTGGCCGGAGATTGCTCCGGCCGGCCCGGTTGCAATCAGAAGGCTGCCGCGCCTACCTGTCCGAACATGACACACCCGCCTTCCATCACGCTATCGTTAGTGACCCGAACACCGCGCAACTGCGCATCTGTGACAGACCTTCTTTCTTTGTGGTTTGCAGCGGTGCTTGCCCATGGGATTGGCTGGAGCTTTCGTCTCTTGAACGGCTTCCCGATCTTGGACAACCGGTTTGGCACTTTTGGCGCGTGGCAATGCTCGCCACCTTCACGGCGCGATAAACACCGCGTGTGCCGTCGTCATCGGTCCGAAACGCAGCGGGAATGGTCCTGTGAGGAGAGATGGTTGGGCGTTAACCTTTGGCACCCGCAAGACCATTCCTGAACTGGCGTATGAACATGATGACATGCATGGCCGAAGAGGCGATGGCACGCCCTAGAACGACCGCCATCGCCGCCAGGGGCCAGGGTGCACGACGACGCTCCCGCTTGCCAAACCTCTGGTGCCCGTTGGCCTTGTTCGCGCTCGTGATACTCGGCGCTTGCACGACTGCGACCCGCTCGCCGATTGGCGAGGCAGAGATCGGCAGCGCAGCACCCTACGGGATCCCGGGGCTTCTGCGAGCATGGGGCGACGCCATCGACGAGACCCAAATTGACGCCGTCCGGGCCGAGATGATCGAGCGCGGCCGGCGCCTGCACGGCGAGGCGCTCGATACCGGCGGGCAGCTTACCGAGACTGGGCTCGCCCTGTCGGGCGGGGGCGCTGACGGGGCCTTCGGTGCCGGCATTCTTGCCGGTTGGACCGAGCGTGGCGACCGCCCGGAATTCGACATCGTGAGCGGTGTCAGCACGGGCGCAATCATCGGCCTCTTCGCGTTTCTGGGCCCGGACTACGACGCCAATCTGCGCGAGCTCTACACCGACTATTCGACCGCCGACCTGTTGGAGCCGTCGCCATTTGCCGCCATCACCGGCGGCACGTCTATGTCCGACCCGGCAGGCTACAACGCTTTGGTCGACCGATATGTCGACGAAGAGATTGTCGATGCGCTCGCCCGGGAGGCCGAGCGCGGGCGCGTCTTGCTGATCGGCACAACCAATCTGGACGCCGCCCGCCCAGTGATCTGGAACGTGACCGCGATCGCCGAGACCCGGCACCCGGAGGCCCTAACTCTGATCCGCGATCTTGTCCGCGCATCTTCAGCCATCCCCGCGGTTTTCCCGCCGGTCGTGATCCCGGCCATGAGCCCGGATGGCACGACCCACGATGAGCTTCATGTCGATGGTGGCGCGAGCCAGCAGGTCATGTTGTTCAGCGCCGAAGTGCCCATTGTCGACGTTGACAAAGCGCTCGGCGCCAAGGTCGACCGGACGCTCTACGTCATCGTGAACAACACGCTCGAAAAGCCCTACGAGCCGGTAGAGCTTGGCGTTCTCTCCATTGCCGGAAAAGCCGTCTCCAGCCTGATCGGCGGCTCGGGGTCGGGTGACCTCTACAAGATCTACGCCATTACAGAGCGCGACGGCACCGATTTCAAGGTCCTCTGGGTGCCGCGAAGCTTCGATGGCGTCGCAGAGGAACCCTTCGACCAGGCGTATATGCGCTCGCTCTACAATCTGGGGCGCGACATTGGCGAACAGGGCGGTCCATGGCGGGAGACCCCCCCGAACTACACGCCCGGTGACGCCAGTTGATGCGGGCCGGTAAGTTGTTCGGCCGTTGGTGCCGATCTGCCCCATGGGGTCGATGGCGGCTCCGCCTCCAATCTTCCTCTCCGATCGGGCAGCCCGCAAAAATCACGCCGCCACGATCCACGCCATCGCCCCTTTTCATCCAGTGAAAGGCAGGACTTCATGAAGCTGTCTCTTGCGAGAACGACCGTCGTCCAACAGCGGATGTTTGACTGTTCCATTGGCACGCTTACGCGGCCATCGGTCATCCTTGCTGCCGCTTTGCTAGTGTCGCCTTCGTTGTCGGCGGCCCAGGGCAGCGGGCCAGAACCCGACGAAATCTTCACTCTCGAGGAAGTCTCCTGCAAAGACCTGATGGGGCAAGCAGGCGACGATCGCGACCGCTCGATCTCTTTCCTTCATGGCTTCGTGCTCGGCGGGGTCGACCGTCTGGAGATCAGCGTCGAGCAAATCATCGAGGTCGAAACGGTGTTCTTCGATCTCTGCCTAGACAGCCCGACCGCCCCAGCATTGGCGACGATGCGTTCGGCGCATGGTGTCGACAATGAGTGATGCTCCGACCAAGCAGGCCACAAGGCGCAGCGTCCTGGCCGGCCTTCTTGCCTTTGCCTGTGCCAATGCCGCATCCGGCATCACCTCCGCACCGGACGCGGCGGTCCCGGACCAAGCCGGTCGCAAACAGCGGCCGGATCGGCCAGCCGAAGGCGAGGTACTGGCACAACGTGGACCGCGGCCGGGCCGACCCGGCCGTCGGCGTCCGCCGCGGCACCGAAGGCGCGGGGGCGTCGCATTTCGCCGGCGCCGGGCCGCGCATTGGGCTCTGCGCAGGAGGCGACATCCCCCTCCGCCGCCGATCATTATTCACCGTCGCTGGTGATCCCGGCTGGATAACAGCGGCGCGGCCCAGCTGACTTACGGCCGCTAGCGCATGTTACAGCTGATCTGAACCAGATTGGCATCGGGAAAATTGGCGCAAACAATACCTGAGAGCGCGAGAACCGATGCAATCGGGTCGGAAAGCGCTCTCGTGCCGGCACGGGCGAAGGCCGTGACGCTCGGCAACGGCACTATCGATGCGGCGACACGCATGGTCGCTCGGCATGACGGCTCGGCATGCGACCATCCCGTGCGCCAGCGCGTTTCCCAAAGCGTTACGATCCAGATTTCACTGCCCCACCTTAGGGTGCCGCACACAGCGAATGGCGGTGCCGCCGAACCAATGAACTCCTACCCAGGACGTGAAAGCCGTCTTCGACGACGGCACTGACGGGAAATTCTGCTGTTCTCTTGGGGCATATCCATCACGGTCTCTGCCCGCGGCCCCAGCCAATCCTCGCCCAAACCCGCTCATGAACGACATAGCTGACGAACCCGACAGCCGAGGTGACGGCCGCCAAAGCGCCGCTTTGGGCAACAGATCCGGTTATCGCATAGCCAATCAGCGCCATGACCCCCAGACCCAAAAGCTGCCAGCTCACAGCCTTCGCGATCGTGCGCTCCGTCTTTTCCATCGCTTTGTCCTTGCTCAACTCCAATGACGGCAGGGCTAGCAGGACTTGCCAATGTTGTGCATTCTGTCTTCGAGCGACAAAATACCAAGTATGATGATTATAATCGACAAAACCCTCTAAAATGGACAAACGCGCTCGCGCCGCGATGTTCCGCGACAGGCTCGCCCTCGCGATGGCCGACAAGCAGTTCAATCTCAGCGCTTTGGCGCGCACAACCGGTGTCAACCGCTCCACCATCTCGCAAATGCTGGACCCGGACACAGCCCGGTTGCCGAACGCCCATCTCGCCGCCGGCTGTGCCGCTGCCCTGGAGGTGAGCGCCGATTGGCTGCTCGGCCTCACCGAGCGTCCGGAGAGACCCGGCGACGTGATCGAAGCCGCCTTGCGGGTCACGGAGGCTGCACGCACCTCGGCCGATGCGCAGCTGCTCGACTGGCATCGCGAGGCGAGCGGCTACAAGATCCGCCATGTCCCCGCTACGCTGCCTGACGTCCTAAAGACGGAGGCGGTGATGCGTTGGGAATACGCGGCCTTCCTCGGCAAGACGCCCGACCAGGCCGTGCGCGCCATGCAGGACAATCTCGACTGGCTGCGGAGCGATGCCACCGAATACGAGATTGCGATGCCCTATCAAGAGCTGGAGGCCTTTGCCCAGGGCACCGGCTACTGGCAGGGGCTGGATCGCGCCGCGCGCCGCGAGCAGACGCAGCGTTTGTCGGAGACCGCCGAGGCCCTCTATCCCTCGCTCCGCATCCATCTCTTCGACGCGCGCCGCGTCTTCTCGGCCCCCGTCACCCTCTTCGGCCCGCTGATGGGCGTCATCTATGTTGGGCGCTTCTACCTTGCGTTCCGAGAGCCGAGCCGCCTCAGCCTCCTGTCGACGCATTTCGACTGGCTGATCCGAGAGGCAACGGTCGACGCCCGCGAAACACCGCGTTGGATCGGCCGGTTGGCAGAAACTGTCGACTGAATGTCAATGCCGATCCAATTTCCCCGGAGGAGCGGAGCGCACATCCCCACCTGGCGGGTTCGGTAACCAGCGGGTGCAGCGATGGAGGCTCCTGTTTTTTGGGCCGTCGGCCGCGGCGTTTCGGAGCCGGCGGCGGCCTGGTTGGAACGCTCTCGCGGACGTGCTCGCAACTGGGATCCGCGTGGGATCAGGCCGGTAGCTCGCGCCTTCCATCTGGACGACGACGGCATGATGGAGGAGGCGGTCGAGGAGAGCTGTGGCAACGACAGAGTCGCCGCAGACCTGCCCCATTCTACGAAGCCGCGGTCCCGGTGGGTCATGCACCCACACCTCACCCGGACCACTCGATGCGGACAGCCCAAACTTGGGTCGTTATGCTCCAACACACCATTCCTGTCGGCGCGTCAGTCCTCGCAGCGATCTCGGCGAGGAATGGTCGGTGGAACTGTTGGAGAGAATAGATTGGTGAAGGGGCAAATTATTATTTCAAAATCATTATGTTATCGAGTTGAGATGGTGCCGGCTGAGGGACTCGAACCCACGACCTTCGCTTTACAAGAGCGCTGCTCTACCAACTGAGCTAAGCCGGCGCCGGAGGCGTCCTGAGGCGGGGATACCGTTACTGCCGCCCTCGCCACGATGCAAGCACGCGACCATGCTCAATCGGGCTGCGACCCCGTTTCGGCACCGAAAAGGAGGGCGAAGCGGCGTTCTGTCTCGGCAATGTGATGGGCGATCTCCGCATCATGCGGCGCCCGCGCCAGCGCCAGGTGGTAGAGTTCCAGGGCGTTGCCCGGGCGGCCGCGGCGATTGGCTAAATGGCCCATCTGCAGGTCCAGGTCCGGGTCATCAGGCGTCAGCGCCTGTGCCTTCCGGTAGCACGCCTCGGCCCCGTCGAAGCCGCCGATCTCTTTGAGCATGTGGCCGAGCTGCACCCAATGGGCAGCAACATTGGGGTCGTGGCGGAGGGCACCCGCATACCCCTCCGCCGCCGCGGCAAAATCACCAAGGTCGCGGCGGCTATCGGCGCTATCGATTAGGGCTTTGGCCGGCTCCAGCGGCGGACGGACGGGTAGCAGCGTTTCCGCGGCGGGAATAGGCGGCTGCACGGCCAACCGCTCCCCAGGCGGGGGCGGCGCCCGACGATCCCCGGTCTGCGCTGCGAGGCATCGCACAAGCTCGTCTAACGAGGCCAGATGCGCGTCCCATCCCGGCGAGGGTTGCGGATTGCGCCGTGGCGGGTGGCCCGCCTCCCGCGGCAGATCCTCCAGGCGGGCTATCTCCGCCAACCATCGGTCCATTGCGACTGGCGAGAGATAGGTCGGCGCCGCGCCCCCGGCCTCCCGCATCTCCGGCAAATCGGCGGCGACAACCGGCACGCCACGGGCCACCGCCTCGGCAACCGGCAGAGGCCAGTCCGAAGCCAGGTCCGGCGCCAGCACCGCCGTCGTCCGGTCGAGGGTGGCAGCCATCTCCCTGAGCGTCGGCTGCGGCCTTTCCATCACCGGCACCGCCAGCGCCGGGCATCGGTCCAGCAAGGCCGCCGCACTGGGCGCCGATGGGCAGCGGGGCCCGAGGATTTCCAACTTAGGCGTGTTGGCAAGCCCGCGCCGTTCGGCCATCTGGCGCCACGCGGTCAACAGCGCCGTGAGGTTGGAGGCAGCGGTAACCGGCCCGAAGGCGGCGAATATGGGCGGCCCATCGGCGGCCTCCGGCGCCGTCGGGAACAGCGGACCTGGCGGCAGCACATGCGGCACTGCTCTTTCGGTCAGACCCGCGATGCGCCGCGCCAGGTTGTCGCTTTGGGCAATCAGCGCGCAGGGAACCGAGGCGAAGACGTCGGCGATCGGCCGCTCCGCCCGCGGCGGCGGCCCAAAACCGGGGCTGTCGAGCGCCGTGACTTCGCACCACCGCAGGACCGCCGCGCGAAGCGCCTTCCGCTGCAACAGCGATCCCGCCGCGCTCCCGACCCGACTTTCCGCCAATCCGGGGCCCAGCCACACCCAGGCGCCTGCATGGTCGGCGAGACGGCGCCGTTCCTCCACGGTCCCGGCCGAGAGATCGGCGGGGTCCTCCAGCATAAGCTCCAACCGCGCGATCCCTGGGCTTTGCAGCGGCCGGACGCCCCGCAGCCAACGGGCATCGAGATCGACGAGCAAACTGGCCACCTCCCGGTCCGGCAACACCGTGAGGCCCCGCAGACCCGCCATGGCGAAGACGCGGCTCTCTGCCGGCTTCGACGCCGCATGGACCGCGTAGCGGTGGCCGAGGAGGAGGTCCAGCGACGGCGACTTCGCGTGCCGGTGCGTGATCAGATCGGTCAGGTCGAGGAGGAGCGGTGCGTCAGACACGGGCTGCCTCCAACGCCCAGCGGGACTGGCGGAGCAGACCTGCGGCCAGATCCGGCGCGCCGCCTGCGCCGGCCACGCCCTGGAAAGCATCGCTCCACACTTGCGGCGCCAGGATCCCGGGCAGCATCGGCGCATAGCGCTCGGCCGTGATCGTCGCCCCGGGGCCGGCCGCCTCCGCCTCCCCAGGCAGGAGGCGGGCGGTCTCCAGCCCCAACAACGCCGCCTCCATCAGCGCCGGCGCGGACAGGCTTTCGACCTTCGCGAGACGGCCGGACGCGAGGATGCCATGCAGATCGCCGGTGAGCCACTCCACCCGCGGGATGGCTTCAACCATGGCGTAAAGCGCCGGATCGTCTGCCACTGGGTCAGCGTGGAAATAGGCGCTGCCGTAGCGCGACGCGGCCGCCACGAGCGCAAGTCGCAGATCGGCAAGCCCGGCCAGCCGTCCCTCCGCAATCAACGGGGCCGACCGGCTGTCTTGCCCCAGGAAAAGCACCGATCCCGCCTCCGGCACCGGGCCGAGATGCAAGCGCGCCTGCGCCTGCAACAGCCGGATCGGCAGCGCCAGGGTCGACGCCGCCAGGACATGCCCCTGCAGTGCGGCAGCCACAGGTGCCAGATTGCTGCGCAACCCCAGAAGATCGTCCGCCAGGAACCGGATCGGATGCAGGGCAAAGTCGATAAAAGGGACATCGCGGGCCTGCCACAGCCGCCGCAAATAGGGGGGCGCCGCAAAGGCTACCGCGAGCGCATCGTCGAAGAGCGGCGCCAGCACCGCCTCCGCCTCCGCCAACAGCGGGCGGTCGTAGAACCAGGCCCAGCCCTGCGCCGTGAACTCGACCCCATGCATGGCATAGACGTCCTGGCGGCGGACCGGCGCCGTCACTTCGTCGAGCAGCACGGTCACCGCTGGCAGATCCAGGACGTCACAAAGAACCGGCGCCATCAGCGCGTTCAGCCACGCGACCTCGCCACGATCCGGGTTGAGCCCGCGTGCCGCGCGCCGGTCATCGACCCGCAGCAGATCACCGGTGAAGACGATCCGGTCGATCCGGTCCGGCATATCCAGCATTGCGGCGGGGTCTGGGCTCACGGCGGCGGCTCTCGGGACTCTCGGCGGCTTTGACTGCGGCGGCGGAGACTAGTCGCCGCCCCGCTACGGGGCAAGCCGCACCGCAGCGGGTCAGATCGAGACGGCCATCCCGTCCTGCCCGATCTCCCACCCCGCTGCTTCCGCCTCCCGCCGCTCCGGCGCGGCCGGGTTCAAGACGGGATTAGAATTGTTCATGTGGACGAAGATTTTGCGCCCGATATCGAGATTTTTGAACGCTTCTATCGACCCCGTCGCGCCGCTCATGGAGATGTGGCCCATCCGGCCGCCCGTCTTCTTGCCGAGACCGAGGCGGATCATCTCGTCATCGGTCCAGAGCGTGCCGTCGAAGAACAGCAGATCCGCCCCCTCAAGCCGCTCTCGCAGCCGGGACGTGAGCCGCGCGCAGCCGGGGATATAGTAGGCGCGCGCCGCGCCGTCGGACAGCTCGACGCCGACGGTTTGCTCCCCCTCCAAATCTGTAACCAGGTTCGCTTCCGCGCCCTCCATATAGAGAGGCACTTTGCCTGGCACCGGGAACAACCGCGCCGTCAGCCCGCGGAGAAGGTCGAAATCTTCGTCTAGGCCAATCTCAACCCGTGCTACCAAATCGCTGTCCAGCGCAGAGAAAATCGGATTAGCCGCGATCACACTCGCGATCTCTGGTGTCATCACCAGGCGAAACGCCGTCTTCTCCCGCAGGGTCAGCAGGCCCGCCACATGGTCGATGTCGCCATTTGTCAGCAGAACCGTGCTGACGGGGATCGTCCTCTGTCCGCTGGGGTGCAGCGCCGGGGTGCTGCGCAGCTGCAGGCCGATATCGGGAGAGGCGTTTAAAAGGGCCCAGTCGGTACCATCAACGCTGACGGCGAGCGAGGACTGGGTCTGGGGCGGGATCTCGCCCGAGCGGGCGGCCGCGCAATTCGGGCACGCACAATTCCATTGCGGCAAGCCTCCGCCCGCCGCTGCTCCCAAAATGATGGAGCGCAAGCCCATCGCACCCGGCCAGAATAAGGACCCGGCGCCGGGCCGGGCCCCTGCAATCAGTCGCGGCTGTCGTCCTCAGCGGCGAAATACATGTTGATTTCCATGCCGCAGGTGTACTCGTCGATGCGCGGGGTGGTCCAAGCCATGGCCGTCTCCTCCTGATCGGTTTTCATCGTGCGCGTAGCGTGCCGGGCCGAGGGCGTCCTGTCCAGCCCGATCTCTCGCAGGTCCGCCGCTCTCCCGCCTCATGGCATAGCCTACCGGCCAGGGCGACATCGGTTTCGACGACCAAGACGGTGGTTTGCGCAAGCGTTATGGCGCTGCCCCGGCCCCAGCCATAACTGCCATCCACTTGCGGCAGACGCGCTTCATAGATCGTGATCGCACCGATCTTCAGGCTCCCTCAACGGTCAGCACCATGTTACCGACATGGCGCTTCTCCAGGAATGCCTCCTGCGCCTTGGCCAGATCCTTCAGCGGAAAAGTTGCCGCCAGCATCGGCTGAATCTGCCCACGCTCCACCACTTTGACCAGCCGCGCCATAGTGCCGGGCGGCGTGATGGTCGCCCCGCGGAGCTGTAGGTCGCGATAGTAGAAGGTGCGGAGGTTTACCTCGACCATCGGGCCTGCAATGGCGCCGGACGCCGCGTAGCGCCCGCCATGGCGAAGCGCCTCCAGAAGCGGCATGAACATGGGCCCGCCGACCACATCGATCGCAACGTCCACCGGACCGCCTGCCGCCTCGCGGATCGCCGCCGTGAGATCCGGTGCTTCCCGGTCGACCACCGCATCGGCGCCGAGATCCAGCAGCGTCTGGGCCTTTGCGGCCTTCGCAATGCCAAGGACGCGCGCGCCGCGCAGCTTCGCCAACTGCACCGCCGCGGTCCCAACCCCGCCGGACGCTCCGGCGATGACCGCCGTCTCCCCCGGCACCGGTTCGGTGCGCATGACCAACGTCTCGGCGGTGTGGAGCGTACAGGGCAGCGCCGCGAGTTCGGCATCCGAGAGAGCACTCTCGATCTTCAGGGCGTTCTCGGAGCGGACCTTAGTGTATTCGGCGAAGCCTCCATCGCATTCCGAACCGAAATAGGCGGTGTTCGCGGGGTTATTCCAATCGCCAAGGCCCAGAAGCCACGGGTCCACAATCACCCGTTCGCCGATCCGGGCCGGATCGACACCAGCGCCCACGGCAGCTATCCGGCCCGCCACATCAGCGCCTTGGATCCGCGGAAAGGTCAATGGCTGCCCACCCCAAGTGCCCTTCGCAGCCTCCGCTTCGGCAAACCCGCCGGCGCCACCCGCGTCGGTCATCGCGCCGGTGACCTTGTCGGAATACCAGGCGGTGCGGGTGTTGATGTCGGTGGTGTTGAGCCCGCAGGCGCCGACCTTGATCACCACCTCGCCGGGCCCCGGGCGCGGGGTCGGCCAGTCCTCGCGGTACACCAACTTGTCGAGCCCGCCATGCCCCGTCAGCACGACGGCCCGCATTGTCTCCGGTAAATCGGTCATGGCGACGGCCCCCTGTTCTTGTCAGGCCGCTCGGATACCATGGCCGAGCGGCGGCGCTCGCCCCGCACCGACACGCGCCGGTCGCGTTTTGGGGCCGGACAGGCACCACCTGCCTCGCCGTGTGAGGAACGAACGGAGGCTCGGATGACCCTGACCGTCAGCACCGATCTCGGCACTGCGCGGCAGAATGCAGCCCGCGCCGAGGCGATGCTTCACCGTCTCCGGGCGGCGCATGACCTGTCACAGTACGAGTTCACGAAGGCGGTACGCATCGCGCCCGGCGAGATCCCGCATTCCCACCCGGTTCTCACACTCAGCACCGCCTGGATAGGCGATGCGGACCGGTTCCTCGCGATGTATCTCCACGAGCAGATGCATTGGTATCTGACGGATCACCGGAGCGCGGCGTTGGAAGAGACTATGGCACCGCTCCGGCATCGGTATCCGGACGTCCCGAGCCCAGCCTCGCAACGCGCGCGGGACGAGGCGTCGATCTATCTCCACTTAGTGGTGAACCTGTTGGAGATCGTGGCGGTGGAAAGTCTGATAGGCGCTGACCGGGCGCGACCGATCTTCGAGACGCCGCCGGTGTATCCGTGGATTTACGCCACGGTCCTGGCGGCCCGCGAAGACATCACCGCGCTGCTCATCGACACGGAGATCCTGCCGATCCCAGATGCGCGGCAGAGCTTTGGGAAACTACGCTGACCTGACCCATCCGGGCTCTCTGTCTCAGGATTGCTGACGGCACGAGTGCAGGGCCCGACTCCATGATGGCGCTGAAAGCACTTGTCCGCACGGGCCGGTCGGGCACTGCCCAGGCCTACGGCCTCGGCTAGACGATGAGTGCTTGGAGCACCCTTCAGCCGAGCCGACTGAGATTGGCGTCGGGAAACTGTGCACGAACAGTCTCTTAGGGCGCGAGAACCCATGCAATCGTGTCGGAAAGCGCTCTGAACCCTCCGAGAGAGGTCGCCGTTCTCACCCCGCAACCGTCGCGAAGACGCGGAGGCCGCCGCATTTGGCCCAATCTGGCAGCCGCACGGTGGAATGCGTGACGCCCTTGCTGCCGGGAGTCAGGGCCGGCAACCCGACATCGATGATGCGGCTGCCGGAGCCGCGGCCGACCGGCTGTAGCGTCAAGGCGGCTCCGGGGCCCTCTGACCGGGCGGAGATACGGAACTCCGCCCGAGCATCGCCGCCTGAGAGCCTGGCGCTGACCGGCGCCGCGCCCATGGCAAGCTCGACGCGGCCGACATCGCCCGGCGCACGGCAGAGCCAACCGCCGCCCCGCGACCAGGCAAGCGAGATCTCGACGGTTACGGTATCGGCGCCGGGCAGCGGCACCACGGTAGGCCCGGCAGCGACGATAGCCGGGCGCACCGGCTCCGGCTGCGGCTCGGGCTCACCAAGCAATGTCCGTGCCTCGCCGGCAAACGCACCATCGGGATAGACGGCCAGATAAGTTTCCAGATGGTCCGGGTCGCCGGTCTTGGTAACCCGGTTCCAAAGCGCCCGCTCGCGGGAATTGACCGCGGCGATCCCGGGCGTCTCGGGGTTAAAATAGAACTCCTCGGTCAAGGACGACGTATCCCAAGGCGTCTGCAGCCCCTCGGTCTCACGCAGGACCTCGACCCGCACGCGCTTGAAGATCTGCTCGATCGGCTCATCCGCTTCGGGGATTGCCCGGGCAAGCGCCGCCGAATACGGGCTGTTCGTGCCGTCGCCATCGAAGGCCACATCCCCGGGCCCTGTCGCATAGGCGATGAAGCTGCCGATGGGCGCATCCATCTGCGCGAGCCCGCGGCCGAGCGGAATTCCCGAGGCCCGGGTGAATGGGTTGTTCCGGCAAGCATCCAGGATGATGATATTGGTGCGGTTCCCGGCGGCTCGCATCTCGGCCAGCACGCTGTAGGCTTCCAGCGTCTCGCGCTCCAGATCGTCCTCGCCGCCAACTCGGGCGCCAACGGGCACGAGAAAGTTGAACCCCTGCACCTGCACACCGTGACCGGCGAAGTAGAAGAGCCCTACGGCCTCCGGCCCGGCAGCCTTCAAGCGGCGGCCGAATTCCTTGATGCCGCGGGCCATCTCGGCCCGGTCGGAGTCGGTCAGCTTGATCACGTCGAAATCGAGGCGCTCCAACGTCTCCGAGATCAGCTCGGCATCCGCGACCGGGTTCGGCAAATCGCCGAGGGGGCCGTAAGCGCCGTTGCCAATCACCAGCGCATGGCGCGGCTCGGCGAGCGCCGGCGCGACCAGAACAACAACCGTCAGAACACAGGTCAGAAGGAACCGCATCGACCCTCTCCCTCTTCGCGCAGCGCCCGCCGCGCCTACGCTTCCAGTCCATGGGTGCCCCGACGGGGCCGGAAGGTTCAAACCTGGCCCGACCGCCCTCTTTGCGACGCAGATCACAGAAACTCTGCCCAGAACCGGTCACAGGATGGTGCCAAAGCTCTGCAATGTTCCAAAAGGCGCGTAGACTGCCGTTAGCTTGGCCTAGGAGTCGATCCGAATGTCGCGAACCGTGATCGTTACCGGCGGCGCCGGTTATATCGGCAGCCATGCTTGCAAGGCGCTGGCGGCGGCGGGGTATACTCCGGTTTGCTACGACAGCCTCGCCACCGGCAATCGCTGGGCGATCAAATGGGGTCCGTTCGAGCGTGGCGACGTGCTCGACCCCGCCCGGATCCACGAGGTGTTTCTGGCCCACCGACCGGTCGCTGTGATGCATTTCGCGGCACTGTCGCTGGTGGGCGAGTCGATGAAGCTGCCGGGGCTCTATTACCGCACCAACGTGATGGGCACGGTCAATCTTCTCGATGCCTGTCGGGTCCATGGGGTGGAGGCCTTCGTTTTCTCCTCAACCGCGGCGGTCTATGGGACGCCGGAGGCCATGCCGATCCCTGAAGACTGTCCGAAGAACCCGATCAATCCCTACGGCGCCTCTAAGCTCATGGTGGAGAGGGTGCTGGCGGATTACCATCGCGGCCATGGCATCCGGCACATGATCCTGCGCTATTTCAATGCGGCGGGCGCGGATCCGGAAGGCGAGATCGGCGAGCGCCGCGATCGGGAGACGCATCTGATCCCGCTGGTCCTCGACGCGATCGCCGAGCGGCGGGATCCCTTAACGGTGCTCGGCACGGATTATCCCACCCCAGACGGGACCGCGGTCAGGGACTACATCCATGTGAGCGATCTGGTGGAGGCGCATGTGCGCGCGCTCGGCCGGCTTCTCGATGGCGCCGAGAGCAGGGTGATGAATCTGGGCACCGGCCGCGGCTTCTCGGTGAAAGAGGTGATGGCGGCGGCGGAGCGGGTGACCGGCAAGCCGGTGCCGCATTCCATCGGAAAGCGCCGGGGCGGCGACCCGACCGCCTTGGTGGCCAACGCCGAAGCGGCCCGGGCCTTTCTCGGCGATGACCTGACCCAGCGTTCGAGCATCGAGGCGATTGTCGGAACGGCCTGGGCCTGGCAGTCGTCGGAGTTCTACGACCAAGTCTATTTCCGCGGCTGAGTGTCGGTTCTGGCGGGCCCTTTGCCAGGCCCGGTCCGCCACCCTCCCCCACCCACCCGCCGAGGGCGGCGGCCCCGGCCTGGCAAAGGGCCAGATCTGCCCAGAACAGCACCGCAGCGAGAGCCGATCCGGCAGGCTGCGTCAGGCCACAGCGTCCATCACAATCTGCCCCGTCCGCGAGCGGTCCCGCCGCCCTCGGCGGGTGGGTGGGGGAGGGTGGCGGGACCGCTCGCGGACGGGGCAGCCCGCAGTCGATCTTTTTGCGCGGCGCTTCGATCTCCGTTTCCATGCGCTTCTCGACGGTCGGTATCGGAACATCCCTCTCGTTACGATCCGGGACGACACCGCGGCGTTCATCAGGCGTCTGCAACCTCCACAGACTGCACCAGGCAGATCTCGCGGAACGACCCTACGATGCGGTCAGATCCCCTCGACCCGTCAGGAAGGCGCGCAGATCGATCACCCGTTTCGCATCGAGCGAGACATAGACGAAGCCCATATTGACCCGCTCCGCCACCATCGCGCCGGGAAAGGGCAGATAGCTCAGCTCCCGCGATCCAAAGCTGGGGCTGGCCGTGCCCACCTGCCACTCGGTCTCGAGCCGGACATCCACCAACTTCAACGGCGGGCCGCCGGCCTCGCAGGCGATCTCGAAGGGCAGGCCCGCCAAGCGCAGATAGGCGGTCTTGTCGGCTGCCTGCCGGAACCCGTCGATGAATTGCGCGCAAAGAGCCTTCAGCGCCTCCGCCGCATCCTCGCCCGGCATGTGCGAGTGCAGATGGCCGGGCGTGCCGTTATGCCCGGCGCCCGCTGCATGGTCATGGCCATGGTCATGGGGCATTGGACCAGCGCCTCCCCTCAAACGCGCCGTTTTCGATCTCCACGGGCTTGTCGATATGCCCCTTATGCTTGCCGAGGCTGCCTGCGGCGACCATGGCGCCGAGCACATCGACGATCACCCGAACCCCCATCAACGCGGTGATGTCGGAGGTGTCGTAGGGCGGGCTCACCTCGACCAGCTCCATCCCACAGATCCCCTCTGCTGCGACTTTGGCGGCCAAGGCCAGGGCCTCCCGCGGCAGGAACCCGCCGGGCTCCGGCCAGCCGGTGCCGGGAACAAAGCCGCAATCGATACTGTCGATGTCGAACGACATATAGACCATGTCGACCCCGTCCCAGGCCATCTCCAGCGCCATCTCGGCGGTCTTATCGACCCCCATCCGCTCCATGTCGGACATGGTGATGATGTTGGTCTCCCGTTTGCGGGCCTCCTTCACCGCCTCCCGCGGGACCTGCCAGCCGCCGATGCCGACCTGCACCAGGTTTTTCGCCGGCACATTGGCGAGGTTGGTCGCGTGGAACCAAGGTGTCGTGTGCATCCGCTCATCCAGATCCTTCTCCTGGATATCCGCATGGCGGTCGAAATGGACGATCCCGATCTTCTTCGACGTGCATTCCGCGATCCCCCGCACCGTCGGGAACCCGATCGAGTGATCGCCGCCCAGGATGATCGGCATCGAGCCGGACGAGAACACATGCGCGCAGGCCCGGCTGATCTGGTCGAATGTCTTTTCGATATTCGCGGGGATCGTGAAGATGTCCCCGGCATCGCAGAGCGTCATCTGCTCCCGCAGATCCACGCCGAGCTCGTAGTTGTAGGGGGTATAAAGGGCCGAGATCTTCCGGATCCCCTGCGGGCCAAAGCGCGTGCCGGGCCGGTAGGTTGTACCCCCGTCGAAGGGCGCGCCCAGGATCGTCGCATCGTAATGGCCGACCTCGGTGACGTCCTCGGCATAGGGCGCCTTCAGGAAAGTGTTGATGCCGGCATAGTGGGGCAGCTCGCCCCGGGCGAAGGTGGGGATCGAGCGGTCCTCTAGGCTCTCCGCCCCGGTCAGGCCCATGCGCAGCGCCCAGCGGCGCTCCTCCTCCCAGCGGCCCCCAGGGATCTCGCCCTCCACCTTCATCGCCTTCCAGCCCTGCAGCTTGGTCAGGTCAGGGTGGTGGTGGCGCCGGTCGGGCAGGCGCCGGTCTGCCGGGTGGTGCGAGCGGGTCCGCTCAGGCGGGGCGCAGAACATGGGTTTCCTCCGTCGTTGCCAGATCGCCGGGGATCTGGAATGGGACGCCGCGATTGCGGGCATCGAAGTCGTAGGTGATCGTGGCGCCATAGGCCTCTGGGTCCTGCGGATCCCAGCGCGGCTTGTCGAAGACCAGCACCCGGTCGCCCAGCTTGAAGGCCTCCTCCAGATCGTGGCTGACCATAAAGACCGTCATGGGCGTCTCGGCCCGCAGATCCGTGAGGAATTCGTGCATCGAGAGGCGGGTGCCCGGGTCGAGCGCGCCGAAGGGCTCGTCCAGCAGCAACACCTGCGGCCGCCCGGCCAGCGCCTGCGCGATGGCGAGGCGCTGTTGCATCCCGCCCGATAGCGAGGCCGGATACTGGTCTGCAACATGGGCGAGGCCGATCCTCTCCAGCGTCTCGTCGGCGCGGGTCTTGGCGGCGCGTTTCGCCTGGCCGAACAGGAGCCCGAGCCGGGAGGATCGGAACGCCTCTGCCGCCATCAGGTTCGCCCGCACGGTCATATGAGGGAAGACGGAATAACGCTGAAACACCACGCCGCGGTCCGGCCCGGGCTCCTGAGCCGGGGGCTGGCCTGCGATGCGGATGGCGCCGCGGCTCGGTAACTCCTCGGCTAGGAGGAGGCGAAGGAAGGTGGACTTCCCGCAGCCCGACGCCCCGACGATGGAGACGAAGCTGCCCTCCTCCACCTCGACTGCCACGCGCTCCAGGATCGGGCGCTTGCCATAGGAGTGGAACAGCCCCTCGACGCTGACGAAGCTCATGCCGCGAGCTCCGAAAAGCGCCCGCGCGGGTGACATCCGTTCGGGCGGAGGTTCCGAGCACCGAGGATCGCAGCCGCCCGGGTGGGGGCGACAAAGTCGCACCCCCCGTGGGGCGGGCGGGGGCGATCCGGTACTGATGCCCCGGAGGAGAGGGTCCACGCGTTCTCGCCCTGCGTCAGCCGGGCTGCGCCGACCCGGGCGGTCGCAGCCTGCGCTCGGTCCGCAGAGCGGTGCATGCAGCAAGCAGCAAACAAACACATGGACAAGCGGGCATCTCTCATGACACCGGCCCCGCCCACGGATAGAGCCGCTGCGACGCTGCCCTCAGCGCCCAGTCGATCAGAAATGCGAGCAGCGTGATCCAGGCGACATAGACCAGGATCACATCCATCGCGAGGAACCGGCGAACCAGGAAGATCCGATAGCCGAGGCCGTCAGTGGACGCGATCGCCTCCGCCGCGATCAAGAACAGCCAGGCAGGGCCCAGCGCCAGTCGAACCGATTGCAGCAGCCGCGGCATGATTTGGGGCAGCGCCACTCGCAGCGCGATAACCAGCGAAGACGCCCCCAGGGTCTGCGCCTTCACCAACTGCTCGCCGGGGATTTCGATCACGCGCTGCGCCAAATCGCGGATCAAGAACGGCGTGATCCCCACGGCGATCAACACGACCTTCGAAAGCTCGCCGAGGCCGAAGACGATGAACAAGATCGGCAGCACCGCCAGCGGCGGCACCAGCGACAAGGCAGAGACGAAGCTCGCCAACGCCGCCCGGGCCACCGGCAACAGCCCGATGGCGAGCCCGAAGACCAGACCGAGGCCCGCAGCCAGCCCGACCCCCTGCCCCAACCGCCGCAGCGACGCCCAGGTGTCGACCCAAAGCAGCACGCGGCCGGAGCGGCGGTCGGGCTCCGTCGCCAGACGTTCGGCGGTCTCGACGATCGCCGCCGGGGCCGGCAACAGCTTGTCGGCCGGGTTCACCGCCCGCCGCGCCTCCGACCCTAGCGAATAGGCCAACAGCACCGCCAAAAACGGCAGCAGCATCAGGAGCGCGCCGAAGACGCGCCCAGGTTTGCGATTGATCAGCCGCACCGGCCCGCCGGGCGCCGCCTACAACGCGCCGTCCGCCGCCATCTGCATAAAGGTCGTGTCGAAGCGGAACTTCACATTGTTCGGATCGCCGGTGGTCGACCCGTCGGGATAGGCCACGCCCACGAAATCGGCCGACGGCGCGCCCTCGCCCAGGATGCCCTTGTCGAACAGGAACTCCGCGACACTCACCATCGTCGCTGGCAGCTCGGCGCTTTCGGTAAATGCGACCGCCTCGGCCGGCTCGTAGAACATCTTGGTGGTGGCAAGCTGCGCCTTATAGCCCGCGAGATCGGTCCCGGAGGCCTCGGCCATCGCGGTCAGCGCGGCCTCGTCGCCCGCAGCCATCAGGCCCATGACCTCGTACCAGGCACCGACCAGCGCCTTGCCGAAATCCGGATTGGCGGCCAGCGTCTCGGTGTTCACCACCATCAGGTCGATGATCTCACCGGGGATATCGGCGCTGTCGAAGATCTTGCTGCTGCCCGGATCCTCAAGGATCGTCGACACCAGCGGGTTCCAGGTGACCACCGCTTCGACATCCTGGGTGGCAAAGGCCGCGATCATATCGGCGTCCGAGGTGTTCACGACGGCGGCCAAATCTCGCTCGGCCAGGCCGACGCTGTCGAGCGCGCGGGCCAGCAAATAATGCGAGACCGACAGCTCAACCAGATTCACCGGCTTGCCCTTCAAGCTTTCGAGCCCGCCATCGCCCTTTACAATTACCGCGTCGTTGCCGTTGGAAAAGTCGCCGACGATCAGCGCGGTGGTGTCTACCCCACCGCCCGAAGGGATCGAGAGCGTGTCCATATTGGTCGCCGAAACGCCGTCGAACTGCCCGGCGGTATATTGGTTAATCGACTCGACATAATCGTTGATCTGCACGATCTCGACATCGATGCCGTACTTCTCGGCCCATTTGTCCATGATGCCGCTGTCTTCCAGATAGCCCCAAGGCATCCAGCCCACATAGATCGACCAGGCGAGTTTGAACTCCGTCTTCTCGGCGGCCTGGGCCGCAACCGGCGCCGCGGTCAGCAGAACGGCCATCAGGCCCGCGATGTTCCGTGCAAATCGTGTCAAGACCACGCTCCCTGTCCCCGCCCTGTCTCGATGGCCGGACGGCGCTGGACGGGAGGAGGGCGCGGTCGGACCGGCGCAGTGCTCTCCCGGGATTTTGGCCCGCCGTGTGCCCGGCCGGGAATTTGCCCGGCGGGTGGTGTCTCTCGGACCATGCGCCGCAAACTGCGGCCGGAACCCTAGGCACCCTGCAGAAGGGATTAAGCAAACGCTGTGCCAAAGAGCAGGCGAAGGCTAAGCCCCTTGCCTCATGGCCTGGGCGGCAGGGGCACCGCCCGGTTTCTGCACAAATCGCGGGCAGGTGGCCGCGAACCGCTCGCCTGGCGGGCAGTGGATTCGGCGATCGCGCGATGGCAAGACCGGCCCGTTCAGCTAGGCTTGCCGGCAAAAGGAGCTTTGTATGTCCATGCCCGTCGCCGATCCGTGGTTCGAGGCCGAACGCCTCTCCCCCAGCGTGACCCTGATCCGGGAGCCGCATGTGCACCTCCTGCTACAGGCCAACATGTTCCTGGTGGAGGGGGCGGAGCGGGACATCGTGATCGATGCCGGGATGGGAATTGCGCCGCTGAAGCCTTTTGTCGAGGGGCTGCGCAGCGACCCATCGAAGCCGCTGACCTGCGTGCTGACCCACACTCATATAGACCATATGGGCGGCGCCCATGAATTCGCGGAACGGCTGGTCCACCCGGTCGAGGCGGAGGAGCTGGCCGCACCTTCCGGCATGAACACCCTGCTCGCGGAGGAGGTGTCAGAGTCCGCACGGCAGATGTTCCTGGATGCCGGCTACCCGCCGCTGGACCCGGTGATGATCTCGGCGCTGCCCGAGCCGGACTACGACCCGGCTGATTATGGGCTGGTGGGCGCTCCCGCCACAGGTCTCCTCTCCCATGGCGACCGTGTGGAGCTGGGCGACCGGGCGTTCGAGGTGCTGCACCTGCCCGGCCACTCGCCGGGGCAGATCGGTCTTTGGGACGCCGCGGTGGGGGAGCTCTTTGCGGGGGATGCCATCTATGACGGCCCGCTGATCTATCAGGGCGAGGGGTGCAGCGTGCCCGACTATGTTGAGACGCTGAAGATCCTCCGCGCCCTGCCCGTCCGCGTTGTCCACGGCGGCCACGACCCCAGTTTCGGGCCCGATCGGATGCAGGCCATCATCGCCGAGTATCTTACCCGCTGGGGCGCGGCCTGAGAGACAGCCCGCACGGAGGGTCCGGGGCGCATCGGCTGTCGGTCGAAATGGGACGACTTCGCACGCCAACGCTCCACACCTCGGCGGCGCTGGAACTCGGAGAGACGACCCCTGCATCGGAGGTCCGGCGCTCGAGCTACGATAACGGTCACAGGATCGCGCTCGACCGGGCGGGTCGCGACGAGGTCGTACCCGCCGTGGGGCGGGCGGGTGCGATCCGGTGCTGATGCACCGGACAAAGACCTGTCGCCCGTCACCTCAGAGATGGCTACCGACCCGAGATCCACACAACCGGCTCCTGACGAGGGCGGGTCTGGTTCAACCCGGCCAGAAGCAACCACGATCTGCCTTAGGCAGCTTCCGCCCGATGCGCCGCAAAGGCGGCAATGATCTCATCGGCGCTCCGACAGGCACCGGTCTGCAGATACTCCATCGCGCGCAAGGACGCCTCATGCGCCGCGACCGAGGATCCGCCCACGCAATCCGTCACCAAGCGGGTGTAGTAATCGCCCTGATGCGCATCGGCGAAGGTGTAGTGCACGCAGACATCCGTGAGCCCGCCGACAAGCACCAGCGTGTCGGCCTTCAGCCCCTTCAGCAGGATTTCAAGATCGGTACCATAAAAGGCCGAGTAACGCCGTTTCGGCACGTGGTAGTCGCCGGGCCTGAAATCCATCTCCTCCGCCGCGATGGGGGTACCGGGGCGCCCCTCGACGCAATGCTCGGTCTCCGACCCGTCCAGCTCCCGGCCGAAATCCACACCATCCGGGCGGTGCACTTCCTGAATGAACACGACCGGCACGCCATTGGCCCGGGCCGCATCGATCAGCCGGCGCGCCCGCAGCATCGCCTCGCGATAGCCAGGCATATGCGGGATACCGCCATCGCCTTCCAGGAACGCGCCCTTCTGGATGTCCACCACGATAAGGGCCGGACGCCCCACCAGGATCGGCTGCTCCGCCATGCTTTCCCTCCGCTTCAGTCGTTTCGGCTCTGATCGGCGCCCATCAACCGCGGCAGATCGCCAAAGCGGGCAATCGCGGCGAAGGCCAGGATCGAGACCAGGATAAAGGTGATCGCCCCCACCGCCATGGTCGGCGTGAACCCGTTCCGCAGCGAGTTGAAGATCTGCAGCGTCACCGTCGCATAGGCCGACGATGAAACGAAGAACATCACGATGAACTCGTTAAAGCTCAGCACCAGGGCGAAGAAGAAGCCCGACAGCGTGTAGGGGATCGTCTGGGGAAGGATCACCGTGCGAAAGGTCACAGCCTCGGTCGCGCCCATCGTGGCAGCAGCATCCAGATGCGCTCTGTCGATCGATTGCAGCCCGATGGAGATGGTGACGATCGGCAGCGCGGTGAACAGCGCCGCATGGCTCAGCACCCCGATCCATAGACTGCCGAGCACCCCGCCGAAGGCCCAGAGAAACCCCAGCCCGACGCCGAAGACGATGGGCGGCAAGACGAAGGGCATCGATGCGAGGCTCGCCAGCATCCGCGACGCCCGCGTGTCCCGCCGCCAGAGGTCATAGGCAATCGGCCAGGCGATCAGGGTGGCCAGCGCCGCACTGCCAAGCGCCACGATGATCGAGTTCTGCAGGCTGCGGACCCACACCTCCTCGGTCACGAAAAACTCGACGAAGCGCTGCAGGGTCGGGTCCTTCGGCGGGAATAGCATGGTCCGTCCGCCATTCAGGGCCGCGCCGCAGACCACCAGGATCGGCATGGCAAGGAACAGCGCACACCAGCCCATATAGAGGCGCCCGGCGACGCTCATGCCCGCCGCTCCGCCCATCTGGCCAGCAGCGCACTCGCCCCCAGCAGCAGCCCCGCAGTCCCCAGCAGCACCACCGCCTGCGCCGCGCCAAAGGGCGCATTCAGCGTCTGCCCCCGGATCGCGTCATAGATCGACAGGGTCAGCGTGTGCTGCGCGGGGGCGGCAAAGACCGTGATGGTCACATAGGCGCCGAGGAGGAACACGAACAGCAACAGCGTCGCCCCGATCAGCGGGATCCGCATCGCCGGCAAAACCACCGTGCGGACCACCACCAGCGGCCGGGCACCCATGGTGCGCGCCGCCTCCAACATCGCAGTGTCCAGCCGGCTCAGCGCAGGATAGAGAAGGATCACCGCATAGGGCCAAACCAGATAGGTCAGCGTTAGAATGGTCGCGAAGGCGCTGGTCTTGAACTTCACATCCCGCGGATTGGCCAGCCCCCATTCCCGCAGCGTGTCGAAATAGCCCGCCTCCTTCAGCCAGGCGGTGATACCGGTCTCGCGGAACACCATTGGCAGGCCGGACCGGTTCGACAGCAGCACATCCCAGCCCATCACCACGAACACCTCGGACAGTGACAGAGAGGCAAGCAGGAACACCAGCCAAACCGCCTGCGTCCGCCGTTTCTGCCGGGTCATCAGATAGGTGAAGGGGAAAGCCAGGATCACCGCCAGCACCGCGGCGATGGCAGCGTAGTAGAGAGAGAAGAACAGCTTTTGGCTGAACAGGAACGAGATCTCGTCCGGCCAGCCGATGCCCACGAAGAACCGGCTGTAATTCGCGGTGTCGAAGCCCCAGACCCAGGCAGCGCCCTCGATCTTCTCGCCAAAGCTGATGGCGATGACCAGGATGAAGGGGACCACGCCGACCAACCCGATCAGGGCCCAGAGCGCCCCGCGCCAGAGCCGCCCGGCATCGACCCTGGGCAGGGCCGGGGCTGCGGGCGCCTCGATGGCAGGGGCGGCCTGATCCCTCACCCGAGCGGCCTCGGAATGCGGGGATAGGCGCGGATCGCGTCGGGCGGCATGGCCACCCGCACCGCATCGCCGGCGGTGATGCGGCTCTCCTCAGTGCTCGCCATCACGCAGGTCAGGCGGGTGCCGGCGGCGTCCACGAAAATCTCCCGTGTCGGGCCGACATCCCGCACAAAGGTCACCGTGCCGGGGATCTGGTTCGCCCCCGCCTCCGCCACCAGGCGCGTCGCCTCGGGCCGACAGGCGATGGTCACCTCGGCGCCATCGACAAAGGGCGCCGGCGGCTCGATGGCCAGCGCTGCGCAACCCAGATCGACCATCCCGTCGCGCACCGTGCCTTTCAGGAAATTGGCCTTCCCGATAAAGGACGCCACGAACTCGGTCGCGGGGCGCGCATAGATCTCGGTCGGCGGACCGGCCTGCTCGACCCGCCCCTCCGACATCACGACGATACGGTCGGCCATGGTCATCGCCTCCCGCTGGTCATGGGTGACGACGATCGTGGTGATGCCGAGCTTCTGCTGCAAAAGCCGAAGCTCCACCTGCATCTCCTCCCGCAACTTGGCGTCCAGGGCCGACATCGGCTCGTCCAAGAGGAAGACCGACGGCTCCTGCGCCAGCGCGCGGGCAATCGCCACCCGCTGCCGCTGCCCGCCGGACAGGGCGCCAATACGGCGATCTCCCATGCTGGGCAGTTGCACCAGCTCCAAAAGCGCCTCGGCCTTGGCGCGCCGTTCCGGCCGCCCGACCCCAGCGATTGCCAGCGAGTAAGCGATGTTCTCTGCCACGCTCAGATGCGGGAACAGCGCGAAAGACTGGAATACCATGCCGAAGCCGCGGGCATGGGCGGGTCGTTCGGTGATATCCGCCGCGCCCAGCGTGATCCGCCCCCGGCTCGGCGCCTCCAGCCCCGCGATCATGCGCAACAGCGTGGTCTTGCCGCAGCCCGACGGGCCGAGCAGCGCCGTCAGTTTGCCGGCGGGGAAGTCGAGGGACACCTCCTCGACCGCCACCACCCCGCCAGCAAAGGTCTTGCCCACACCGTTCAGGCGCAGATCCGCCATGAGGCCCGCCTCAGGACGTCGCCAGCATTTTCTCCCAGGTGTCTTTGATGAAGGTCTCGTTGTCCAAATACGCCTCGTAATTCGGCCGGATCGCCGGAGTACCGGAGACGCCGGCGAACTCCTCCTCGGTTAGATCGGTGATCGACCTATCGACCAGCGGCGCGGTGCCGATCTTGCGCGACATCAGCGCCTGGGTCGACGCCTCGGAGGAGAAGGTCATGAACTCCATCGCCTCCGCCGTCTTCTCCGAAATCGTCGACAGACACCAGGAGCCATAGCCCTGCGGGTTGCCCTCTTTCGGGAAGACAGAGGCGATGGGGAAGCCCTCCGACGCCATGATCGAAGCGACGTCGTGGTAGTACATCCCGCCGACCACGTCCTCGTTCTTCATCGCCTGTTCCATCTGGCTCTCAGCCGACCACCACAGCGCGACGTTCGGCTTCAGCGCATTCACCTTCTCGACACAGGCCACGATCCCGTCATTGCTGTCGAGCGTCGAGGACCCGTCGAAGAAGGTCGCCGCGACGATATCGAGGAAGTTGGCATTGAAGTTTTTCGAGAAACCGAGCGACGACTCGAACTTGCTCGAATCCCAGAAATCCGCCCAGCTCGCGGGCGTCTCCACCGCATTGGGGTTCACCACCATCGAGGAGAACCAAGACATAGCTCCGACGCCCAGGGTACCGGTCCCATCCTCGAACAGGAAATACCCGTCGAGGTTCGAGGCCGTCGGCACCATGCTCAGATCCACCGGCGCGATCAGCCCGCCGATGCGGCTCGCCTTGATCATCGTGTCCCGGCCATAGAGTGACAGGTCCGCGGGCACAGTGCCGGACTGTGCCGCCTGCTGCATGGTCACCAGCCAGTCGGTGGAGTTCGGCTGCGTCACACTCTCGATCTCGATGCCGGTGGCGGCAGCGAATTCCGGATAGACATGCTCCTTGAAGCTGTTCTCGAAATAGCCGCCGTAAGAGCCGATCTTGATGCTCCGTTTGCCGGCCAGCGCCGGCGCGCCCAAGGCGGCCCCCGCCGCCAGGGCAGCACCGGTGCCGAGCAGGCTGCGGCGCGAAACAGTCGAGAGAGCCTTGCGGCCGGGCGATACGGTCTTGGTCATATGATCCTCAGCTTCCTGTCTCTGTCGGCCCATTTTGAAGGGCGCTTTGCAGTTGTTCTGTCGGCTGACAAGCAAGTGGCGTGCCATAACTGGCCGCCTGTCAAACCGGCGCGATTGCCGCGAGCTCCTTAAAATTGCGTGCAATTTGTGCAAGCCCACCGCGAATAATGAGCAAATTATCTACAATTGGTGAGAACTGGCGCCGCTCTCCGCAGGCATGCGACACTCCGGCAGACGAATCGACAGGAGGACGGCCATGCAAGGCGAGCAATCGGCGGTAATGCGGGACGGTACGGACGACCAGGTCGCCCTAACCATTGCCGATGCGGCGCTGCCGGTGATCGATCTCGGCCCTCTCTCCGACGGGACGGAGGACGGGCGCCGCCACGTGGCCGCGGCCTTGGGTGAGGCGGCGCGCAGTTCCGGGTTTTTCTATATCACCAATCACGGCGTGCCGCAGACGTTGATCGACGCGGTCTTCGCCGCCTCGAAGCAGTTCCACGAGCTACCCCGCGCCGAAAAGATGCGCTACTGGTGCGGCTTCACGACCAATCACCGTGGCTTCGTCCCGTTCGAGGAGAACGGCGCCGACTTCCCGAAACGCATCAATTTCAACGATGCCTTCGACCTCTCCTACGAGGCGCCGGCCGATCACCCGGACCACCTGGCGCAATGGCGGATGACCGGGCCGAATGTCTGGCCCGACCTGCCGGGCTGGCGCGACACGGTCAGCGGCTATTACGATGCGGTCTTCGCCCTCGGGCTTCGGATGATGGACACGCTGGCCTTCGAACTCGGCGTCGATCCCGCCGATCTCCGCCGCCATATCACCTGCCCGACATCGCAACTGCGCATGCTCCGCTACATCCCGAACGACCTGCCGGCGGACAAAGATCGGGTCGGCATCGACGCCCATTCCGACTTTGAATGCTTCACCATCCTGCTGCAGGGCGGGCCGGGGCTGCAGGTCATGAACGCCGAGGATTACTGGATCGAGGCGCCGCCGATCCCCGGCACCTTCATCGTCAATATCGGCGACATCTTCGAGACCTGGTCCGGTGGGCGGTTCAAATCGACCCAGCACCGAGTGGTGAACACGGGGCGGGAGCGGTATTCTTTTCCGCTTTTCTTCGGCCTCGACTACCACGCGGTGGTCGAGCCGCTGCCGCAGTTCCGCACCCCTGCGACGGTGGCGAAGTACCCGCCGCTGAAGGCTGGCGAACATCTGATGCGGATGACCGTGCGCGGCTTCCGCTATCTGGCCGAGGCTCATGCGAAGGGCGCGCTCCCACTCGATTTCGAGATACCGGACGACAACCCCTTCCGGCGACCGGCGAAGACCATCGAGGAACCGGCCCGCTAGGCGACCGCCTCACGCGACGTCGAAATTCGTTCCCGGCGCGCAGCGCCCGCCCCACTCAGCGGGCGGTGCTTGTGGCGCCATCCTCGGGCCGGAAACGCCTCCCGCTCCCAGGACCAATCCCCCGACCAGTCAAGGTGCCGGGCTGATCCTGGACACAGATGGCGACTGCGCGGCCAGCGCGACGCCCCCTTGACCTCAACGGCCCGACGACGGAGACAGCACGCAACGGCCATCAGGGACGCGCCATGAGCTTCGACCGCCGCATCAAGATCGCCCCGTCGATCCTCTCCGCCGACTTCGCCAATCTCGCGGCAGAGATCCGCGCGGTGGAGGCGGCGGGCGCCGACTGGATCCATGTCGACCCGATGGACGGCCATTTCGTGCCCAACATCACCATCGGCCCCGGCGTTGCAGCGGCAATCCGCCCGCATGTAACCACCTTCATGGATGTCCATCTGATGATCGCCCCGGCGGATCCCTATCTTGCGGCGTTTGCCGATGCGGGCGCCGACATGATCACCGTGCACGCGGAGGCCGGGCCCCATCTCCACCGCTCGCTGCAAACGATCCGCAGCCTCGGCGCCAAGGCCGGCGTCGCGCTGAACGTGACCACCCCCATAGCGACCATCGAGCATATCCTCGACGACATCGACCTGGTGCTAGTGATGACCATCAATCCCGGCTTTGGCGGCCAAGAATTCCTGCCCGGCATGCTCGACAAGATCCGCGCGCTCCGCACCCTGATCGGCGAGCGCCCAATTCATATCGAGGTCGATGGCGGCATCGACCCTGCAACCGCGCCCCTGGTGTCACAGGCCGGGGCAGATGTCCTCGTGGCGGGCTCGGCTGTATTCCGCGGCGGCTCGGTCGAGCGGCCGGAGATCTACGACACCAATATCCGCGCAATTCGCGAGGCGGCGACCGCAGCCCGCCCTGCCGCCTGAGACGGAGGAGACCGATGGCCCAATCACCGATCTGCGAGTTCGGTTGGCAGGCGCCCGACTTCACCCTGCCCGCGACCGACGGCAAGACCTACAGCCTCGCCGACATCGCCGGGCCGAAGGGCGCGCTGATCATGTTCATCTGTAACCACTGTCCCTATGTGCAGGCGATCCAGGACAAACTCACCCGCGACGCAGCGGACCTCCAAGCTCTCGGCATCGGCGTAGCCGGCATCTGCGCCAATGACGCCACCACGCATCCCAGCGACGGGATAGAGGGGATGACAGCCCAGGCCGCCTCTGCGGGCTTCCCGTTCCCGTATCTGCGCGACGAGAGCCAGGCGGTCGCCCGCGCTTACGACGCCGTCTGCACGCCGGACTTCTTCGGCTTCGACGCCGCGGGCGGGTTGCAGTATCGCGGCCGTCTCGACGCCTCGACCGCTCGACCCGGTCCCTCGGACCTACGCCGCGATCTGTTCCTTGCCATGCAGCAGGTGGCAGAAACCGGGCATGGACCGGCAGACCAAACGCCTTCCATGGGCTGCTCGATCAAATGGAAGGCTCGGGCCTGAGCCTTGCGGGTCGCTCAGTGCACGCCCCTCTGGACAGGTCCGGCACGGCCCGGGTGGCAGAGATTGATCGACCTGTCAGCCGTCGAAACCCAATTCCCGACAAAAACCGTATGCATATGCTTTGTGCATAGTTTGTGCATACGCGGCACATGCCTATTTCGGCGGGTCGTCCGGGTGTCCCATAGAACAGAAGACCCCGCCGACGAACTCTACCCCCGGATCGAAGGGGTCGCCCGGCGGGCAGGCTGCCTCGACCTTCTCGCGATAGGCTTCGGCGCTGTCCTCGGGTCGATAGCCGAGATGCACCGCCTTCTCGTTCGAAAAGAACGCTTCGCGATTATTTGAAATCCCATAGATGATGGAGATGCCGACCCGCTCTGCCACCAAAGACCGCGACACAAGCTGCACCAAATCGCGGAAACTCAGCCAGGTCGCCAAATGGCGGCGATCTACCGGTTGCGGAAAACAAGAGTTGATCCTCAATATAACTGACTCGATCCCAAATTTCATGAACTAGAGCTTCGCGAGATCTTCCACAAAGCACTTCGAGAGACCATAGAGACTGTCCGGCATATGTTCCGTATGCGTATCGGCCCCGTCCTCACGTCGCACATAGCCGACCGCATGAATAGAGCTCGCATACACAACGCGCTTGATGTTGTGCCTCCGCGCCGCTTCGTAGAGGTTATAGCCCCCGATAATCGATGAATTCAGAACTTCTGCCCATGGTTTCTCGACTGGCGCTGCTCCGAAATGAACAACAGCGTCGCAACCGGCCACGACCTCCATCACCGCGTCGAAATCGCCGAGTTCCGCCTGCTTCACCTCCTCATGGGCGGCGGGGGCAGAAATCGGCGCCCGGTCCGTCAAGACAAGCGTTGAGCAAAGGGGTGCAAGCCCCTCACGTAAAACGGTTCCCAGGTTTCCAGCGGCACCGGTGAGCAGCAGTCGATCAAAGCGGGGCATGGGCAGCAAGTGTCCTTTCGGCACAGGCATAGGGTGATTGGCTCTCCGAGACGGTTCCGTTAAAGGCGATCATCTCGCCCGCGCGCGGAGTGGTCGTGCAGCGCTCTGCGTGAGGGCGCCAAAGGTATAACGCACTGCATCCGGCGCATCAGCCGCTTTCGGCAGAGCTTGGGGCGACGGGATATGCGTTCGCCCAATCGCTTTCCGGCCAGGGATGCATCGTCATCAGTGTCGTAAAAACAATTTGAAAACAGATATTTACTGGGTTCTCAAGCGGTTCATCCGCAGCGGCCGTCGGCGAATCCGTGACAGGCCCCATCCACGCCAATGGCGGGTGTATAGCACTGCCTAGGTGAGGCTCGCCCAAGGATGTCGGATCAGAGGCCGCCCTGGGCAGCGATGAAATCGGCGACAGCGCCCCCACCCTCGCCGTGGCGAAGGGCCGCGAAAACCACCGGCCGCGCACCCCGCATTCGCGCCGCATCCGCCGCCATCACATCCAGCGAGGCGCCGACATACGGCGCCAGATCGGTCTTGTTGATGACCAGCAAATCTGATCGCGTGATTGCCGGCCCGCCTTTCCGCGGAATGTCTTCGCCGGCCGCGACATCGATGACGTAGATGGTGAGATCCGCCAGCTCCGGGCTGAAAGTGGCGGAAAGATTGTCACCCCCCGACTCAATCAGGACAACCTCCAAGTCGTTGTGACGACTGCGCAAATCGGCGACAGCGGCAAGGTTGATCGACGCGTCCTCACGGATCGCGGTGTGCGGGCAACCGCCGGTTTCCACCCCCATGATCCGGTCGGCAGGCAGGGCCTGCATGCGCATCAGAGCTTCGGCATCCTCGCGCGTGTAGATGTCGTTGGTGATCGCGGCAATCGAGTGGCGCTCCCCCAGCGCACGGCAAAGCGTGGCAGTGAGCGTCGTCTTTCCGGCGCCCACCGGCCCGCCGATCCCCACCCGCAATGGGCCGTTGGGAGAGCTCATGAGCGGAACAGCCTAACCTGTTGCGTTTCGTGGCGCATGGAGGCGATGTCCACCGCAAAAGCACAGCCGCCGAGGGCGTCGAGAGGCGCCGTCTCCGCCTCCGCCGCGATCCGGTGGCAGAGCGGCATCAGGGCCGCCAGCACCTTCTGGCCATCCGTCTGCCCGATCGGGATCAGCCTGATGCCGGCCGAGACCAGATTGCCCGCAAACGCATGCAGAAACAGCGGTAGGACCGACGCCACGGGAACTTGAACCACCGCCGCGGCCTGCCCCAGCACCACAGGATAGGGCGCGGGATCGACCGCGATCCCCCAGCCCTCGCGCAGGGCGGAGGCAAGCGAGGCACCCATCTCCTCGGTCTCCAGCGCTCTTTCGGCCGAAGGGGCAAGCGCCCGGGCGAGGGCTGCGACCTCCGACACGTCGGCGCTCCTTTGGGCATAGGCGAGAAGGATCGCGTCACCGCGCCCTGCCCCATGTTCGAGGAGATCGGCGATCCAAGCTTGCAGAGTCGCAGCATCGGTCACGGCCCCGGACCCAACCGCCCATTCCAAGCCGTGGGAAAAGCTGAACGCCCCCACCGGGCAGGCCGGGGACAGCCACGCCACGACGGCTGGCAGCCCCCCCTGCGCGGGCGCAGTGACCGGCCCGTCAGCCATGGCGGTGCGGGATATGCGCGTTCGGATCCGCCTGCGGATCGTGACCATGGGCATGCGCGTGGGTGCGCCCATGGCCATAGGCCCCGCCCTCTGGGTGGAAGGGAGCATCCACATGGCTTACCCTCGCGCCGAGACGGGTCAGCATTGCCTCGACCACATGGTCTCGCTGGATCAACAGGCGGCTGCTTTCGACCTGCGCGGGCGTGTGACGGTTGCCGATATGCCAAGCGAGGCGCGCCAGGGCCGTGCTTGCCGCCTGCACCTCCGCAAGGGGCTCCGCCGCGGCGCGGATGAGGAAATGGCGCCCATCCTCGAGCACCAGGGCCTGGCCGTCAGGCAACTCGCTCGCCTCGGCGAGGTCGAGCAGGAATGCCTCGCCCCCATCGGAGGTCAGCACCCCGCGGCGGCGGTACCGCTCGGCGTAAGGGAGCGTGACGGTGTCGGTGGGCGCCTCCGGCGCGGCCAGGCTGCGCGCGGCAATCATTCCACAAGCTCCATCGAGCGGGCCGACTGCCAAGCATTTTCGACGATGCCGATCAGCGTCCGCGAACCCAGCCAATTGTCGATGAAGTCGAAACCCAGCTTCGGAAGCACGCCGATCAATGCCCGAACCTGCCGATCTGGACAGGTGACAATGCGGGGAAAGCGAACCCTCTCGAAAGCAAAACGAACCCAAAGACCAGCAATCTCCGCCGCGTCTGCCTGGCGCCAGTACGCGCTCGCAACCTTCAACATCACCTCACAACCGACCGCTCGACTGCCGTCGCGGCGCTCGTAGTGATATGGGCTTAGACCACCTCGGCAAATCAGGTTCCGGGGCTCGCGGCAGAACGCGCCGCGGAGCCCAAAGCCAAACTGTCGGCGCCACGGTCGAAACCGGCGGATGACGTCTTCCCACTCCGCCAGGCGGCGCCGGTGCCCGGGGTCGCAGCGCCACATCTCTGTGTCGAGGTCGAGCGCAGCGTGGACCATTGCCGCATCCGCCAGCCGGTAAGGGCGGAGGGTCAGTCGTTCGATCTGTAGTGGCGGCTGCGGAAGGTGCATAGGCTCCAAGGGTCGGGCGCCGATCCGGCGCTGTTACCACAACTGAGCCTTTCCCGCCGGGCTGCGTCAAGCCCTGGCGTTGTGCGCCGCATCAAATGGGCCGTTCGGTCATCCGGAAGGATAGCGCCGCCAGACATGCGCCACAACGCCTGCCCGGTTCAGACCTCGCGCTGCCAGGGCTGCGTCGGAGAGATCGAGGAGCCTACGGATCTCCAAGGAAGCATCCTGCGCGCGCATCGCTTGCGCATAGGCACGACCGAACCAGCTGGGTCGCGTGGCGGTTGCTGAATCACGGGTGTCTGCCATGGGTCTTCTCCTTCGACATGGGGAGCATGGCCGAAGATATAGGACTGTATGCAAATGCATACAATAGAGTACTGGACAAGCGGATATGCGTAGGGCGCATGGCTGCCACTGGGTCACACCCACACGGTGACCTGGTCAGTAGAGGAAGTAGCGCTGCGCCATCGGTAATTCGGTCGCAGGCTCGCAGGTTAACAGCTCTCCATCCGCGCGGACCTCATAGGTCTCCGGATCGACCTCGACCGCCGGCAGAGCGCTGTTGAGCCGCATATCCGCTTTGCCGAGGGTACGGGTGCCGACTACCGGCAGCGCCTCTTTCGCCAAACCGAGGCGTTGGCGAACATTGCCCGCATGGGCGGCCTGGGAAATGAAGGTCGCCGAAGACGCCTCCAGCGACCGACCATAGGCGCCGAACATGGGCCGATAGTGCACCGGCTGTGGCGTTGGGATCGACGCGTTCGGGTCCCCCATAAGAGCGGCAGCGATCGTGCCGCCGACCATCACAACCTCCGGCTTCACGCCGAAAAAGCCGGGATGCCAAAGACAGAGATCGGCCCGTTTGCCAACCTCGACCGAGCCGACATAGGCCCCAATCCCGTGGGCGATGGCCGGGTTGATCGTGTATTTGGCGATATACCGCTTGGCGCGGAAATTGTCGTTGTTGCCGACCTCCTCTGCCAAGCTGCCGCGCTGAACCTTCATCTTATGTGCGGTCTGCCAGGTGCGGACAATCACCTCGCCAACCCGACCCATCGCCTGGCTGTCAGATGCGATGATCGAGAACGCCCCCATGTCATGGAGGATGTCTTCGGCGGCAATCGTCTCCCGCCGGATCCGGCTTTCGGCGAAGGCCACATCCTCGGGGATCGACTTATCGAGGTGGTGGCAGACCATCAGCATGTCGAGATGCTCGTCGATAGTGTTTACCGTGAAGGGCCGCGTCGGATTGGTCGACGACGGGATCACGCGGGGGTGGGCGCAGAGGGTGATGATATCCGGCGCGTGGCCGCCCCCTGCTCCCTCGGTGTGGAAGGCATGGACCGTGCGGCCCTTGAAGGCCTTCACCGTGTTCTCGACAAACCCGCTCTCGTTCAGCGTGTCGGTGTGGATCATCACCTGCACATCGGTCTGGTCGGCGACCGTCATGCAGCAATCGATCGCGCCCGGGGTCGTCCCCCAATCCTCGTGCAACTTCAGCGCCATAGCACCGGCCTCGACCTGCTCATGGAGCGCCGCGGGAGTGGAAGCATTGCCCTTTCCCGCAAAGCCGAGATTGACCGGAAAGGCATCGGCCGCCTGCAACATCCGGTCGATATGCCATGGCCCGGGCGTGCAAGTCGTGGCGAGCGTGCCGTGCGCAGGCCCCGTCCCACCGCCAAGCATTGTGGTCACGCCAGAAGCCAACGCCTCCTCGATCTGCTGCGGGCAGATCAAGTGGATATGGGCGTCGATCCCGCCGGCGGTGACAATCTTGCCCTCGCCCGCCAGCACCTCGGTCCCTGGGCCTATCAAGATGTCCACATCCGGCTGCGTGTCCGGGTTACCCGCCTTCCCGATGCCAGAAATGCGACCGGTGCGGATGCCGATATCGGCCTTGTAGATGCCGGTATGGTCCAGGATCAGCGCATTGGTGATCACCGTATCTACGGTTCCGTCGGCGCGGGTCGCCTGCGACTGGCCCATCCCGTCGCGGATCACCTTGCCGCCCCCGAACTTCACCTCCTCGCCGTAGGTGGTCAGATCCTTCTCTACCTCGATGAAAAGCTCGGTATCGGCGAGGCGCACCTTGTCGCCAGTGGTCGGTCCAAACATGGCGGCATAAGCGGGGCGGGGGATCGCAGTGGGCATGGCGCGTTCCTTAGGCGGGGCCTTCGGGGCCTGGGGAGAAGCTGCGGCTCACTGGATCGTGGCCACGGAGGAAAGGGATCCGTCCTCCCGGACGAATTGCACGCGGTCGTCCTTAAGCAGGATGCGCTGGCATTCCCGCTCGAACCGCCGGGTTCCGATGGTGAGTTCCCGGCAAAAGGTACCGTCCTGCCAGAACCACTGCCCGGTCGGGACATCGCCATCGAAATTGCCCCCGAAGCTGCCATCGGCGTTGAGCACCATCACACCACTGTTGAAGAGCAGATCCTTGCCGACAACGGTTTCGCGAAACGTCTGGCCATCCGTGAGGGGGGCGAAGACCGAGGGCGCTGGAGGCAACTCGGTCTCCTCCTCGTCATCAGCGCAACCGGCGAGAGCTAGCAGGGGCAACATCGCCAGGCCTATCAGCCGGTTTGCGCGGGGCAGTTCAGACAAGGGCCAGGATCCGCGCCGGACCGCCGGAGCCGCCTGCATGGGTGGGCGCCCCGACGATCAGGGTCGCGCCCGCCTCTGGAACCTCGGCGAGGTTCGCGACATTCTCCAACGCCCAGCGGTTGGTGGGCAGCCAGGCGTAATGGGTATCGAAAGTGGTCGAGGCACCGATGTCGACCGACAGCGTGTCAGCGGCAAGGCCAATGGCGCCGGTTTCCTCCATCAGCATCTGTGCCGCCTCCAGATGGAAGCCCGGATAATGCTGCACCCCCGCATCATCGGCACCGCGGTATTTGGGCGTGCCGATATGCTCCTCCCACCCCGAGTGGAAGGCAACGCAGGCCCCGTCCGGGATCGGGCCGTTCTTCGCAATCCAGGCCGCAAGGTCGTCGGGCGTCACAACCGCATCGGCATCATCGGCAGCCTTCTCGTGAATATGGACGACGCAGAGCGGGCAAACGAGGTTGGCGACCGGGATCTCGCCGACCGCTTGGCCATCGGCCGAGAAGTGCAGCGGGGCGTCGATATGCGTGCCCGTATGCTCCCTCACTCGCAACATATTCACGTTGAAGCCATCGTCGGCGAAGTTGAACTCGGGATCGATCTCGATCCCCGGTGTGCCAAAATATGTCGGGAACTCGGGCGAGACGGGATGGGTCAAGTCGACCACCTGGGCATGCCCGCTCGCGAGGCTTGGCGGTGCCGCCATCACCGTCGCAGTCCCCGCCGCAAGTGCCATAGGCGCCGCTTTGAACAGGTCGCGGCGAGACAACATACGCTCCTTCACGGCTTGGGTGACGCAGAAATCGCACATGAGCTTCTCCCCGCTTTTGAACCCCGTCAGAGGGGGCCCTGGATCTGTTGGTTGAACCCGAAGACGTGCCGCCGGCCCGCGAACGGGATCAGTTGCACCTCTCGGCGCTGACCTGGTTCGAAACGCACTGCCGTGCCGGCAGGGATATCGAGACGCATGCCGCGGGCCGCCGCCCGGTCGAAATCGAGGCCGCTATTGGCTTCGGCGAAATGGTAGTGGCTGCCCACCTGTACCGGCCGGTCGCCGGTGTTGGCGACCATCAGCGTGATCGGCTCGCGCCCCTCGTTCAATAGGATCTCTCCCTCCGCACAAATGACCTCACCCGGAATCATGAGCTGCCTCCGGACACGAGGAGCGGCCTG
Source organism: Pseudomonadota bacterium (assembly GCA_039513195.1). GTDB lineage: Bacteria > Pseudomonadota > Alphaproteobacteria > Rhodobacterales > Rhodobacteraceae > Thermohalobaculum. The sequence goes on along the minus strand of JBCCRM010000025.1, from coordinate 23,925 downwards.
GCCTGAAACAGTGCGCGGTGGAATGTTTGGGTCTTCAGGAAGAAGCGCATTGCAGTGTCCTCATCGGATCGGATTGTGCACGGTGACCAATTTCGTGCCATCGGGAAAGGTAGCCTCAACCTGCACCTCGTGGATCAGATCCGGGATACCCTCCATGCACTGATCGGCCGTCACGACCTCGCCGCCGGCCTCCATCAGATCGGCGACCGAGCGGCCGTCACGCGCGCCTTCGACCACGAAATCGCTGATCAGTGCCACTGCCTCTGGGTAATTCAGCTTTACGCCGCGGGCTAAGCGGCCCCGCGCCACCTGTGCGGCGACCGAGATCAGAAGTTTGTCTTTCTCGCGGGGGGACAGTTGCATTTCAGATGTTCCAAACCTTCGGCATCGGGGCGCCGCGGAGCGCCGTAATCAAGGGCAAAAGCGCGCGCCGGAGTATGTAGCCATCGGTAGCGAGCAGCCGCAACAACAGGACCCCGGGCCGGATAAGGCTGGCACCCGCAGTTTCCGGTAACAACGGCAGCACGCCAGCATAAAGCCTGTCTGCATCTGGCGCGATCATCAGAACGGTCGCCATGGCGCGGGCACCGTCTGCGATGCCCGTGCTGTTCAGAGCAGCTTCCGCATCTCCGGTCAGACGCAGCGCGTCGGCATAGATCAAGGCGCCTTCCCGACGGATGCGCCATTGATCGGTAAGCGAGACTGTCTCCACCCGCTCCCCCATCGCCGCCCGGCCAAACACCAGCGGTTCGACTAACAGAAGACGTGCATCCTCGGCTAGATCCGCTTCGATCCGCCGGCGCAGCGAGGCGCCGTCGAACAGGATCGTCTCCTGCGCCAACCAATCGATCCGCGCGCCCGGATCGGCGTTGAGTTGAAGATCGGCCTTGGCAAAAGTCCCGGGCAGGGCGCGATAGGCGCGCTCGGCGGTTTGGGTGGCTAACGTGATGGTCGCGCCTGCGGCAGCCCGCACCCGATGGCCGATCGCGTCGCCACCGGTCAAACCGCCCGCCGTGTTGAGGACCACCGCCTCCAGCGCTGCGCCTGGGTGCCGCGGAAAAAGCGCCCGGCAACACCCCTCATGGCGGAGATGCGTCAGCGCTGACCGACCGCCCCGCAGCGCCGCCTGGAGTTGCACGCCCCCCCGGGCGCGAGGATGCGGACAGCCGAGGGGAGCCTTCGCTGCCACATCCGCCATAGAGAGGTCGATCCGTGTCACACCCGTCCCCACCGAGGCTTTGCCTTCTCTCTTTGACAAACTGCATGCCCCGGCGGATTCGACAACCGGCATCGTCTGACCAGGCGCTCCAAGGACAGAAATGGCTAAGAAATATGCAATCTCATATCGTATTTGCACTGAACGTGGCCAAAGACAGCCGACTGCGCAAAGCGTAAACTTTTTGCTTGCCATTCAAGCATCACAGCCTCTCTTTGAAGATGCAGTGGCGCGCAATGAGCAACGAGGTTCATCCGCCATCGCGCGGGCGTGACCGGACAAGCTCCGGCCGCGCGGAGATAACCGTAGGGGACGCAACCGGCAGCCGAGGCTAAGCCCGAGCGCGCAGCGTGGGCGCTGGCGGCCGGAAGAGGAGAAATTATGAAAATATTCGATAAAGCGCTGCTGGGTCTCGCCGTCGCCGGAATACTCACCGCGGGTGCCGCGCGGGCCGAGGACGAGACCATCAAGGTCGGCGTCCTTCATTCGCTCTCTGGCACAATGGCGATTTCTGAAACGACGCTGAAAGACGTGATGCTGATGCTGATCGAACAGCAGAACGAAAAAGGCGGATTGCTCGGCAAGACACTTGAGCCAGTGGTGGTCGATCCGGCCTCCGACTGGCCGCTTTTCGCCGAGAAAGCCCGGGAGTTGATTGAAGTTAACGGTGTCGCTGCCGTATTCGGTGCCTGGACGTCGGTGAGCCGGAAGTCGGTGCTGCCGGTGTTCGACGAGTTGAACTCGCTCCTCTTCTATCCTGTGCAGTACGAGGGTGAAGAAAGCCAAAGAAACGTCTTTTACACGGGGGCCGCGCCGAACCAACAGGCGATTCCGGCGGTCGATTATCTGTTGAACGAGGAAGAGGTGGAGCGCTGGGTGCTGGCGGGCACCGACTATGTCTACCCGCGCACGACCAACAAAATTCTCGAGGCGTACCTGAAGTCGCTCGGCGTGGCCGAGGAAGACATCATGATTAACTACACGCCCTTCGGTCATTCCGATTGGCAGACCATCGTCTCCAGCATCAAGGAGTTTGGGTCTGCAGGCAAGAAGACAGCCGTGGTCTCGACGATCAACGGCGATGCCAATGTGCCCTTCTACAAGGAGCTCGCAAACCAAGGCATTAAGGCCGAAGACATCCCAGTCGTCGCCTTCTCGGTGGGTGAAGAAGAACTAGCCGGCCTCGACACCGAGCCGCTGGTCGGGCACCTGGCCGCCTGGAATTACTTCATGTCGGCAGAAGCGGACATCAATGATGAGTTCATCGAGGCGTGGCACGAGTTTATTGGCGATGAGGAGCGTGTGACCAACGACCCGATGGAGGCACATTTCATCGGCTTCAACATGTGGGTGAAGGCGGTCGAGAAGGCCGGGACGACCGATCCCGATGCGGTCATCGACGCCATCGTTGGTGTTTCCGTTCCCAACTTGACCGGCGGCTATTCCGCGATGATGCCCAACCACCACATCACCAAACCGGTACTGGTCGGCGAGATCCAGGAGGACGGACAGTTCGAAACGGTTTGGGAGACCTCCGGCCTGGTGGTTGGCGATGCTTGGTCAGATTTCCTGCCGGACTCGAAGCCCTTGATCTCTGATTGGCGGGCGCCGCTGAGCTGCGGTAACTATAACACCGACACCAATCAGTGCGGTGGCAAGGGCTACTGAGCTTGACGACCCCCAGCCTGACCCTCCCCCAGGGCGGGGGAGGGTATGCCCTTTTGCGATATTTGCCCCCGGATTGACCGATGCTTCTGCGTCTTCTGACGGTTCTTTGCTTACTGCTCTCGGTGCCCGCCCAAGCGGCATCGCTGGAGGAGCTTGTCGCAAAGCTGCCGGAAGGGAAGTTTAAGCAGCGCGCCGAGGTGGTATCGGAAATCGCGGCGACCGGCGATCCGCGCGCAGTGGCGGTGTTGGAGGCGCTCGCGTCGGGGGATCTGCAGGCGCTGAAATCCGATGGGCGCGTTGTTCGCGTGGAGACGCAGGGCCGCAAACGGGTCGCCTATGACGCGCTGACCGGCGACGAAATTGGGGAGATCGGCAGGCGCGACGGCAGAAAAGTCAGGGTCAACAATAGCCTGCGCCGAACCATAGCCGCTGCACTCGGCACGATGACATTGCGGAGCCCCGACCGGTCCCGGCGAATGGAGGCAGCGGCCTCGATCCTGAAGACCGGCGATCCAGAGCAGATCGAGGCGCTGGACGCCGCGCTGGAAGAGGAACAGGACGCGGAGGTTCGGTCGGCCTTCCTGGATGCCCGGGCGGCAGCAGTCATGAATTCGGGCCGCGATCCCGCCCAGAAAGTCGCGGCCATCGAGCATTTGGCGCAGCGTGGCGATGCCGAGGCGCTATCGATCATCACGGCTGCCAGCCGCAGCGACGTGCCGGAGATCGCCGCCGCGGCGTCCGAAGCGTTGGAGCAGGTCGAAAGGATCCGCGCGCTCTGGGGGATCGGACAGAGCATCTGGCAGGGGCTCTCGCTCGGGTCGGTCTTGATGCTCGCGGCCATCGGTCTCGCAATCTCGTTCGGCGTTATGGGGGTCATCAACATGGCCCATGGCGAGCTGGTGATGCTGGGTGCCTACACGACCTTCGCGGTGCAGGAGGTGATCCGCAACACGGCGCCGGAGCTGTTCGGCTTTTCCCTGGCCATCGCGCTGCCGCTGGCCTTCCTCGTCTCTGGCGGGATCGGCGTGCTGATCGAGCGAGGCGTTTGCCGATACCTCTACGGTCGTGCGCTAGAGACACTGCTGGCCACCTGGGGGATCAGCCTGATCCTGCAGCAGACGGTGCGGACGATCTTCGGCCCTACCAACAAAGAGGTCGGCAACCCGGACTGGATGTCCGGCGCGTTCGAACTGGGTCAGCTCACCATCACCTACAACCGGCTTTGGATCCTGCTCTTTGCGCTGGCTGTCTTTGCGGCGCTGATGCTGATCCTGAACCGCACGCCCGCCGGGTTGCAGATGCGCGCGGTGACCCAGAACCGCCGGATGGCAGAGACAATGGGCATCCGCTCGAGCTGGGTCGATGCGCTGACCTTCGGGCTGGGCGCTGGCGTGGCGGGGCTCGCCGGCGTGGCGCTAAGCCAGATCGACAATGTTTCCCCCAATCTGGGACAGAGTTACATCGTCGATAGCTTCATGGTGGTGGTCTTTGGCGGGGTCGGCAATCTTTGGGGTGCACTGGCCGGCGCGTTTAGCCTGGGCATCATCAACAAATTCCTGGAGCCCTATGCCGGCGCCGTGCTCGGCAAAGTCTTGGTGTTGGTCTTCATCATCCTCTTCATCCAGCGCCGGCCGCGCGGTCTCTTCGCGCTGAAAGGCCGGGCGGTGGAGAGCTGAGATGACCGCAGCAGCCCCTGCCCCCTTGCCGCTGGGCATGGCGCCAGCCTATGCGGAGGCATCCGAGAGCGGGGGCCCTGCGATGACCGATACCGAGACGCTGATCCGCCGCTACTACGCGGCCTTCAATGCCGACGACGTGCCCGGGATGCTGGCCTGCCTGTCCGACGATGTACGCCACGACGTCAACCAGGGCGCACCGCGCCATGGCAAACAGGCCTTCGCGGCGTTCTGCAAGCATATGGATCGCTGTTATGTCGAGCGTCTGACCGACATCACCGTCATGATCGAACCGACAGGCACGAGAGCCGCGGCGGAGTTCACCGTCAACGGCACCTATCGGGCGACGGATGAGGGACTGCCGGAGGCGACGGGTCAAACCTACACCCTACCGGCCGGAACGTTCTTCGCGCTCTCTGACAGGCTGATCACGCGGGTGACCACCTACTACAATCTCCGAGAATGGATGGAGCAGGTCACCGGATGACGGCTGCGATGAACGAGGCCGCCGGATGCTGACGCAGGTCTTCGACCGGCGGACCGTACTGTTCCTCGCGGTGCTGTTTTTGATCACGGTGGCGGTGCCGGTGATGAACCTCGCCTTCGAGCCAGGGTCCGGCGCCTATCTACCATCCTTCGCCGTCGCGCTCTTCGGCAAATATCTCTGCTATGCCCTGCTCGCCCTCTCGGTCGATCTGATTTGGGGATATTGTGGAATTCTGTCCCTGGGCCACGGCGCGTTTTTCGCCCTTGGCGGATATGCCATGGGCATGCATCTCATGCGCGAGATCGGGCCGCGCGGGGTCTATGGCGACCCAGTGCTGCCAGATTTCATGGTGTTCCTGAATTGGCAGGAGTTGCCGTGGTTCTGGTACGGCTTCGACATGTTCTGGTTTGCCTGCCTGATGGTGGTGGCGGTCCCGGGCTTGTTGGCCTTCGTATTCGGCTGGCTCGCCTTCCGGTCGCGGGTGACGGGGGTATATCTGTCGATCATTACGCAGGCGATGACCTATGCACTGATGCTCGCCTTCTTTCGGAACGATATGGGCTTCGGTGGCAACAACGGGCTGACGGACTTTAAGGATTTGCTGGGCTTCGACCTGAGAGCGGACGAGACCCGTGCCGGGCTCTTTATTGCCTCGGCCGCGGCACTGGCGCTCGGCTATTTGCTCTGTCGCTGGGTCACGGTCTCGCGCCTCGGAAAGGTGCTGGTCAGCGTCCGGGATGCGGAAGCGCGCGCGCGGTTTCTCGGCTATCGGGTCGAGGGCTACAAGCTCTTCGTTTTTACCCTTTCGGCAATGTTGGCCGGCATCGCCGGGGCGCTTTACGTGCCGCAGGTCGGCATCATCAACCCGGGCGAGTTCAGCCCGGCCAACTCGATCGAGATCGTGATCTGGGTTGCAGTCGGCGGGCGGGGTTTCCTGACCGGCGCAGTGGTTGGTGCAGTGCTGGTTAACGGCGCAAAGACCCTCTTCACCGGCTGGTTCCCGGAAATCTGGATCTTCGTCCTCGGCGCGCTCTTCGTGCTGGTGACACTGTTCCTGCCACGCGGGGTGCTGGGCGGGCTCGGCGATCTTGGGCGCCGCTTGCGCCTGAGCTCCCGACGCCAGTCCGAACGCGGGCCGCAGGCGGCGGAGTAAGCGATGCACGCGATTGCGAAGAACTCGATGCTCTATCTCGATGCGGTGTCGGTCGCCTTCGATGGGTTCAAGGCGATAAATAGTCTGTCAATGACCCTGTCGAAGGGGGAGATGCGGGCGATCATCGGTCCGAATGGGGCTGGCAAAACAACCATGATGGACATCATCACCGGTAAGACCCGGCCCGACAGCGGCGATGTGATCTTCGACGAGACCGTGGATCTGACCCGCCATGACGAGGCCAATATCGCACGGCTCGGCATCGGGCGGAAGTTTCAGAAGCCGACGGTGTTCGAGACCCATACCGTGGCCGACAATCTCCTGCTCTCGTTGGCCGGGCCGCGCGACGTGTTCTGGACCCTCTTTGCCAAACGCACAGTCGTGGAAACCGCACGGATCGACGAGATCCTGGAGGTGATCCGCTTGCAAGACCGGCGCGACGACTTGGCCGCCGATCTCAGCCATGGTCAGAAGCAGTGGCTCGAGATCGGGATGCTCCTGGCACAGGATCCGAAGGTGCTGCTGGTCGATGAGCCGGCCGCAGGCATGACCGATGCAGAGACGGCGCAGACCGCCGATCTGCTCAAGCGGATCGCGGGCGATCACACGGTGATGGTCGTCGAGCATGATATGGACTTCATCCGCGATCTTGGGGTGAAGGTGACCGTACTCCATGAGGGCGCTGTGCTCGCCGAAGGTCCGTTCGATCAGGTGAGCGCCGATGAGCGCGTGATCGAGATCTATCTGGGGCGCTGAGCGATGCTGCATATCCGCGATATCGATCTGCACTACGGCGCTGCGCAAGCGCTGCGGCGGGTCTCGCTCGCGGCTAGACCCGGCGAAGTGACCTGCGTGTTAGGTCGGAATGGCGTCGGCAAGACCTCGCTGATGCGGGCGATCATGGGGCATCAGCGGATCAGCGCCGGGGCCATCGATTGGGAAGGCTCCGATGTCGCAGCGTTGCGTCCGTCGGACCGTGCCCGCCGTGGCATCGCCCTGGTGCCCCAAGGGCGCGAAATCTTTCCGTTGCTAACTGTCAGGGAGAACCTGGAGACAGGCTTCGCTCCCCTACCTAGGGGTGAGCGCATGGTCCCCGAGGAGGTGTTCGAACTGTTCCCAGTGCTCAAGACCATGATGCGCCGGCGGGGCGGCGACCTCTCCGGCGGACAGCAGCAGCAGTTGGCGATTGGGCGGGCGCTGGTCACGCGGCCTCGGCTGTTGCTGCTCGACGAGCCGACCGAGGGGATCCAGCCCTCGATCATCAAGGACATCGAGGCGGCAATCCGCATGCTCCGCGAGCGGGGCGACATCGCGATCCTGCTGGTAGAACAGTTCTTCGATTTCGCCTGGTCCCTGGCCGATAGCCTCTGCGTACTCGACCGCGGAGCGGTGGCGGTCGCCGGGCGGCGCGAGGCGTTGGACCCCGCTTCGGTGAGGTCGATGATGTCGGTCTGACGACAGGCACCCGACAGCAGATCCTCCGTTTCGGCACGGGGCGACGCAGGAAGGCCGCGCCGCACGGCCTGCGGCGCGTCCCGGGCGCCGCGTCTGGCGGCGCGCAGGTTCGGAAGCGAATGCCCGCGGCGCGTTTCGACACTCCTGCTTGTGGCAATGCCGCAGGGCACCCGCGGCCGTTCCATATGCATCTGAGTCCGCAGACCGCCGCGCGTGCCAATTGCGCCACATGCCGGGCGGTCGACGCGGCGCAACCGCCCGCCGGCACCGCGGGCCCCCCGCGTCAGCGCAGCCCCGCCAGCATCCTGGCCTTCTCACCCTGATCCTCGGGTCGGCTGAGCGCATCAGCCAGACCGGCCAGGCTTTCGATGTTGTGGGCCGCACGGAAACTGTCCACATGCGGCAGCAGCGCCCGCACCCCACCCGCCTTTGCGGCGAACCCATCCCAGCGCAGCAGCGGGTTCAGCCAGATCAACCGCCGGCAGGACAGCGCGAGCCGTTCTGCGATGGCCGACAACCGGCCCGGATCGTCCCGCTCCAATCCGTCAGAGATCAGGAGTACCACACCACCCTGCCCGAGAACCCGCCGCGACCAATCCCGGTTGAATGTGTCCAGGCAAGCGCCGATACGGGTCCCCCCCTCCCAATCCAAGGCCTCCTGCCCACAACGCGCCAGCGCCTCATCGACATCGCGCTCGGCCAAATGGCGGGTGATGTTGGTCAGTTGCGTGCCGAAGGTAAAGGCGTGGATCTTCGACCAGCCAGCCCCTTTTGTGTTTGCGGCGGCGTGCAGGAAGTGCAGCAGCATCCGGCTATAGCCCGCCATGGAACCCGAGATGTCACAGAGCGCCACCAGCGCCGGCCAGCGGATGCGTCGGGCGCGACGTTCGAACCGTCCGACTTCGCCGCCCCGTCGCATCGCCTGGCGCATGGTGGCCCGCCAATCTGGCAGCCGGCCATCCGCAGCGGTCCGGGTTCGTCGCGACGACACCGGCTTGATCGGCAGCGTAAGCTTTGCGATCGCCCGTTTCGCCAGAGCGATTTCGGCTGTTGTCATCTGCTCGAAGTCCCGGGCGGCGAGGCGCTCCTCCTCCGACATTGTCAAGCGAGCATCAAGCTCGATTTCCGGGCGCTCCTCGGCAGCCGGCGGAGGTGGCCGCTCCGCCCCTTGGACCAGAGCCTCCGCAGCGCGGGTGGCGGCGGCCTGGCGCCGCTCCTCCTCGGCAACCACCTTCATCTCCGGCAACAGCAGTCCCAGCGCCTTTTCCAGAAGCTGCGGGTCACGCCAAAAGAGGTGAAAGCACTGGTCGAAGACTGTTCGCTGCTCCGGTCGGCTGAGGAAACAGGCGGCGAGCGTGTGGTAGAAATCGCGCCGGTCGACAAAACCGGAGGCCGCGACGGCCGCCACCGCCTCCAGCACGCGCCCCGGTCCGACAGGCAGCCCCGCCGCCCGCAGCGACCGGGCGAAATGCACGATGTTGCGCGCGAGGCGACCGTCTTCGGGGATCGCGATGTCAGGTGTCGCCATCGGATGCTCCAAGATCCAAACGCGCGCCATCACGGTAGGCAGCCACGCACTCGATCAAACCGACGATTCCGTCGTTGAAGGCATCGAGTTCCTCTGCCGGGACCCACAACTCGCGATGTGCCGCGCCCCCCGCCTCTTGCACCGGGTACTGGGCGAGATCCTCTGCAATCCGGAAGCGCAGGACGAACCCCTCGTTCTCGGGCGGAGCGCCCTTCGAGTTCCAGTCTCTGGCAATCTTCTCCGCGTAGTCGAAGGTCAAGACTGGGTAGAAAATCGGTTGGTCCGGCAGGCGCGGCGGCCAGGCCCGCCAGCCGGTTTCCGCGACCAACTCCATCTCGCGACGCCCCGTCGGACGGAAGAGCTCCATCAGGCCGCGCCAGCGGCAGAGCGCTTGACCTCATCGACGATGCGGCGGGCCTCCGACCCCTGGAAGCGGGCGATGTCGTCCTGGTACTTCAGGAGCGCGCCGAGCGTGTCCGAGACCGTCTGCGGGTCCAGGGTCAGAGCATCCAGCGCCACCAGGCATTTCGCCCAGTCGATGGTCTCGGCAACGCCGGGCTTCTTAAACAAATCCTCGGTCCGGAGGCGCTGGACAAAGGCCACGACCTCTTCGGACAGCCTGCGGGTGACCTCGGGCGCCCTGGTCTCGAGGATCGTGATCTCGCGTTCGGCCGAGGGGTAGTCCACCCAATGGTAGAGACAGCGGCGCTTCAGCGCGTCATGCACCTCGCGCGTGCGGTTGGAGGTTAGGACCGCGATGGGTACCTCCGGTGCCTTGACGGTGCCGAGCTCCGGGATCGTGACCTGAAAGTCCGACAGCGCCTCCAGCAGAAACGCCTCGAACGGCTCGTCGGTGCGGTCGAGCTCGTCGATCAGCAGCACGGGGGCGCCGCCCTCCTGCGGGCTCATCGCTTCCAAGAGCGGGCGGCGGGTCAAAAAGCGCTCGGAGAAGAGGCTGCTTGTCAGCGTTTCCCGATCCCGGTCGCCCGACGCTTCAGCCAGCCGGATCTCCATCATCTGCGCCGGATAATTCCACTCGTAGACAGCGGTTGCGGCGTCCAGGCCCTCATAACACTGCAGCCTGATCAAACGCCGACGGAGCGCCTGGGCGAGGGCCTTGGCGATCTCGGTCTTGCCGACACCGGCCTCACCTTCGAGGAACAGCGGCCGACCCAGCTTCAGACTGAGAAAAACCACAACGGCCAGCGCACGCCCCACGACATAGCCGGTGTCGCTGAGTAGAGCCTCGGTCTCGTCTATCGATTTCGGGAGAGGGATCATGCGCGCTCCGCTGCTTTGCGGGATCACCTGAAACCCATCGCTTACTGAAAATCAAGGGAACCAGCCTCTGCCCTGCCGCCTGCGAGCAAGCCTCGACGGGCGCTCATTCATCGAAGGGTGGGATCAGGAGAAGGCGCATCGCAGCAACCGCGCTTTCGACGCCAGCAGGCGACGCGAAACCTCGTGGCACGGTCTGCTGCGAGGTTCGGCTAGGCGACTGCAAGCCATGCTGGGTAGAATTCGGTCGTTTGGCGCAGTGGAAAACCCTCGGTCTGCCGGTTGTCGATCACGCGAAGTTCGTCTGCAGAGGCAGTTCCCGCGGCGATAAGGCTTTCAAGAACCCCGGTGCGGACGAAGGCCGCACCAGCGTCGTCTGACAGTCTATCTCCACGAGTACGCCTGGTTCTGGCCGATCTGGCGCGAGCCGAAATCCAAAGGCACGGCCAGTCCTGCGGCGGCAATGTGAGCCGCCTGGACGATCGCTACGACTGCCGCCCATTAGAACAGCGTCGCGACACGTTTGCCACGGAGATCCAATGCGGTCTCGATACCACTGTCCTGCCGCGCCAGAACTACGCCGGCGAACTTTGGGCGGAAGGTCTTCACCAAGCTTGCGGGGACCCGACCGCCCATCGCGTCGACCGCAATGGCGGAAAAGACCGAGTTGCCCAGGACGACATCATGAAACAGCTCCGACATCACGCCCATGCGCGCTGGGTATTCCGCGGAAGATAAAGAATGTCATTCGGCCTAGCCTCCACACGCGGTCGAAGCAGGCGGCGGTATTCACCAAGGATCGGCAAGGCGGCGCCCAACCCACAGACCCGCCGTTGGGCCTTTTGCTGGGTCCGAGAGCATTTCCAGCTGGCCCGGAAGTATCGGATTTTGCGCTAGAGCATTTTCCAGCCAATCTGAGTCAGATTGGCGTCGTGAAAATGCGCCCAAACGATACCTTAAAGCGCAAGAACCGATGCAATCGGGTCGGAAAGCGCTCTAGAGCAGGACAAGTGCTGCCAAACCGAGGAAGGCGAAGAAGCCCACCACATCTGTCACGGTGGTCACGAAGGCACCGGAGGCGAGCGCGGGGTCGGCGCCGGCCCGCTCTAGCCAGAGCGGGATCAGGATGCCCGCGAGACCTGCGACAACCAGATTGACCACCATGGCCGCCGCGATCACGGCGCCGAGGACCGGGCTGCCGAACCATAGCCAGGCGATAGCGCCCATCAGGATCGCAAAGGCCAGCCCGTTGGCGAGGCCGACCAACGCCTCTCGCGAGACAACCCGAAGAGCATTAGTCGGCGTCAGGTCGCGGGTCGCCAGGCCGCGCACCGCGACGGTCAACGTCTGCGTCCCGGCATTCCCGCCCATCGAGGCGACAATGGGCATCAGGATCGCCAAGGCGACAAGCTCGGCGATCACGCCCTCGAAAAGCCCGATGACCAGCGAGGCCAGGATCGCGGTGACCAGGTTGACCGCAAGCCAGGGGAACCGTCGCTTCGTAATCGCCCAGACCCGGTCGGAAATCTCCTCGTCGCCGACACCACCAAGGCGTTTGAGATCCTCCTCCGCTTCCTCGTCGAGCGCCTCGACTGCATCGTCGATGGTGATGACGCCGACCACCCGACCATCATCATCGACCACGGGGGCGGAGACCAGATGGTATTGCTTGAAGGCATAGGCGACGTTTTCCTGCGGGTCCTCGACATGCAGGGGCTTGTGGTCGGTCCACATGATCGAGCCGAGGGTCACCGGCCGGCGGTTGGCCAGCAGCACGCCGAGGCCCAGCATCCCAATGGGCTTTGCCGCGGGATCAACGATGATGATGTCGTAGAAGCTGTCAGGCAGCTCGTCCTCCGCCCGCAGCCAATCAATCATCTGCCCCACCGTCCAGAAGGGCGGCGCTTTGACGAAATCCGTCTCCATCAATCGCCCGGCGGAGTAGTCGGGATAGCTCAGCGACTTCGAGACGGCCACCCGTTCAGGCGGGTCGAGCGCTTCCAGAACCGAGCGCTGCACGTCCTCGTCCAACGCCTCGATCAGGTAGACCACGTCGTCGGTGTCGAGATCTTTGGCGGCCTCTGCCACCTGGGCGGGTTCGAGAAGCCCCAGCACCTCGTCGCGGACCCCTGTTTCCAGCTCTACAAGGACCGACTGATCTAGCTCGCCCCAAACCAACTCGACAAAGCTCCGGCGCGGATTGCTCCCGATCTGCTCGGTCAGGTCTGCAATGTCGGCGACGTGCAGGCCGTCGATCAGATCGAGAACGGCGCCTCGTTCGCCGGCGTCGACTGCCTCCACGACCGCGGAAACCAATCCGGGATCGAGGGCGTAGTCGTCCTCGCGCAGGTCGTTCGGCCCCTGATCGGGCAAAGGTTCTGCCATCGCAGTTCCCCCGATTTGCGCGCCCAGGACGGGCGGCGCGATCCGGCATGTCTCGTGGGCGGTTACCGCCCTGAAATCCCCGCCAGGAGATTTTTGGCTGGCGTTCCACCCAGAGTGCGGCATGAATAACGCCCGGGCGCAGCGGGTGGCCGCGACCGCCCGGGCGGACAATGTGAGTTACCATGGCGTCACCTGTCGGACAACACGCGCAGAGCCTCGGGCAGATCTTCGAGCGCACCGTCTCGCTGCACCGGGCGGGCAAGCTCGAAGAGGCGGAACCGCTTTACCGCACCTATTTGGCACGCCGGCCGGAGCACGCGCAGGCCTGGACGAACTACGGCTCACTCCTGCGCAAAACCGGGCGCTACGAGGTTGCGATTGCTGCGCATCGCCGCGCGTTGGAGTTGCGACCGAGCGATCCCTCGATCCTAAACAACCTCGCCAATGCCCTCGCCGACGACGGTCATTTCACCGAAGCGGCCGGGATCCGCGAGACGCTGTGCGATGCGCAGCCGGAGCACCCCGAGCGGCTCCGCGATCTGTGCGCGAGCCTGCGCGGCCTCGGGCGGCAGGAGGAGGTGATCGACCGGGTGACTGCGGCGGCGGAGAGCGGTTGGGCGGATGGCGAGTGCCTGCTGCAGCGGGCCCTCGCCAAACTGATGCTAGGCGATTACGCGGGCGGCTTCACGGATTTCGAGAACCGTTATGCCGGTGACGAAGTGCGACTGCCGGACAATGTGCCCTGGCCGCGTTGGACGGGCGAGCCGGTGGCGGGCAAGCGTATCCTGGTCCTGCCCGAACAGGGTTTTGGCGATGCGATCCTGATGGCCCGCTTTCTGCCGCGCCTTGCGGAAATGGGCGCGCGGACGACCCTGGTGGTGAAGCCGCCCCTGACCCGCCTGTTCCAGGAGATCGAGGGGCTGGAGGCGATCGTTGAGGGCGCCCGCTCGACCGACGAATTCGACTATTACACCCCGAACATGAGCTTGCCGCATCTGGTCGGCGTACCTGAAGACGGGCCGCCGCCACCGCCCAGACTGACGATCCCGGAGCAGGCGCGAAACCGCGCCGCGCGCCTTGTCGAGCCGTTCCGCAACCGGTTCCGTATCGGCGTGGTGTGGACCGGCAGCCTGACCTATAAGGCGAACCATCGACGATCCTGCCGGCCGGAGAACTTTCTGCGCCTCGCGCAACTGCCGGGAGTTCAGTTGTTCAGCCTCTATAAGGGCGACGGGCGGGAGGACTTCCTCGCCTCCGGCACCGCGGGCCTGATCGTGGATGCCTGCGGTACCGACAAGGATTTCGCCGAGAGCGCTGGCCTGATTGCGGAGATGGACCTGATGATCACCACCGACACAGCGGTCGTGCACGTGGCTGCGAGCCTCGGCAAACCAGTTTGGAACATGCTCTCGGCCGAGGGGTTCTGGCTCTATGGGCGGGAGGGGGAGACGACGCCCTGGTACCCCTCGATGCGCCTCTTCCGGCAAGATCTACAGGGCGATTGGACCGCGCTCTTCGACCGGGTCGAAGCGGCTCTGCGGACACATTTGGCGGATCGCCGGTGACGACCGGGATCACCATCGAGGTTGCGCCGGGAGAGCTGGTCGACAAGATCACGATCCTGGAGATCAAGGCGGAGCGGATCGCCGACGCGGAGAAACTGGCGAACGTGCAGCGCGAATTGGCGGTCCTGACTGCAGCGCGGGACGCAACGGTTCCGAGGTCACCGGAGCTCGACCGTATGACGGCGGAGCTGCGGGCAATCAACGAGGTTCTCTGGAACATCGAGGATCAGATCCGCGATTTCGAACGAGACCAAGACTTCGGCGAGGGCTTCATCGCGCTCGCCCGATCAGTCTACCGCACCAATGACCGTCGCGCCGAGGTGAAGCGTGAGATCAACCTCCATCTCGGCTCGACGCTGATCGAGGAGAAGTCCTACAGCGCCTATTGACGCGCTTTGCGGGACAGGACAGAGGCAGCGATAGGAGGCAGCACCCATGTCCGTCAAGATCACGGCCCGCTGCCATCCGGCACTGCGCGCGCTGTTGCCGGAGCCAATGCCAGCGCGCAGGGCCCTGCCCGAATGGCTGCGCAAGATGCCGAACGAGGCGGTGTCGGAGACATTGTCGGGGACCACCGTGCGGACCTTCAAACAGTGTCCGCCGATCCTCGATGCGATGGCGTTGGGCATCATGATCCCGCTGGTCTGCGATCTGGAGGTGCGCGGCGGTGAGATCGTCTGGGACTGGGAGCCACCCTTGATCCCAGACCACAACGTCTCCCGCGCCCCGGTCGGAATGCACTCGCGGGAGCAGGCGGAGGGCGCGCCCTTCCAGCCGGACGGGCTGGTGGTCAAATTCACGAATTTCTGGACCCTCGAGGCACCAGAGGGCTGGCAGGTTCTGTTCACTCATCCTTTCAATCGGCCGGATCTGCCTTTCCACACGCTAACCGGGCTGGTGGATGTCGACCGCTTCTCGGACGGCTATGTGCATTTTCCTGCGCTTTGGCGGGATCCGGATTGGGAAGGGGTGCTGCCGCGCGGCACGCCCGTGGCCCAAGCGATCCCCCTGCCGCGACAGGCGGTCGACGTTTCGGCGCAGACGATGACCGACGACGATGCTGCCCGTGTCCAAGCCCTGATGTTGGAACTGAAATCGGGACCGGGTCTTTACCGGAAACGCTTTCGCCTGCGGCCGGAGCGGCAGGCCGACCCAGCCGCGTGAAAGCAGCCTTTCACGTCGGCCGCAAAGGCAGGCGCCCGGCGCTGAGACGGATCGTGGTGCTGAGAAACTTGCCGCGCAGCGCTGGCACTGCGAGGAGTGCGGCACGGGCGGCCTCCGCCTCCGGCAGCCGGGCCTCGGACGTCGCCTTGTAGCGCCCGACCAACGCCTCCGCGTCGCCAGGGCGCAGAGCAAGGAGCCGGGCGAAGCACGCCGCCGCCCCCACCCATGCACCGGTTGCGGTGCAGGTGCGCGCCGCCATGCGCTGCAGCTCCGGCTCCCGCGGGGTGAGCTCGGCAGCCCGGAGCAAAGCCTCAGCGGCCTCCGGCAATCGACCCGCCTGACCATGACATCGACCGAGGGCGAACCAAGCCGCGGCATAATCGGGCGCCACGTCCGTTGCGCGCTTGAAGCATCGGCCCGCTTCCTCGGCGCGGCCCTGTTCGGCCAACACCTGTCCGAGATTGTGGTGGATCGCCGCCGGCGCGTCGGCGCGTCCGGCCGAGCGACGGAGCAACCCCTCAGCCGCCGGCCAGTCCCTCGCCGCGATGAGCGCCCCGAGGCGCTGGCGGATCCTGTCCCAATCGGCCGCCGGGCCTTTCACGGGCTAAGTGGTGGCCTGCCCGTCACGGCATGGGTCAGCGCCCCCTCCAGCTCCGCGGCCAGGCTTACGCGTTCGCTCGGACACAGGAACGCCCCGAGCTCGATCTCCCGCCCCGCGCCCTTGAGGGTCAGATAGCTCTCGACCCTCGCGCAGTCGTGGACTTGCACACGCACATGCCAGGGATCGGCCCGCCAGCGGAGGACCGCGCCGCTGGGCTCATGGCGCTCCACCCGCATTTCGTCGCGCCACAGAGTCACTGTTTCCCGAAGCGTCAGCGCACGATTGCTGCGGCGAAATCCAAGCCACATGGCGCCCCAAGCCCCAAGCGTGAAGGGCAAAAGGCCCCAAAACACCGGCGTGCCAAGCGCAGGCAGTAGCGGGATAGAAAGACCCACGGCAATCAGAAGCATGACCTGCCGTTGGCCGGTTGCGTTAAGGGAACGGTTGGGCCAAAGCGTGGCCTCCCACACCGGGCGGTCTTGCCTCGCCCGCCAATCCTGTCCCCCGGGAAAAGGTGCGGTCGGGGCGACCGACCCAACCACATTGTCTTGGACAGCCATCGCTAGTCGCCTCAATGAGCCGGCGTCTTGTCCCAATCCTCGCGCTTCGGAAGCGTCTCGAAGGTGTGGGCCGGCGGCGGATTCGGCAGTGTCCATTCCAGCGTGCCGGCGGGATCGTCCCAATAGTTTGGGTCGGTGATTTTCTGCCCCCGCGTGACGGTGTACCACATGATCCACAGGAACAGCAGGAAGCTGCCCATGGTGATGAAAGCGCCGATCGAAGAGACATAGTTCCAGAGCGCGAACGCCTCCGGATAGTCGATATAGCGCCGGGGCATGCCCTGCCGTCCCAGGAAGTGCTGCGGAAAGAAGGTGATGTTCGCGCCGATGAACATCGTCCAGAAATGCACCTTGCCCCAGAACTCCGGATACTGGCGGCCGGACATTTTCCCGATCCAATAGTATATCCCGCAGAAAATGCCAAAGACCGCTCCCAACGACATCACGTAGTGGAAGTGGGCCACCACATAATAGGTGTCGTGATAGGCGCGATCGATGCCTGCCTGGCTGAGCACCACGCCCGTGACACCGCCGACGGTGAACAGGAAAAGGAAACCGAAAGCCCACAGCATCGGCACCTTAAAGTCGATCGACCCACCCCACATGGTCGCGATCCATGAGAAGATTTTGATGCCGGTCGGAACCGCAATCACCATGGTCGCGAGCATGAAATAGGCCTGCGCGTTCTTCGACATGCCGACCGTGTACATGTGGTGCGCCCAAACGACGAAGCCGAGCGCCGCGATCCCCACCATCGCGAAGACCATGCCTGAATAGCCGAAGATCGGCTTTTTCGAGAAGGTGGAGATCACGTGGCTGATGATGCCGAAGGCGGGAACGATCAGGATGTAGACCTCCGGATGTCCGAAGAACCAAAGAATGTGTTGGTAGAGCACGGGATCGCCGCCGCCCGACGGATCGAAGAAGGTCGTGCCGAAGTTCCGGTCGGTCAGCAGCATCGTGATGGCACCGGCGAGCACCGGCAGGGCCAGCAAGATCATGAAGGCGGTAATAAAGATCGACCAGGCGAAGAGCGGCACCCGCATCAGGGTCATCCCCGGCGCCCGCATGTTCAAGAAGGTCGTAATGATGTTGATCGCGCCTAGGATCGAGGATGCCCCGGATAAGTGGACCCCGAAGATCGCGAAATCCGTCGACATCCCCGCCTCGTTCGTCGACAACGGCGCATAGAGCACCCAGCCGACACCCGACCCTAGCTGGCCGTTGCCCCCAGGCGTTACGAGCGAGACGCAGAGTAAGGCGGAGCCTGCCACGAACATCCAATAGCTGAGATTGTTGAGCCGCGGGAACGCCATGTCAGGCGCACCGATATGGAGCGGCATGAAATAGTTCCCGAACCCGCCAAACAGCGCGGGGATGACCACGAAAAACATCATCAGCAGCCCGTGGCCGGTCACCATGACGTTCCACATGTGGCCGTTCGGGCTGCCGTCCTCCATCGTCATGTACTGGACGCCGGGCTCCATCAGCTCGAGGCGCATATACATGGTGAATGCAACGGAAATGAACCCCAAGAGCCCCGCGGTGAGGATGTAGAGGATCCCGATATCTTTGTGATTGGTCGAGCAGAACCAACGGGTGAAGAACCCGGGTTGCTCGTCATGGGCGTGCACAACGGCCTCAGCCATGCTGCGTGCTCCTCAGCTTAACGCATCGATTTGTGACCCGGCCCGGTCGGACAGAGGTCTTCACTCGTCACTACATGTACCGAGTGGGGTTTATCTCGGCAACGGCGCGAGATCCGAAACCGCTGTGATTTCACGCGCCAACTGTCGCAGGTGAAAGCGCCTCTTCGGCTTCCGGGACGCCCTGCCACCCAGCGGGACGGATAAGGCGGAATGCGACGGAAACTGGGCGTCTTGACGGGATGTCGGCCGGGGGCATGCGGGTTCTCACGGAGGACCATCAACGGCCGCGCTGATTTTCAACCAGGACTACTCCACTGGTCAGGCGACCGGTCCGCAGCTCGCAACCTCAGCGGGCGTCAAGTTCCCGACCGTAGATGCAAATGTCTTCTGGAGGGCGTTGTCGACATCCGCAATACCTGCGGGAATGCCCAGATCGACCAAACTGGTGACGCCATGGCCGGCGATCCCGCAGGGCACGATGCCATTGAAATGTGCCAAATCGGGCTCGACATTGATGGCGATCCCGTGGAACGCCACCCAGCGGCGGACCCGGACACCGATCGCGGCGATCTTCGCTTCGGCCAAGCCGCCCTCTGGTCCGGGCGGCTGATCCGGGCGCACCACCCAGACACCGACGCGGCCCTGGCGGCGTTCTCCGCTAATCTGAAACTCGGCGAGCGTGGCGATGACCCATTCCTCCAACGCCGTGACGTAGCGGCGAACATCGCGGCCCCGCCGACGCAGATCGAGCATCGCATAGACCACCCGCTGACCTGGCCCGTGATAGGTGTATCGCCCGCCGCGCCCGGTCTGGTGAACCGGGAAACGGTCGGGCCATAGCAGGTCTGCGGGATCCGCGGAGGTTCCGGCGGTAAACAGCGCAGGATGCTCCAAGAGCCAGATTTGCTCGGCGCCCCGGCCATCGGCAATCGCCGCCGCACGAGCCTCCATCGCGGCGATGGCATCCGTATACGGCGTGTAACCGGGACTGACGCGCCACTGGACCATGGCTCAGGAATATTTGCCGGCGCAGGGCTTCACAAGGGTGGCCCGCTTTGCTATCTCCGCGCTCGGTCAAATTTCGTGCGGTCGTGGCGGAATTGGTAGACGCGCAGCGTTGAGGTCGCTGTGGGGTAACTCCCGTGGAAGTTCGAGTCTTCTCGACCGCACCAGTTCTCAGATCTGGGCCTGTGAGCCCCTCTAACGCTTTGAATGGCAATGCGATTTTTGCGGTTCTAGGCCCCTCGTTTCGGCAGGAGTGAAGGCGGTCTGCGAAGGCCAGTTCAGCACTGTGCAGCGGAGCGTGATGTGGCCACTTTCCCAGAGTTTCCAGGGGTTTGCGAGGAAGGTGAGGACCGGTTCTAGTTTTTCCTCGAACGATCCGCGCGGCTCGGCCTGTTGGGCGAGCTTCTCGGCGAGCAGTACCTTCTCACGCTCCAGGTCGCCGATCCGGTCCTCATAGGTGCGGACCACCCGCTCATTGCCGGTGTCGATGATCCGGGCGAGGAGCTTGTCGATCTGGCGGTCGAGATCGGCGATCTGCCTCTTGGCGCTCTGGACGATCTCCTGGGCCTTGGTGCTCCGGACGTCCCAGGCGGTACGGAACATGGCGGTCGCGAGCCTGAAGAGCCCCTCGGTCGGCTGCAGCGCCTTGATGAGGGCCCCGACATCGTCCTCGACCGTGTCGCGGGCGATAGACTTCCCATAGCTCTCGCAGGTCTTGGTCTGGCAGAGATAGTATGGATAGCGCTTCGAGCGGCCCTTGACCCAAGACGAGCGCAGCGGCGTGCCGCAATCGGCACAGCAGACGAAGCCGCGGAGCGCGAAGTCGTCGCCGATACTCTTGCGCTGCGGTGCATAGGCAGCGCCTGAGCGGCGCGCCTGGACCTTATCGAAGAGCTCGACCGTGCTGATGGTTGCCGCGCATGCTGGTGATGCGCCCATGGTTGAGTGGCTAGTGGACCGAGGCGCCGATCCGAGCACAACTGGCTTAGAGGATGGCGGCACCGCGATGACGGCGGCCTGCCTGAACGGGCATCTTGCGGTGGTGGAGTACCTGCTTGACGCAGGTGCGGATTTGCATGCGGTCACGCAGGATGGCTCGACTGCGATCAGCCGAGCGTGCGCAGGAGGGCATCCTTCGGTTGTGGGGCACATAATCGATAACGCGCGAACAAACCACATTGGCGCTGCACTCGGACGGTTCCGCTTAGCTGCCGCCGATGGAAACGAGGCGGCGCGGGCTGGGCTGGCCGTGATGTCTTTTCTTGGGGCAGAGGATACACCAGGAGGGCGGGTGGCTGATCTCTTCGCGCGATCTGAGCCATCTCCTGACTGGGCGGATGAGCCGCCTGTTACGGGGTAGTGGTTCGAGCTCGCAAATGTCGGGGCCATCAACGACGTGCTGCGGAAAGCCGCAGCCATGGACCACTACACCATCAGGTTTGACAACAAGACGATCATCAAAGCCCGTGGAACCGTTCTAGCCTGCTACCCAGAGCTTCATCTTATGGATCTGCAGTTTTCGGATAATGCCGCGAGCCGTACAGTGCTGGTCTCGGCGCTGGCATCGAACGGCGAAGCACTGCTCCTTGATGGTACGTCGCTCCGCCTTCATCATCTCGATGCTTTCATGCTCGACCTGGGCAGCGTGCAAGCTCGTGAAGACTATTTGGGGTTCTTCTGCGAATTTGTTCGTTCGGACGAAGGGCCGTTTTCGATCGTCGAATCTGTCGAGGCCATTCCCTTCGCATATCAAGATGCACAGGCGGAGTTCTTGGAACAATCAGTTGGACCGTCTGCCATTGCAGCCATCCAGACCGAAACCGATGATACGTTCGGCCAGCGGGCATATGTGCTCCATGGGATGGGTCTGTCTGAAGCGGACTTTAAGACTACTAGAACCGGCAGAATTGACATTTTACGGGACAAGACTGTGTTCAACGATCTCACGATCAGGCGGCGCGATTACGACGGCCCCTTCCGAACAGTGCTCGGCCCGACCAGGTGATCTTGTTCCCGCAAAAGACGGTGCGACCTTGCTTGAGGTGGGACCCGTGACGACGTTAGCTGTGTGCGATTCATATCTTGCGACAAGCAGTTCACTTGGCGAGTTTCGAGGAATTGAGCTGAAACCGACATACGCGAGCTGTGTTTTGTAATACAAAACCGGCTTGGAAAGGGGCTCCGCCCCGTTTCATCCCCGGGCGCTGTCGCGCGACGTATGAGCAGTTGATAATGGGTCAGTATTGCTGATACAATAAGCCCATGACCGAGAAATCGACCCATCCGGTGAACCTGCCCCACGACCTCCATGAACGCCTCAAGGCGCTCGGCGGCCGTGACGGCTACACGCTCGACGAAATCACGGACCGCGTCTTGCGCGCCTATGTCGAGATCGAGGAGCGGGCGATCACCGAGCATGCCGAGGACGAACGCCGCTGGCAGCGGTATCTGGAGACCGGCATCTGCCACCCAATCGAGGATCTGCGCAGCGAACTGCGCCGGCTGGCCGGCGACGCGGCGCGGCAATCGGAGGTGTAGTGCACCTCGTCTACCTGCCCGAAGTCCGCGACGACCTCACCCGCCTCTACGAATTCCTCATCGACAAGGACCTGAACGCTGCCAAATAGGCGATGCTGGCCATTGACGACGGTATCGGAGCACTTCTCGCCAACCCCTATATCGGCCACCCATGGACGCGCGACGGCGCCTATCGCCAGCATTACATTCCGTTCGGCAAACGGGCCTACGTCCTGCGTTACCGTCTCCACGAGGACGCGCTGATCCTGGTTCGCCTCTGGCACAGCCGCGAGGCGCGTGACTGATCGCGGGCGTCAGAGTGTTGTGCCGATGCCGAGGCGGTCGAAGCTGCGCATGAGCGTGGATTTGGAGATGCCGTATCGCGCCGCGACCTGATCGAGCGTGCGGTTTTCCTGGCGCATGTAGCGGTGCGCTTCGATGATCATCGCATCGTCCATCAGGCAGGGGCGTCCGATCCGCACCCCCCGCACCTTCGCGGCGGCCAGCCCGTTGATGGTGTTCTCGCGGATCATATCGCGCATGAATTCGGCCATCGCGGCGAAGACGTGAAAGACCAGCCGTCCGCCCGCTGTCGTCGTGTTGATCCCCTCGGTCAGAGAGCAGAAATGGACGCCCTCATTGTCCATGCGGGTGAATAGATCCGTGAGATGCAGCACCGAGCGCCCCAGCCGGTCGAGCTTGTAGACCACCAAGACGTCGCCTGCGATCAGCTCGCTGAGAGCCGCATCCAAGCCAGGACGCTCCGCCTTGGCCCCCGAGACGCCGTGATGCTGGAAGACCCGGTCGCATCCCACCCGCGCCAGCGCGTCGAGCTGCAGGTCGAGCCGCTGATCCTCGGTCGAGACCCGCGCATAGCCGATGCGCCGTCCCTGCGGCGTGTCCGGCGTGGCCTCCGGGCCGGGCCATGTCAGGTCGAGGTCGGTCATGGGGGCACCCTCCGCACGATGCCTCCGGTGTCAGAACCGAAGGGTTTTGCATCGCGCGCTCTATGGGGCAGGGCGGGGTGTTGCACGGGCAGGCTCGCACCGAAACCACCGCCTCGCAAGCTGTGCTCAACTAAAATCGGCGTATAACTCCACATCATCAAAACCCTTCCCTTGTGAATACGTCCTCTTTGAGGGGTCTTGTCACTGTCTTTTCTTTTGTGGCCGCATTTCATGCACAGAATTATCTGGCAGAAGGGGTCACGGCGGCGGATTTTCTGTCGTGGAGCCGGCAGAGCCAGGACTGGTACATCGAGACATCCGTTGCCATGGCCGGCATCGTCGCGGCGCAGAACCCGACGGACCATGCGGAGTGCATCAATGATTGGTACTTTAAGACGGACCAGACGCGCCAAGCGGCGCATGACTTCGTGCGCGGGACGATGCAGAGATTCCAAGGTCATCACCCGGGGACCGTGATGATCGCGGTGCTGGAACGCGCCTGCGGCTCATTCGACATGATGTGATTGCGGCTTCCGCTCCGAGCGGAGAGCGAGGTTGAGTAGTTTGGCCTCATGGAAATGCCGTGAGGAGAACGATCATGCAGTACTTTGCAGGTTTGGATGTTTCGCTGGAAGCGATTTCCATGTGCGTCGTCGATGACGACAGCGGCGTCGTCTTTCGGAAGAACTTGCCGTTTTGTCCGCTGGCCGTGCGGGACGCGCTGGAGGAGCGAAAGCTGTCTCCGCAGAGGATTGTGCACGAAAGCGGCCAGATATCGATCTGGCTCCAGCTCCGGCTCGAAGGCCTGGGACTGCCCGCTATATGCATCAATGCGCGCTCGGCTCATAAGGTGCTCTCGGCCAAGCTGAACAAGTCTGATCGCTCTGACGCCGAAGGATTGGCGCAACTGGCTCGGATCGGCTAGTTTACGTCTGTCCATGTCCGTAGCGAAAACGCTGATCACCTTCGAACGATCATCGGCGCACGAGATCGTTTTGTTCGCATCAGAATGGAACTTGAAGCGCATGTGCGGGGCGTCCTCAAGACTTTCGGAATTCGCCTAGCGGCGAT
>JBCCRM010000024.1:0-69655 GCA_039513195.1 Pseudomonadota bacterium | reverse complement strand
TATGCGACCCGGTTGATCGCCGAGACGCTGGCCAGTGCCGGGCTGAAAGTGGTGGTGATGCGCGATCTGCCGGTCGATGAAAGCCGGATCGGCACGCGGGCGGTGAAGTTGCAGCTGCCAATCCGCCAATGGGTTTTCACGGCGCCGGATGGCGTGCGGGGCGCGGCGCTGGACGCCCGCATCCATGTCGCACTGCTCGAGATCGAGGCCGCAGCCTATACCGACCCGGCGCTGGACGGGCTCTATCCCCTCTCGCTGTCCGCGCGTATGCAGGTCTTCAAAGGGCGCCTTAACTCGTGGGAGATCGTCCCGTATTTCAAGGATCTCTCGCATCCGGATCACGCCGTCCACACGGTCTATTTCCATACGCGGTTTTCGACGAACACAGACCCGCACCCGTCGATGGCACAGCCTTTCCGACTGATGGCGCATAATGGCGAGCTGAACACCGACAAGAAGAACCGGTTGAGCGAGGCCGCAATCGCGCTGGCGCGGAACAAGGCGATCATCCGCCCGCGGGGGCAATCGGATAGTTGCAGGCTCGATCAGACGCTCAACGCGCGGGTGTTCGAAGAAGGGCTCGACCTGGTTGAGGCGGTGGTGGCGATGATGCCACCAGCCTGGGAGAACGATGCCCGCCTGACCGGTGATGTCCGGGCGATGTTGGAATACTTCTCGTTGTTCGAGGAAAAGAACGACGGACCGGCGGCGCTGATCTTCGGCAATGGCACGATCATCGGCGCGCGGCTCGACCGGCTCGGCCTGCGCCCGCTGCGGTCGGTGGAGACCAAGGACTATCTCGCCGTGATGTCGGAGGCCGGGCAAATCAGCTTCCCGCCTCAAGAGGTCACGCGCCGCGGCCGGGTCGAAGCCGGCGGCATGATCTATTGGGATCACGACCGGGGTTGCGCGGTCGAGACCGCCGAGGCCCTGCGGCTGTTGGCGCAAAAGCGGGACTACCCGGCGCTGCTCACCGCCGCACAGGTCAATATCGACGACCTGCCTTCTGCCGACAAAGACCCGAAGCTGGCGGCGACCCGCTATTTCGGCGATCTCAACACCTCGGCCCGCTATGTGGCCTACACCCATAATCAGGAGAGTTTTAAGTTCCTGATGGACCCGATGCTGCAATCGGGGACCGAGAAGGTCTCGGCCATGGGGTATGGCAATGCGATCAACGCGCTCTCGGACAACGAGGGCGGGGTCGCTAAGTATTTCAGCCAGCGCTTCGCCCAGGTGACCAATCCGCCCTTGGACTCGATCCGCGAGGCCGATGGCATGACCCTGCGCGTGGCGCTTGGCGAGAAGCCGCATCTTGGCCAGTCGCGCTCGCGACAGATTGTGGTCAATTCGCCGATCCTACGCATGTCGGACATGCTCAAGATCAAGGCGCAGACCGAGACGCCGTGGGACCGGTTCGACATCCTCTATGAGCCCGTAATGGGCGACGGTCCGGCCAATGAGCAGGCGCTCGTGGATGCCATTGATGCAGTCGCGAACCAGGTGGTCGCCTTTGCCCGCGACCATGGCGGCATCGCGATCCTGACTGACCGCCACATCGCCCATGACAAGGCTGCGATGCCGATGACCCTGGCGGTGTCGGCCGTGAACCAGCGCCTGATCGAGGAAGGGCTGCGTCTCAAGGTTAGCCTGATCGTGGAAAGTGGGCAGATCAGCTCCTCCCACCACATCGCCTGCGCGCTGGGGTTTGGCGGCTCGGCGGTGTATCCCCTCGGCGTGCGTCTGCGGGCCGAGGAGCTGTTCGGCGACGACGCCACTGACCATTACCGTAAGTTTCAAAAGGCGGCCGAAAAGGCGCTGATGAAGACCATGGGCAAGGTCGGGCTCTGCACGGTCGAGAGCTATTCCGGCGGCGAGTTCTTTGAGCCCAACTTTCTCGACACCAACGAGGACGTGTTCCGCAAATACCTGCCGAACATGAAGACGCCGGTCGGCGGCGTGCGCTTCAGGACGATCGCACAGTCGGTTGCCGACTGGCACGCCCGGGCGCTTACGGTCGAAGGCAGCGCGGACATCCCGATCCTCGGGCTCTTCAAGGAACGCTCCGGCGGCGCGGGCCACAGCTATGGCACCACTGCGGTGCGCGGCTTCGTCGATCTGACGGAGGAGCCGATTGCCTTCGCGGAGGGGGAGAACGGCACCGATTTGGACGGGGCGCTGGATGGCGAGATGGACCCGTTCCGCCTGCTGACCCTGCGCCAGATGGACGACGCCTTCGGCATCGACGAGCAGGGCTATGTGAACACGAGCTTCGATCAGCTCTCGCCCGAGAAAATCGATAATTTCAAGATTACGCCGGGCTACCGCGCGTTTTCACAGATGATGGCGGAGGAACGCCACCGGCGTCCCGCAGCGCTCCGCGACGTGTTGGAGTTCCCGGCCGATATCCGCTTCAAGGACACGGTCGAGGACATGAAGCGCGAGATGATGCTGTTCAATCGCGCGGGCAATCTCGACTTCGTCATACGTGGGTTGGAGGTCGAGGACCTGGGCGGCGGCGCCTATCTGATGCGCCTCACCGGGCGGGAAAAGACCGGGATGGGTCGGCTCGATATGCTGGCGCAGACGCTGGTGGAGCGCTTTGGCGACGACGTCATTGGCCACTACGTGACCCGCGGCGCGCTGAGGGTGACGGTGAAGGGCATGGCGCTTGACTATGTCTCCCGGCTGCGGTCCGCGCCGGACCTGGTGCCGTTGGCAGAGATCGAACCGGCCTCTGCGATTACCGGCAGGCTCGCTTCCGGTGCCATGTCCCATGGCGCGCTGGTGGCCACGGCGCATGAGGCCGTGGCCCATGGCACCAATATGGTCGGCGGGCTGTCCAATTCTGGCGAAGGCGGCGAGCATATCAGCCGCTATGGGACGATCCGGGCGAGCCGGATCAAGCAGTTCGCCAGTGGCCGGTTCGGGGTTTGGGCGGGCTATCTCGCCGACCCCAACCTGCAGGAACTGGAGATCAAGATCGGCCAGGGCGCCAAGCCTGGCGAGGGCGGGCAGCTTCCGGCCGCCAAGGTTACGGTCGAGATCGCGGCTGCCCGCGGCGGCACGCCGGGGGTCGAGCTGGTCAGCCCGCCGCCCCATCATGACACTTATTCGATCGAGGATCTCGCGCAGCTCATCCATGACTGCAAGGCGGCGCGCAAGCGGGTGATCGTGAAGCTGGTCAGCTCCGAGGGGATCGGAACCATCGCCGTGGGCGTCGCTAAGGCCGGCGCGGACGTGATCAATGTCGCTGGCGGCACCGGCGGCACGGGGGCGGCCTCGGTCACGTCGCTAAAGTATACTGGCCGTGCGGCCGAGATCGGGATCGCCGAAGTCCATCAAGCGCTTTGCGCGAACGGGATCCGCCAAAAGGTCTGGCTGCGCTGTTCCGGCGCCATGCAGACCGGCTCCGACGTGGTGAAGGCGGCGCTACTCGGCGGCGACAGCTTCGAATTCGGCACCACTGCGCTGATGATGCTGAAATGCGTGATGGCGAAGAACTGCAACGTTAAATGCCCTGCCGGTCTGACCACCAATCCTGAGGTCTTTGACGGCGATCCACGGGCACTGGCGCAGTATTTGCTGAACATCGCGCACGAGGTACGGGAGATACTTGCGGGGCTGGGACTCCGCTCGCTGGAGGAAGCGCGTGGCCGCGCGGATCTTTTGCACCTGCTCGACCACCCGTCCTCGGTCGGCCAGCTCACGCTGCGCGACATGCTGGCCCGCGTGGACGAAAACCGTGTCGAGGATCCGGTCTATCTGGAGGCGGCTTTCGACGTGGACGACAAGCTGTTGGAGCAGGTTGCCGCGCGGCTGATGTCGGGGGAGGAGGACAGCATCGAGCTGCGCCCGAACGAGCCGCTGAACAACCGCAACAAGACCGTGGGTGGGCAGCTCGCCATCGATATCGAGCGTCTGCTAAACCATGAGGATGTGGCGCCGCCGTCATCTTTCGTTGACGCACGCGGGCGGCGATACTTCGATCATGGCGCGGTCAAGGTGGTGACCCAGGGCTCGGCCGGACAGAGCTTCGGGGCGTTCTGCAATGACGGCATGGTGATCGAGCACACGGGCACCTGCAATGACGGCGTCGGCAAGAGCGCCTGTGGCGGCGAGATCATCGTGCGCGCGCCGGAGGGCGGCGGCACCGGCCATGGCGAAAACGTGCTGATCGGCAATTTCGCTTTGTTCGGCGCGACCGGCGGACGGACCTTCATCGAAGGTCAGGCCGGGGATCGTTTCGCCGTGCGCAACTCCGGCGCCACTGCCGTGGTGGAGGGGGTCGGCGACTTCTGCGCCGAATACATGACCAATGGCGCGATCCTGAATCTGGGCGGGTTTTCGAAGGGCTATGGCAACGGCATGTCCGGTGGCTTCGCCTATCAATACGATCCGGACGGTCGGTTGCCGGAGATGCTGAGCAAGGACAGCGTCTTCATGGGGCTGCTGAACGACGGAGGACCGCAGTCGGATATCCACCGCGAGGCGGTCCACCAGCTCCTGTCCTGGCACCATGCGGCTACCGGCTCGGCCAAGGCAGCTGATCTTTTGGCGCGCTGGGATGAGGTGCAGGGCGACTTTGCCTGGATCATGCCGAAGGCGCTTTTGCAATATCAGGACGCCGATGCGATCCTGGCCGTGAAGAGCCGGAAGGAGCTGATCGAGGAGCTGTCGACAGCGCTGGCCGCCCACCAGGTCGCGTGCCTGAAGGCGGCCTGGAAGACCGGAGCGCCGGTTCACGGCGGCGCCGTGCCCGGCTATGGCGAGATGGACACCCAGGATATGTTCCGTCTCCTGAACAGCTACACCGTTCTCGATATGGCGCAGGCGCTGGCCGCCAAGCGCGCCGGGCCGGATCGTCTGTCGCAAGAGAAGGCCGCGCGTAATCTCATCCTGACGGAGGATTTCGCGCTGATGTCCGGACTCGCCAAACATGCGAAAGCGGCGGTGTCCGACTACGACGATGCCGGGCTGGCAGTGTTGGTCGCCCAAAAGCGCCTTAACGACTTCAAGCGTGCGCTGTCACTCCGGAACATCCTGTCGATGGACAGCCCAGGAACCTATGCGTGGATCATTCACCAAAGTGCGAAGAACCGCGCTGAACTCGGTGAGATCCCGAGCTTCGATGAGCTCTTCGCCCGTAATGCGCTACCCGATCTGGCAGCCCGAGTAGCGGCGGAGTAACGACTTTGAACGCGCCTCTGATACCCAAAGACGCCCCATTCTCCGAAGACCAGCGCGCCTGGATCTCCGGGTTCCTCGCGGGTGTGTCGACCAGGCTGATCTCGGGCCAGGGCGATACCGCGCCCGATGGGGAACAAGCGCCTGTGAAACTGATTGACATTCTTTACGGAACCCAAACCGGCAATGCCGAGGAGGTGGCGAACCAAGCCGCCACCCTCGCCCAGTCCCGCGGCTTGCAACCGCGTATCGGCGAGTTGGACGCAGTCGAGATGGATGAATTGGCGACGATGGAAAGCCTGATCGTCGTCGTCTCGACCTATGGCGAGGGGGAGATGCCCGACAATGCCCAGATCTTCTGGGACGAGTTGTCGGCGTCGACTGCGCCGCGGTTGGAGCAATTGAATTTCGGCGTTCTGGCGCTCGGCGACACCAGCTACGAGCATTTCTGCCAAGCCGGGAAGTTGATCGATACGCGGTTGGAGCAGCTCGGCGCAAAGCGGATCGCGGCGCGGGTCGATTGCGACATCGATTTCGAGGAGGTCGCGACCGTTTGGCTGGAAGGCGTGATCCCCGATGCCAAGGCGGCGCGGGCGGCCGCGCCTGCTGCCGCCCCGAAACCAGAGAAGTCCGGATGGAACCGCAAGAATCCCTATCTGGCCCGAATGGCTGAAAACCGTGTCCTGTCGGGGCCGAAATCGGGGAAGGAGATACGGCACATCGCCTTTGACCTTGGCGATAGCGGGATGACCTATGAGGCTGGCGATGCTCTCGGCGTCATGCCGGTAAACGCGCCCGATTTGGTCGAGGCTTGGCTAAAGAGGCTCGGCGCCGACCACGACACGGTAATTCCTGGCAAGGATGCGAGCCTCGGCGACCTGCTGACCTCGCGGCTCGAGATTATGACCCCGACGCGGGACATGATCCGCGGGCTGGAACCTTTGGCCGGGCATGACGAGTTCAGCCATGTGGTCGGCCATGGTGATAAGGAGGCTTTGGAGCACTTCCTCTGGGGACGCGACGCGCTCGATCTACTGAACCTGAACCCGGATCTCGTCTTCGATCCGGCGGAGGTCGTCGAGTGGCTGAAACCGCTACAACACCGGGCTTACTCGATCTCTTCGAGCCCCAAGGCGCACGACGGAGAGGTCCATCTGACCGTCGCAGCCGTGCGCTGGATGCATGAGGGGCGCCAGCACAAGGGCGTGTGCTCGACCTTCCTCGCCGATCACGTGCCGGAAGGCGCCGCGGCCGGCATATTCATGTCGCCCAACAAGGCATTCCGGGTGCCGGAGGACGACGGCCTGCCGATGATCATGGTCGGCCCGGGCACCGGCGTCGCCCCGTTCCGGGCGTTTTTGGAGGAGCGGCGGGCTCGTGGGGCGACCGGCACCAATTGGCTGTTCTTCGGCGACCAGCGGCGCGAGAGCGATTTCATCTATGAAGACGAGATCGGCGAGATGAGTGCGTCGGGCCTGCTGACCCGCCTCGACCTAGCCTTTTCGCGCGACCAGGCCGAGAAGATCTATGTCCAGCACCGTATGGCTGAGAACGGCAAAGATCTGTTCGGCCTGCTGGAGGAGGGTGGACATTTCTACGTCTGCGGGGACGCAACCCGCATGGCCAAAGATGTCGACCAGTCCCTGCACCAGCTTATCGAAACCCAGGGCGGTGTGACCCCCGAGGCGGCAATCGAGTATGTCAACCGCCTCAAGCGTGAGAAACGCTACGTGCGGGACGTTTACTGAGGGCGGCGATGTCCCGCATCTGCGCCTGTGGCGGGGCTGGCTGTCGCTGTTCGGCCTGCGAGAAGACGCCCCAGACCCTTTCGGATCTTGGATCGCTCACATCGATCGAGACGCTCGACCACGGGCTGGAGACACTGGCGCTGGTAGGCACCCAGTTCGACGACGCGCTGATCACCACCAGGAATGACGGGGCGTTGGTCTCTGGACGCGGCGGCTATGCGGCTCTTCAGCGTCGAGACTCACCCTGGCGCCTATCGCGAAAACGGGTCACGGTCAGGGTTGCCCAGGACCGAACCGTTCGGCTGGCGCGGAGTGCTGCGACGCAAGCCGGTTTGCCGGGTTCCCTGGTGGTCGCGGACGGCGCGGGTGCGATCCTGCACCGAATCCAGTATGTCTCGGACCATGACCGCCACATCGCCGCGTGTTTAGAGGCGAAAGCGGGGCCGCAGGTCGAGATCGCTGATACCGCGGAGCCGGCGGACAATGTGCTGTCGCTCACAGTGATCCGAAAGGCGCGAACGTCGTGGGATGGGGCGGACACCGGCGCGCATCTGAACGATCTGCTCGACACCGACTGCGGCCGCCGCCGCCGCCAGTGCCTGCCACATATCGGCAAGGACAGGGCCTGGCCCATCGTGGGCGAGGTCATGCCCAGTTTTCTTTACTATCTCTGCGAACATGCCGTTCGCTACGTGCCGCTGGTGCCGAGCATGGGTCTGCTTCAGGCCAGTATGACCAGCATTGACCACGTGATGCTGCGACAGAACACGCTCGTCGCATCCGGCCGGGGCGGGCTGTTCTCGCTGGATCTCAAGGCCGTTGGCAGCACTTGGGTGGTTGCGTCGGGCCCGAATTGGCAGATCGAGTTTTACGGGGCCGATCAACGCGCCGTTGCCGTGATCATCGTCGACCCAACCGCCGACACCGCCCACTGGCGCGCTCTACTGTCGTCGTTGCCGCGGGCGGCGTAACGGGCGGCCACACGGCTTGAACGTTACCTAGCGTCCGCAGCGCTCGTACCGTCTCGAAGGCTGTCGGCGTTTGGCGGTCTAACCCATCTTTCGAGTGACATGTAGATAGCTGCCGTCGCCCGCTTCGTGGATGCCCTGGACCTCCAGACTGGCTGAGCGCGCCAAGGTGCTGAGATAGTCGGGTGCGTCAAAGCGCATGCGCCGCGCGATCGGGCCGAACAGGCGGATCAGCTTCGGCTCCGACGCCGGTGTCATGGTCAGGATCGCAAGCTTTCCGCCGGGGCGCAGAACCCGCACCATCTCTCGCACCGCTGCTGCCGGTTCTGGGAAAAAGAAAAAGGCGTGCAGGCAGAAGACATGGCTGAATTGCTTATCCGGAAACGGCAGCCGGACGGCATCGGCCGCGGCAAGCTCCAGTCGCCCGGCGGCCACGGCCGCGGCATTCTGGGCGCCGGTCGTTGCCAGCATGTCGGGACTGTGGTCGATGCCCGCGGCGTCCGCTCCGGTATCGAGGACCATGCGGAGAAACGCGCCACCGCCGCATCCGACATCAAGCACTCGGTCACCCACGCCCACGGGCAGTGCGGCAAGTGCGCGCCTGAAACCCGGTCGATGCGCGCGGGCGCGGCGGTAGACCCGGCGCCCCAGCCAGCCGCTGGGACGGCGGGCCAGCCGGTCGGTAACGATTTCGGCCCATGGTCTCCGGGCGTCCGACGCGGCAGGGACGGCGAGGGGCGCGACGGTTTCCATCCGTGAGATTGCCCAAACGGCGGCCAAGAGCACGGCAAGGCAGCCAATATTCAAAGCAATCGCGGGCCCATAGCCGAAGGCTGCCGCCAGCCCGACCACGGCACCGGCGATCAGCATCTCGCCAAGGACGTTCGCGCTTTGCAGCCAGGTGAAGTCGGTGCCGGCCTGGTCGCCGCCAGCGGCGAAACGCATCGCCAGAGTGTAGACTGCGACGGATGCCATGCCACCCCCGGCGCCGAGCAGTGTCGTAGCTGCGCCGACCGCTATTCTGCCGGGCATCAGCGTGCCGATCGCGATCATCATCCAAACGCAAAGGCCCAGCCCCGCGCCCGCGAGGCCTGCAATCAGCGCCGGCCAGATGCCGTATCGCGTGCAGACCAGCGAGCCGAGTGGCCCGCCGGCGCCTATCAATGCCAACCCACCGAGGGCCGAGAAGAGGCCGATCCCGCTCAGCGACCAGCCGGCATCGACCAGGATCAGCTTCGTGAGCACGATCCCGCCCGTATAGAGCGTGCCGTAAAAGAAGATGAGCACCAAAAGTGGCCAGACCGACCGGCGCTTGAAGACGCCGAGAAGACGGGCTGTTCGGGGCTGCTTCGAGATGCTGGCCTGCGCACGAGGCTCCCGCCAGAGCAGGGCCGGGACGAGTGCGAGCAGAAGCAGCAGCGCGAGGATCCAGACCGCGCCTTGTCGGCCCATGACTTCTGCCGCCACCAGCAGACCTGCGCCGCCGATCAGAAAGCCCGCCATCATACCGCTTACCTGCAGCGTGTTCGCCCAGGCGAGGGTCTCGCCGTCCAGGCTTTCCGCGGCGAGCCCGTCCGTCGCGATGTCTTGGGTCGCCGCTGCCATTACGCCAAGAAATACCGCCAGCGCTGTCCATTGAACTGTCTCCGCGTCGAGCGGCATAACGGCGACAACGCCGATGCAGAGAGCCAGGAGCGCCTGCATCGACAGGATCCACCCGCGCCGGCGCCCAAGGCGTCCGACCTCTCGATTGTCCACAAAAGGTGCCCAGAGCACTTTCAGGATCCAGGGCAAACCTACGAATTGCAAAAGAGCGATCTGGCCGAGCGACACCTCGGCGCTCCGCAGGAGTGTCGGCAAGGCCTCGAAGGCGAAGCCGAGCGGAAGACCTTGGGCCACATAGAGGACGCCGATGACCAGCAGGGTGGGCGGCTGGCCGTCCTTGTCCCCCGCCTCTGGTGCCCGGGAAGCGGAGGCACTCACC
Source organism: Pseudomonadota bacterium (assembly GCA_039513195.1). Lineage (GTDB taxonomy): Bacteria > Pseudomonadota > Alphaproteobacteria > Rhodobacterales > Rhodobacteraceae > Thermohalobaculum. The sequence continues at coordinate 59,768 of JBCCRM010000024.1, read as the reverse complement.
ACTTGGCAGAGACCGTAAGGCCGACGGTCCGCCCCTCTGCAATGACACCAATGTCGAGCCCGCCGAAGTCGAAGTATTGGCGCAGATACTCCTCATCGGCCAGGTTCTTCGCCCAGAGAGTTGCCGACCAAGTCTCTCCGCTGACACCGATACGGGCATCGACCAGATGCGTTGGGTCCTGGCGGAACAGGTTGTCGGGATTGAAGGAATAGGAGCTCCGGAAACTGTAGTCCACTCCGGCATTCAGCGAGATCCCGGCGGCCACGGGCTGTGACCAGCGCAGGCCCATCCCGGCGCTGTGCTCGGGCGAATAGGGTAGCGGGTTGCCGGAGAAATCGCGGCCCAGCACCGTGTCGACGAACTCCTCGTACTCGGCATTCAAATAGCCGTAGTTTCCGGTTGCCAGCAGGTTTTCGGTGATTTGGAACGCTCCTTCGAGCTCGACGCCGAAGGATCGGGAGGAGGCGGCGTTCCGGATTACCCGCGTTGTCGGCGTGATCGCAATCACCTGCTGCTGATCCTCCCAATCGATGTAGAAGACAGAGCCGTTCACTCTGAGCCGGTCCGCGAGCCAGAGCGTTTTGGCACCGACCTCGATGGAGGTCGTCCGCTCCGGATCGTAGCGGTTTGCCGTGCCGCCCTCGTCGATGAAGGGTGAGATGCCGCCCGATTTGAACCCGCGGCTTGCCTTGGCGAACAACAGCGCGTCATCGGTCACCGCATAGCTGAGGGACAGCTCAGGAGAGACATCGTTGAAAGACACCGTCTCTGCGACCAATCCCGGGGCGCCCAGGAAGAAGGTGCCTGTTGGGCTCGCCGTCTGGGAGACGGTGTCCTTGCGATCAAAGGTGTAGCGCAGCCCGCCCACGACCTCGAGCGCGGGGGTGATGGCGTAGCTGGCTTCTCCGAAGACCGAAACCGTGTCGGTGGTTTGATCGAACGTCGTTCGGCTCCACTCCTCTATCGGAAAGCTCGCGAAATCGAAGAACTGGTCGCCCTCGAACCACTCCCGCATGTAGAAGAAGCCGCCCCGCAGGCCCAAGCGGCCGAACTCTGTCGCGAAGCGGAAGTCCTGGCTCACCTGGCGCTGGCTCTCCCTCTGGGCCTGGCCGAGCGCGAACCCGGGATCGTTGGTAAAGTCTCCGTCCAGGATTGTCTCCAGCTCATGGCCCCGGAATGCGGTGATCGAGGTGAGATCGACTTCGCCGAAATCGTGATCCACCCGCGCGGTGATGCCGGCGATATCGACTTCACTCGTGCCGGGGAAATCGTGGGTCGCTTTGAAATCGAGCGCCAGGGGCAAGGGGGCGAACCACAACCCGCCGTCGTCGCGCTCGCGGGAATAGTCGGTCGAGATGCGGACCCTGGTCGCATCGCCGATCTGGCCGGCTAGGACGAGCCGGGTGGTTAGCGTGTCTATGTCGCTGACGGTCTCGGTGCCGTTGCCGGTGTCGTTTTCGATGTAGCCCTCGGAGCCCGTCCAGGACGCATAGCCGCGGATCCCCAGCCCGTTGCCCGTCCGAGGCAGCCCCAGCGGCGCATCGAAGGCGGCGGTGACCCTGCCGGTCAGCGCCTCGAATTGGCGGTCGAGGCCCAAAGATCCTTCTGCCTCGACCGACAGCACCGGCCCGGGATCGCGGGTGACGAGATTGACGGCGCCGCCGATGGTGTTCTTGCCGTAAAGCGTCGCCTGGGAGCCCCGGACCACCTCGACCCGTTCGGTATCGTTCAGGAAGCTAGGATAGCCGAAGGGCCGCGCGATGAAGACATCGTCGAGGAACACCCCAACCCCCGGCTGTCGGTCGACACCGCCGGCGATCCCGAGAGAGCCTATCCCCCGGATCGTCAGCGGGCCTCCCTGTTCGTTGAAGACCGTGTTGGGTGCTTCGAATGCCACGTCCTCGAGCGTATCGATATTGCCGAGCCCAATATCCTCCCGCTGCACAACCGTGACCGCCGCGGGTGCTTCCTGACTGTCCTCCGGGCGGCGGCGCGCGGTCACGGTCAGCGGGTCTAGAACCACGGCCCCCTGGCCTGCGACCGCCTCACCGTCGTCCTGCGCTGATGCCGGCGCGGTCATTGATGTTGCGAATGTTACGAGGCAAGCGGCGCCCACTACCGATTTGATCCCGGCGATCCGCGCAGGTCTGCGAGTGCGTCGGCTCTCCGCAACGAACGCAACTTGGTCCATGAACACATTCCCCTCTCGTCCCCGTAACTCATCCGAGGGTGCGTTGGGGGCCAAAGCACGACAACCGAACCGGTTTTCGCGTTCCGGACTCTTTCATTCGGGATCTGGTTGTGGGTCTAGTGTCTGCCCGTCAGCGCCGATGGCGGCATGCCATAGCGCTTGCGAAACTCGGTCGCAAAGTGGCTCGGGCGGTATCCGAGCGTATGAGCCACGTGGGAAACGGATGTCTCGCCGGCCTCCAGCAACGCCCGCGCAGCCTCGAACCGACGTGATTTCACATAGGCGTAAACGGGCTCGCCAAAGTGATCGACAAACCCGCAGCCAAGCTTACGGGGGTTCAACCCGACGGCCCGTGCAAGTTCGGGTACCGTCGGCGGGTTTTCCAGATTGGCCGCGATGATCGCCCGCGCCTCGTATATCCGCTCGACATCGCGCATATTCCAGCCCCCTGATGTGGGGGCGGTCGGTGTGCCGGACCGCTCTTCGGTTGCCGTCAGGGCGTGGGCCACGAGTTCGAGCGCCTTGCCGACTATGTAGCAGCGTCGCGGTGCACCCTTCAGCGTGCAGGCGAGCATCTGCCAGCCCAGCATGCGCATCAGCCGCGCGCTGCTGCCTTCGGAAATCGCCAGAGCATGCTTTGTGCTGCAAAGCCGAAGGATTTGGGAGCCCAGCAGCGTCTCGACATCCTCGGTATCGACGCGCACGAACACGGCGCCGATCTCGCCGTCTTGGAGGGCGGTGTGGTGCGATTCCTGGTACGAGCCGGTCCAGAAGCTCGTGGCACTCCCGCCGCGCCATTCCATCGCGCCGAGGGGCGCGCTATCCACTGCGATACGCCCCGAAAGGACTGTTCCGAACCAAAGTCCCCCGGCCATGACCGTCGTCCAGCTTGCCGACCTTTGTAGGTCATAGGCCCCAAGGACGACATCGATCCCGGCACTCGACACTCTGTCCAACCCGTCTCTCCCAGGTTTGTGCGGAGCCCGAGCAGCCGTCGCGGAGGGCTTTGCACATGTGGTCTCTGAGAAGGTGCGGTGGCGTTCGGCTGCCTACCAGCTCTGAACTTGCTGAGCGCCAATAGAGAGGCCGCGCGCTGCCCGCAAAGGATGTCAGGCTCCGTCTACGCTGTAAAGCGCGCCACAGCCTGCGTTCCCTGCTTCGTCCCAGCCTCAGAGGCGCGTCGCCGACAGGTAGCCGCCGCTGGCTCTCGTCAGCGCCCTGTCGATGCCGGAACGTGGGATGCTCTCGCTCATCCTCGGACAGACGCCGGAGGCTGCAAGCGCCGCCTGACACCGCGCAGTGACCGTGCCGAAATCATGTTCCGCGCCGGCGTCGGAGAGCATGTCGAGCAGCAGCTCCTCGGTCTCGGTGAGGACGTCACTATCCTGGGGTGCCGCTCGCTGCTCGGGCGCGGCCACCTGGCGGAACACGTCGAAGAGCGGCTCTAGTGCTTGATAGAGTTTGTCGCGGCGAAGCGTACGCGCAATCGCGTGCTCGGCAATCGACACGGTCGGGCCGAGCCCCCGCCAATCGCGATAAACGGCCACCAAAAGCTGTTCGTCCTGGGTAAGGTCAGAGAACCCGAGCGGTATCGGGCAAGGATCCTTCGTCATCGCACACCACCTTCTGCTGTTTTGCGTCGGGTGGCTTGTCGCGGCCTGCCGCATCGAGGACGCCGTTAAGATCGGCACGAAGGCGTCCGGGCGCAAGCTTCAAACTGTCGCGAGGCAGCATCCCGAGCCTTGACCGCCCGGCTCGGCCATGTCTTTTCTCTCGCCAGCAGGTGTCGATAGGCACCGTTGCCGCGAAGGCAGGCTACCAACCCACCCTCGTTCACCCACCGGAACTGGCCAAGCGCGCCTGATCGATCAGGCCTGCGCATGTGGGAGGTTATATGACCCATCATTCAACCGAGACGCTGCCGGACACGATCGTCCGGCAACTAGGCAGGTTCGTCGCCCGGACCGACCACAAGACGATGACCGGCGAGGCCCGGGAGGAGCTCAAGAAGCGCATCCTAGATACCATCGGCGTCGCTATAGGCGCGCTGGAGGGCGAGCCAATCAAAATGATCCGCACCCATCAGGAAGATTTCGGCGGTGCACCGCATTGTACCCTGATCGGCGGGGGCAAGAGCGCGCCGGACCGGGCGGCCTTCTACAACGGCGCGCTGAGCCGCTATCTCGATTTCATGGACAGCTATCTCGCGAAGGGCGAGACCTGTCACCAGTCCGACAATTTCGGCGCGGTGCTTGCGGCGGCCGAATATGCCGACGCCTCCGGCGACACGTTGTTGACCGCCATGGCGGCGGCCTATCAGGTTCAGGGCCGGCTGTGCGATGAGGCGCCGGTGCGCCACAAAGGTTTCGACCACACGGTTCAGGGCGCCTATGCCTCCGCCGCCGGGGTTGCCCGTGCCCTCGGCCTAGACGAGGAGAAGACCGCCAACGCCATCGCCATCTCGGGCACCTGCAACAATGCGCTGCGCTGCACGCGGACCGGCGCACTGTCCCACTGGAAGGGTCTCGCCTATCCCAATACAGCCTTTGTCGGCACCCATGCGGCCTTCCTCGCCCATCGTGGCATCACCGGCCCGGAGGAAGTGTTCGAGGGCAACAAGGGCTTCAAGGACGCAATCGCCGGAGAATTCAGCATCGATTGGGCCGTCGAGGATCTTGAAAACGTCAAGAAGTCGATAATCAAGAAGTACAATGCCGAGATCCACTCCCAGTCCTCGATCGAGGGGGCCTTGGAGATGCAGGCGCAGCAGGGCTTCACCTGGGACCAGATCGAGCACATCCAGATCGATATCTTCGACGTGGCTTTTCATATCATCGGCGGCGGCGAGGAAGGCGACAAGACGATTATTCGCACCAAAGAAGAAGCCGATCACAGCCTGCAGTACATGGTCGGTGTCGCGCTCATCGACGGCAACGTCTTGCCGGCGCAGTACGAGGGCGATCGGGTCACGCGCGACGACATCCAATCGCTGCTGCAGCGCTTCACGGTCCGGCCGAAGCAGGAATACACCGACCGCTTTCCCCAGGAAGTCTGCACCGACGTCACCATCACTCTGAAGGACGGCACGGCCTACAAGATCACCAAGACGGACTATGAGGGCTTCAACACCCGCCCGATGAGCTGGGACACGGTGGAGGCCAAGTTTACCGACCTCGCGACCCCCTTCACCTCCGAGCGGACGCGGCGGGCCATCGTCGACGCGGTCAAGAACCTCGAACAGATGAGCGCGCGGGACTTCGCCGCGATCCTCGGCAACCTCCAGGCCTGACAGAAAGGACACCCAGATGCTGGACATCGATCCGAACCCGAACCGCAATCAGTCGGAAGTCTGGAAGAACCGCTCCTTCCCGTATGTGCCGATGAACGAGCGCGATCCGAAACCGCGCACCAAATCGATCACCGAGATCCGCGGCCCCTACTACGCCATGACCCCGCCCACCTATACGCGGGAGCTGTTGGAGGGCATGGGCGAACATGTCGACGGCTACAAATATGCCGGCGGCTCCTTCAGCCTGATGCCGGCGGAGTTCGTGAAAAAGCTGAACCGCGTCTGCCACGACCATGGCGTGTATGTCTCGACCGGCGGGTGGATCGAGAATGTGCTGTCCCGCGCGCCGACCCAGATCGACGCCTATATCGAGGAGTGCAAGCGCCTCGACTTCGACATGATCGAGCTTTCCACTGGATTCATCCAGCTTCCCGTCCCGGACTTGTTGCGCTTGATCGAGAAGGTGAACAAGGCGGGCCTGAAGCCGAAGCCGGAGATCGGCATCCAGTTCGGCGCGGGCGGCGACACATCCAAGGCCGAGTTAGAGGCCGAGGGGACGCGCGACCCCCAGATCCTGATCGACACGGCGAACGAGGCGCTGAGTGCCGGTGCCTCGATCATCATGATCGAAAGCGAGGGCATCACGGAAAACGCCGACCCCTGGCGGACCGATGTCGCCGCCAAGATCATGAAGCAGGTCGGTATGGAGAACGTGATGTTCGAAGCGGCCGACCCTGAGGTTTTCTCGTGGTACATCAAGAACTACGGGATCGATGTGAACCTCTTTGTCGATCACAGCCAGATCGTCCAGCTCGAATGCCTCCGCCGTGGGATCTGGGGTACGAAGAGCACCTTTGGGCGCATCACCACCCACCGGTGAGGCGACGCTGATTGGATCGGCCCGTTTGCAGGAACCGCAGGCGGGCCGGTGGCATTGGGAATTGATGCGGTCTGGTGCGTCATTCCCGAAGAGGCAAGCCCCCGCCACGCTGGAGCGTTGATTTCTGATAAAAACCATCGGATACTTGGAGAATGGACCGGATCGAGCCCGACAGCCACCATCCTGCCGAGCCTGGTCAAGTCACTAGGTTCTCTATCCCCAATTATTCGCCTTTGACCGATTTGCGCATCGTGCGCGTGGCGCCTGGGCTCAGCATCACCCTCAGCCATTTCGAAGAACCGATCGACCGGGTCAGCGCCCTGCAACGCCGAAAGGAGACGGTGCTGCTGGTCTTCGGCCGCAAGGGCAAGGCGGCCTTGCAGGTCGATGGCAGCGGCGGCTGGCTGACCATTGCGGAGGGTCGCTGTTGGCTGATCAATCCGGGCCGCGCAACCATCCATCGACATCTTTTCGGCAATTGTGCGGCCTCTTTCTTCGTGGTCACGCTGACTCCGGCGGAGCTGACAGCCCCGCTGGACCGGATCGTCCGGCGCAGCCTGCAATCGGGTGTCATTGCAGCCGAGCTGCCCGACCTGCGCGAGGATCTCTGTTTTATCGAAGATCTGTTCCGGCCCTCTGCGGGCGAGAGCCAGGTCCTGAAGATTCAGGCGCGCTGTCTGCAGCTGATCGGCAATGTCCTGGAGGTCATTGAGCGGAAGGGTGCCGGTGGGTTGGAGGAGCGACTAAGATCCTACCTGACCGAGCGGTTGTCGGAGCCGGTCACCCTCGCCGATATCTCACAGCGCTTTGCGATGAGCCACACCAGCCTCAACAAGCGAATGAGGGCCGCCTGCGGCAAGACCGTGTTCGAGTATCTCCGCGAGTTGCGCATTGCGAAGGCGGTGGACTTGCTGCGCACCAGCGAGCTTTCCATTGCGCAGGTGGCCCATGAATGCGGCTTCGCCAGCGCCAGCCATCTCAGCAGCACGATCCGCCGCGCCCTCGGCACTACGGCAAAGGCGCTGCGGCACTGATTTCACCAAATGCATGCATCTTTTCGGCAGATGAATGCCCGCCCAACCCCCGCACCATAAGGATTGAGCCATCAGGCAAACCGGGGGTGCCTATGGCTCGCAAATTCAAAGTCCTCGTTGGTGTTGCTGCGGCGCCTTTGGTGATGCCGGCGCAAGCCTTGGCGCAGTCGGGCGATGCACCTTTGGTCATGGATGAGATCCTGGTCGAGGCCCGCCTTTTCGCCGAGCCGGTTGGCGACGTGCCCGGCCGTCTCGATCTGGTCCTGCCGGAGGATCTGCTGGCACGGCCCAGGCTCGATCTGGGTGATGTGACCAAAGACACGCCGAATGTCACCTTCCAAAAGACCAATGCCGATGAGCGCCTTGTGATCCGCGGCATCACTTCCTTCCCGACCGCTTTGGCGGATCCGACCGCCGTGGTCGTGAACGGCGTTGCTCTGCCGCTCGGCACGATCCAGGCGCCGAACATCTTCGCGCTCGACCGGGCCGCGGTGCTGGTCGGACCTCAGGGGGCGCATTACGGCCGGAACTCTGAGGCCGGGCTGATCGACCTCGAATTCCTCGGCCCAGGCGATCTGCTGGGCGGGACCTTCTCACTGGGCGGCGCCGAGCATGAGAGCGTGTTCGGGACGCTTCTGGTCGGGGCAGAGTTCGGGCGGGTCGGCGCAATCCTCGGCATCGATGCTGACCGCACCGGCGGCGAGATCACCAACACCGTCACCGGCGACAATGACGGCGGGCAATCAGAGCGGCTGACTGGCTTACTCGGCCTGTCGCTAGAGAGCGACGGCGGGATGCGGTTCGAATTGACCTCCGTCCTGGAGGCCGAGGAAAGCGGCAAGGAACAGTTCCGCTTCACCGATGGCGCGTTTGCCACCCCCCGCTTCGAGAGCAACTACAACGACCGTTCGACCGAGAGCCGCCGCAGCAGCGTCACCTCGTTCCGAGTCGACGACAGGATCGGCGGGTTGGATTTTCGCTCAACCACGGGTTTCACGACCTTCGACCGCGAATTCGACCTGGATTTCGACACTAGCCCGGCGCCCACGGGTGTCACGGTGCTGGATCTCGATGACTGGCTCATCTCTCAGGAATTCCGGCTCTCTAGCCCCCCCGACAGCGGGGGGCCGCTAAGCTGGTCGGCCGGAGCGTCGGTGTTTCACGAGGTGACCGACACCGTCTTCAATCTCGGCAGTTTCGCCACCAACCGGACGACGGATATCGACCAGACCGGGCTCGCGCTTTTCGGGTTTGCCGAATACGCGTTGACGGATCGCCTCCGCCTTGGTGCCGGCGGGCGGCTCGACTATCTGCGCCAGGAAGGCGCGCAGGATTTCACCTCGCCCTTTGCGGCGCTCAGCTACAGCGCGACCGAGGACACGCTGACCTTCTTGCCCAAGGTGACCGTCGCCTATGACGTGACCGAGGAGGTGTTGCTCTATGCCAATGCCAGCCGCGGTTACCTGGCGGGTGGGTTCAACTACAACTTCGCAAACAGCGCCGAGAGCTTCACCTTCGACTCAGAATTCAGCACGACGGTCGAGGTCGGAACCCGCATCGAGCATGGCGCCGTGGCCGTCGACCTGGCTGGGTTCTACACCGATGTGAGGGACAAACAGATCGTCGAAGTGATTCCCGGCGGCGCCCAGAACATCACCAATGCGGCGCGCGTACGCACCTTCGGTGCCGAGGGCACGTTGGAGGTCGCCCTGACCGATACACTGAGCGTCGACGCCTCGGTCGGGTATCTGAACGCCGAGGCGACTTCCTTCGAGACCACGGTGTTTGCCGGTGGCGGGCTGGCACCGGCCGACTTCTCCGGAAACGATCTGACCTTTGCGCCGAGCGTCACCTATGGCGCAGGCATCAGCTATAAGGACGACAGCGGCTTCTTCGGTAAGGCGCGGGTCAATGGCAGCACGGGCTACTTCTTCGATGCCGCCAATACGTTGGAGCAGTCGGGCTTTGCGACCGTCGATTTCGAGATCGGCTACAGCTACGAGAACATCACTCTCTCGATCTTTGCCACGAATCTCTTCGATCAGGACTTCTTCACCACGGCGCTGAACACCGCCCTCGGCACCCTGGTGGAGGACGGCCCGGGCCGCCAAGTCGGAGCGCAGCTGGACATCACCTGGTGAGCGACCCACAGAGCCATCCGGTCGGCACGCTGTTCGATCTGATCGAGGGTCCTATCCGCTTCCACCTCGTGGATTGGGCGTTTCGGGTCGGGATCTTCGATGCCTGCGCGTCCGCCACGAGGCCCGAGACTGTGGCGGAGGCCAAGGGGCTGGATCCGCCGCGAATCGGGATCGCCCTGCGAGCGCTCACCGCCTTGGGCCTCCTTCAGCAGTCGGACGGGGCCTTTCAGGTCACGCCAGTTGCCGCGGCGTATCTCTTGGCTGGCTCGGACCGGTGCCTCGCCGCGACCTTTGCCAGCCTGGCAGAGACGCGGCATCGTGCCCTCGACCGGCTCGACGCCGTTTTCGCCGCGGCCGTTGATCGGCTCGACCATCCCCTGGATGAAAGGCATTGGCACCGGGCGCAGACCGCGCTGCAGGCCTTCCATGCAGCGATTGCTGTGGATCATAAGCTGCCATGCCTCATGGCTCTCGCCGAATGGCCCGGTGCGACGCGCTTCTTGGATGTCGGCGCCGGCTCGGCCGTGTTGGCCGAGCAGATTGCGGTCGCTAAGCCGGAGGCGTGCGTGACCGTGTTTGACCTACCCCGAACCATCCGACAGATTGAGGCACAAGGCACAGGCGCCAAGGCACCGCAGCTGGCACCCGGCGATTACACCGACCCCGCCACCTTGCCGGAGGGTCCCTTCGACGTGATCTGGGCATCGATGTCGCTCTATTTCCACGGCTCCAGCCTCGCGGCGGTTCTTTCGAACCTCGCGAAACGGTTGGCGCCGGGCGGCGTGTTCTTGAGCTTCCACGAGGATCTACAGGGCGGACGGACCGCGCCGCAGGAACATGTGGTGGGGCGGCTGATGCCCGCCCTGCTGGGTCAAGACGTCTCCTTCGCCGATGGCGAGATGGCCGCGGCCATGGCCGCCGCCGGGCTGACCGGACTGACATCGGAGTATCGGCAGACGCCGTTCGGCTGCTACCGCCTGGACGCGGGGCGGGCGCGGTGATGCGCGTTTCGGCGGTGCTCGGCGTTCTGCTCGCGGTCCTTTTCGGCCTGTCGCCAAGCTTTGGTCGCGGCGAGCAGGTGATTACGCTTTCCGGTCTGCCAGTCTGGGACACCGCGCCCCTCCTGCGGCTGGTCGAGCAGCAGCCTCTATTACCCCAAGGGATCCGGTTTGCCTTTCGGCCTTGGAACGCACCCGACCAGCTGAACGCCTTGCTGCTCAGCGGCGAAGTGCAAGTTGCGTCCGCACCCAGCACGCTGCTGCCCCTCTTGCGGCAACGCGGACTGCCGGCGACGTTGCTTGCTAGCAGTGCCATAGACGGCAACTTGAAGATCGTGGCGCGGGATGGGGCGAAAACCCTCGCTGTGCCCTTTCGCGGCGGGTTGCCGGACCTAATCCTGCGCCGGCTGCGTGGGGACGAACCTGAAGGCAACATAAGATACACGGCGACCCCGGCCGAGGCGATGCAGCTGATGCTGACCGGCCGTGTCGATGCCGCGTTTTTGGCGGAACCCTTGGCCAGCCTCGCTCTGTCCAAAGGACAGGGGCTGTCTGCGGGTGGCGATGTCTGCGCCCGGTGGTCGAGGGCCACCGGTGGCGCCGGGTGCCCGGTAACCGGTGTTTACTTGGCTTACCGGTTGGACGACGGACTGGCCCCGCTGTTGGAAAGCGCTCTGGCAGAGGCCTACGCCCGCCTGGCGGAGGAGCCAGCCGCGGCGGCCGCCCTGCTGTCCGGGGCTTTCCCGGACCTGAAAGGGCTGCCGCTCAATGCCGCCTTTGCCGGGCTGGCGCCTAACTATGCCGGGCCGTGCGAGCGGGGGCCCTTGGACCAGACGCTCAAGGAACTCGATCCGCTCTCTCCCGTCGATTTGTCAGCGCCGATCCCGGCTGACGCTGCCTGCCGGGAATGACACCCGCTGCGAGGATCGCCCTTGCCGCTCTAAGCCTCTGTTCTCTGTTGGCATTGTGGTCCTTTCTCGCCACCCGCTACGACCCGGTGACATTGCCATCGCCTTCGGCGACGGGAGGGGCGTTGCTGGCGCTGTTGGGTGATCGAGGTTTCCTGGTGGGGACCCTGTTGCCGAGCATCCTGCGCATCCTTGCGGGCGTTTCCCTGGCCTTCGCCGGCGGCACGGCGCTCGGTCTGCTCGCTGGGCTGGTCCCCGTGCTCCGGCCCATCCTGTTTCCGGTCCGATTGACGTTGATGAGCATGCCGGCTGCGGTGCTGGTGGTGTTGTTGCTGATCTGGACCGGTCCGACCAGTGCGACGACGGTCATTGCCGCCTCGGTGATGCTGGCGCCGGTCTTCTATGTGGCGGCGCTCGACGGTCTCGCAGGCGTTGATCCGCGGCTGATGGAAATGGCGGCGGTGCACCGGGTTCCCTGGGACCGCCGGATCCGGGCGATCATTGCGCCCGCCGTCACGGTTGCGATGCTGCCGGCGATCCGCACCGGCGCCGCAAATGGGATCAGGGTAACGATCCTGGCAGAGATCCTCGCCGGCGCCGGCGGATTGGGCGACCGGATCGCTTCGGCCCGGCAGTACCTGCAGACCGATCAGCTCTTCGCCTTGATCATCGTGGTGGTCGGCCTTGTAGTGATCCTGGAGGCTGGGCTCGGCTATCTGGTCAGCCGGATGCGGGGCCGCCTGCCATGAGCTGCCTGTCCGCCCGGGGCCTGGTGGTCGCCTTCGACGGCGGAGCGCCCTTACGGCTGCCGGATGTCGACCTAGAAGCCGGGGGCTGCATCGCGTTGCATGGACCCAGCGGCAGCGGCAAGACGACCCTTTTGCGGGTATTGGCGGGGCTGCTGCCATACCGATCCGGGTCGCTCCGGAACGAGTTTCTCCGGATCGGCTTTGCGTTTCAGGACAACCGGCTGATCCCGCATCTGTCGGCACGGCAGAACGTGTTGTTCTGCGCGCCGCGAACGTCGCCCTTCATGGTACCCGGCGCTGTGGACGCGGCTTTTGATGCCCTAGGCCTCGCCAACCGGGCGGATCATCGGGCAACGCAGCTCTCGGGCGGAGAGGCACAGCGGGTCAACCTTCTCCGCGCGCTGAGCGTGCGTCCGGATCTCCTCCTGCTCGATGAGATCGGCGCCAATACGGATGACAAGACCTGGGGGCGGATCGCGGCCTATCTCGGTGCCGTCCGGGCGGAGCACCAGACCGCTGTCGTGCAGATTGCCCACAACCCTCTGCGGTGCCTGGAGCCGCATGCACGCATAGAATTCTAGCGGCAATGCTAAGCGGTGGGGATCAGCCTTCGCTGCGAGTTGCGCCGAGGGCTGTGCCCCACCGCGTGGCCGGGCCTGCGGCGTGCGTCTTGCAAAGATGTCTCGGTCAGATCGGAAACGGGCTGAGGGGCTCTTTGCCCTCGCGATAAAGCTGTTTCTAGCTCTGGGGGGGCGCACCGCCGCGACCGCGCCGATTGCGCTGCAGGCCGGGTGTGGCTCTGAGCTAAGTCCTGCCGCTTCGGAGGTTTTGGCCGGTCAAGTTTGCCGAGGTGTCGGGACCATGGGTTCCGAGAAGAAGTCGACGCCGTTCCCATAAATTCTGGCCTTTCTCCTCGTTATCTGGAGGTTCGTCTCGGCTTGAAGGGCCGGATGTCATAAGGCGCAGCTGTCCTATCGGCGGACCAGACCGAGTGTTTGCGCAGCCTGGTCAACCATACGGCCGTTCAGCTTTCCGGAGGTGAATCGGGCAACGATGGATCCACCGCACTTGGCACCGATCGAGCCGCCCCGATGGCAGGGGCGGTTAGTCTTGGTACGCGCTCAGGTCTTTGGGTGCGTGCAACAATGTGCCTTCGTATTTGGGAAGGTCGTCATTCATCTGAAGCCACGGAAGCTTGCTTTGAAAGTTCACGTGGAATGTCGGCGCAAAGTCGAGTGGATCCTCTAAAGACGCTGCATACAAATGCATCCCTCCAGCATAGTGATCGGCTTCAAATCCCATCGGTGACCCGCAATCACTGCAAAAATGTCGAAACACGCCCGTTGAACTTTCCAGAGTTTTAGGTGCATAGCCGGTCCACTTAAAGTTCCTCCTCGGGACACCGAGCCAAGCGACAACCGGGGCAGCGCAGTTGCGGCGGCAATCGTCACAATGGCAGTAGCAGGCCCAAGTTACTTCGCCCTCGTAGGCCCATCGCGTTTTCCCGCAAAGACAATGGCCGAACGTTGTCATGCTATCTCCGCCCCTCAAAACTCCTCTACCCCGCGTCGATAGCCCTTTGATGGTGTTTTGCGAGTGCAGGTCGGACCGATGGCCGTCCGAAAGCGACGCTTGCGGCAGGTCACGTTAGGGTCGCTGCGCGCCGCCCTTGCACGCGACGGGTCCGACCGGTTTGAGATCCGGCGTCCATTCACTGTGCGCGGGACAAACTCACCGAGCGCGCTGGTTGGCATGTTCGGTCGCGGCTCGGTTTGTTCGGCGACAGCCTAAGCTCGGGCCCCGCGCCGAGGCCCGGAGACAGACGCTCGCGCGCAATGGCAAAGGCAACCTTGTACTCTGCAGCGCGAAGTAGCTGCGTGAGTGGGCCTGCGGCCAGCCCGGCGAGTAGGACCACGCCAAGCTGATCGCCCCCCGCTGCGAGCCCTGTCGCCACGGCGCCGATCAAGGCCAAGGGTAGCACAGCATCCGGCAGCACCCTGAGAATGGACGCAGATCGGATCCGGGCAGACAGCGCGGCGGTCAATTTGCCAGACGCGCGTGCCACCCGTCTCCGAACCCGCCGTGTCTCGCCTGCCTGGCGCAGATGCGGCATCGACAGCAGACTGTCCCCAAGCAGACGGGCGAGTTTACCGCGCTGCCTCCGCACCTCCCGAACCCGGGCCGACAGGGGCAGCAGGATTGCGGTCCCCGCGAGAAGGACCAGCGCGGCCGGTCCGAGGATCACGGCAAGATGGCCGTCCGAGATCAACGCCGCGGCACCGGCGCAACCGGAAAATGCCAGCGCTGCGCTGAAGCTGCGTGCCAGGCCCAGACCCACCCATTGGCGCAGCGCGGACAAATCGTTCATCAGACGGCTCATTGCGATCCCGTGGGCGGTTCCAAGGCCTTCGATCAGCCCGTCGAAGAGCCGCAAGCGCACCTCGGACACATAGTCGAGCCCGAGCCGTTCCGCATCGCGAAGCTCCTGCACACGGAGTGCGATCAAGCCCGTGGCGAGGGCGGCGAGACCGGCGGCCATTTCCAAAGGTCCGAGACCTTTTGACCCGCTCAGCAGCAGCGGGAGCGCCAGCGTGCCGGCAGCTTGGCAGGTCCCATTCGCCAACAGTCGGGCGAACAGCCAACGCCGCGCACCGGAGAGGATCGGCGGGAACCGATCTGCCGGGTTCTGGGCCCGGTCTGGCGGCGACTCAATCGCTGCAGGTGCGGCTGAAAGCGGAGCAGACGGTTCTGCGTGCGCCGCCTGGATGGGCTTCATAAACACGTCCAGATCTCCTCAGTGCTGCGAAAGCCGAGTGGCAACGTGCCGAGCGATGGCACCCGCAACGTCGATCCCCGTCACCGCCTCGAAGGCGACGAAACCCGGTGCCGAGTTCACTTCGCAGATCGTGAAACCTCCGTCGGCCAGCAGGAGATCGACGCCAGCGATCTCCAATCCGGCGGTCCGGGCCGCGGCTTCGGCAAGCTCGGCGATGTCTGGGGAGAGAACCACGCTCCGCCCGACCCCACCGCTTGCGATGTTGGAGCGGAACGGATGGGCCCCCGGCGCCTCGCGCGCCATTGCCCCAATTGCGGTGCCCCCGATGACGATCACCCGCATGTCACGCCCGCGGCTTTCGGCGACGAACCTTTGCGCGACAAGCGGGCCCTGCCGAAGCAGGTCCGCAATCGTGGGTGCGAGTGCCTCTGGTCGCTCGACCAGGCGTACCGACCGGCCCTTTGACCCACGCGCCGCCTTCAGAACCAGTGGCCATCCAAAGCGCGCACCCACTGCGTGTGGATCGGCGGTCGGTCCGATCTCGGCGAAGTCAGGCGTCGGAAGACCGGCCGCAGCCAGCAGCCTTCCGGCCGAAAGTTTGTCCCCTGCCAATGCGAGCACCGTCGCTGTGGGAAAGGCCGCGGTTCCTATGGTCTCGAGCATCGCGCTCAGCGCCCGGGCCGCGGCGCCCGTGTTCGAGCCCGAGCGGCCGATCAGCCCGCGGGGTGCCGCCACCGGCTGGCCCGCAAGCCGAAGTGCCCACGGGCCGCCGGTCTGATCCACCCGCCCCGGGTCCACGGGCCGGGCGGCAATGCCTTGCGCGAGCAGTGCCTGCAACAGCCGCGCCGTGTTCGGATTTTTGGCCGCATCCGCCTTTTGACGCTGGAGGATCCAGACTTCTCCACTGCCCTTCGAGCAGCCCAGGCCGCTCTCGCAAGGGCATGGGGCGCCATGTGACCCCCTGCCCAGACTTCGGTCTTGCAGGCTCATGCCGCAGGGGAGAGCGCCAGGCTCTTGTCCCTGGTGGCGAGAACGTTCGCCGCTCCAGGGGCGCGCAGGTCATCCGCCGTTAGCACCGGAAGACCGGTTGCGAACTCGGCCTCGCGAACGGCCAGCGGCGAGGCCGTCATCTTCCCCGACAATGCGAGGACACGATGACCCGCCTCGCGCAACCAGCCGGCGCCACCCTCGGCACCCATCGCATCGCTGGCCGCGAAGACCACACCGGTCACCATCCTTTGCAGTTCGTCGCAGCGCATCAGATCGGCCGTCTCGCGCTGATGGAGCCCGTCTGCGATCTCCAGAGCGATCACCTCGGCTCCGGCCGCGATCGCCTTGGCGATGAGCCGGCTGGCGCCTGCGAGAATGCCATCCACAGGCTCGCGATAGGTCGTGGCAAACCCGGCGTCCGTGAAGTCGAGAACGATATGGGCGCCAGCATCGTGAAACGACCAGAGATCGCCACCGGCCCCGGTGCCCGTCACCTTGATCGCGGCCACCTTCTGCCCGGCAAGCGCGCAGCCCCGGACCAGAGACGCGACCGTGGTGGTCTTGCCTGCGTTCATCGCTGTGCCGCAGACCACGATCACCGGCACGTTAGGAGTGTCGACGATCGGGGCCGCGGACACCGCATAGTCTGCGAGTCTCATGCGCTTGCCGGTCTCCCGGCAGACCGCACCCAGAACGGTGATCTCGGTCGGCGCGCGGGTGGCGCTATGGGCGGCAACAACGATACCGCAAATCCCACCGGCGGCCACCAGATGTGCCGGACCGATGGCCGTGGGCGCGAAGGCCTCGAACTGATCCGGAGCATAGCGGGAGCCGGCGGCGACCAGGATTTCGTCCCCGGGCAGGAGCAGCGCCCTGCGCCCGTCGCAGCGCTCGATGTGTTTGTGGTGGCCCGGTTTGTCGACCCGGGCCAAGAGAAGATCGCCCGGCGCCAGATCGGTCGCGATTGTATCGAGCAAGCATATTTCGTCATGCGCAACGCGTCGGGTCGCAAAGGACGGCTTGATACGCTCTTTGCGCGCAAAATCGATGGTCTGCATTGCTGTGATCTCCGGGTTGAGCGGCACCAGCCGCATGCGATTCACACCCAGATAACGCCACCGGCTGGAAGTTATTCCGCCTAATCGCAAAAAGACTGGCTGATAGCCGATGGTCAGGGGGATTCTATATTTTTCAAAAATTTAGAGAGAGTTATGCTGTGAAATCCGGCCATCCATAAGTGGATCAGGACTTTCTACCAGCATCGGTCTCCCGGTGACTGCACGAGCCCATGGCCAAACACCTCGTCATGCCCCGGTGCACCGAGATCGCGCGCTCCTGTCTCAAGCAGCGTGCGGGCGGCGACTGGATCGCCTTGGGTCAAGGCGCGTGCGCGGAGCAGCGCCGCTGCGACATAGGGAACCGCAAAGCTTGTTCCAGTCCAATTCCGGGTGCCGCTGCCACCGGCCGAGACGACCTCGACCCCCGGTGCCGCGAGACTGACATACGCGCCCCGGTTGCCCTTCCGATACGGCCTTAGCCGACGGTCAACGGCTGCGACTGCCAGCACCTCGGGATAGGCTGCGGGGTAGGCCGGCGCTGCGCGCGGCCCGCCATTGCCGGCGGCTGCGACGACATTGATCCTTCCAGCGACGGAACGGATTGCCCGCGCGAGGGCGCGATTGTCGCTCCCCGCAAGGCTGAGGGTCACAATACGGGCCCGGCTGCTGATCGCCCAATCCAGCCCGCGGATCAGCGCCACCGTATCTGCCAGCGCGCGTCCTTCGATTTCCTGCACGGCCTCTGCTACGAGCAGCCGCGCACCCGGCGCGAGCGGGAGCGTCTCGGGACCGAGATTGCCAACCAGGATGGCAGCGATCGCGGTGCCATGATCGGTGTCGCTTGCCTTTGCACCGGCGGGCAGGAAGTTTCGTCGGGTAATCGGCGCACCGCGGAGCGCCGGGTGGCTCTGGTCGATGGGCGTGTCGATTATCGCAATCGGTGCACCACGATCGCAGCTCGGTGCCGGCGCGCGGATGAGCCCAACGGCCTCGGCACCCCAGCACGACGGGCCTGTGCAGTTCCCCTCGTTCGGGCTGTAGAGATTGTTTTCGTCGAAGATCGCATCCGGAACCAGGTTAGAAGCGATCTCCACACCTTCCGCCGGACCGATGCCGAGCGGCAGGGCGAGCCGCAATATCGCCCCGCCGAGCCCCGGTAGCGGATTCTCGGCAATCACGCGAAAGCCAGCATCTGCAAGCGCGACGCGGTCTGAAGGCTGCAGCGGCGGCACACCAAGCGCAACGATTTCGTCTTCCACAACGTCGCGTCCACCTCCGCTGTCGTCTCCTCCCCCAAAGAAATCAGAGATCGCGTCGATCAGGCCGAAACCCTCTTCGTCGTCAGCGTCTGCCCGGTTGGGCGAGCCATCATCATCGTCGTCGCGATCATCGTCATCGCGATCATCGTCGTCGCCCTCATCATCGCCACCCCCGTCTTCACCGTCCCCGCCTCCGCCGTCCCCATCTCCGCCGTCCCCGTCTCCGCCGTCCCCGCCTCCGCCGTCCCCATCTCCGCCGTCCCCGTCTCCGCCGTCCCCGTCTCCGCCGTCCCCGTCTCCGCCGTCCCCGTCTCCGCCGTCCCCGTCTCCGCCGTCCCCGTCTCCGCCGTCCCCATCTCCACCGTCCCCATCTCCACCGTCGGAGAAGGCTGGCTTTCCGATATGCAGGCGTCCCTCAGGCCCGACGCCTACTGTAATCAGGGCCATCGTGGCGATGAGGGCGGTGGCTATATTGATCAGGCGCATCGAGCGGCTTCTCCGAGACCCCGTTGTTAGACAGAGAACGGGTGAGACGAAAAAATAGTCCCTTGTGGCCCGGGAATAAACGCGAGCCGCGCCCGTTGTTCCCTCGACGGCGCATGAGAAAAGGGCGCGAGCGCAATGCCCGATCGGGTGCGGGACGGCGTGGGATCCAGGAGCGGAGTGGATGCATGAGCGAAGAAATACGCGCCAATCTCGCTATCCTGGTTCCTCGACTCCGTCGCTTCGCACTGGCGCTTTGCGGCAACCGCGATGAAGGGGACGACCTTGTCCAGACGGCATGCGTCAAAGCGCTCGACCGCGCCGCTCAATTCCAACCGGGCACACGGCTGGACAGTTGGATGTTCCGGATCGTGCAAACGACATTCCTAGACGAGCGCCGTAAGGCGACCCGTCGGGGTCGGCAGGCGCCGCCCGAAGTGCTCGATGCGCTTTCGGACGAAGGCGCCGACGCGCGTCGCCGCGACGACCGGCTCCTGATCGCTCGTATCCGTACCGAGATCGCCAAGCTGCCCGAGGAGCAGCGCTTGGTCATCGGACTGGTGGCGATCGAAGGTTACACCTACCAAGAGACCGCGGGGATCCTGGACATCCCTATCGGCACCGTTATGAGCCGGCTTGCCCGCGCCCGGGCACGGCTTCTCCCGCTCACCGAGGATGGTATGATATCATGAACGAAGGTGATAAGGCGATGATCGCACGATTGATCGACGGCTCCCTGGACGGTGATCCGAGAGAACAAGAGATCCGCGACCTGGTGGCCCATGACCCAGACGCCGCGGCCTACGCCGAGCAGATCTTGCACAGCAACCGGCTGATCCGCGCGGCGTTCGACGCCCCGATGCGAGAGCCGATGCCGGCCAGTATTCGGGACAGATTGTTCGCGCCGCCGGGTAACGTCGTCGTCCTGAAGCGGCCACGCATCTGGGTGCCAGCGGCACTGGCGGCGAGCCTAGCGCTGGCGCTGGGGATCGGTGCCGGGATCAGCCTTGTCGCGCCGGCCCCGGACTCGCAGATTGCCGTGCTTGGCGACGTGGCGCCGGATGGGCCGTTGCACCGCGCGCTTGAGACATTGCCGAGCGGCAGCCTGTCCGCGGCGGGCGTACAGCCGATGTTGACTTTCATGGATGGCCGGGGTCGGGCCTGTCGCGAGTTCGAGGTCATCGGAGAACTGCCCGAAGAACTCGAATTGGGGATTGCCTGCAGGCATCCGGTCGGCATTTGGCATGTCGAGGTCGTCGTCGCGGCCCCCATCGAGAACGCGACCCCGGTTGGTGACGGCTTTGCCCCAGCGTCGGGAGGTCCGGCAGAGATCACGCTTGAGGCGATGCTCGATGCGCTCGATGCCGGCCCCACGCTCACGCCGGAGGAAGAGGGGGCGCTGCTCCGCGCGGGCTGGCAGTCACCGTGAAGAACGCCCCGGCCCGCTCTCGGTTGTCCTAAAGGCGAGCAGCGACCTCGCCTTTGTCGACGTCTTTACTTCGGGCAGGTGGAGGCATTTCTGCCTGGTCGCGCAGTGTCATCGCTCCCAAACCGGTGGGTTACCGATCTTCTCGCGTAGGAAGTCGATGAACACCCGCACTTTGGCGGTCAGCACATTCGACTTTGGATAGACCAGCCAAATGGCTGCATCATCATGGATTTTGTAATCCGGCAAGACATGCACCAAGGTGCCCTCGCCGATTGCCCGATAGACGCTCCACCACGCATTCATCGAGATGCCCACGCCAGCCTCGGTGGCGATCCGCATGCTCGCACCGTCGTCGCAGACCACACGGCTCTTTGCACCTAAGGGAGGGAACGCGCCCGGCGGGTGCCCGTCACTCGCTGTCAGCCTCCGCGGCGGGCCGTGCATGAAGGTCAGCAGCCGATGCTCAGTCAGGTCGTCAGGGTATATCGGCGTCCCGAAATGCGCCAAATAGCCGGGCGAGGCGCACAGGATGCGCCGGTCGTCCGCCAGTTTGCGCGCCCTAAGGCTGCTGTCCTCGATCGCCGAGTTGCGAAGGGCCAGGTCGAACCCGCCCTCGATGAGGTTCATCGGCGTGTCGGAGAGTTTCAGCTCCAGGCTGACCTGCGGATATCGCTCCAAGAACTCCGGCAGGATCGGCGCCACGAATTGCTGCGCAAAGGTGCTGGACGCCGCGAAGCGGAGCGTTCCGGTCACCTGCTTGCTGCCATGGCCCAGGGCGGCGAGACCGGCATCCTCTTGCGCCAGGATCTCTCGGGCGAAGGGGAGAAGTTCCTCGCCTTCAACGGATAGGGACACCTTCCTGGTAGACCGGTGGAGGAGGTCGGCGCCGACCTGATGTTCCAGCTTGGCCAGCCGCGCGCTAGCGACTGCGGGAGCGAGGCCAAGCCGCCGCCCCGCCGCGCTGATGTTTAGCAGCTCTGCCGCCATCACGAAGAGCCGCAGCGCCTCTGTGTCCATGCCACTCCACCCGAAATCGAGAAGCCGCCGCCATTGCAGACCAGTTTTCGCTGGAAAAACAGACAATTCCACTCTGCCTCACGCCGCCTGATGCAAAGCTGCAGAAACGATTTTGAACGATCTGACGCGCCCCCACGACAGAGCCACAAGTTCCACGGCGAGGTACGACCTTGCCCATAAAAGGAGGGCTCGGGAATGCGTGAAAAATGGTCGGAGAGTAACAGTATTTTTCTTTACATCTTCCAAAAATATTTGTGCAGTGCAAAAATTTTACGCAGTATCACACTCATTTTTTCTCTGTTACTTCTGTTACAGCATACTGAATAAGCACTCAGAAATATAAGCTAAATGCCGCAATCTACCGGGGGCATTACGGCATAAAATCAAGACGAAATGGGTGGGGGAACAATGGCCGTCGAAACTCGCGTAACATTCGAAACAAGTGACAGTCTTTGGGGTGGTGAAGTCATCGCACCTTCCTGGAATACGTTTTTGGGAATCGGTGGCGACGGTCCGGTCAACATTCCGGTCGATATTGGCGGTCCGTTGAATGTTTGGCTGCCTTTCGTTGGCGATACGGAGCTGTTGCGAGCCGGGATCTCCGGCGATGTGGCGGCGCGGCTCGGCCTGGACCTGAATTTCGCAGCAACGCTCGGCGAGTTGAATGCCGCTCTCCCCTATGATGTCAGCTATCAGGTGCCCGCGACGCTGCAGCCGTCGAGCGTCTTTCGGTTGGAAGGCGATTACAGTTTCGACCGCGCGGCCTCTAGTTTCTCGACTCAATCGCCTGGCTTTGCAGTCTGGGCCGACCTGGTCTTCGACCTCGCCGCGGACATCACTGGCGAGGTCGGCGTGCTGGGCAACAACACCAGTTTCACAGTCCTCGATTTCGACGTCTCGGCCCTGATCCCGCTCTTCAATTGGGACAGCATTCCCGACGATCAGGAGTCGAGCTTCCGCGGTTCGATCGAGTCCGACATCCAGATCGGCGGGTCGCAGAGCAGCACCGGATCGGATGGCGAGATCTTTGGGCTCGACATCGCGGCCATCGCAGAAAACCTGCTGGACGCACAGTTTCCAATCGATCCTGGCAGCTCGATCACAATTCCAATCGGCGAGCGGGGACGGGGCTTCAGCATCGATGTCATCGAGGAATACGAGCGCAACAAGGAAGCCCAGGAAAAGACCAAACGGCGCAGCGAGTCCGAGAGCGAGGAGAACGAGGACGACCGTAAGGAGGACCGCGACAAGGAGGATGACAGCTTCCTCAAGAGCCTTGCGAAGGAGGCACTGAGCCCGGAGGTCAGCGGCTCGATCAGCGAGGGCGCCCTAGCCAATCTGACGCTGGGCTTTCCGTTCCTTGAACTCGACGGCACCCCCGGCGCCGATGGCGTGCTGAGCGCGAGCGATCAGAGCAACCCGATTGCCGAGCTGAACATCGACCTCGACAACATGTTCGTGCGCCTCGCCCGCGCCATTGGCATTCCCGCGCCGCCCTTGGAGCTGGCGGCGGATTTCAATGCCAGCGTCGGTCCGTTCAGCGCTGGGATCGAAACCTTCTACAACCTCTTCGACGCGGATCTGAATTTCGGCCTGCCGATCGGGCAATCAATCGACCTGACGCCGGATCTGTTCGAAACGCGCCTGTCCTTCTTTGCCGCCGACGACGATGGCGAGAGCACCAGCGAGGCGATCTACATCACCACCCTGATGCCGCGGATTTCGGTTTTCTTCAACGAGAATGGTACCTTCCAGAACGATCAGGTCGCGGCAAAGCTGCTGGAGCTGTCCGAGAGCAATGCCAGCTTCGCCAACGATATCGATCTGTTCGTCGACCTCGCGGAGGGGATCCCCGGCGCGTTTACCGGCGAGACGGGGTCGATTTCTGGCGGTGTCATCGTCCGGCGCGACGGCGGGCCATGGGTGCAGGCGACCACCTTTGCCGAGGAGACCGAGTGGCTGGCCCGCTCCACCCCCTTTGTCGGCGCCGACCCGGACCTGGACAGCCTGGTTCCCCGGGGGAATGCGGAATTCCGCTATGTGATTTACGACCAAAACTCCGTGGTCGATGCGGATGGTGTGGTCGACCTTTCGACCATCCCCGTCGACAGGGTCTTCGACCTCGCCTTCACGCCGTCGGAGGACGGGATCTTCCAGGCGCGGCAGGACTATGTCGAGGCGCCTATCACCACCACGGAGTTCGTGGAGGGCACGCCGTCGCTTGACCTCGTCTTCCCGGCCGGGCGTGACAAGATCGCGGTGGAGGTGGAGCACCGGACCGAGGCATCGGTTGCCAACCGGACCACGCTCGATTTCACCGGCGATCTGGCGCTGGAGGCACTGGCCTTCGGGATCGAGGCCTATGCCGAGGCGCTGGGGTTCCGTGCGGCGCTCGGCTTCGAGTTCGGCCCGCTGTGGGAGGAGACCTTCCCGCTCTTCGACGTCGAGATCGCGCCTCTCTTCGACGAGGTGTTCCGCATTCGCGACGACCAGTTCAACGCCAATGGATCAGGCGGTGCGCGTACCTCCCGCGGTGAGGCCGGGGCCTGGTCATTCCTCCTCGATGCGGAGGGGGAGGGCGATGCCAGCATCATCGACGCCCTGGAGGACGACGACCGGAACATCCGGGGCACTGCGCGCCTGGACACGGTGAGCTTCGCGCTTGCCGGCGGCGCCTCGCCCGATGTCACCGCCCGCCTGCGCGATGACCTCGCGGATCTGCAGATCGATGGCACGACGGAGCGTTACCGGCTGCAGTCGATCGACAACGTGGTCGGCACCCGCGGCAACGACCGGATCGAGGGCGATGTGGCCGCCAACAGCCTCGATGGCGGCGAGGGCAGGGACCGGATCACCGCCTTTTGGGGGTCCGACACCATTGTGGGCGGGTTCGGTGACGACATCCTCGACCCTGGCGATGGTCGGCTGCTCGACACCAATGACGGCAACGACACGGTCTATGGCGGCGCCGGCTTCGACCGGGTGTTCGTCTCGACCGGGGACGACCTGCTCGACGGCGGGACCAGCCCTGCGGTTGGGACCAGCGGGTTGGAGACGGTGGATCTCGACGTGCTCGACTTCTCCCGCGTGCCGGGCCGGGTGCGGATCAATGTCGAGAACAATGCCTTCCGGGTGATCGGCACCGACCTGATCGGTGACCAGACCTATCTGAATTTCGAGGGGTATGCTGGCACACGCGGCAACGACGCCATGATCGGCAGCGCCGAGCGGGACTATTTCGAGGGCGGCGAGGGACAGGACCGATTGGTCGGCGAGAACCTCGAGCAGCTTTCCCTTGCGGAACGCCGCGCGCTGCGGGGCGACAATGACCGCCTCTATGGCGAGGGCGGCGACGACATTCTGATCGGTGGGCCTGGGGCGGATCTGCTAGACGGCGGCGCTGGCACCGACACGGTCGAGTACATTTTCGCGCCCACCAGCGTCTTCGTCTCACTCGACGCGCCCATCGAGCTCGACCCGG
Organism: Pseudomonadota bacterium; assembly: GCA_039513195.1. GTDB lineage: Bacteria > Pseudomonadota > Alphaproteobacteria > Rhodobacterales > Rhodobacteraceae > Thermohalobaculum. The sequence continues at coordinate 35,085 of JBCCRM010000024.1, read as the reverse complement.
AGCTGTTCCAGCCCCTGCGCATCCCGGCCGGCGCGCCGGACCGCGACTATACCCGCACCGACGGCCAGGGCTGGCGGGGTTGGGCCCAAGGCGACAAGCTGCGCGATGTCGAGAACATCAACGGCTCGCTTTTCGACGACATCCTGTTTGGCGACACCGCGTCGAACACGATCTTCGGTAGCAAAGGCAATGACCGGATCGCCGGTGGCGGCGGCAACGACGTGCTGCGCGGCGCGGATGACGACGACATCATTTGGCGCTCCGGCCCTGCGGCGATAACGCAGGCGACCGCAGATGCTAGCATCGATGCCTTACCGGATGCGACCAACGCGCAGTTCGCTACTGGATCCCGACCGGCGGAGAGCACGATCACGCCGTCGGAGCTGGGCCTTGGTGCGGTGTCGGAGAGCCTACTCGACGGTGGCAAGGGCTTTGATCTCGTCCTGACCGATACCGGCCAGACCCTGCAGTTCGAATTGGACCTTCGCTTTGTCGAGCGCCGGCTCGAAGGCGGGATCGTCCCGAGCATTGCTGCTGATGTCGATCTGTGGCGTGTGCGGCTGCAGTCGGAGCTGCCAACCGCGGTGGAAGGCTCACTGCCTGACGGCAGCCTTGTCACCCGGGCGGTCGCCGATGGCGAGGAGAAGGCGCTGTTCGTAACCGGCTTCCGGGCCCCGGGGCAGCAAGAGTTCACGACGTTCGCCCCGGTGATGGCGAGCGACTGGTTCGCCAACCCCGCAACCACCGGTGGTCCCAGCGTCAACGGCGCGCGGTTCTTCTGGGACCGGCCAACCGCCTTCGAGAACACCATCGAGACCGAGATCAGCCGCGACCGCGTCCTGCGCGTCGAGGGGCTCTCCGGCACGATGGAGGACGATCGCTTGCTCGGCGATGCGGCGGCCAATGCGATCTATGGCGCCGGTGGGATCGACGATATCGACGCGGGCGATGGCAACGACAGGATCGGCTACGGCCAAGTTCAGCGGGCGCTGGAGCTGTTCTCGTTCCCCGGCCAACCGAGCGTCCCTGGAGGCCGGGTCAACAGAGAAACGGACGCTGGATTGCCGACGGTTCAGGCCGATCTGGTCGACCGCATCCTGCTCGACTATTTGGCGGCCCCGGCCTCGCTGGAGCGGCTTGGAACCCTGCGCGAGGCGTTCGAAGACTACGAAGTCAGAACGACCTTCAGCAATGGCACCGTTCGGGTGGAAAACCCGCTGGCCGACCGAGTTTTCCTCGACGGCGGCCGGGGCCGGGACACGTTGGATCTGCGCTTCGACCGCGGCATCGACTTGCTGCCTGTCAGCTCGACGGAGAGCGCCTATGTCGATCTCGGCAGCAGCAGCAGCCCGTTCAGCCCATCCTCGCCCTTCCCCTTCATCTTCAACGACGGCAGCGTGGCCTATGGCGAGGCGGTCTGGCGCCCTGCCGGCACGCCCGGCACGGCCGATTTCAATGCGCAAGAAAGCCTCGGCGCGCTGTTCTTGGGAATTGAGGATGTCATCGGCAGCGACAATGGCGACGAGATCTATGGCGACGCTCGCAACAACCGGATCGAGGGGGCCGGCGGTGCCGATACCCTGGACGGACGCGGCGGGTTCGACACGCTGTCCTACGCCAATGCCGACGAGGGTGTGACCCTCGTTATCAATCAAGATGGCGGGTTCGATCTTGCGCGCGGCGAGAGCCGGGGCGATGTCCTCTCGAATTTCGAGGCCATCCTCGGCAGCGCGCATGAGGATACGCTGGGATTGAACTTCGTGGTCGGAAGCGCGCCGACGGTTTTCGTCGAAGGTGGCTTCAGCAACCCCGAGGGGATTAGCCGCATCTCTGCCGGTGGTGGCGACGACCTGCTGCTGGTGGCTGCGTCCGAGGTCGACTTCCGCGGCGGGGCCGGCGACGACCGCTTTGTGGTGCAGCCGCTGGAAAACCGCGAATTGGATCTGGTGCCGAACAGCCTCCTCAACGGTCGGGCCGAGGTGAATGGCGGTGACGGGATCGACATCGCGACCTGGGCCTTCATCGGCGAGGGCGATCTGTCGGCCAGTAATGGCGGGTTCGGGCAGGTAACGCTCACCAATACCCTGCGCGGTCAGACGGTTGTCCGCGAATTCTCCGACATCGAGTATCTGCGGTTCGGCGATGTGGGGCAGACGCTGTCGCTGAAGAACCTCGACCCGCTGGTGGCGACTGGTGGCAATCTCTCGCTGGGCGAGGATCCGAGCACCGCCTTCGGCGTCGTGATCGAGGGGCTGGAGAATCTGGAGATCGAGGGGCGGGCCCGGATCGACAGGCTGCCGGAAGGCGGCGTGCTGAGCTACATCCCCGACGGCGGCAGGGCGCGCCAGGCGGCTGCCGAGGACGACCGGCTCACGAAGACCGAGCTTGCAACCCTGCAATTCGCGCCGGGGCAGGACTTCGCCCTGCCGCTCGGCGCCAGCGGCCTGGTGCCGGATGCGCCAATCCAGGGCAACACGCTGACCAAGGCGGCGCTGAACGCACTCACCTTCTCGCCGAGCGAATTGGGCCGTGCGACCGGCACCTCGGTCGAGTTCAAGATCAAGCTCGACGGGGCGGTGCAAACGCGCCGGATCGCAATCGATCCGCAACCGCTTGATGGTGCCGGGTTGGGCATCGAGATGCCCACTGACGGAGCTGAGCGCATCTCGACCATCGCGAGCGACAGTTTCGCCAGCCAAACGCAGGCAGCGCGCTTCGACGGCTCCGAGTTCGTCCCCCTGGATATGCTGCCGCAGAGCCGGCTGGGGGCCGAGCAAAGCTATACCGTCCGCAGCCTGCCGCAGGGTGCGCGGCTGGTCTCGGTCGATCCAGAAACCGGTCTCGAGCGCGAACTGCGCGTTGGCGACCAGATCAACGGAGCGGAGACGCAGATCCGCCTGTTCGGCGAAGACGGCATTATCCCGGCCGGCGCCGAGATCGGCTTTAGCCCCGACGAGATCCTGGAGGTTGTGGTGGTCCGCACGCCGGTGATCGGCGAAGTCTTCAACCCAACGGTTGCCTTGGATGTCGCGCTGCCCGACGGGGCGGAGCCGGATCAAGCCTTCCGCATCACAGCGACGCCGGATGACGGGACGCTGTTCTACCGCGACATGGGCGGCGATCCGGTAACGGTGACCGCCGGCGACAGTCTGACCGAGGATCAGATCGCCGGCCTCCACTTCACGGCGGACCGCAGCCGCTCGGTGACTGACAGCGACCCCAGTACCGTGGCAGCGACAACGGATGTGATGAACCGTCCGACCGAGCTAGCGGTGGAGGAGGTCGGCCGCGTCGGCCTTGCGCCCGACCAGGACCCGACCGCGCTGACCGTGATCGTAGAGAGCGATGCGCCTGCACTGCCGGAGATCGACGGGCTGACAATCGATCTAGACCAGGCAGGGTCCAACATCGTCCGCCCCTGGCGCGAGGTGGTCGACGAGACCTACGCGGTCAGAAACCCGACCCACAGCGTCAACCTCTCGGGCTTGCGCGAAATCGAATGGGTGCAGCGCGGTGCCAACCAGGGCGGGGCAGGGGAGCTTTACGCGGTCAGCCCCGAGGACAGCACTGCGCTGGAGGTCGAACGCTTGGTCGAGGAGCTGAAGTTTTCCGCGGGCAGCGGGCGGCTGGGTACCTATGGCCTGCGTGTCGCAACCGTCGGCGACGGGGCCGAAAACCAATTCATCTTCGACCTCGCGAACCGGACCGAGGGCGCCTTCAGCGGCAATTTCGGGCCGATCCTCGGCGCATCGCAATCGGTCGTTGGCGGCCCGCCGGCCGAGGACTGGGTCTGGAACGACGGCACGGAGTTCGACTTCACCGCCTGGCGGGACGGCGAGCCGAATGACAGCGGCGGCACGGTCGAGGATCGGCTGCAGTTCTCCCGCGTCTTGGTCTCCGGCACGCCAGGCGAGGACGCCATCTACCGGCCGACCTGGAATGACACGCTGCCCAATGTGAACCGCCAGGGCTTTGCGCTCGAAGCCCGCGCGCTGGCATCGGACGAAAACGACCTGATCCGCGGCAGCGACGCCGACACCGGGACCGAGGAGCTGATCTTCGCTGGCGCCGGCGATGACGTGGTGCTGGGGCGCGGCGGGCAGGAGACCATCTTCGGCGGCAGCGGTGACGACTGGATCGCTGGCGGCACCGGGGATGACATGCTGACCGGGGGCGCAGGCGAGGACATCTTCATCTTCGGCCGCAATGGCGGCACCGATGTCATCACCGATTTCCGCAGCGGCGGCGCACGGGACCTGATCGATGTAGGCGATATGGATCTTGGCAGCTTTGCGGAGCTGCAGGCGACCTATGTGCCGGAGCTGGGTGGGACGGCGCTGACGGCGCACAACACCACGATTTTCCTCAGCGGCTTCGAACTGGGTGCATCCGGCGATGGCGATCTGACCGTGCTCGATTTCGTTGGACTGCCGATCCATTTGTCCGATGCGATGCCGGGCATGGACGAGCTCAGTCTCCGACAGGGTGACCGGATCCATGCCGATGAGCTCTCTGGCCTGCGCTATCGCGCGGATTTCGACCAGTCGGGCGATGCCGGGCGCTTCATTGTCGATGTGCTCGATCCTTGGGCCCTGCCGGACGGCGTCGATGCGCTGGGTGGCGATGATCCGAGGGCCGACACCCGCGATGGTGTCACCCGAGTTCGGGTGGGCATCGACCTCGACGCGCAGAACGATGCGCCCCGTTCGGCGGACCGCAGTTATGCGATGACCGTGAATGGCTCGTTTGAGGGGCGCGCCGCTGAGCTGCGCTTGACCGCCACCGATCCGGAGGGGGGGACGGTCTCCTTCACCCTGGCGCGCCCGCCGGAGAACGGGACCGTGATGGTGTCGCGGAACGGTGCCTTCACCTACCAACCGGATCGCGGCTTCGAAGGAACCGACACCTTTGAATTCGCGGTCTCGGACGGTGCCGACATGTCGACCCATACGGTGCAAATGCTGGTGCTGCCACGATCGGAAGAGCGCCGCGTCACTACCGATAGCGAGGTGGAGGACGGGTTCCGCCTGCTGTTTGGTTTCACCACCGACGATAATCTCGGCGGCAGCAGCGTCGCGGACCGCCTGCTCGGGAGCTATGGCGACGACCGTCTCCGTGGCTTCGGCGGCAACGATCGTCTGCTGGGCGAGGACGGAGACGACACTCTGGTCGGCGGCGGTGGCAACGACCTTCTGAATGGCGGGCGGGGCGAGGATACCGCGGTCTATAGCGGTGCCGCTCGGGTGCGCGTGAACCTCGCCGATGCGAGCTTCCAGGACACCGGGCTCGGCCGCGACAAACTGATCTCGGTCGAGCATCTGAGGACCGGCGATGGCCGCGACATTGTCTTTGGGAATGCCCTCGCAAACCGCATCGAGACTGGCGGGGGCGATGACATAGTCCGTGGCGGGGGCGGTGCCGATGCGATGTTCGGCGCGCGCGGCGATGACCGGCTGTTCGGCGAGGCCGGGGCCGACGATATGGAGGGCGGCATCGGCGACGACCTTGTGGTTGGGGGCAGCGGTGACGACCTGATGCGCGGCGGGGCTGGGTCCGATATCATGCTGGGCGCCTCGGGCAACGATCGGATCTTCGGCGACGAGGGCAATGACCGCCTCCGCGGTATGAGCGGCAACGACATGCTCGCTGGGGGCGGCGGCGCCGACCTCCTGCTCGGCGAGGCCGGCAACGACACGCTTAGCGGCGGCGATGGCGGTGACCGGCTGGTCGGGCTGAGCGGCCGTGACGTGATTGGCGGCGGTGCCGGTGCGGATGCGTTGTTTGGCGGCAGTGAGGACGACATCCTCCGCGGCGGCGCGGGCAATGACGTGATCAATGGCGGCGCCAACAACGATCTGATCGCCGGCAATCAGGGCAACGACACCCTTTTGGGAGCTTCAGGCAGCGATGAGATTCTCGGCGATGAAGGCGCCGACCGGCTGCGTGGACAGGGCGGGAACGACACGCTTTTCGGCGGCACGGGCAACGACCTATTGTTCGGCGAGGCCGGTCGAGACACCCTCGATGGCGGTGCCGGGGACGATCTTCTGTCCGGCGGAGCGGGGCGCGACAGCTTCATGTTCTCCGGCAATCTAGGATCGGTCCGGATCACCGATTTCGATGCGGCTCAGGGCGAGATCCTCGACTTCTCCGCCAATGCCTCGGTCGGGTCGATGGCCGATCTGCGCGTGCTGGATCGTGGCGCGAACACCGTGATCTCGGCGGCGGGCGAGGGGTCGATCATCCTCGTCGGCGTCGATAGCGCGGATGTCGGCAGCGACAGCTTTGTCTTCTAAAGCATTCTCAAGCTGGCCTGAATCGGATTGGCGTCGCGACTATGCGCCCGAGCAGTACGTTAGGGCGTGGGAACACATGCAATCGGATCGGAAGACGCTCTAAGGGCCGGCGCCCGGTCCATCGGCGGCCTTTCCGGACGGGCCGCCGACGCTCCGAGCCAGCCTGCGGGAGGCTGACCTGACACCCGTCGCCGGCGATGTGTTCCGTGAAAGCAACGAAACAACTGCGGGTCGATCGCTTGTCAGTGCGGAGCACTCTCATCATCGCGCAGCGCGAGCTCGATCCTCGAACAGAGACCGCCCGCCTGTCGGTTCTCCAGCGTCAGGCGTCCGCCATGTAAGTCCACAAAGCGCTTTACGATATAGAGACCAAGGCCCGTGCCGCGCGTGCCGCCTTGCGCCGATCGTCCGGGCATGAAGGGCGTCCCGATGTTCTCTAGGATTTCCTCGCTTACACCCGGGCCGGTGTCGATCACCTCGATGGCGACCTCGGCCGATCCGGTGCGCCGCGCGGAAAGCACCACAGAATCCGTGCCTTTTGCATGTTTAAAAGCGTTCTCTAGCAAGTTGAGAACGGCTTCGAGGAAGTAGGTGCGATCCGCAAAGACGATCAGTGGCGGTTCGTCGACCAGCACTTCCAGCGCGGTGGTGTGCTGACGGTTGCCGCGGATGATCTGGGCTGCGTCCTTGATGACATCGCCAACCTCTATCGGCTTCGGCTCTGGGCGCGCATGCTCCGTCGACAGCTCCGCCGCCTGCAGGGCCCGCTCAGACAACCCCAAGATCAGCTCCCCGGCGGATTTGATTGCTGCGCCGAACTCGCTCGCCTTTGCTGTGGTGACGATTCTGTTCGGATTGAGGGAGAGCAAGCTCGAAAAGCCGATGACGGCATTCAGCGGCGTCCTTATGTCGTGGTGCATCTCCCTCAGAAAGCGTGTCTTCGCCTCGTTGGCGGCCTCGGCGGCCGCGGTTCGCATTTCGAGGGCTGCAATCAGCTCAGCGCGCGCACGCCACAACGCGGCGGATCGTATCGCGGTCGCCACTGCGGCGAGCAACGTCCAAAAGGCAATCGGCGAGATCGCGTCGAAGACGACCCCAGCTTGCGATCTCGCCACGAGCACCATGCCGAGCCAACCAGCGGCGATGGCCACACTCGTTGCGAATGCGAGTACGGGGGCGAGCCGCAACCAGGCTGCCGCGATCACAGTCGCGCCCCCAAGCATAAGTGCGAATTCAGCAGTTTCAGCGACTCCAGAGCGGCTCAGGGTGCTGCCGACATCGAGGGCATCGGCCACGATCGCCACCACTTCGGTCCCGCTGACGAGGCGCCCGTCCGCGAGACGCCAGGTCGTGGACAAGCCCACCGCGTCGAGCCCCAATACGACGACACGCCCCTCGATCTCGGATTTTGCTTCATCCCCGAGGTCCATTGCCTCGAAAACCGGGATCTTCTCTGCCCGCCCAAAGTCCAACCAGATCACACCTGCGCTGTCAGATGCTCGGATTTGACCGTCTACAGTGAGCGCATTCTCGCCTCGCCCATTCGAGGCAACCGCGATCTCCCGTCCGGCAGCCACAAGCGCGGCGACGGGCAGCGCTGGGTGAAAGACGTCGTCCACTACGAAAAAGAGCGGAGACCGCCGCAACACCATGTCATGCTCGGGCAGGAGATTGATCGCCCCTTCTGCCCGTGCGGCCTCGCGGAGGGGAGCGAACGGCGCGATCACGTCCGCAAAGCGCGGTGTGTCCTTCAGCAATGCCGCCTTGAGCGGTATCGCTGCCGGAGAGACCTTTCGCTGCGGATCGGAGGGCGGGGTCGCGGTGACCGACGTGGCGAGTGCGGATGGAAGCGTTCGCAAGCTTTCTGCGAGGAGCGCGTCTGCCTCAGGCACCTTCGCAAGGGCTTCGAGGAGGGCCGCGGGCGATTGCGAATTGTCGGCGCGGCCCAACTCCTCGGCCAGGGAACGGCGCGAAAACCGGTCCGGTGAATCCATGATGAGGTTCACGACAACGGCGGTTGCGCCAAGCTCCCGCGCGCGGTCGACGATCGCGGCGATCTTGTCCCGCCGCCAAGGCCAGGGACCGACTTGTGCGATACTCTCCTCGCCGATCCGAACGACCGCGAAGTCGGTCTTCTCATCGAGCGAGGGTGAAACACCCTGGAAAAGATCAAACCCCAGCGCGCGGAGTTGTTTCACCGGGATGGGTTCTTGGACGCCCAGCGTGATCAGTCCGACGCCAAAAAACAGCAGGGCCGCAATGGATCGGACACTGGGGAACGGCAACACCATCTTTTCGGCGCCCTTCATGGTGCCGTGGGCTCAACGTACCGCGATTTCGACCCGCCGGTTCAGCGGCTCGGCGATGTTGTCCGGCGTGGCGACCAGAGGAAAACTCTCTCCGAAGCTGTCGGCGCTGATCGATCCAGCGGGCACGCCCGCTGCAATGAGACGCTCCCGCATTGCTTCCGCTCTGGCAAGCGCCAGGCGGACATTGAGGCTCGCGGATCCCACCCGGTCCGTGTGCCCGAACACGGTCACCCGCACCGCAAGGGTTTCACGCGCATCGGCAAGGGCAGCCTGCAACTGTTCTTCGCTGGCAGGTGTGATATCCGTCCCCCCGGTCTGGAAGTAGATAAGGTAAAGCCGCTGCTTTCGGGGCTCTGCCGACAGTGTCGCAGAAAGCGCCTCACGAACTGCGCCTTCCTCCAGTACGCCGGTATCGGAAAGGGTGCCATCCGCCACGGCGGCACTGGCAAATGTGTCGGTGAGGAGAGTGTCCGTGCCGTCCGCTTCCACCACGATAGAGCTCTGGTCGTCGGATGGTAAAAGAACCACGACCGGTGCTGTGGCCGCGCTGCTCGCGATCCGGAGGCGATCGAAGAAGCGGGCCCGGCATTCCTCGATTTCGTCCGGCTGAAGCCCCTCCTCGGCCTCCTGCGCCCAGCAGTCGAAAGCCCCCTGCGCTTCCGCCAGCGCTCTCGGCTCAATCAGCGCCGCGACAGAACCAAGGATCCCCAACAGCATGTTTCGTGCATCTTCCAACTCTTCGCGGAGCGCATCGGGATAGGTGCGGTCCGCCAAATCGTCGGGCTCCGGCCGTTGGCCCGACAACGCCATGTCACGTTTGCGGCGGAAGAAGCGGCCGTCTGCCCAGTCGTTCTCCGCGAACTCGGCCTGCGACAGCGCATCGTACTGCTCTGCCAGCAGCCGGTCGAACGCTACCAGATCCGGCGCCGGCAGCGTTCGGGCACACGCAGCCAAGGCCACCGAAACGACAACAACGGACCAACGGATCATGGCGATACCGAAGGAACAATGACAGCGAACCGCGTACCACGCGTCCCAACTGAAAGCTGCGGTGTTTCTACTTTTACGCGATCCGGCCTTGCCGCTCCAATGCGCCCAGATCCGTAAATGAGCTGTCCAGCGAATACTCGAACGATCAAGTCAAAAAGTCCAGCGCCTGGCTCAAAAACAAAAGACTCCACACCAACATCTGCTTTTTCGCCAATTGCGAGGGTCGTCCCATCATCTAAAGTTGCGCCGAAAGAACTCTGTGCCTCTGTGAGCACGCGATCGTTCAGAAACAGCGGATCACCAATGGAAACATCAACCCTTGTATCTGATCGAACGATCATAACATTTCCCTTTAACGATTTGATTGTTCCAATTTCTTGTGTAAGAGCCTCTTTTGTAAAAAGAGCTACAAAAAGCATTGCAAGCAACGAGATAGCGCTTCGTCTCATGACCAAAACCACTCTGTATGATTAAGTCACTCTATTAGGCGGACACTCCACGTCAAGTGGTTGCTTTGAAGAGGGGGTGGCGATGCTGGTAGAATGATCCCGGAACTCAGATCGTGTGCTTTGAGTTTTGGGAGGCACTGACCGGCCTCCGATGCAGTCTGTTTTTTTCGGCGGTCGAGGCGATCTGTGCTGCGGTCGGTAGCCTCGCGGCCTTTATTCCGTCCCTGGCAGTGTCAGGCCTGCGTCGCGGGCGTAGACCTTCGCCACCGCGGCATCGTCTTCCTGACCAAGGCCCATGGCAACGGCCTCCCGATACCGGGCCAGGGCCGTGGCCGTAATTGGTGCGTCGAAACCGGTCGCCCCAGCCGCCTCAAGCACGATGCCAAGATCCTTCGGCCAGATATTCACCTGGCTGTGCGGCGTGTAATCGCCTGCCACCACATGAGGCGCGCGGTTTTCCAGCATCCAGGACGTGCCGGCGCATTTCGAGATCACGGCGAGGAACTGCTCCGGTGCGATGCCCTGGGTCATGCCGAACGTGAGTGCCTCGGCCATCGTGGCAATATGTACGCCGGCAAGGAGCTGGTTCACCGCCTTCATGGCCGATCCTGGGCCCGCATGGTCGCCGAGGCGGAAGATGGTCTCAGCCGTTGCATCGAGCACGGGGCCCGCTGCGCTGAACGCCTCGGGCGTGCCGGAAGCCATAATGCCGAGCCTGCCTTCCCCCGCCTTCAGCGACCCGCCGGAGATCGGGGCATCGAGGTAGTGGAGCCCGGCCTCCCGACATCGCGCCTCTATCGCCTCGGCGAAGCGGGGCGGCACGGTCGCGCAACAGATCACGACCGCGCCTTGGCGGAGATGGGGTGCAAGGCCCCGGGCGCCGAACAGCACCTCCTCAACCTGGGCGGCGTTTAGGACCACGAGAACCACCGCGTCCAGGATCGGCGCCGCGTCGATCAGGGGGCCGTCGGCGCCACCCTCCTTGACAAAGGCCGCAACCCGCTCCGCCACCACATCGGAGCCGTGGACGCGGTGGCCAGCCCGCAGGCAGGACCGGGCCATCCCCATCCCCATCGAGCCAAGGCCGATCACCGCAGTGTTGATGGTCATGACAAGTTCCCTTCCACGCCATTCGTGGCCGCGTCGCGTCGGGTGCTCTCTACCCGATAGACCTTGTCTGACGAGGTAATGAACAGCGTCGTGCCCGCTGCCCCCCCGAAGCAGAGATTTGAGGTCTGGCTCGGCAGCAGAATCTTGCCGATCAGCGCACCTTCCGGCGACAGGCAGTGGATCCCGTCGAGGGCCGAGGTCCAAACGAAGCCCTCGGTGTCGATCCGGAACCCATCCGGCACCCCTGGGGCTATCACGGCGAAGACGCGCCCATTCGAGAGCGTTGCTCCATCCACGTCGAAGACGCGGATGTGATGGGGTAGCGCGTAATCGATGCCGGGGAAGCTCGCACCGCGGATCGCGCCAGAGTCTGCGATGTAGAGGCGACGCTCGTCGGGAGAGAAGGCCAGCCCATTGGGCTTGTCGAAATCGGTGACCGCGGCGTGGAGGCTGCCATCGGGCAGCGCGCAGAAGACATAGCAGCCACCGATCTCGCTTTCCGCCGGATAGCCCTCGACGTCGGAGTTGATGCCGTAGGGCGGGTCCGTAAACCACACCGACCCATCGGAACGGACGACAACGTCATTGGGCGAGTTCAGGCGATTGCCCTCGAAACGTTCGGCGATCACCTCCACGGCTGCGAGGTCATAGGGGTCGTGCCGGCGCACCACCCGCCGGCCGCCATGCTCGCAAGAGACCATCAGGCCCACGCGGTCGAGGGTGTTGCCATTGGCGAATTCGCTGTTGGCCAGGGCGATGGTCACGCCTTCCCGCTCGGTCCAGCGCAGCATTCGCTTTTTGGGGATATCGTTGAAGAAAAGCCCAGCATCCAGCCACACCGGGCCCTCGGTCCAGACGCAACCCTCGGCGATGACCTCCGGCGGGCGAGCAGTATCGACAAAGGCCTCGAACCGTGGATCGACGGAGACATAGCCGGGGGCGTTCATGCCGGGGCTCCCTTCCTGAGGCTCTGAAACAGCAGCATGGCAAGGATGATCAGGCCGAAGATGATGCTGCGCCAGGCGTCGCCGATCTGCATGACCGACAGGATCGAGGTCAGCAGCGTTATGAAAAGAGCGCCGCCGATGGTGCCGAAGAGCCCGCCCCGCCCACCGAGGATCGAAGTGCCGCCGATCACCACCGCTGCAATGGTTGGCAGCAGGAACGGGTCGCCCATCGACTGGTAGGCCTGGTTCGCATACCCCGCCAGCAACACGCCGCCGAGGGCCGAGCACATGCCGGCGACGGCGAAGGCCGTGAAGACCACCGAGGGCGTGGAGACGCCAGACAAAAAGGTCGCCTTCTCGTTGAAGCCGATAGACCGTAGATAGCGTCCGAAGGGCGTGCGCGTGAGGAAGAGGGCCAGGGCCGCGGTGACCGCGATCCAGACCAGGAAGCTCACTGGCATACCCAAGACCTTGCCCGAGGCCATCCCAACCATAAGCGCGCTCGCCTCGCCCTTTGGGTTGAAACCGCCGGTGTTGAGCACCGCGAGGCCGAGCAGCATGGAGTTGACCGCAAGCGTCCAGACCATAGAGGGGATGCGCAAGACCGCCACTCCGAAGCCGTTTACGACGCCGATCAGCGCCCCGAAGGCCAGGGCGGCCGGAACCGCGAGTGCGCCGAGCACCGCATTGCCCGAGCCGACCAGCGCCGTCGATAGGATTGCGGCGCCTGTCATCACCCAAGGCACCGACAGATCGATATGCCCGAGCAGGATAACCACCGTCGCCCCGGTCGCAAGCAATCCGAGAAAGGCTGCGATCTGAAGCTGCTGGCCCAGATAGTCGACCGTCAGGATCGCCGGAAAGAACAGGCTGCCGGCAAGGATCAGCGCCACCGCGCCGAGATAGGGCATCAGGCTGTCTATGGTGATCGCCCGGGTCATCGCGCGAAGATGTCCAACCGGTTGCGGGCGCGCAGCACATCGGCGCCGCCGATGGCGATGGCCGCGGCGAGGATCAATCCCTCGAACAGCGGTTGGGCAAGCGACGGGATACCGGAGAAGAACATCAGCGAGGCGATTGTCTTCAGGATGAAGGCGCCGGCGAGCGCGCCGATCAGCGAGCCGACACCGCCCCGGAGGAGCACACCGCCCAGCACCACGGCGGCGATGGAGTTTAGCGTAAAGCCTGCCGCGATGCCGGCATCGCCGGTGGTCGTCACGAAACTGTAGAAGAGGCCTGCGAGCCCGCCGAAGACCCCCGCGAGGGTGAAGGCCGCGATCCGCACCAGCCGCGTGTCGATGCCGGACTGAAAGGCGGCCTTCTCCGACGAGCCCAGAGCGTACAGCCCGAGACCGAGGCCCGTGCGCCGAAACGGCAGCCAAAAGGCGAAGACGATCAGGCCGGTCGCGACCAGGGCGGTTGGCACACCGGCTATGTCGAGCGTGATCGCATCGGCGAGGTCGTAGTTGATCGCCCCACCCGGCGTCGGGCGGAGGAGGAGCGCAAGTCCCACGAAGACGGAGGCGCTGGCCAGAGTGACCACGATGGGCTGGATCCTACCGAAGACGACCAGGCAACCATTCGCGAGCCCGCAGAGCCCACCCGCCAACAGCACCGCCACCATGCCGAGCGCAATGCCCAGTACCGATCCGTCGAGGAGATGGGAAGCGATGCAGTTGGTCAGCGCCATCACTGCGCCCACTGAAAGGTCGATGCCCCGAACGACCACAGCGAAAAACTGGGCGGCAGCTGCCAGCCCCAGGATCAGGCACTGATTGGCCCAGATCGTCAGCACATAGGTGGAGGCGCCGCGGGGATGGGTGCCCAGATAGAGCGCGAGAAGGACCACGAGCACGATGCCAGCAATTGCCTCCCGCCGGTTGGCACGCAGATAGTCAAGCATCTGCCATCTCCGGCGCGGCAATGTTTAGCGTGGCGGCGATCACGTTTTGCGGGGTCAGCGCCGCACCGCTGAGCGTTCGCACGATCCGTCCACCGAAGAAGATATGGGTCTCGTCGCAGAGCTGGATGAGCTCCTCGTAATCGGTGCTGAGCAGCAGGATCGCCGTGCCCTCGTCGGCCAGGCGGCGGAGCATGGCATAGATCTGGGTCTTGGTTTTCACGTCGATGCCGCGGGTCGGATCGGCGAGCAGGAGACAGCGGGGCCGCAGAGCCAGCCATTTCGAGAGCACGACCTTTTGCTGATTGCCGCCTGAGAGCGAGGCGACCGGCAGGTCGAGCCCGCCATGCTTTAGCTCCAACCGGTCGAGGGATCCGGCATAGAGCGCCGGATCGTGGGCATTGAGATCGTCGCGGCCGAGGGCTGCCAGCTCCAGGTTCTCGCGGATGCTCTGGTCCTGGATCAGCCCCTCCGTCTTGCGGTCCTCCGGGATAAAGGCGAGCGCGACATCCGCATGTTTCGCGGCCTTGGGGCTGGAGACGGTGACTTGGCTTCCGCCGATGGTGACCGCCCCCTCGGTCCCGCGCAGGAGCCCGAAGAGCCCCATCAGGAACGCACCCTGGCCCTGGCCATCGAGCCCCCCCAGGCCGACGATCTGCCCGCGGCGCACTGTCAGGCCGATATCGTGGACCTTGCCGTCCCAGGAAAAGCCATTGACTGTCAGCACCGTCTCGGCATCGGGGCTGGCCGTTGGCTTCGGTGGAAACAGCTCCTCGATCTTCTGGCCCACCATCATGTCGATGATCTCGCCATAGTCATGGGCGCCCTTGGCGAAGGTCGCGACCCGTTCCCCGTTGCGAAAGACCGAGACGCGGTCGGCCAGCGCCTCGACCTCGTGGAAACGGTGGGAGATGAAGAGCACGGCGGTCCCCCGGTCGCGCTCCTCCCGGATCAGGGCGAAGACCTTGTCTACGACCGAGGCGCCGAGGGCGGAGGTTGCCTCGTCGAGGATCAGGAGACGCGGGCGCTTCATCATCGCCTTTGCAATCTCCACCTGCTGGCGGGCAGCCAGGGTCAGATCGGCGACGCGGGCGGAGAGGCGGATGTCCTCTCCCCCGATGCGGCGCAAAATCGCCTGCGCCTCGGCCAATCCATCGCGCTTGAGCCAGCCGAGACCCCTGCCCGGAGCCCCGAGCAATAGATTGTCGCGCACTGTAAGATCCGGCACCAGCGACAGTTCTTGGAAGACGCAGACGAGGCCATGGGCAAGGGCGTCGCGGGGCTGGCCTAGATGCACTTCCTCGCCCTCGACCCGGATCTGGCCGTCGGTCGGTTGCAGCACACCGGCGATCAGCTTCATCAGGGTCGACTTGCCGGCCCCGTTCTCACCCAAAACGGCGTGGATCTCGGCTGGCCGGCAGGCGAAGTCCACACGGTCGAGCGCCTTGGTCGCGCCGAACTGCATTGAGATGCCTCGCATCTCCAGAAAGGGCGGGGTTTCGGTCATCGCGTCCCGATCGGCCAGGGCGACGGCGCAGGCGCGCCGCCGGTCTTTGGCGCCGTTGGGCTTCAGGTGTTGTCGGGAGACTGGCCGAGCAGTTCCTCCGGCGTGAAGGGTGCGAAGCAATCTACATAGCCGGTGCCGGTGTTGAAGGACTTTGGCAGGTCTGGGAAATAGTTGCCGCCAGGTTCCAAGTCAGCCGCCGCCACGCTGGGAATCGGCAGGAAGATCGTTTGTGGGAGCGAATGCCCCTCCAACAGCGCCACCGCGGCTTCGAGCGCCACGGCCGACATTGCCGGGGCTTGGCTGGCGGAGACGCCGGGGATGTCGAGTTCGTCCATCAGCATACGCACGCCGTTTTCGCCATCGACGCCCATCGGCACAATCGGGTGGCCGGCGGCCTGCATGGCGTTGATGGTCCCGGCGGCGCCATGCTGCGATACAACGGCATCGAAGCTGCCATGGGTGGCGAGCGCGTCGGCCACCACTTTCTGACTGGTGCCGGTGTCCCAGTTGCCAACGACCTCGACGATTTCGAGCCCCTCGACTCCCTCCAACACACTCATCATGCCGAGCCTACGGTCGCGGTCGGTCGCGTTGCCGGGCAGACCATTGACCATCAGGATCTTTTCCGCCTCGCCGCCCAGAAGCTCCATAACCGTCTGGGCCTTGAGCGCACCGAGATCCTTCTGGCTCTCGTTCACTTGCACAACCTTGTCAGTGTCGAGGACATTGTCGAAGGGCACAAGGATCGTGCCCGCGCGCGCAGCGCGGCGGATCACCGGTTCGAAGGCGGTCGGGTTGACCGCAATGAAGGCGATGGCGTCGAAACCGGCGGCAATGAAGTTGTCGATCGCGGCGATCTGCGCTGCACTGTCATTGCCGACCGATACGACCGTGAACTCATCGATCTTGCTGGCATTCTCCGGCCGCGCGGCCCAAGCCTTGGCCGACTGGATCGCCTGGATGCGCCAATCGTTCCCCGCAAAGCCGTTGACGAAGGCGAGACGGTAAGGCCCCTCCTTCGCGTCATAGGAGATCGTCGACGTCCCGGGTGCCGGCGCAAAGCATTCCGGCCGATGCGTGTCTGCGGCAAGGGCCGTGCCTGCGGTGACGAAGGCGAGTGCCGTGCTCAGGAACAGGGTGCGCATGTCTTTGTCCTCCCGATATTTGGCCGGTCTGTCGGCATGTCCGCGCTTCGCTGCCAGAACGGCGGCGGCCGGTGTGTTTGTATAAACATCTTGCCAGGCCATTATCTGTTTACGTAAACACATGTCAACCCGTCCGAAGAAGGGGCGTGAGGTGACGCGAGATGGCGCGCAGACGCAGAGGCACCGGGGCTGACCGTCAGCCGACCATGCATGACGTGGCCGGTGTCGCAGGCGTGAGCCAGATGACCGTGTCGCGGGTTATGCGTGGCACGGGCTATATTTCGAAGGATGTGCGCAAAGCCGTGGTGCGTGCCGCACGGGACATCGGCTATGTCCACAACCGTCTCGCCGGGGGCAATGCCGCTTACGACAATCCGCTGGTTGGCGTGGTCGTCCCGACGCTCCAGAACCGGGTCTTCACCGAGGTGCTAGCCGGCATCGATGCGACCTTGGGCGAGAGCCATTTGCGCCCTGTGTTCGGAGTATCGGAATACGCGCTGGAGACAGAAGAGGACATCGTTTTCGACCTGCTCGCCTGGCGCCCGCGGGGTCTTATCCTCTCCGGCCTGGAACACACCGAAGCGCTCCGTCAGATCGTACAGCGCACCGGCGTCCGGGTCGCAGAGATCATGGACAGCGACGGGGCGCCGATGTCGGCTTGCTTCGGCTTCTCTCACCACAAAGTCGGCTGCGATATGGCCCGCCATTTGCTGCGCCGCGGCTATCGCCGCTTCGGCTATGTCGCGAGCACCATTGGCAACGATTTGCGCGCGACAAAGCGGTTCGACGCCTTCGCCAAGACAGTATCTGACGCAGGTGCGAGCATCGTCGCGCGCCGGGTCGACGGCGCCCCGTCCTCGATGCAGGCCGGCCGGGCGCTGACGGCGGCGCTGCTCGCAGAAAGCGCGCCGATGGACGCGATCTACTACGCCAATGACGACCTGGCCGCTGGGGGATTGATGCATTGTCTGGCAACGGGCATCGATGTGCCTGGCGCGCTCGCGCTCGCCGGCTTCAACGGGCTCGGTTTCCTGACGGCCTTGCCGATGCGGATCACGACTACTCAAACCCCACGCCACGAGATCGGTGCGGCCGCCGCGGCGTGGATCCTGGCTGAGGCGCCGGAGAGCCCTCCCGTTGCTGGGCCAGACTTCACCTGCCGCCTAATTGCGGGGCACACAACCTAGCCTCGTGCCGGCAAGGCCCGTTCCCGGCGGCCGGTGCCGCTCCTCGGATGGCATCTGGCCGGGCCACCGCCGACCGGAGGGGCCCGCGACCGCGCGCCCTAGGGCTGCCATAGCGTCGTCGACGTCGCCGTGGGTCTCACCGATGCAGTCCGTACCGATGTTCGAAGGCGGGCGCGGGTCCGGGTTCCGAAAGCCTATGGGCTTTCTACCGAACACCAGAACGATACCGCTGGTCCGCGAGTTGCTGTGGCCAGCGCGCCAGCCGCGCTCGTTCCTAGCGCCGCCTGTCAGGCTGCAACGTCGTGCAACGCCAGGCTTATCCAAAAGATGAGAACGCCGGCCACGACCTGAAGGGTGGGAAGGGCGTTCGATACCGCACCCACCCTGCCCGCAGAGGCGAAGGTCATCTCCCGCGCGGCAATGCTTGAGACAGCAACGAGGCTGGTCAGGGCCGCTGTGCCGAGGCCCATCACCACCACTGCCAGGGCCCCGGCGGCGCGGATGTCCAATTGCCACGCGATCACCAGAAGGAAGATGGCGCCCGTGCATGGCCGCACCGCGATGCTCGCAATCATGGCAACCACATCGCGGGAGGACCGCAGCGCTGCCAGCTCGTCGGGCGAGGGGCCATGCCCATGGCAGCCGCAGGCATTCTGTCGATCTTTTCCGTGTGGGTCATCCCGGGCGCCCAACTGTTTGGCAAGTGCCCAGGCCCCTCGCCAGACCAACACGGCGCCGATTGCGGCGATCGCGATGTAGCTGGCGGGGGCGAGATACCGCTCCGCCAAAATGGTCATGTTCGGCGCTGAGAGCTCGAGAAGTAGAAACCCACCGTAGACGATGCAAATCGCCCAAAGCGCCTGCATCAAGCTGGAGGCGACCGCGATGCCGACGAGGCGCGCTCTCGCCACCGACGAGCCAAGCCCGACGCCGCCGATCAGGTATTTGCCGTGACCGGGACCTATCGCGTGGACAAAGCCATAGGCTCCGGCTGCCGCCAGCAGCGCCGCCATGGCCCCCGGTGCGCCGGACCGCAGACCTTGGATCGCTGTGGCGATTTGGTTTTGGAAGCTGCGCTGCCATTCTGCAGCCCATTGGGCCAGATTGCTCGCATCAACCAACGAATAGGCAAATGCGAGGAGAGCCGCCAGCAGCAGGATGGGTATGGCTATTCGCACTTGACCACGATCCTATCTGCGAAGAGCGCTCCGACATCCGTCATCTCGGGCGTCTCCTCCCGGCTGAGGTCGAAGAGGGTGGATTGCAGCGCCGCAAGCTGCGTGTCTGGGTTGAAGCGGTTCACCCGAGCCGAGCACGGCCCTCCGTCTCCGCGAAAGGTCGGCGGTTTGGTGGCAGAGAACGCATAAAAGTATGTGGCCTCGTAGAAGGCGACCTCGACCTTTCGCGCGCCGATGTCCTGTGGGCTTGCGAGACGACGAGTGAAGGTCAGTTGGAGACGGCCATCGGTCAGATCGAGATTGAGGTTGACGGGGTCGTCGAGTGCAGTTTGCTCCCCATCGACAGAGAGATGTGCTGAACCGGAGAAATCGCCGAGCCAAGCGCCGAGCTGCCAGGTGAGGTCGCGGCTCGCCGCGGCATCTAGGTCGCCCGACGCGGTCGGAGCGTGTCCTGCCGCCGCCAGGATATAAAGCGTCTCGAAGGCGTCGAAGATCCAGGTAACTTCCAGCGCCTGAAGCGTCGAGTTCTCGGCCAGAACGAAATCCACCCCGCCATCCACGAAGACATGGGGGTGTGCGTTGACCTCACGCGGCACCGCGGCAAGCAGGGTGGCGATCGTGGCAGCCGTGAGCGCGCAGGCGCGGGCAAGATATCTCATGCAGTCGCTTTCGTTGGCACGGTGTCGGCGTCGAAGGCGCACAGCTCTGGCAGGAAACTTCGTAGCATGTTCGCTGCCTCGGCGCGCGCCGGACCGGCCACAATCATCACGAGCCGGGTCCGGTCGATTCCATTCGGCCAACCGTCTAGCAGACGAAACGGGTTTGCAATATGGCCGACCACGTGCACCACCCGAGGGGCTGCCGGGTGCCCTGCAAGCTCGAGCAACCCCTTGATACGCAACAGGTCGTGGCCGAACGACCTTTGAAGAGCCGCAATAGCGTCTTCGAGGGCCAAAGGATCCACGGGCCCGGTTGCGGAGAAGCTGAACGCCATTGCCGTGTCGCCGTGCCGGTTCACGTCGTGATCATGGCTGTGGGCGTGGCGGTGCGTCACGTCTGCCGTTTCGTCGAAGCGCAGCCACTCCCGCACATCGGGGGGTTTGCCGGACGGGTCGAAGGCAGCGAGGGAGAAGACCGTCTCGGCCGTCACGTCCTCCGCCGGGAGCACGCGGGCATTCGGGTTCATCGTCCGCAGCCGAGACGTGAGCGTTCGAAGGTCGCGCTGAGAGGCCGGATCGCGGGCCAGGTCGCTCTTTGTGATCAGCAGAAGATCGGCGACCGCGACCTGGCGTTGTGCTTCCCGAAAACGGTCGGTCGCATCGGCACCGTTGATTACATCGACCAGCGTCACCACGCCGTTGAGCGTGAAACGGCTCAGCATCTCTTCGTCGCTCATAAAGGTCTGCAGGATCGGCAGCGGATCGGCGATCCCGGTCGTCTCGATCACGACCCTCTCGAAGCCCGGACCTATGCCGTCATCCGCCTCTCGCAGCAGTCGGAGAAGCGTCAACCGCACGTCGCCTGAGATGGTGCAGCACAGGCATCCGACGGACATCGCAAAGGCTCGCTCGTCGGCCTGTGCAACCAGCGCGCCATCGACCCCCGCCTCGCCGAACTCGTTGACGATCACAGCAGTCTCGCCGAAGCCTGGCTCAGCGATCAGCCGGTTGAGCAAGGTTGTCTTCCCGGAGCCGAGGAAGCCGGTGAGGATCGTGACTGGGATGCGCTTCATGGGGTTGCGCCGGCGGCCGCAGACGGGTGGTCGTCACCCCAAACCATGCGTGCGTCTCGGGCAATCAGCCGGCTCTGGATGCGGTCGAGTTCCGCCAGCGCAAGCTGGTTGTCGCCGGTCCTTGCAAGCGCACGGGCAAAGCTTCGGCTGACGGATACCGGCCGCCATGGCAGCATCGCGGTGGTGAGCCAGGATCGAAGTTCCGCCGGCAATCGGTCAAAGTCGCGCATCGGGTCCCCGTTTCGGCGCTTTAGCCTAAGGCTGGTCTGGCCGCGGTTCGTCGCCATCAGATGTCTTCCTCGACTTTGGTCATGGCGTCGAAAACACGGATAAGGCGGGTCTCGTCGGTTCCCTCGATCGGTGGGGAGCGATCCAAAACCCTTGAGCGGTGCTCCTGCGGCCAGAGCGAGCCGCGCAGGATAACCTGGGATCGTGGAAGGTCGGCTGGGTCGAGGGCATCTATCCAGCACCGGAACCTCAGTCCTGACGTCCACTGCTCGATCGCCTGAGCGCCGCCGCCACGATGAATGGCCGAACGCGCCTCTGGCGTCTCGGCAAAGCCGCCTCCGATTGCGGCATCTTTCACGATCGTGCGCTGCATGCTCTTAGGGTTTCTCCGATGCGCTATCGGCGCTGATAAAGCACATTTCAGCGGAACGTTATACTATAACATTTGGGCGCATCGAGGGCGGTGGTTCATAATCGGCCTGGAAAGGCTGCGGCGTCTCGACCCGCCTCAACCGCGGCGGATCACGAGTGCGACCACGAAAACAGCCCCCACCGCGCCGATCACGATGCCGAGCGGCAGTTCCTGGGGTGCGAGAATGGTCCGCGCGGCAATGTCTCCCAGCAGCACCAAGACCGCGCCGATGCCTGCACAGGCGAGCGTTAAGGGTCGGTGCAGCGGGCCGACTAGGGCGCGCCCTAGATGCGGCACCATCAGGCCCACGAAACCGATGACACCGGAGAGCGCGACAAAGCTCGCCGTGGCAAAGGCGGCTGCGATGAAGACCAACACCCGGGTGCGTGTCGGTGAGATGCCGAGGCTGTCTGCAGCCTCGTCCCCGGCGAGGAGCGCATCGAGGGCGGGGCGCAACATCAATGCCGTCGCCAGGATCACCGCGAGACCGGTTGCCGCAAAGCCGAGATTGTCCCACCGCGCGAGGCCGAGGCCCCCGAGGCTCCAAAAAACCACCGAATGTGCCGCCCGCTGATCGCCGGAAAACACCAGGAAATTGGTCAGCGCTGCGAACAGGAAAGAGACGGCGAGGCCGGCGAGTATCAACCGCTCTGGCCCGCCGAGACCCGTGCGCGACACCAGGACCAGCACGGTTGCCGCGGAAGCGAGCCCGCCCACAAAGGCCGCCGCTGGTAGGGTCCAGATGCCGAGGACATCGCCGCTGACCGTGATCACGAAGACCGCGCCCGCTGCCGCACCCGAGGAGAGGCCGAACAGGAATGGGTCGGCCAGGTCGTTCCGCGTGGTCGACTGCAACAGCATGCCGACGACCGCCAGGCCGGCCCCGACGATGGCCGCCAGGATCGCCCGCGGCGCGCGCAGTTCCAGCACGATGCGCTGGATCGGCCCATCGGGCGCGTCGAGCCCCACGGTCGCGCCGAGGGGCCCGAGCAGGATCGCAAGCACGTCCCCGAAGGCCAGCCAGGTCGACCCCAGCGCAACGGAGGCGATCAGCGCGCCGGTCAGCAGGACTGTCAGCCCCGCCGTCAGCGCTGCGCGGCGTGCCAGCACCGCGCCAGGCGCCATCGCCCTTACAGAGCGATGCGGCCGCGTGGCGCCCCGGGAATGCGCGCTCAGAATTCGAGGCCGTGCATCGCAGCCGCAATCTTCCGGATCGCCTCGATATTCGCAGGGCCGGGTGTAAGCTCGGCATAGCGGAGGGGCACGAACCGCTCATTCTGCACGGCATCGGTCTGGCTCATCGCGGGATGCGCTTTCAGGAAGTCGAGCAGCTTTTGGTAGCCGGCGCCGTCCTGGTAGTCGAGAAGGACAAGGAATTCGGGATTCCGTTCCGCGACCGCCTCCCAGGAGGTGCGCCCCCAGCTCGTTTCGAAATCGTCGAGCACGTTGACCCCGCCCGCCGCCTCGATCATCGCGGTCGGGATGGCGAAGCGACCGGCGGTAAAGGGCTGATCCTCGCCACTGTCATAAAGGAAGACCCGCGGGGCTGGGCCATCGCCGACCGCGGCCTGAATCGTGGCGAGCTCCGCGCGCCATTCGTCCACCAAAGCCTCGGCTGCAGCTTCTTTGTCGAAGATCTGCCCGAGCTTCAGCATATCCCCGAACAGCAGCTCCATCGAGGCTTGCGGCACTTCACCATCCAGATGCACGCAGCTTTCGGTCAAGACCAGTGTCTTAACGTCGAAGGCTGCGAGCGTGTCCGGCGTCACCTCACCCCCTGGCCGCATCCCATAATACCAACCAGCGAAGAAAAAATCCGGCTCGACCGAGAGCAGGTTCTCCATGGTCGGGTATTTTGGTGCGAGTTCGGGGATGTCGCCGCGCTGCTCGGTGAATGCCTCGTCGACCTTGTACCAACCGGTGATGCCAGTCAGCCCGACCATATGCTTCTGCAGACCAAGCGCGAAGAACATCTCGGTCATATTCAGGTCATGCACAATGGCGCGTTCTGGCACCGCGTCGAGGGTGATGGGGGTGCCGCAACTGTCGACAGTCACTGGATGGTCGGCCGCGGCGCCCGCCGCGACGAGGACGCTCGCCAGGGCGGTAAGGATCGAGATTGGCAGTCTCATGCAGGCTTCTCCTAGGTCTGTGGTCGGTCGAAAACAAGCAAGGCGCGGCCGTCGCGGGGATGCGGCAGCCGGAAGACGGAGAGATCGAAGACATCGCGGATCCGTGCCTCGGAGAGAGCTTCCTCAGCGCTCGTGCAGCAGAGGATCCGCCCCGCGGCCATCAGAGCGACCCGGTCTGCGAAGTCCGGCGCCAGGGTCAGGTCGTGGAGAACGGCGATGACGGTGATGCCGAGATCGGCGACGGTCGCCAACAGATCCGCCCGTGCCCGCGGGTCCAGATTGTTCGTCGGTTCGTCCAACAGCAGGACCGTCGGCTCCTGTGCGAGGGCCCGGGCAAGGGTAAGGCGCTGACGTTCGCCGCCCGATAGCGCCGAGAGTGGGCGCTCCGCTAGATGGGCGGCATGGGCGATATCGAGCGCCCGGGTCACAGCGACCCCGTGCGCGTCCGAGGAAGCGGTGCGCTGGTGCGGGATGCGGCCGAGGGCGACATAGTCGATTGCGCGCAGGCGTAAATCGGGGCGTTCGCTCTGCGCCATCACGGCAATACGGCGGGCAAGCTGGCGCCGCTCCAGACGCGCCATGTCCGCACCGCCTAGCAAGACGCGCCCGGCAGTGGGCCGCAACTGCCGCGCCATCAGCTTCATCAGCGTGGTCTTGCCTGCGCCGTTCGGGCCGATGACCGCGACCCGTTCCCCCGCCGAGACGGCGAGCGAGGCGTTTGCCACCAGAGCGGTACCGTTGCGGGCGCGGCAGGTGACCTCCTCGACGGCGAGGGCCTCGGCCCGGGGCTGGGTCGCCATGGGCTCAGCAGCTCGCATTGTCCGCCTGGCGTTCGATCGCCAGGGCGCATGGAATGCATCCGGGGGGCTTGCAGGCGAGATGCTTTGGCCGTTCGGTCGACTTCGTCCAGCCGTCGTCACTGGCGGCGTACGGCACGGCAAATGCACCCGGCGCATCGATATCAGCACCCCGGTCCACATCGCCGAACAGGCAGCAACTCTTGCCATCCGCACGATAGGCAAATGTGCGTGGGCGTTCGTGGTCCGCCATGCAGGCGACGTCATCCACGGCGAAGTCGATGCCGAGCGCGCTGCGTTGCCGTGCCACATCAACGGCAACGTGAAGTTTCGAGATCAGCTCATAGCCCGGCAGCCATCGCTGCCCGGTGTGGCAGCACCGGGTGCAGGCTGTAAGGCTGTGGGCATTCGTCCGTCCGTGTTCTGGGCTGGGTGGATTGTCGGCAAAGATCACGCACCGATCTATCATGGCGTCCTCCCCAGTCGGAGAGCGCCGAGAGCCATTGCGGACGGTCAGGCGGATTCACCGCCCACGCAGACTGATATAGCCGTTGCGCCGCCATCTTGATCTCCCGACCGAAGCACCCCGCCCGGCCAAAGGTTTCAGTGCGATGGCAGGTCTCCTGGCTCGCGGGTCGTCGCGGCAGCTCCGCCTTCCCGGCGCAGTATGCGCCAGTGGCTGCTTGGAGCGCCGCTCACCGCTCACAGTTGCGGGGGCAGCCACGGTCTCGGCCCCTGATGGGTACGCCTCACCGTGTTCCCTATTCATCCGCGCCACCTTCCGAGGCGCAGAACCATCAACCGCCAGCTAGCCAAGTCTTGCGATGGCGGTCAAGCAGCATTGGAGCCCGAACCAAGACGATCCCCTGGCGACCAGGGGGCCGTACCTTCTCGGAAACCCGGTCGTCGTCAATGAAGCCGCCGCTTCAAGGCACTGAAATCCGTATCGATTGCTCGTACCAAGGCGTCGCTTTGGAAGCCAGCAGGTCCTACGAAAGCGTGGGCAGATGGCGGAGGCGGCGGAGAGTGAAGGTTTCGGGGAAGCGGAGACGGTAGAGCGCCGCCTTCACCGCGAAAGTGGCGCTGGAAGCCATCCGGGTCGAGATGCCATTCTTGCTTCGCAGCGGTAACGGATTGGTCTTCACCAGTCGCGACGGCATGAAGATGGTGCGGAATAACGGCCTGCACCAGGAGTTCATCGCGCGTTCGCCCGCTCTCTCGGACGGATCGCGTTCTCGGGCTCACTGTCCGCAGCAGAATGGTATTGTGGAGCGCCTCATCCGATCGCTGAAGGAGCAGTGCGTCCATCGCCAACGCTTCGAGAGCCTCGCCCATGAGAGCCGCGCGATCCGTGACTGGACGGTTCGGCATCGCCTCGCACCAATGGCGGCGGATGCCTCACTCTACAACCACCGCCGGCCATACCACGCGTTAGGCATCAAGACACCCGCCGCAGCCTTCAAACGAGCGGCCAAACCTGTGCAGATTCCGCTGATGGTGTGGATGCCCCCGCCGGCACCGGACCGTACGAGGCTTGCGGTCCCGGATTGCCAGAGAGAAGGCCGGCCATGACGGACACCCGGATCATTGGCATCGACATCGCCAAACGCGTCTTCCAGCTTCATGGGGCAGGCGCGGATGGCCGCTTCGCCTGGCCGGCGATCCGCGACGGGGTGATGCGGCTTAGCCGGGCCCAGTTCGCGGCGTTCTTCGCGGTGCTCGACTGGCGCCGGGTTTGAGGAACACAGATGCACAAACCTGCTGCCGCTGAGTGATAAGGCTGTCAAGCGGCGACGCGGTCAGAATCGAAGCGCTCGCGGCGACGAGGTATCGTCCAGAGAACGCTGATGCGGAGTCTTTTTTCAGATGCGCTAAGATGCCTGCGCGCCCTGCACGTAGCAGCTCGGCCAGTGTGACGAAGCGGGTCAGAAGCGCAAGCGGCCTCTTGCGGATGACGGTCAAGCGACGCTCCAGCAGCTTCCCACCAATCAGAGCGCTTCGGAAGGTGGTCAGGCAGGGTGACTTGGAGCGCGGATTTGCCTGCGGCAGGGCCCTGAGCTTGCGATAATGTTCCGCAATGGAGACCTCGCCGAGCAAACTCGACCTCAGCGCCATGGCGCCGGGAAATCGGGGGGCCGTCGACGCCCTCATGGCAAGCAATACGAAGCTCGCCGAGATCAACAAGCGCCAGGAAGCGGTGACCCAGGATCTGCGCCACGCGCTTCACGGGGAGACGCCGGAATGGCTTGCTAAGGATGTGCGCCAGCTCTCCTTCGAGGATCTGGAAGTTGCGGTGGCGAAGATTGAGGAGGCCGCGTGTCAGACACCTAAGTCGCGGAAGAAGCCAGCGCCTTTCAATCGGAACCTCTCGCGTCTGCCCGCCGAGTTGCCCCGCGTCGAGCGCGTGATTGAGCCCGAGTACCGAACGCCTTGCCACCGTTCCGGCGCAGCTGCGTGTCATCGTCACCGTCCGGCCGAAATACGCCTGCCGGGCCTGCACCGAAGGTAGCATCCAGGCGCCGGTGCCTGCCCATCTGATCGAAGGCGCGCTGCCGACCGCGGGCCTCATCGCGCATGTGCTGATCTCGAAGTATAGGGATTATGTTCCGCTTCTATGAGCGGGCGGGTTGGTTCGATGGCGATGACGTTCCGGCGAGCAGGTCCATCCTTCAGTCCGTGGTCCGGTACGCCGCCACAAGATGCGGACTGTTGAGATCGGGATGCTCTTGAAGTCTACCTCAGCGTCGATACTGCCACGGGTGAACTCAAGTTGATCCCGTCAGTCGTCCCTGCCCGGGACGTGACTGAGTTTGGCCGCTGAGGCCGGAATGGTCGGGCGTTGACCATGGGCCTCTGGCGCGGGCCATGTCGATCCTTGCCTGCTCTGGGGTTCGGTAGCCAATGCGAGAGTGGCGGCGCCGTAGGTTCTAGAAGATGGCGATGTACTCAACGTGAGCGGCCTTCGCCTCGCGGCGTGAACGGAAATGGGCGCGGTTGACCATCTCGGTTTTCGGCGGTCCGAAGAAGCTCTCCATCGGCGCGTTATCGAGACAGTGTCCTCTGCCTCCTATCGAAGCCTTGGCGCCATTAGCCAACAGAAGCCTCCGGCCGTCATTGCTGGCGTACTTGGCGCTGCGATCCGAGTGACAGATCAGCCCCGGTGCCGGCGGTCGCTTTTGCGGCGCGATGCGCATGGCATCCATCACCAGCCCTTTCCTCAGGCTGTCGGATCGGGACCAGGCGACGCTGAGGCGCTGGCGCGGCATCGGTCCGAAGGCCGCGCCGAAGCCTTGGTCGCCATGTCCTTGACCGCCGCGAAGTAGCGCCAACCCTCATCGGTCGGAACGTAGCTGTTATCGGCCAGCCAGATGAGGTTATGCGCGTCGGCGCGGAAGTCGCGCCTTAGCAGGTTTGGTGCGATGCCCAACGAATGCCGGTTGCCGGTCGTTCGCGGCATGCGCCGACGTTGGCGCAGCGGGCGAGTACCGTTTTGCCGCGTGATCTTGGCTACCGTCGTCCGGGCAGTCCGCTGCCCGTGGGCCACCAGCTCTCCATGGATGCCCGTGGATAACCTGCCTTCGGCGCGAAGTCGATGCGATCGTCTGCATGTTACAGGCCGCTGCCAGCGGCGGATGGCCCCGCATGACTTCCCTCCGCGCGGCACCGTCTATCGCTGCTTTCAGGCGTGTCGCGCTGACGGAACATAGGCAAGGGGCCCATTCCTGGACCGCTGCTTGGCCGGTACGGGAGAGTAGCGCGCTCGGGTCGCTGCCGCGGCGCCTCGACCGGCTAAGTTCGTCAAAAGGTCCGATCCCGGCTCCGTCGCGCAGGCCAAATGCTGGGTCGTGCAGCGTGGCTTCGCCTGAACCACCACCAACAGAAGACTCGCCAACGACTTCTAGCGGTTCGCCGCAACTGTCCAAATCCCGATACAGATTTCGATGATTATGCTCATCTCGCGGAGGAGCCCCCGCAGCGGGACCTTTTGTGACGGGCTCTAAAAAGCGGGTGACCTGATGTGATGAAGCGGACCGATCCTAAGATCTTAAACCCTCGGCGAGCGGCCCCGAGTGCTTTACGACCCGGCCGCAGATTGCCAGCAAGCAGGGAACGGCAAGGTACTGCGGCTCAGGATTGCGATGTTACCTCTGCCTCGCACAAGGCCGCTCCATCTGCTGCGCCCGCCTGCTGTGCCAGTCGGCGCGCGTCGCGGTAGCGCTGGACCGGCTTTGCATGTTCGACGAGCAGATCTACGAAGCGGCGTATCGCGGCACCCTGATGCCGGCTCGGTGGATAGACCAGGAAGATGCCACCATAGTCGATCGCAAATGTATCGAGCACGGTAACGAGCCGTCCCTTCTCGACATGATCGAAAAAGACGTATTCAGGCAGGTAAGTCAGTCCCGCGCCGCCGATCGCCAGATCGCGCGCCGCCCTGCCGCTGTTGACCGAGACATTGCCGTGCACGACTTGCAAGACGCGCCGACCGTCCCGGCTCAACATCGGCCATCGGTTTGCGTACGGCGCGGCGGTGTCGATGACGCAGTCATGCGCGTCCAGACAGGCCGGTGTCTGCGGCACGCCACGGCGGGCGAAATAGTCTGGCGAGCCGACAACGCCCAGGTGAAGATCGAGGAGTTTCCGGGTCTTCAGTGAGGAGTCCGGCATGTGCCCGACGCGGATCGCGAGATCGAAGCCCTCTTCGATCAGGTTCACAACCCGATCCAGCAAAACGATCTCCATATCGACTTCCGGATGGGTACGGGAGAATTCGGCGATTGTGTTGCGCATCAGGATGTTCGAGAGGAACCGCGCAATCGTGATCCGCAGCTTTCCCTGAGGGCTGGCGCGACCGTTCTGCTGTTCCTCCATCATCCGGTCGACATGGGCTACGATCTTCTGCCCGTGCTCCAGGACATCCTCGCCCTCCGGCGTGAGCCGGAGGTTCCGGGTCGAGCGGTGCAGGAGCTGCACGCCGAGGCTGTCTTCCAGATTACTCACATGCCGGCTGACCGAGGAGGTCGAGAGCCCCAGCTTTGCCGCCGCAGGGGCGAAACCGCCCGCCTGAGCAACGGCAACGAATACTTCAATCGCCTTTAAGCGATCCATGACTGTCCCGCTTTTTGCAGTGCTCTCTTCGAGCATGTGGCCATTATCGGCGTCCGAATTCGGGCGTATATCTGCGCAAGTGGTCGGGCGCACAATGACACATGTCACATGATCACGCTTCCGTGTGCTTGACCCAGGCTTTGAAACGGAAGGGCCGCGACGGCCCGAGGTGAACCAGTGATGACGCGTATCTGAGTGCTCGGCCGCTGACGCGGCTCCCAAGAAACCAAGAACGACCCGCGACACTCCACACCGACGGCCGCCTCGGCCGCCGAACGAGATGCCGCGTCCCAAACCCGAACCTCGGCGGTCTGTCCACCAAGGCGACCGTTGCCACCCAGCACGATGAGGAAAACATCATGACCACTCAAACGACCACCGGCACCCCTGTCAACGGCGTGAACCTGCAAGCGCTTCTCGATGCGCGCGAAGCGCTCGGGAACGCGCCCGAAGCGGCGCAATTCACTTGGCGCGTCCAGAATGAATGGCTCGCCGGGACGCACAGCCGCACGTTGGCCTCCGGCTTTTTCGGCCTCGGCGAAGAGCAGGAGCGCAAGGCACCGCATGCGATCGAAGCCGATCACCCAGAGCAGTTCTCGGCACCCGACGCGGGGGCGACGCCGGTCGAGATCGTGCTGTCGGGCCTCGCAAGCTGCCTCACCGCGGGCGTCGCGTCGGTAGCAGAGAACCGCGGGGTCAAGCTCCGCAAGGTGACCGCCACCATCGAAGGCGACATGGACCTGGCAGGCATCATGGGCATCGACCCGGATGTCCGGAACGGGTTCAGCGCCATCCGTGTGAGCTTCGACATTGACGCCGATGCCACCGCCGAGGAAATCGCCGGGATCGTCGCCCAGTCGCAAAAGCGCTCGGCGGTCTTCGACATCATCACCAACCCGACGGCCCTGCATGTCTCGGTTGCATCGGCCGGTGCGAATGGGAGTTTGAAGGATGCAGATCGCCAATAGCCAAGTCGCTCGGCCCCACGCTGCTCCGGTCCTCACGCGATTGCGTCGTGCCATTGTCGCCTATCTAGAATGGCGCGCCAATCGGAAGGCCTATCTGCGGCTCGCCTCGATGGAAGACCGGATCCTGAAAGATATCGGGGTGACGCGGGACGACCTCGACAACGTTCTCTCGAAGCCGCCGTGGCGCGACGCCGACTGACAGCAAGGATCGTGGGCCTTGGGCCCGCGATCCGACCACCACGGAACCGCATCGACCATGTGCCGGCACGCCCATGCAGCGCGCCGACGAGGAAGGATTTGCGCCATGAGTGAGCGCCGAGTGACCACTGTCGTAATTGGCGCCGGGCAAGCCGGGCTCGCCATGAGCCGCGAGTTGTCGGCGCGGAGTATCGATCATCTCGTGCTCGAGAAGGGCGGCATCGGTGATGCCTGGCGCAGCGCGCGCTGGGACAGCCTGAAGCTCCTCACGCCCAACTGGGCGAACGGACTCCCCGGCGCGCCCTATGAAGGCTCGGACCGGCAGGGCTTCATTGCGGTCGACGAGTTCGTGACAGCGCTCGAACGCTATGCCGCACGGATCGCAGCGCCGGTCGAGACCGGGGTCGATCTGCGCCAGGTGCTGCATGGCGAGGAAGGCTTCGCGCTCGACACCAGCATCGGGCCGGTCCACTGTCAGACTCTTGTGGTCGCGAGCGGCGGTTGTGCGAAGCCCGTCGTGCCCGTGCTCGCCAAGGCACTGCCTGCGCCGATCGTACAGACGACACCTGCTGCCTATAAGACGCCTTCCGACCTCCCGGAGGGCGGCGTGCTCGTTGTCGGTGCCTCGGCGTCCGGCGTCCAAATCGCACGAGAGCTGCACGCATCAGGCCGGCCCGTAACGCTCGCAGTCGGCAATCATGTGCGCTTGCCGCGGCACTACCGCGGGCGCGACATCGAATGGTGGCTGCAGGCGATCGGCGCCCTCGACGAGCGCTTTGATGAGATCGACGATATCGAGCGGGCGCGCCGCACCCCGTCGCCCCAGATCGTTGGCGGGCCAGATCCGGTCGATCTACCGGGCTTGCAGGCCGCCGGGATCGAGATCGTTGGACGTCTGGCGGCGATCAGAGATGATCAGGCGCTTTTCTCGGGCGCGCTTGCGCATGCTTGCCAGTCAGCAGATTTGAAGCTGACCCGGTTGTATGACCGGATCGACGACTGGGTCGTGGAGAACGGGTCCGAAAGCAGCGCTCGGCCCGACCGGCTGGCCCCCATGCGCGTGCCCAAAGCGCCCCGCCTCACCCTGGACCTGGTGTCGGGCGAGATCGCCTCAGTGGTTTGGGCGACGGGTTTCCGGCCTGATCATGGCTTTCTCCAGGGCCTTCCGGTTTTCGACCGCCGCGGCATGCTCGCGCATCACGGCGGCGTCGTAACCGGTATCCGTGGCCTCTACGCGCTGGGGCTACCCTTTCTGCGCAGGCGCCGGTCGCTGCAGATCTCCGGCGCCGGCCCCGATGCCCGGGACCTCGCCGAGCATCTCGAAAAGCGGCTGCACCACCGCGAGGCGGCCTGAGGCCCCTGTCTTTACCCGCCTTGCCTTAGGGCCACACCGCCCTGGCCCAACCCGAAAGGAGACCGCAATGACCGTCCTGCACGACCCCGCAAATCTGCGAGTCGCTTCTGCTGGCCGACCGGCCGGACCCCACGCCTCGATCCTCGACACCATCGGCCGGACACCGGTAGTGCGGCTCAACAAGATCGGGCCGGAGAATGTCGCGCTGTACGCAAAGCTAGAGGCGTTCAACCCAATGAGCTCGGTCAAAGACCGGATGGCCCTGGCCATGATCGAGGCTGCCGAACGCAGTGGCGCGCTTCAGCCCGGTCAGACGGTTATCGAGTCCACCTCCGGCAATACTGGCCTCGGCCTCGCAATGGTTTGTGCGCAAAAGGGCTATCCGCTGGTCATCGTGATGTCCGAGAGCTTCAGCATCGAGCGGCGCAGACTGCTGCGCTTTCTCGGTGCAAAGGTCGTGCTGACCCCGGCGGCAGAGCGTGGGACCGGCATGTTCGCGACTGCCGAGCGGCTCGCCGAAAAGCATGGCTGGTTCCTTTGCCGACAGTTCGAGAACGAAGTGAATGCCGATACTCACTCTGCCACGACGGCGCGGGAGATCCTCGCAGATTTCGCGGCGACCGGTCTTGACTATTGGGTTTCTGGCTTCGGCACCGGCGGCACGCTTAAGGGGGTGGCCCGTGTTTTGCGGCAGAAAAGCGCTGCCACCGAGATCGTGGCGGTGGAGCCCGAGAACGCCCAGCTCCTGAACAGCGCGGTGCCCCAAGAACGCCGGCCCGATGGGGCCCCGGCGCGGAGCCACCCGAACGCGCGGTCGCATCCCGTGCAGGGCTGGTCGCCGGACTTCGTGCCGAAGCTCGCAGGCGACGCAGCGGCGCAGGACCTCATCGACCGTTTCGAGACTGTTTCCGGCCATGACGCGTTGCGGGTCACCCGCGATCTCGCTGCAAAGGAGGGGATACTTTGCGGCGTCAGCGGCGGTGCAACGGTCGCAGCAGCCCTGAAGATCGCCGCGTCGGCGCCCCATAGCGCGCGTATCCTCGCGATGATCCCGGATACCGGCGAGCGCTACCTCTCGACGCCGCTTTTTGACCACATCGATACTGAGATGAACGCCGAGGAGCTGGCCATCGTCGCCTCCGCCCCCGCGCCGCCGCGCGCGCAGCGGCCCGCTGCCGGCAGGCCGAAACCAGCGCCCGAGGCCGTCGCCTTTGTCGAGCGGGTCGTGCGGGACCGACCTGTGGCGATGTTCAGCTTCGAATGGTGCGAATTCTGCTGGTCGGCGCGCAAGCTCTTCACTCGCGCGAAAGTGCCCTTCCACGCCATCGAAGTCGACAGCGCCGAGTATCGCGAGGATGACCGCGGCGGGGAAATCTTGCGCGCGCTTTTCGAGACAACCGGCAGACGGACGGTTCCGCAGGTCTTTGTCGGCGGCGAGCTTGTCGGCGGTGCGACCGAGCTGCTTGCAGCGTTCGAGGACGGGTCTCTGCGGGAAAGGCTCACGCAGATCATGCCGGGCGTCACGGTCTGTGAGGTCGAAAACCCGATGCACCTGCTGCCGAGCTGGGTCCGACGCTCGCCAGCCGACATCGCTCCGCGCCGTAACGATGGGTCCGGATCGTGACCTTGCTTCGAACCATCGCCGTAAGCTTGCGCCGACCAGCCGGCCGCGCCTTCTCCCTCGCGGTGGCGGTCCCCCCCGCAAGCGCAGGTGCCACTTGCTCGGATTTGGAGCCAACGGCCGAGCCTTTCATCGGCACCTATAACCGGACGATCGGTGGCCGCAGTGGCGCGCAATCGGTCTTCGGGGCCGACGCGGAAAACTCCGCTGTTCTCCAGCGGAGCTTCAAACCCTGCCTGCAGCTGACTGGAGATCATCCTGCAGCCGGTCTCGCGCAGAGCGGCATCTCTGCCTCGCCGCCGTCGCGGCACGGCACCCGTATTTCTGTCAGCCCGAAACCACGGAGGAGCCTGAGATGAACCGCATTGAACGCAGCCACGCAGTCCTTCGCCCGAATACGGCGGCGTCGCGGCCCTACTCCGTACTCGCGTTGCATTGCTCGGGTGCTGACGGGACGCAGTGGCAGCATCTCGCGAACCTGCTCGACCCGGGCACGGAGCTTATCTTGCCGGATCTTAGCGGACCCGAGATCATCGCCCGTGGCTTCGATATGTACTCCTTTTCGCTGGCCGACGAGGCGGGGCCACTGATCGAAACCCTCCGGTCGCGAGCGGCGCCGGTCCATTTGGTTGGGCATTCCTTCGGGGGCGCAGTTGCGCTCCATATCGCGCGGAAACATCCTGGGCTGGTCGCGTCGCTTTGCCTCTACGAGCCGACGGCCTTCAGTCTTCTCGGGCGATCGGGGTCAGAGGGCAGCAGGCTGTTCGCCGAAATCGAACGGCTCACTGACGCAATCGAGGAGGCGTTGGACGAAGACGATCAAGCTCTGGCCGCGCAGATCTTTACCGATTTCTGGGGTGGTGCCGGGGCATGGCAGGCACTGCGGCGCGACCGAAAGAACGCTATGGCCCGGTGGGTTCCGAAATGTCCGCTCGACTTTGGGGCACTGCTATACGAGGTGCCGGGAGTGCCGCTCCCACCGGCCATGCCGTTCACCCTGATTGTGGGGGAAACGAGCCATCGCCATACCCGGGCAGTCGCCGAGCTGTTGCTCGCGGAAGCGCCATGGGCATGGTCGGTGGAGGTGCAAGGCGCCGGGCATCTTGGTCCCTTCACTTGCCGCAACAGGGTCGCCGAGACGGTGGCCCTTCATCTTCAGCGCTGTGCCAACGCTGTCGTTCATTCGGCCAGAGCGTCGGGGTGATATCGACGGTAAGCGCTTGGCTTGGCAGGGCGATCTCTGCGCGATCGGGCGGACCGGAGAACAGAAACGAGCGCTGGTCGGCATGGCCCGATCTTTGTTTGAGAAGTCTAGCTAGGACCTCTCTTCGCCAGTCCGATCCGACGGAGGGGGACCTGCCCCGGTTTCTGGTCTGGGCGTTATGCGATCTTTCGGGCTGGTTTCAGTTGGTCTTCGAACTCGGCGGTGGTCAAGCCGTCGAGTGCCGAGTGGGGTCGGTTGTGGTTGTAGTCGATCCTCCATTCTTCGATGCGAGCGCGCGCGTCTCCCATGGAC
>JBCCRM010000023.1:0-80748 GCA_039513195.1 Pseudomonadota bacterium | reverse complement strand
GATGCGGCGTTCAGCTTCGCGATCCCGGCGGGTGCGTTCTCGGACGAGGACGGCGATGCGCTCGACGTGCAGGTCTCGGGCCTGCCGGCCTGGGCGAGCTACGACCCGGCGAGCGACACGATCTCGGGCACGCCCGGGGCTACGGATGCCGGCACCACGACGGTGACGGTGACCGCCGACGATGCCTCCGGCGGCGCCCTCGCCTCCACGAGCTTCGACCTGACCGTCAGCGACCCGGCAAGCACGCCAGGCTCGGCGGTACTGCGGATCCACGAGAACATCGGCGCGCCTGAGGTCAGCAGCTTTAAGAGCGACTCGTTTGAGCTGACCAATACCGGGTCGAAGGACATCGCTTCGATCACGATCGATCTGGCGGGCGCGATCCTGACGGTCAATGGCAGTCGGGTCATCTTCGACCCGCTCGGCACCGCTGGCGACACGGCGGCGAAGGGTCTCGACATCAACACAGATGGCGGGACCGGTGCAATCGAGCCGAGTGATCCGAATGACCTCAGCAACCCGGCGCTGCTGACGCCCTTCGCAGGCGCTGTCGATGGCGGCTATACGCAGATGACCGTCGATTTCGACCCGGCCGTCAACGGTGGCTTCAACCCGGGCGAGACGGTCGGGTTCTCGGTCGATCTCGACCCGACCGGCATCAAAGACATCGTCATCGACGATGCGGGCGGCTCGGTCGACCCGGGCGGTATCGCGGGATTCGAAATGTCGGGCGGCACCCTGACAGTCCGCTACACGGATGGCGAGGAGCAGACGGGCTTCTTGTTCGTAGACCGCTCGACCGCGAACAAGGAGGCGGATGCCATCGCCGCGGTCGGTTTCGGCACGCCGGCGCCGGCTCCCACCGTGTCCATCGCCGGGCAGCAGGGCGAGGTCACGACCGCACCAGGCAGCCAAACGGTGACGATCAACGGCACGCCGAATGCCGACGTTGCCGTGGTCGTGAGCACGGGGCGGACCGATATCAATGTGACGCCGACCTCGCCGTTCTTCGCCAACAATTTCGGAAGCAGCGTCGACCAGACAATCACCCTCGACGGCGGCGGGCAGGCAACGCTGAATGTCACAGCCGTGGATGGCGATCCGGTCTTCGTGGCGGCGGCCGAGCTGGATGCCAACGGTTATCCCGGAGCGGTCAGCACGCCGCTGATTGTGGCGACCGAGGACGTCTTCGACTTCAGCACGGCCAGCATCAGCGATTATGCCGGGGAGGGGGCGGTCGGCTCCTCTTCCGTGATCGAGGGCGGCGACGGCATCGCGCTGACGGGGGATGGCTGGGCATCGGCGGGGTTGGATGCGGACTATGCGATCACCGCGAATACGCTTCTGACCTTTCAGTTCCGCACGAACAACGAGGGCAGTACCCACGCGATCGGCCTCGATGACGCAGATGATGGCCCGACCGGTGCGGTGCCGATCTTCCAAGTGGCCGGCGCAGGCACTGACCCGGCCGTGACCAGCGACATCTCCGCGACCGGGCGGAATGTGAGCACCGACGACTGGACGTTGTTCGAGGTCTCGCTGGCGGCTTTCGACGGGCTGAATGCGGACCAACTGGTCTTCGTGAACGAGGAAGACGGTGCCAGTGCTGCAACGGTGACCTCGGAGTACCGCGATGTCTGGCTGCATGAGGCCGATGTCGTGGTTTGATCGGGGCTGATGGGGCGAGCGGGCTACGGCCGCCGCCCGCCCCTAGCCGTGTGTGCCAACGCCATCGGCCGCAGCACGAAACCTGCAAGCAGCGCCGCAGCGGCAGAGATCGGAGGTTTGGTGACATGGCATTTTACGGCAGGCTTGTAGCCCTGGTGATCGTGATCGCCCTCGGCGGCTCCTCGGAGGCGACGAACAACGGTCAGGCGACGGGCACACCATTCATGGAGATGTTTTCGAGCAAGCTCGACACAAAGCTCTGGTACATCGCAAAATACGACCATCCGGCGGAGCATTTCGTGACCGCCTGGCGCCGCCCTCAAGTGGCGCTGACCGGTGATAAGCTGATCCTGGATCTGACACGGTCCCGCGGCCAGATCGAAAAGCCCTTCGTCAGCGGCGAAGTGCAGCGCCGGGGCACCTTTGGCTATGGCCGCTACGAGGCTGTGCTGCAACCGTCGTCGGAATACGGCGTCGTTACAGGGTTCTTCGTCTTCACAGGGCGCCCCTTTGGTACCAGCCACGAGGAGATCGATTTCGAGTTCCTGGGCCGGGATACGCGCAGTGTCTATCTGAACCATTTCGTCGACGGCAAACCGCTGCTCAAACGGCTCCAATACCTTGGCTTCGACAGCGCGGCGGCGCCGAAACTCTATGCCTTTGAATGGAGCGAGAGCGGCATCATCTGGTACGCGGATGGCCGAGAGATCCACAGGGTCCGGCGCTCGGATGTCCGCATCCCGCGGCCGCCGGCAAAGATCTACATGAACCTGTTGGCCGGTGGCGAGCGTCATCGGAACTGGGCCGGCGTGGCGCCGCCGAATGCCGATGGCCGCGCGACGTTTTTCTGCCTCTCCTATCAGGAGCCCGGCGGAACGACCGCGCAATGCAGCGACCATTTTGAGACCAGCATGACCGAGGCCGGCCAGCCCTCGGTGCTGAAAGACCCGCCTGCGCAATGATGCGCGACGGCAAGATCCTTCCGGACTTCATCATCATTGGGGCGATGAAGGCGGCGACGACGAGCCTCTATGCGATGTTGGATAGACATCCGCAGATTGGCATGTCACGAGACAAAGAAACCGATTTCTTCATCGAAAACAATTTCGAGACGAAATGGCCAAGTTATCATGGTCAATTCACCGAGGGCTTCGATCTGTATGGCGAGGCTTCGCCGAACTATACCAAGACCCTGGTCTTTCCACAGGCGGCTCGCCGGATTGGCGAGCACCTGCCGGATACGAAACTAATATACATCCTGCGCGATCCAGTGGATAGGTTGGTCTCTCACTATGGACATCTCTATCTCTCGCGGACAGATGTTCCGGAGCCCAACGAAGTGGTTGGCACCAAGACTTGGGACGCCATCGTAGATGCCAGCCGTTATTGCAGGCAGATCGAGGCGTATCGCGACCATTACGAAGGCGGCAAGCTGATGGTGCTGGATTTCGATATTGTCGCAAAACAGCCCGAGGTTGCGTTGGCCGAGGTGGGCGGCTTCCTCGGGGTGCCCGACGGCTGGTCTGACCTGTCCGCAGGCAAAGAGAATTCGGCCAGCGAATTGTCGCGGCTGCCGATCTGGATCCTAAAGCTGAACGAGGCCGGACTGATGGACGGGCTGAAGCGGATCGTGCCCCGCGGCCTGCGGCAACGGCTGCGAAGGGCGGCGGCGTCGACCGGCGAACCGCGGACCGTGCCGCCGATGCCGGAAACCGTGCTGTCGCAGGCCCGCGACGCGCTGCGCCAGGATGCAGAGGCGCTTCGTCGCCTCACCGGACGGCCATTTGCGGACTGGACCGTGTGATGCAGTCCACAAAGGCCGCTGCGACGGCGCCGATGGCTGCAAATCTTGAACATCTCGCTTTTGCAAAAGTTGACCGTCCGGTAAACAGTGAAGGTGTGTCTGCGACGAGTGTGAGGGTAGGCGTGTCGCACCGTTTTCCCGATTTCATTATTGGTGGTGCGCCGAAATGCGGTACTACCTCGCTGCATTTCGTTCTTGGTCAGCATGCAGATATTGGTCTACCCGACGAAGAGATCCATTACTTCGATGCTGACGATCCAATCACCCACCCAGACTTTTTCTTTGTAAAAAACGGGGCTCTGATCCATTACGATAATACGGCTGGCAGCACCGACTTTCGAGCGCAATACGCGGATAGTTTTTCGCATGTTAGTGGGGCGCAATGGGTTGGTGAGGATTCGACCACCTATCTCTTCTCCGAGGTTGCGCCCGTTCGTATCAAAGCGATGCTGCCCGAGGTGAAGTTGATCTTTATGCTAAGGGATCCGGTGGCGCGCGCGTATTCGCAGTATTGGCATCTCGTGCGCACCGCACGGATTGCCTGCACCTTCGAAAAAGCCATCACCGCCCATCCCTCTATCATGCTCGGCTCGACCTACCTGCCGCATCTGCAGCGTTTCCAAACCCTGTTCCCGCAAGAGCAGATAAAAGTGCTGCTGTTCGAGGACTTCACCGCAAACACACAGGGTTCCGTCGACGCAGTGACAGACTATCTGGGCGCGCCGCGCATGGCGGTGAGCGAAGAAAAGTCTTGGTTTAACAAAACGGTATATCCAACCAGCCTGGATGCTCAATTGGCACTGAATCGCATTGGCCGGCAGATTGTGGCTATGCGCTACGCCAATCATCTCGGCAGCCGTTTCGGTGCTCGGGCGCGGTTGGCACGGCGGCTGCACTATCTCTGGTTTGCCCATGCCAACAGGCTGTTTCTGCGTTCCGAAAAGAAACCTGCAATGCGCGGCGAGACCCGGGCCTTTCTAACCGAGCATTTCTCCCGCCGAAACCAGGGGCTGTCGAGGTTTCTCGGTCGCGATTTATCAAAGGTTTGGAAGGGTTTCGATGGCTGAGCAGACTGGGCAAGGCACCGGTCTCGGTGTCGCGCATCTTGGATCGCCGGCAGTCGGTCAGCGGTCGGGACTGCTCTTGCAAAATATCCAGGCGCTTCGCGCGCTTGCGGCGGTCTTGGTCTTCTTTGTCCACTATGAAGATCTTGAGCAGAAACGTGGTGGTGTGCGCCTGTTTGGGGAGTGGGCTGATGCCGGTGCCGCCGGTGTCGACCTGTTCTTCGTGATCTCGGGCTTTGTTATGGTTCTGACGACCCGGAACGTTCGCGGAGCCCCTCGGGACGGCAT
Source organism: Pseudomonadota bacterium (assembly GCA_039513195.1). GTDB lineage: Bacteria > Pseudomonadota > Alphaproteobacteria > Rhodobacterales > Rhodobacteraceae > Thermohalobaculum. The sequence goes on along the minus strand of JBCCRM010000023.1, from coordinate 75,924 downwards.
GAAATTCATCCTAGCCCGTGTTTTCCGCATCTATCCTCTCTGGTGGCTCTGTCTCACAGCGCTAACCGTAGTTTGGTTGCTGAAACCGGGCATGGTTTATTCGGGCAGTGCCGGGTTCGAGCCGGACTGGCTGCGTGACTATTTGCTCGTGACCCGCGAACACTCGCCTTTGCTACAAGTTGGGTGGACGCTGGTCTATGAGATGTATTTCTATGTCGTGTTCATGGGCATACTGTTTCTGCCGATCGGCTTGTTCGGTCGGTTTATCGCCCTCGTCGTTTGGTTTGGGCTCGTGGTGCTCGGCTCCCTAACGGTGAGCGTGACCAATGGCACGCAGCTGTTCCTAATGCTGTCGCCGCTCAACCTAGAATTCCTGCTCGGTGGCTTCGCGGCCTTCGCCTATCTGTGGGGGAGGGGCATTTTGGCCGCTCAGGCGCTGTGCGCGGGCGGTATTCTCTTCCTGATCGGCCTTGCGCTCTACGCCTCACCGGCGACGGAGGCCGTCTTTGCGGGCATCGCCTACCAGAAGGAATGGCCGCGCGCCTTGCTTTTCGGCGTGCCGTCGCTCCTCATCGTGTATGGAGCCGCAAGCCTGGAGGCGGAGCGGCGATGGCTGATCTCGCCATGGCTCAGCACCGTCGGGGACTGGTCCTACTCGCTATACCTGACCCACATGATGACCCTTGGCGCGCTCGGAATCATTTGGGCGAAGTTGCATGTCAACACCGTATTCGGCCATGTGCTGGCGCTTGTCTTCGTTCTGGGCGGCTGCCTCTTCGTGTCGTTCCTGTCTTACCGGCTGTTCGAAGTCCCCGTGAACCGCGTTGCGAAGCGCTTGCGATCGCGGCTCTGACCGGCATCCCAAAAAATGGGCGCCGCGGTTTCCCGTAGCGCCCCGTTTCGTCGGAAAGCGTTGTCGCTGGGGGCGACGGAAAACCGCCCTCTCGCCGCTTAAAGGATCAGTGATCCCGAGAGATCGTCCGGATCGACGCCGATAACGATCACCTCGTTGTCCCCGGATTGGATGAGGGCATGTTTGCCCTTCTGTTCGACCGTGAAATCCTCCAGCGCCGAGACATCGAACATGTCGACGCCAACCTCGAACCGGACCACACGATCATTGCCGAAGTCTTCGGACAGGACGATGGTATCGGCCCCGCCGCCGAGCTTCAGTCGGATGTCGTCGTCGCCTTTACCGCCATCGATGAGATTGTCGCCGCTCCACATCGCGAGCAGGTCGTCCCCATCGCCGCCGAAGACGGAATCGTCCCCTGCGCCGCTGCGGATTTCGTCGTTGCCGTCGCCGGCATAGACAATGTCATCGCCCGATTTGGACTGGATCCAGTCATTGCCGCCGAGCGCAGCTATGACGTCATCGTCATTGCCACCGTAGAGCCTATCGGCGCCTTCCGTTCCTAGAACGTCTGCATCCGGCGTTGGCTCTGGGCCGGGCGTCGGGTCCGGATCTGGCGTCGGGTCCGGGTCCGGATCTGGCGTCGGGTCCGGGTCCGGATCTGGCGTCGGGTCCGGGTCCGGGTCAGGCTGCGGGTCGGGGTTCGGGGCATCCGGTGCCTCGTCGGAGATCGTGAATGTTACAGTCGACGTCCCGAGGGACTGGCCGATGCCGCTGTTTTCCGAGAACAGCTCGATCGTGACGTTCTGCAGGCCGTTACCGATATCCTTGCCCTTGAAATCGTCGCCGCTGTTCCCGAACAACGCATAGGGTACGAAATTCTCGACCTTGCTCGAGCCATTATGCGTCATCCGGACGCTCTCGACATCGCCATCATCGGTGACGGCTTCGATCGAGAAGAGACCTGTCGACAACAGATCGGAATCGAGAGTTGCCCCGTTGGTGATCGTCGCGACCCGCTCGTCCGTCGACGCATCGATTAGATAGAGTTGCAGATCGGCATTGCCTGGCTGGGGCTGAGGGTCTGGCTCTGGCGCCGGCTGCGGGTCTGGCTCGGGTTCTGGCTCAGGTTCTGGCTCCGGCTCAGGTTCGGGCTCGGGTTCTGGCTCCGGGTCCGGAGCGGGCTCATCATCGACCGGTTCATCATCGCAGTGGCAGATTGGGTCGCCCGTGACGGGGCACGGACCGGTACCACAATCATGCGCCGGGTCGTCGCCATGCTGGTTGTCATCACCGTGTTGGCCGTCGTCGCCATGGCCGTCGTCGTGCCCGCCACCGTGACCATGCCCACCGTCGTTGGACGGAATTGTATTGAGCGTATCGACGATCACGATTTCGTTCGATGGCGTGTCGATCGAGTTTATTTCGTAGGACTTCATCAAGCTCTCGGAGAAGCCGTTGAGCTCGATTTCCACCAAATACGGATGCGTCTCGGCCGTGAACCGGTCACTAACCCAGAACCACACCGGCATCACCCAGTCGCCATTCGGCTTTTGATAAGTGCCGTGGAGTTCGAATGCCTGCTCGAAGGTTAAGTCGTTTTGGAAACCGAAGGTCTCGTCGACGCCGATTTTGACTTGGGCGAAGTCGTTCCGGTTCTGCGGCGTACCGAGCCATTGGTTTGAGCCGAAATCCCGTTCGCCAGCGCTATCCGTGATCGTGCCGGTGATCAGCAAGTCACGGTCGCTCGGCCCGATGGTCAGGTCGGAACTGGCGTCGATATCGACAATCGGTTTGTCGAGGATGTTCAGGTCCGAGCTGTCGAGAATCGGCATGTTCGCATAGGGCGATTCGATCTTGCTGCCGACATTCTTGAAGGTCAGGTCCACCAGAACGCCGCCATAGTTCAGCCCGACGGGGTTCTCGATCGCTTCGCCGACATCCTCGAAATGGACATTGACCAGGCTGGTGCCGGCGTGCTTGCGCGGCATGTGAATGCCTGTGCCGACCTCGACCCAATCGCTGTCCTTGAAGATGTAGTGCCCGGTATAGTTGGTCAGGTCGATCGCCGTATCCGCACGCCAGACGTCAAAGTCGATCATCTGACTGAGAAGGTCCGGGTTTTTTTCAACCGCCACGCGTTTGCCGCTGTCGAAGGCCGAGTCCACCACGGCCGCGGTGTTCCCGACGAAGCCCATGATCTGCGGTTCTTCGTTCGTGACTGTCTTGTTCAGCGGGAAGGGGTCGAATTGCATCAGCTCCCGATCGGGGATGATGATGCCGGCATTGACGTCTTCCTCGGCGCCCGAGCCTTCAGTGGTCGGGTGGCGGAATGTCCAGCCGACGACTGCGTTCGCGGCCACATTGTCCTGTTGGATGATCTGACGGCCTTGGTTCTCGTAGGCAATGCCGGCGGTGCCGAAATTCTCGTCTTCCTCGACCTTGCCACCGTCGCCGGTGACCTTGGTCACGAAGTTGCCGACCCACTGACCGCGTTCATTTCCAGACTCGGAGACAATGCCCGCGCCCACGATGTCGTAAACGAAGTTGTGGTCGATTGCGGCAACCGAGTCGTGCTGCACGATGCCCCAGCCGGGGCTGCCGTTGACGGCATTGCCGACGATGACCGCCATGTCGTCGTTGTCGGTACCGGCACGGTGGATATGCAGCGAGTAGCGGCCCTTCGGGTTCGCCACATCGTCCAGATCCTGGGTCTTGTCGGTCCGGCCGAGCTCCAGGAATTCGGCAAAGCGGATATCGGCGTCCGGATGGTGCATGACCATGACATGGCCGCGTACACCTTCGGGATTTTCGCTGGTCAGCACCACATTGCGGGAGGCATTGCCGACCAAAACCTCGAAGCCGAAGCCGTCTGGCGCATCGTGATTGTACTGCAATGGCTGGTCGAAGACGACGGTGTTGCCGTTGATGGCGATGATCTCGCGCTCTTCATCCTGGGTCTTCAGTGTGCCGTCGCCGTTCTTGCCAGCCTGATGAGTGCCCATGACCACGATGGTGTCGCCGACCTGCCATCCTGTCGGCGCCTCCTTCAAGGTCACGGAGGTGTCGCCTTTATCAGGCCAGTCCGACACAGCCAGATGCGCGTGCTTCGCGTCGCCGTGGATCTGAACTTCGCCATGGGCGACCAGGCCCCGGCTGAGCTGTTCGGGGTCGCGGTTCAGGTCGATCGGGCCGTCGTTGAACACGATCTCCGCCGTGACATTGGCGTCGACCGGATCGTCATGGGTACCGATGGTCAGCGACGACGTGCTGGACGTTAGAATGGTGTCGACCGCCATTTTGGTGTCTTTGTTGGTCGCCCAGTGCAGGCCGCCATCCACGCGCACGAAGCCAAGCTCGGCATTGCTGACGACGTCGTAGGTGACGTCAATCCCCTGAGGGATGTGCACCTCGGCACCGGCGCCGGGGATCTTGCCGTCCTTCCAGGTCGATGCATCGGACCATTTGCCGTCCTTGACGGCGACATGGGTTGCGTCTTCCGGCTTGAGCAGGTTCATCGCGGCCGTGTGCTCGTGAGCCAAGGCCGGATCGTCTGCATGAACCATGCCGTGATCGTGGACCATGTCCATCGGTTCTCACCCTATCCAGTCAGATGTCGGTTGTTGGAGATACCAAACGCGGGTGCACGGGGACGTGCGCATTCTGGAGGAACGCAGAACCACGCTTACAGCGCAGCTTGGATACCGGTAGCCTTTTCGCAGCGCAACCAAAATGTAAGATGTTAATTTCTGGTGAAATGTGGAGAGGGGAAAAGTAAGTGCCTGCAAACGAAACAATTTTTCCGACAAGGTCGACAGTTCGTCGCATTCGCATCATTAGTCTCACTGCGGCACTATTGAGCCAATAGGCGTCGAGGAGACCGGGACGGGCAGGTTTTACGCTCGAGTTCATACTAACCTGCGGAGTTTGACACTTTGATAACGGGATCTGGCATTGTGGTGGAGCATCCGCAAAACCTGGGCGAGAATGTGATGAAACGTGTCTCGCCTTACGGTTACTCGCCTTATTTGAGAAAATGTCTTATCAGATAAGGGGGGAATATGGGGGCCTGTCGCCGCTGTCATCGCGCGACGGGCGATGCCCATCCTTGAAGAATCACCTGAAAGTTGTGCGCGAACCCAACAAATCGGGAAGAAACGAGAGGTCGGCGCCCGAACCCGATTCGCCCTCGCAGGTCCCAGAGGCACTCGGGTAAGCGCCCGATGTGTAGGTGGCGCTGAAGGATCTGCGACGATCTGCACAGAAGGGCTGTTCGACAGTGCGGGCGCGATCTGCGGAGCAAGGCGATTTTTGGGCAGCCATCGTACGAATTTGCGGTGCGGCGACCACGCTTTCGGAAACATTTGTCAGGTTTGACAGCGTTCCCTGGACTTGCGGCGTGGCGTCGTGTCCCTTGGCGGGGGTTGAGAGTGAACCCTCGATGGCTGTGGCGCAGATGTTGAATGCGGGTCGCGCTGTGGATGGCGCCGCCGCAGAGGGCGGCCTATGCTAGCGCCACGAAGAGTTACGGGTGATTCTAGGACAAAGAGAGCATCCCGTTGAGCGGTTACCGAATAGTGACGTTGTGTCAGTGGAGTTGCAGCGCATGAATTTCTCTCAAAGCCCCGGCATTTCTGGACCAGCGAAGGGCGCATTTGCTCCGTTGTCGTCCCAGGCGGCGCCTACAGAAGCCTCAATTACCCTAGGCCAAATCATTGGGATCCTCCGGCGCCGGATCTGGATGATCGCTGCATGCATTCTGTTTTTTGTCGTTTTGACAGGTGGCATTCTTTCACAATTGACACCGGAATACTCGGCCAACGCCCAAATAAAGCTCGACCAGCAGGAGGGTGTGAATCGCAGCTTCCAAGATTTGGTGACCGAGCTCGACATCGACAGCAAGGTGATTGCAGGCGAGCTTGCAGTGATCGAGTCGGGCACACTGCTCGCGCGCGTGGTCCAAAAGTTGGATCTGCAGGAGGACCCGGAGTTCAATCCCGACCTTTGGAAGAAAACCTGGTTCGAGGAGCAGCTCGGCGCCGTCCAGCGCACGGTGATGGGGCTGATCCGGCCAAAGACCGATCCGAGCTTGCGGCGGGAGTCCGAGGCGGTGGCCGCCGCGGCGCAGGCGCAGTCGCAAATCACCGGCGAATACAGCGGGGTCATCGGCGTCCTGCGCACTCGGATGGAAGCGCGTCAGGTCGGCAATGCTTATCTTGTGGATGTGAAGGTTACTTCGGCGGATCCGGAGAAAGCCGCGGCGATCGCAAACACCGTTGTCGACATGTACATTCAGGAGCAGTTGGACTCAAAGTTCGCTGGCATGCGCCGGGTGTCGAGCTGGTTGAGTGGGCGCATGGACGATTTGAGCTCCCGGCTGCGGGAGTCGGAGGTTGCGGTCCAAGACTTCCTCGCGCGAGAGGTCGGGGTAGATGGCGAGACGGCAGGTCTGCTGCAACAGCAGATCAGTGAGCTCACCTCGCAATTGATAGCCGCTCGCGCGGATTTCGCCGAGGCCGAGGCGAAAAACCAAATGCTGCAGGAGATCATCCGCGACCGGGGCGTTGTCGCTGCAGCGGACGTCTTCTCGTCCGATATCGTGTCCAAGAACCGCTCGCGCCTGTCTGAACTGCGCAGCGAGGCCGCCGAGATCCAGTCGCGCTTCGGGGAGGATAGCTCGAAACTGCGGCCGATCCGCCAAGAAATAGAGAGCCTGGTGAGCGACAACAGCCGGGAGATGCAGCGTCTGGTCGCGGAGATCACGAACTCTGCGGATGTCGCCAGGGTGCGGATTACCTTGCTCGAGACCACCTTGCGCACCCTACGCGAGAGGCAGCTGGAGATTGGCCGCAACCATTTGGAGCTGCGCCAGTTGCAGCGAGAGTCGGAGGCTAACCAGGCGATTTACGAGAAGTTCCTGACAACCTTTAAAGAGTCGAAGGAACTGCTCGATTTTCAGACCGCCGACGCAAAGGTTATCTCCTATGCTGAACTTCCCCGGGCTCCGTCGAGCCCGCGGATCAAGGTCGCTCTAGCGCTTGCTGTCTTCGCCGGTTTGTTCGGTGGTTGCGGGATCGCACTGTTGCTCGCCCTCGCGCAGAGGGGCTTCCTGACGCCGGACGAGTTGGTCGAGAAGACAGGGTTGCAGGTCTACGGCACGTTCTCGCAACTGCCGCGTGGGGTCTTCCGGAAAGAGCCCGCGTTGGTCATGCGGAATGACCCGCAATCGCGCATTGCGGACGAGGCCCGAACGCTGCGCTCCTACCTCATGCTCGATGGCGGGCGGGAGCCGCAGGTCGTGGCCGTTACCTCCAGCGTTCCAGACGAGGGCGCCACAACGACGGCGACCCTTCTGGCTATGTCCTACGTGCAGATGGGTCGTTCGGCGGTCGTTGTTGATACCGACTTCGCACTGCGGTCGGCGACGCGGCTTCTTGGTGAAAGCGAGGGCCCGGATCTGGTCGCTTTCCTGCAAAAGCAAGCGACCCTGGGCGAGGTCGTGCGGCTGAGCCAGAAATATGACATTCACTATGTGCCCGTGGCCGAGCAGGTGAGCGACTCCAGTGGCCTACTGGCCTGTCCCGCGATGGATCGTCTGATCGAGCAGCTCTGCAACCGCTTCGATATCGTGATCCTGGACACTGTGCCGGTCGGCATCCTTCCCGATGGCTTGGTCGCGGTGAGCAAAGCACAACTTGCGCTTGTGGCTGTCCGTTGGCGGACGACGCCGGCAGCAGCATTGGACGAGACGCTTGGCGTCCTGCGCCGGATCAACGCGGCAGCGGTGGGTATGGTTATGACCTTCGTTCAGCGCTCGGAGGAGGCGAAGTACCGCTATTCCGGCTATCGCGACTACGCGAAATCCTACAACAGCCGGCCAGTCGCCAAGCCGCCGCAACGCAAAATGGCGGCGGAATAGCCGCCGCACCAAAAACGGGCCGTCCGATGCGCTGCGGCACGGCATTGCCGGGGATGCGCTGTGGGCGAATTGCTGATACGCGTCACGCTACCAAGGGTCGGTTAGCAGCCAGACCCGCCGCAATGACGATGTGACCGCTCTCGCCATGACCCTCGACCGCAGCCGCCGCCTCTCCGTCGCGCCGATGATGGACTGGACGGATCGGCATTGCCGGGTTTTTCACCGGCAGTTTTCGCGGCATGCGCTTCTTTACACAGAGATGATCACCGCATCTGGCCTGGTCCTTGGAGGGGCAGACTGGCTGCTGGACCATGCGGCGGAGGAGCACCCGCTGGCTCTGCAGCTCGGCGGCTCCGACCCCGACATGCTCTCCCGCGCGGTGCAGATGGCGCTGCCATTTGGGTTCGAAGAGATCAATCTCAATATCGGCTGCCCGTCGGACCGTGTGCAGTCCGGCCGGTTCGGGGCCTGCCTGATGCGAGAGCCGGCGCTGGTCGCCCGCTGTTGCGCCGCTATGATCTCGGCAGCGGAGGGCCGGGCCGACATCACCGTCAAGTGCCGCATCGGCGTCGACGAGCAGGACCCGGAGAGCGCGCTGCCGGCGCTCATCGACAGCTGCGCCGCGGTCGGCGTTCGCGTCTTCATTGTCCATGCGCGAAAGGCGTGGCTCGACGGGCTCAGCCCAAAGGACAACCGCAGCATCCCGCCGCTCGACTACGACTTGGTCAGACGTGTTCGCGCCTCTCGCCCCGGCCTGTGGATTTCGCTGAATGGCGGTATCCGAACGGCGGCGGAAGCCGTGGACCATCTGGCTGATTTCGATGGGGTGATGATCGGTCGGGCCGCCTACCACGACCCTGCGGAGATCTTGGGCAATGCCGACGCGATCATCCTCCGTGTGCCTATGGCCCGCACCTACCCAGCCGATGCCGTGCGCGCGATGCTGCCCTATATCCAAGCAGAGGTCGCGCGCGGCACGAAGCTTCACCAGATCACCCGTCACATGCTCGGCGGCTTTGCGGGTCGCCCCGGGGCGCGGCGCTGGCGCCGGATCCTCAGCGAGGGGGCCGCGCGTCCGGGCGCTGGGGCGGAACTGGTGCTCGAGGCGCTCTCAGCAGTCGAGCCGGCCCGCGCGGCAGCGGCAGAATGAGCGACGCCACAGGGTTTTTCGAGCGTGGCTGGGTCGCTTTTCCACCCGACCCAGTGACCGAGGCCTGGGCCGACGCGGCGCGCCCTTTGGCCGAAGAGATCTTCACGGACCCCGGCGAACGGGCGGCGTGGCTGCGTTGCGGCGACACATGGTTCGCCGGCGTCAATGTTTTCCCCAACGATGATCGCGGCGCTGTGCCCGATCGGGGTGTTCCACCGCTCGCCGGCCCAGTGGTCGACTTCGTACGCGAGACCCTTCGTCTCGACGGTTTTGCCTGGGATCGCGCACAGATCTCGGTGTGTTTGCCGGGATACCCGCAGCCTTGGGATGGCGAGAGCGAGGCCGCCTTCCGGTTCCGGCGCGACAGGGACGCGGCCCATGTCGACGGTTTGTTGCGCGACGAGGCTCGGCGCCGGCGGTTGGGGGAGGTCCATGGTTTTATCCTTGGCCTGCCATTGACCGAGGTGCCCGAAGATGCTGCGCCCCTGGTTGTATGGGAGGGATCGCACACTTCGATGCGTGAGGCGTTTCGCGCCCGCTTTGCCGGGGTCGCCCCTATGGACTGGGCGGCGGAAGACATCACCGATGCCTACACCGAAGCTCGCCGGGCGGTGTTTTCAAAGTGCCGCCGCGTCGCTGTCACGGTGCCATGCGGCGGGGCTTATCTAGTCCACAGGCTCGCCTTGCACGGCGTCGCCCCCTGGGGGCCTCGCGGTGGCGCCGATCCTCGCAGCATTGCCTATTTCCGCCCGGATACCGGTGCACGAGAAGAATTTCCCGACGATCCGTCCTGGTGGCTTGAGGATCCCTAACAGCGCTTCCCCCCGTCCCCGGGGGGACGGCCTACCGTCCGGCGATCTGCCGCTCTGGCCCGACACCCGCTTGGCGAAGGATCAGGCGATCACCCCGGAACGAAGTCTCGCTCAATTTGTCGATAAAGCTCATGCCCAAAAGCGCGGTTTTCAGCTTGCCGGGATGCGCGACGGCGGCGCTGACGTCGAAGACGGCGATCTGCCCGATCTTGATCGACGCGATGGTGATCGGTGCAACGGAAGACCGACCGTTCGCTGTCGTCACTGGCATGCTGTAGGTCAACGACGCCGGGTCGATGCCGATGCGTGCGGCATCCTCGTAGGGAATCAGCACCATCGAGGCGCCGGTGTCGAACATCATCCGCATCGTCACGCCGTTGACCGCAGCATCGGCACGGTAATGACCGTCCCAGGCGCGACGCAGCTCCGTCTCGCCATCCGTGCGCGAGAGGGCGACCGAAGGCATCAGCGCGCCGCGCGCCGCCGCCGCCATGTCGCGCAGATCGTTCCGCGCGACATAGGCGGTCACCAGCCCAGCGACAATTCCACTCAAAACGGCAATGTTTAACAATGTCTTACGACCGCCTCTCGCGAGTGAGCGCCCGGCTGTGCCGGCAACGATCCCGGTCATAAGAACTGTGAGATAGACGACTTGGGTTTGCTCCCCACCGGTAAGCAGAAGGTCGGCAGGTGATCTCCCGCTTAACCCTGCCGCAAGCAACACCAAAGACAACACGAACAGCGGCCAAAAAAGCATTTGTTTACCCAGTGTTCTCCAGAAAAACGCAGCCCACGAACAAACATCGCGCGCTATCCCGCCCGACGTCAAAACTACCAAGCTTTGCTGCTGCCGAACAGACCAGATGGCAGGAAACTGATCATTTTTTTCCCGTATCGGTTGTACGCCTACGCCGAGATACAGCCCCGCGCTGTGTCAGGTCGGCCGCTCGCGCAGGAAGGGAGTCGAGGACTGCCTTTCGGTCTTGCGCCGACATCCGCGACCATCGCGCGATCTCGTCGCCGGTTCTGTAACATCCGACGCAGATACGGGCTGTCGGGTGGATCATGCACATCTTGATGCACGGGCTCTCAATTTCTGCGCGCCGCCAGACCTCGTCGCTGTCGGAGGCGCTCATTACGCGCGCCCATCGGCATGGGTGACAACGCGAAGCCGGTCGAGGGCGCCCTGCAGGATCAATACCGCCGCAACTTGATCGATCACTTGTTCCCTTTTGCGGCGCGACGTATCCGCCTCCAACAAAGCTCTTTCCGCAGCGATCGTGCTGAGGCGCTCATCCCAAAACGCGATGCAAGCACCGGTCTTCTGGACGAAGTTCCGGGCAAAGGCGCGTGTCGATTGGGCGCGAGGACCCTCGCTGCCATCCATATTCCGCGGCAGGCCGAGCACCAACGCGCTTGCGCCGCGGGCTCGCATCAGCGCCTCCAACCGCTCGGCATCTACGCCGAACTTTGTCCGTTTGATCGTCTCCACCGCCGTTGCGGTCAACCGCAGAGCGTCGGACGCCGCAACGCCGATCGTCTTGGTGCCGAGATCGAGGCCGATCAGCGGTCCAGGCAGCGTTGCCAGAGCGGTGACATCCTCTTCCACGCTCATTCTACAATGATGCCCATGACCAAGGCTTGTTCCCGTACGAACCCGGCTTCGGACCCTGAAAGCGCGGTTTGTGACCGGGCAAAGGCAGCACGCGCATCCTCCAATCGGTCCAGCCGCGCATAGGCCATCACCAGCCGCACCCATTCCTCCGGCGTGCCGCCCTCGGCACTCAACCGCGTGTCCATACGTTCGACCATGCCGGTGATCATCGCCAGTCTTTCCTCTGGCGCCATACCCTCCGCGGCCGCAATGTCCCCCGCCGTCGGTCCCGGCAGCGGCGCGTCTACACCGAGGGCCGCCACTGCTTCAGCCAGGCGGGCACCTCCTTCCGCGTCGAGCGATGCCATCCCCTTCGCGAACGCTGCCGATGCGGCCTCGCGGTTTCCGAGCCGCATGAGCGAGCTGACCAGCCGCGCCCACTCCTCCGGCGTGCCGCCCTCGGCCTGCAGATCCTGGGCAAGCGCCGCCAGAGGATCGGTGTCGCCCGGCACTGCCCCGCCGGCAAGCCCATTGCGGGCGTCCGCTATCAACGCGTCGAGCGCCGAGTTCCAAGGTGCGTCCTGGGGCGACTCAGCCCGCAGCCGTTCCCAAACCGCCAGCGCTTCGGCCACGCGGTCGCCTTGAGCAAGCGCCACCCCCGCATAGTAGCGCGCGATGGGGTTCGAGGCATCCGCCTGCAATGCTGCGCGCAGGGCGGCCCGTGCCTCCCTCGACACATAGCCGCCGGCGGATAGGATCATTGCCTCGGCCAGCCCGGCCTGCACTTCGGCCTTTTCCTCGGCGGGCACCAGGCTCAGCAGCCGTTGGAAGACCGGCTGCGCCTCTTGGGGACGCCCGAGGCGCATGAGCGCATTGGCGAGCAACCGGTGCCCCTGCGCGTCGTTCGGCCGATCCGTCAACGCGCTCTGCAGCCGCTCCACCAGCCCTGCGAATTCCTCCGCCTCCGGGCCAAACGGCACGATCTGCTCCGCCGGGAAGGTCGCCTCGGCCTCCGCCTGGGACAACAGCTCCTCCGCCTCTCTTTCGGCAGCCACCGTCCGGACCGCGAAAGGTTGATCGGGGGCGCCGGGGACGCCGAGCCCCACATAGATCAGCGCGGCCAGCGCCGGCACCCCCGCCAACGAGATGCCTGCGACGATGCCCGTAGTCGCGCGGGGGGCGACCGGCAGGGTCTTCGCCGTCTCGGCGCGTCGGTTGGCGGCGATCAGACGCCGGGCGATCTCGGCCTTCGCACCATCCGCTTCCGCGGCGGTCACCACACCGCGGTCGAGGTCGCGGTCGAGCTCTGCAAGCTGGTCGCGGAACATCTGTACTTCTTTTGCGTCGCGGCTCACCGCCTCGCGCTGCGGGAAAAGAAGCGGTCGGACCGCGAAGAAACCGGCCCCCAGCGCCAAAGCAGCGGCAAGCGCGACAAACAACAGCATAAAACTCCTCCCTACGCCGTGCAGGTAGCGGGCCGACACGGCGGCTGCAATGGCTCTCTGCCGGTCGAAGAGGCGCGGATCCCCCATAGGGAAACGGTGTCGCAGCGATGTCGCAAGGCGCCGGTTTCCCCCGTGACGTTCCGCTTCACCATGAGTATCTTCAGCGAGACTGTTTCAGGAGGCTGCCATGCAACGCTATTCCGCCTATGCCGTCGCCCGCGAGGCTGTCAGCTATCACCGCGGGTGGGAGCGTGCCTGGCGCGATCCAGCGCCGAAGGCGCATTACGATGTGGTCATCGTCGGCGGTGGCGGGCATGGCCTTGCGACGGCCTATTACCTCGCCAAGAACCACGGCGTCACCAATGTCGGCGTTCTGGAGAAGGGCTGGCTCGGCGGCGGGAATACGGGGCGGAACACCACCATCATTCGCTCGAACTATCTGCAGGATCCGTCGGCGGCCATCTACGAGCTGTCCCGCGGGCTCTACGAGGACCTCTCGCAGCAGCTCAACTTCAATATCATGTTCAGCCCCCGCGGTGTGATGATGCTGTGTCAGACCGAGCATGAGCTGCGCGCCATGAAGCGGACTGCCCATGCCAACAGGCTGGCGGGGATCGAAACGGAACTGGTGGGGCCCGACAAGGTCAAGGAAGTCTGCTCGATCATCAATATCGACGGGCCGCGCTACCCGGTCCTCGGCGGGCTTTGGCAGCCCCGCGGCGGCACCGCACGCCATGATGCTGTAGCCTGGGGCTATGCCCGGGCGGCCTCGGCGATGGGGGTCGATATCGTCCAGAAATGCGAGGTGCAGGGCGTCGACATCTCAAATGGCCGCGTGATGGGCGTGCAAACCTCGAAGGGCGGTATCACCTGCGACAAGCTCTGCGTCGTGGTCGCGGGCCATTCGGGCGTGCTGGCGGAGATGGCGGGCTTCCGCTTGCCGGTCGAGAGCGTGGCGCTCCAGGCGCTGGTCTCCGAGCCGATCAAACCTTGCATGGACATTGTCGTCATGGCCAACACCGTGCACGGCTATATGAGCCAATCCGACAAGGGCGAGATGGTGATCGGCGGCGGTGCGGACGGGTTCAACAACTACACCCAGCGCGGCAGCTTCCACCATATCGAGGAGACGGTAAGGGCACTCTGCGAGACCTTCCCGATCATCTCGCGCTTAAAGATGCTGCGGCAATGGGGCGGCATCGTCGACATGACCGGTGACCGCTCGCCGATCATCGGCAAAACCCCGGTCGAGGGCGTCTTCATCAATTGCGGCTGGGGCACCGGCGGGTTCAAGGCGATCCCCGGTTCCGGCTGGTGCACCGCTGCGACCGTGGCGCGGGGCGAGCCCGATGACGTGGCCGGACCGTTCGGCCTCGACCGGTTCCAAGAAGGCCGGATGATCGACGAGTCGGTCGCCGCCGCCGTGGCACACTGACGGGGCCCTTCAGCTCCCGAAGATGGCAGGGCGTTGCCGTTTCTTACAAGGATTGGGCTCGCCTGTGTCGGGGGGGCGGCCCAGAGCTTATGCACCCGGTACGCGTGTGTTCCCGCTCTTCTAACCGTGGTCATCAAGGGCAGCGTGAAACGAGGCGACATCACCACCCTCGGTTCCGCCATCCCGCCTGCTTTGCTGTGCGAAACCGTTCGACCCAAGTTTCGGTGATCCGGTCGGCTGTGGGCGCCGATGTCGTTTCGATCGGCGCGCTGCCCTCCCTACCCAGGAACGCCAGCACTTGCGCCACCGTCCCGGGCAGGTCGGCAGCCATATCCTCATAGGTGAGTGTCAGGGGCGTCACCCCGGCCTCGGCAAACATTTCCTGGATCCCGGCTTCGCGAAGCACCGCCTCAGACAGCAATTGGTCGATGGCCTCGAAGGAGTAGCCGTCCTCAGCCGCCGTCATGGGAAAGGCGCCCCGGCGCCGATGCCACTCACCTGTCTGGATCGCTCGCCACCAGGAAACCGCCTGCCGGACCTTGTTACGCCGGGTCAGGAACACATGCCGGTGATTGGGAAACACCCGCTCCCACGCTGCCACGCGGCTCGGCGCAGGGCGACCCTGGGCCAACCAAGCCAAAAGGTCCGAGAAGTTGGGCTCCGAAAACCCCTGCTTGATCCCAAAGACGCCATTCGGCGTGGTGCCATCCAGATAGACCCTTTCCAAAACCGTGGCGTCGCGATCCTGCGGGGCAAGGAACGCCTCCCGCGGCCGCCCAGCCACTCCGGTCGAGGCCAAAGCCTCTGCCAGCCACGTGCTCCCCACCCGCTGGCTGAACCAGATCGTGTAGCAGGTCTCGGGTTCGGTCATCTTGCCCCAGGGGGTTACTGTCAGTTGCGATGTGGATGCAGCTCCGGAAAACCGCGCCGGATCCCACCATAACGCTCAGGCGGGCGGATGGGACGGTTTGGGCACTGCGCGCGGTCGGGCGGAAGTTCTCGCCACCCCATGACGTGGCGCATGTGGTGGTCGAACGGGGGCTGGGCCTAAGACGCGGCTTCATCGGCACCATCGCGGCCGGCGGCTTGTTTCCGCAGATGCAGCATCTTGGTGGCCGGCTCCAGTCCCACGGCGTCGCAAAGTCCAAGGCGCTGCTGAAGGTCAACGCGAAAACGCTGTCGGAGGCGGAGGTCGTCACCGCCGCATTTCAACAGGCGATGTTGGCGGCCGACCCGGAATACCTGGCCAGCATCCGCGCGCGCACTCAGCATTGCCCGCATCGCCCCGGCAACGGCGCAATCGAGGCGATTTGGCAGGATCTGAGCGCGCTCCGGGACCGGTGGGACGCGATGGCGCTGGAAGAAAGCCTGACCCTCGACTGGCCCGAGCCCGCTGATTGGCGCCGGCTGAGGGGCTCGACTATATGTCCTTAAGGGCGGGTAGGACCCCGCGACCCCATCGCGGAGCAAAACCATGACAGCGCCGGCCCCCGTGGCAAGCCTCTCTATCCCGTTCGACAACAGCTATGCGCGACTGCCGCAGCATTTCTATGCCCGACTCGACCCGGAACCCGCCAAGGCACCGCGACCGATCAAGGTCAACCACGCCTTGGCCCGGGATCTGGGGATCGACCCGGCAGCGTTGGAGAGCGCAGAGGGGGTCGAGACCCTCGCCGGCAATCGCGTTCCCGATGGTGCGGAGCCAATCGCACAAGCCTATGCGGGGCACCAATTCGGCGGCTGGTCGCCGCAGCTTGGCGACGGGCGGGCCATCCTCCTCGGCGAGGTGGTCGACCGGCACGGGCAGCGACGCGACATCCAGCTAAAGGGCTCCGGCCGCACGCCGTTTTCCCGCATGGGGGACGGGCGCGCGCCGCTGGGCCCGGTCCTGCGCGAATATATCGTCAGCGAGGCGATGGCTGCCCTCGGCGTGCCAACCACCCGGTCCTTGGCGGCCATGGCGACCGGGCAGCCGGTGTTTCGGGAGGCTGCACTGCCTGGTGCTGTCCTGACCCGGGTCGCGGCGAGCCATCTGCGGGTCGGCACTTTTCAGTATTTCGCGGCCCGTCAGGATACGGAGGCGCTGCGCCTCCTCGCCGACCACGCTGTCGCGCGCCATGATCCCCAGGCAGCGGAAGAGGCCGAGCCGTATCGCGCCTTTCTCGACGGTGTGATCCAGCGGCAGGCCCGGCTGATTGCGACATGGATGGGCCTCGGCTTCATCCATGGCGTGATGAACACCGACAATATCACGATCAGCGGCGAGACCATCGATTACGGCCCCTGCGCCTTCATGGATGCCTACCACCCGGAGACCGTCTTCAGCTCCATCGATCAGTTTGGCCGCTATGCCTATGCTAACCAGCCGCGGATCGCCCACTGGAACCTCGCCAATCTGGCGCAATGCCTGCTTCCCCTGCTGGCGGAAGAGCAGGAGCAGGCGGTCAGGATCGCACAGGCCTCGGTCGATCGGTTCCCGGAGATCTTTCAGGCGGAATGGCTGCGGGTGATGCGCCGCAAACTGGGGCTGCGGGAGGCGCGGGAGGGAGACGAGGCGCTGGCTCAGGATCTCCTCGACGCGATGGCGGCCGGGCGGGCCGACTTCACGCTGACCCTCCGTGGGCTTGGCAACGGCACGGCGCACCAGAACTTCGCCGACCCCGCAGGTTTCGATGCCTGGCTGCCCCGCTGGCAGGCCCGGTTGGCGGAGGAAGGCGCCGATGAGACGATGCGCAAGAGCGATATGGATGCTGCCAACCCTGCCTTCATCCCGCGCAATCACCTGGTAGAGGCGGCGATTGCGTCTGGGTATCGAGGCGATTTCGCGCCCTTCGAGACGCTGCTCGCGGTCCTTGCGCGGCCCTACGAAGACCAGCCAGGCCGGGAGCGCTTTGCAACGCCGCCACAGCCGGAAGAGGTGGTGCACCAGACCTTCTGCGGCACCTGATCGCCGTCAGTCGCCGCCGGCATCGCCAAAGCTCGCGCTGTGTTCCAGCGTCCCGCCCTCGCGGGCGGCTTTGCCTCTTTTTGACGCGCCGCTTCCGAAAGCGATCAACAGCACCAGCATCATCACCACGGCGGCGATCACCAGAATGGCCGAGCCGAAGCCATCCACAACCGGCTGGTCCCCGTCGCTCGGGCCCGGAACGCCTTCGGCCACCTCGACCGCCGCCGTTGCTTGGCTCATGGGCGAGTTTTCAAAGGGCGAGGTCGCAAACGGTGACTTCGGAAACGTCTTTTCGACCTCCGGCTCCTCGTCTTCCAAGCCGGGCGCCCTCTTAAACTCAGTCATCGCCGCTCTCCTGGTACTCTGCGCCGCCTCTGACCCGAGAGGTCATCCGAGGTCCCGCTTTGCCGCCGCTGTTCGGGGTCGCCATCTCACATCTCCATGGCCAGAGCGCGGCAAGGTCGCAACTTGCCACTCCGGCGACGGGTCCGGCACTTTGGCGCGCTGGGATCTGTGCGAGGGAGGAGCAAGAGAGCGGAGAGACGCGATGCTGACCTTGACCTGCCCGAATTGCGGTGCCGACTGCGCCGAGACCGAGCTTGCCCCCGGCGGCGAGGCCCATATCAACCGGCATGGGCCCGGCAGCTCGGATGCCGCCTTTTCGGAGTATCTGTTCCACCGCAAGAATCCGAAGGGCGTGCATTTCGAACGGTGGCGCCACGCGTTTGGCTGTGGGAAGTGGTTTCACGCCGCGCGCTGCACGGTGACCCTGGAGGTGTTCGGCACCTATCCCGCCGAAGTCACTGCGCCGCCGGAATACATTGTTGCGGCGATCAAGGCGCGCCGCCCGGATTGGGAGGGCTGAGCTATGCCGCATCGCATGCCCGAGGGTGGGGTCCTTATCGACCGGTCCCGCCCGATCCGGTTTCGCTTCAATGGCGAAGAGTTGCAGGGCTACGTGGGCGATACGCTCGCCTCTGCCCTGATGGCCAATGACAAGGTTCTGCTGGGACGGTCGTTCAAGTATCATCGCCCACGGGGCCTGATCGCCTCGGGCGCGGAGGAGCCCAATGCTCTCCTCGGCGTCGGCGAGGGCGGGCGGTTCGAGCCCAATCAGCGCGCTACGATGACAGAACTTTACGACGGCTTGGTCGCGACGAGCCAAAACCACTGGCCGTCGCTGGAATTCGATATCGGTGCGATGAATGCCGCCGTTGCCAACCGGATCCCGGTGTTCTCGGCAGGGTTCTATTACAAGACCTTTATGTATCCCCGCGCGGCGTGGAAGCATGTCTACGAGCCCTTTATCCGCCATGCCGCTGGGCTTGGTCAGGCGCCGACCGACCCCGACCCTGATGTCTACGAGCACTATCACACCTTCTGCGATGTTTTGGTGGTAGGCGGCGGCGTCGCTGGGCTGATGGCCGCGAGACGGGCGGCGGAGGCTGGGGCGGAGGTTCTGCTGATCGAGCAAACCGGCCATTGGGGCGGCCGCGCGCTGACAGACACAGATACGCTGATTGACGGCCAACCGGCGGATGCTTGGGCGGAGGCTATGGCCGCGAGCCTCGCCGCGATGCCGAATGTCCGCATGCGAACCCGGATCATGGGTGCCGGCGGCTACGACCATGGCTGGTGGCTGCTTTATGAACGGGTGGCGGAGCACAGTCCGGGTGAGGAGGGCATGCCGCGCCACCGTCTCTGGAAGGTCCGCGCTAAGCAATGCGTTGTGGCGACCGGTGCCATCGAGCGGCCGCTGACCTTTGCCGAGAACGACAAGCCTGGCGTTATGCTCGCCTCGGCGGTGCGGGACTACATCCGCCTCTATGGTGTCCGCCCGGCGCGGAGCGCAGTTGTCGTTGCCAATAATGACGACGCGTATCGAACGGCGCTGTCGCTTCATCGGGCGGGGGCCACGGTGAAGGCGGTTCTCGACACCCGAGCGGAGGCCAACGGTGCGTTGCCGGGTGAGGCACGAGCTCTCGGTATTCCGGTGCGCCCCGGTTACGGTATCGCGAAAGTCGAGGGCACGATGCGGGTCGAGACGGTGCGTATCGCACCATTGGCGGATCCGAGTGCCGTCCAGCTGCTTGTTTGCGATCTGGTTGCAATGTCGGGGGGGTGGTCGCCGGTTGTGCACCTTTTCTCCCACGGCGGTGGGAAGCTGCGCTGGGAGGAAGAGATGGCTATGTTCCGGCCAGAGCCGGAGCGGGGCGCGCCGATCGGGCCGGACGGATCAGTCAACACCCGCTGCGCGGGCGCTGCGAATGGGGCGCTCGCTGCCGGCGATTGTCTTTCCGATGCGGTGGCGGTTGGGGATGCCGCGGCAGAGGCGCTGGGCCGCCAGGCGCCGCCTGCAATGCCAGAGGTGGCGGCGCCGGCGGAGAGCCCAATGGAGCCGCATTGGTTCACGCCCGCCTCCGGCAAGTATGCCCACGGCAACAAACATTTCGTCGATTTCCAGAACGATGTGACGGCCGCGGATATCCGCCTCGCGGCGCGGGAGGGGTATGA
This sequence comes from Pseudomonadota bacterium, assembly GCA_039513195.1. Lineage (GTDB taxonomy): Bacteria > Pseudomonadota > Alphaproteobacteria > Rhodobacterales > Rhodobacteraceae > Thermohalobaculum. The sequence continues at coordinate 56,255 of JBCCRM010000023.1, read as the reverse complement.
GAGCGTCGAGCACACCAAACGCTACACCACGCTCGGCATGGCGACCGACCAGGGCAAAACCTCGAATATCAACGGGCTGGCACTGCTGGCCGAGGCGCGCGGCGAGCCGATCCCCGCGGTGGGCACCACGACCTTTCGCCCGCCCTATATGCCGATTTCCCTCGGCTCCATCGCCGGTCGCTCGCGAGGGGACCTGTTCAAAGTAATCCGCGAGACGCCGATGCATGCCTGGCATGCCGCTAATGGCGGGGATTTCGAGCCGGTCGGCGATTGGTTTCGACCCTATTGCTATCGCCGCGCGGGCGAGGACCGGGATGCGGCGGTCGCGCGCGAGGTGCTGAACGCCCGCGGTAAGGTGGGCCTTCTGGACGCGACGACCCTCGGCAAAATCGTCGTCAAGGGGCCGGACGCGCCGTCCTTCCTGGATCTGATCTATACCAATATGATGTCGAGCCTGAAGATCGGCGCCTGCCGCTACGGTCTGATGTGCAATGAAAACGGGTTCCTGTTCGACGACGGCGTCGTGGTCCGGATGGCGGAGGACGAGTATCTGCTGCACACGACCACCGGCGGCGCCGACCGGGTCCATGGGCATCTGGAGGAATGGCTGCAGACGGAGTGGTGGGACCTGCAGGTCTTCACCCAAAACGTCACCGAGCAATGGGCGCAGATCGCCATCGCGGGCCCGCAATCCCGGGCGACCCTCGCGGCCGCTGGCCTGGTTTTGGAGGAGGGCACGCTGCAGGATCTGGCCTTCATGCGGTACGCTCCGGCGCGGATATCGGATCTGCCGGTGCGTCTCTACCGGATTTCGTTCTCTGGCGAACTGGCGTTTGAACTGGCTTGCCCCGCCTCCGCCGGGATGGGGCTCTGGGAGCGGCTGCTCGCTGCTGGTGCCGACCACGGGATCCAGCCCTATGGCACCGAGGCATTGCATGTGATGCGGGCCGAAAAGGGTTTCATCATGATCGGGGACGAGACGGACGGCACGGTGACGCCGCAGGATCTGGGTCTCTCCTGGGCGGTATCGAAGAAGAAGGCGGATTTCATTGGGAAGCGTGCCTTCGACCGGATCGACATCACCCGCGAGGACCGTAAGCAGCTTGTCGGACTGTTGACGGAGGACCCGACGGTGGTTCTGCCCGATGGCGCCCATGCGGTGGCGGAGGTGAAGGCCGCGGGCCAGCCGATGAAGACGATAGGCCATGTCACCTCGACCTATCGCTCTCCGGTTTTGGGCCGGTCCATCGCCATGGCGCTGATCGAACGGGGGCGGGAGCGGATGGGCGAGGTGCTGGACTTCCCTTTGGAGGGCGGCTCGGTTATCCGGGCGACGGTCTCCGATCCGGTATTCTACGACAAGGAGGGGGCGAGGAATGCATGAGCTGCAACGGGTAAGCGCCGCTCCCGCTGTGGCTGGGGCCGTGCACGAGAGCGGTCATTTCGTCCGGGTTGCCGAAAGCGGGCTGCGGGGGCAGGTGACGCTGCGGGGGGACCTTGCCACGCCGGCGATGGCGCGGGCTGTGAACGAGGCTGTGGGTCTGGCCGTGCCGGACAGGCTGCGCGGCAACTTTGACGGGCCGCGCGCAGTCTTGTGGATGGCACGGGACGAGTTGATGCTGCTCCTGCCCTATGAGGAGGCGCGTGCAGCCGCTGCGCAGGCATCGGCCGCGCTATCGGACACGCACCATCTGGCAATCGATGTGTCTGACGCCCGGACGATCTTTACCCTGACCGGCGAAAACGCGGCGGCACTGCTCGCCAAAGGGGCGCCAGTGGATCTGTCGGAGACCGGCTTTCCGGTCGGCACGGTGCGGCGGACGCATTTGGGTGAGATTGCCATCGCCTTTTGGCGGCGGGAGGAGACGGTTTGGGAGGTCATGGGCTTTCGCTCTACTGCACCCCATCTCGCCGAGTGGCTTAGAACGTCGTCGTTGCTGGGCGCTGCGGTTTGATCGGCGCGCCCGGGGCAGGCGCGCAACACTCTTTCCGCAGGGCGACAACGGCGGTCTCGCCACAACCATCGGGCTTGCAGGTCACTTCGGGATGGGGCACCGTCGAAGCATCGGTATCAGCAACGGAAAGGAGGTGGTCCAGTGTCTAGTGGGAACTTAGGGCGCTCGGGTCGGAATGCGCGGGTCGGCTTTGGGAAGGGGCAGCCTCTTTTCCTTTGATGATGCGCGTGGGTCGGACCCGTCCGGCCCGACGCTCGGAACTCACGGGAAGGGCCGCCTTGTGCGGCCCTTCTTTAATTCTGGGGCGACGCGCTGGCGCGCGGGTTTTGTGCCCCCACCGCCCTCCACCCACCCACCCACGGTCGTTGGGGGCACAAAGGACTGGCACTGGCGGCGCACCGCGGTCCATCCCAGCAGCGATCTTGGCGATAAAAGAGGGAGGCCCCGATGAGCGATCTTGCCGGTGCGACGGTCTCGGCTCGCCCGATGGTGCGCCTTCGCCCAAATCGTGGGCGGCGCTTGGCGGAGGGCGCACCCTGGGCCTATGCGGACGAGATTGCCATGGACCGGCGCACGAAGGCGCTGGCGTCGGGCACCGTAGTGCGGCTCGTGGGCGCCGACCGGGAATTCGGGACGGCCGCTTTCAATCCCGAGAGCCAGATTGCCGCCCGCCTGCTCGATCCCGATCCGGAAGCAACGATCGATGCCACGTGGTTCGCCGCCCGCATAGACCGGGCGCTGGCCCTTAGGCGTGCGCTCTACCGGGAGCCCTATTACCGCCTGGTTCATGCGGAAGGCGACGGATTGCCCGGCCTCGTGATCGATCGGTTCGGGTCGACCCTGGTGATCCAACCGAATGCGGCCTGGGTCGATCGGCTGATCCCGGCCGTCGTGGCCGGCCTCGACGCCTTTCCGGAGCTGTCGCCCGAAACCGTCGTGATCAATGCCACGGCCCGGGTGCGGCGGTTGGAGGGCTTGGCCGAGCATCTGACCCTGCATCGCGGCTCGCTCGACGGGCCCGTGCCGGTGCCCATAGGTGGGGCCACCTACCTCGCCGACCTGCAGGGCGGGCAAAAGACCGGCATCTTCTACGACCAACGGCCCAACCACGCCTTTCTTGCCGGGCTGGCGGCGGGGATGCGCGTCTTAGACGTCTTCACCCATACGGGCGGTTTCGCCCTGGCCTGCCTCGCGGCCGGGGCCGTATCTGCGCTCGCCGTGGACAGTTCGGCATCGGCGCTGGCCCTGGCAGAGCGGGGCGCCGAGGCGACCGGCGTCGCCGACCGTTTCGTGACCCTGAAGGCCGATGCTTTCGATGCGCTGCGTGAGCTCTCGGGGGAGGGGCGGCGCTTCGATATTGTCGTTTGCGACCCACCGGCCTTTGCGCCGAACCGGCAGGCGGTCGAGGCCGGCCTGCGCGCCTATGAGAAAACGGCGCGCCTCGCCGCCGCCGTCACGGCGCCGGGTGGGCTGGTCGTCCTCTGTTCCTGTTCCGGCGCCGTCGGGATGGAGCCGTTTCGCGAGACCTGCGCAAAAGGAATTCTGCGGGCCGGGCGCCAGGGCGCGCTCATCCATGCCGGGAGGGCGGGTCCCGACCATCCGAGCCATCTCGCGCTGCCGGAGACAGGGTATCTCAAGGCGCTGGTCTTCCGCCTGGATGCCTGATCCACCGACCGCCTTTCTGGATGCCTGCGTGCTCTATCCGAGCTTGGTGCGGGGGGCCTTGCTAGCAGCCGCGGATCATGGTCGTTACCGGCCGGCTTGGTCGCCGCGGGTGCTGGCGGAGTGGCGGATCGCCGCGTTGCGCGACGGCGCGGAGGAGGCCGGGCTCGACAAAGCGGTGGCGGCTATGACTGCGCTGTATCCTGGCGCTCTCGCGGCCCATGACCCGGATCTGGAGGCGTCCCTCCAGCTTCCTGACCCCGCCGATGTGCATGTGCTGGCAGGCGCCGTTTCGGCAGGCGCGACTATGCTCGTCACATTCAATCTTCGTGACTTTCCAACCCGCCGTCTCGCGCGGTTCGGCATCGAGCCACGCCATCCCGACGGGCTTTTATGGCAGGCGCTGTCCGAGGCGCCAGACACCTTGGGAGTTACGATCGCAGCGCTTCTGGCGGCATGCGGCATTTCGGAGCCGAGGGCCGGGCGAAAGGCCCTGAAGCGCGCGCTGTTGCCCCGCCTCGGCAAGGCATGGGAAGCTTGGGCAGCGGGGCCGGGATCTCCTTCGACCCACCGTCGAACTGATATCGACCGAAGATGACATCGTCGTCAGAGCGTTTTAGGTTATCCAGAGCGTCGCCCAGAGCCGTATCTCCAACGCCGATCGAGATTTGTCAGCTAGGTAGAGAATGCGGCAGGACGTCCGCAATCAAAGCTTTCGTCGGGATGATCGAGAAACCGCAAAGGGTTGGTGTTGTCCGCGCGTCCGCCGCCCGCAAGTGCAGCCGGCAACGCGACTGCTCGATGACGTTCCCGCGTTCAACGTGGGCTCGATTGGATGGTGTGGCCACTGTCATGCTAGGCCGGCTCAATGCGATGCCCACCCCGATCCTGCCTGCATCTGTGGCGGCCGCGTGATCGGTATGTGGCTGGGCGAGAACGCCTCTGACCGGCTGTGAAACAAAGAGCGCGTCGCGGTTAAAGCGAGGACTTGCATCGGCTGTCACCGGGTTAGCTTCGCGCGGCTAGGCAGCGGCATCGCCTTGTTGCAGGAGATGCAGGGCAAGCTCTTCGGCGATCCGACCTCGACCTCCTGCCGTTTGGTACCGTCCATCGAGACCCCAAAAGAGGGCTCCTCGAAGACCCTGGGCAACTACTTTGGCGACGAGACGTTTGCCGGCGGGCAGGAGCAGACCATCGTCGCGGTGGCGCATGAGGATATCCGCGCGGGCTCACCGGGACCGCCCTTCATCGTTGCCGGGGCTTCGCCGATAGCCACCGCGACTGGTCGGGCCGCCATGTTCAACGTCTAGCACCGTCGCGGCGCCGATACCGCCCTGGCGATGTTCGTGGCTCTCGCCGATGTGTGGGTTGCCTTCGATGTGACCGCGCTGATCGAGAAGGCGAAGTCCGAGCGCGCAGAGTTGCTGGCCCGCAATGTGGTCGCCCACAACGTCCATTCGACGAAAGATTTGCGCAACGCCGACTCGATTCCAGCGGACGAGGGCACGCTGGTCTCGAGCGGCATGGACCCGCCGGACTATGCCACCGTCGATCGCCACAATGCTGCTATCGATCTTGATAAGGGCTCAGATGTGCCGATCGAGGGGCAGAGGGCGCGACTCAGGCGATACCATCTTGCGGGTCAATCGCCGTGATCTGACTATCGAATTTCCGAAGCTCAAGCCCGACCGGGTTGGTACGACTGGCCGGAGACTCGATATCAAACCGACCGGCGATCTCCGCCTGCAGGCCTCCGCCTCGCGGAGCGTTCTGCCCACATCTCCTCTCGGGGGGCCGCGCTTTTGGTTGGCCTTGATCTCGCCCCCGTATGGCCTCGCCTTCGGTGAGGTGATCGACCCGATGTTGTCCGGCGATCGGGTTAGGCCGGGGATCTCGACGGCCGGGCTGGTGTTCCGAGAGTGTTGGTTCAATAGCGAATGGCACCTTGGCGAAGTGTTCACGATGCGCTGCGGGAGATGCGGTTGACGGCGGTCCTCAGCGCCAGGGTTTCGGCGTTTTTTTGGGCCTGCCATTGTCCTTCCCAACCGCCGCCGGAGCTTCCATCACGTCGGAGAGAACGCGCGCACCACGCCAATGACCGGGGCGCCCTGTAAGGGCGACCTGGCCGTTGTTGATCCAAGCGATTATCACTCGGCAGAACTGAGAGTATGTGACACACATGATCATCGTCAGTGCTTTTTTCATCATGATCGTAGATGGCCTTTCCGCCCGGTTGCGCCACCGCCTGATCCGGGGCACCTAAGCGCGCAGAGCGCTACGCCGACGGCGCACCGGGTGTTCCCTCTCCCCTCTGTCGGGAAGGGTTAGGGAGGAGGGCTTTCGGATAGCGCCTGTCAGGGGACGGAATGGCATCGGAACGTCTAGGCGACGCGCCCTCTATCGCCGAGAATTGCACAATTGAGAACAGCGAGATGGGCCGTTATGTCCGCCTCGGTGAGGGCACGCGTCTGCTAAATTCCCGTTTCGGTGACTACTCCTATACCGACCGCTATTGCGATATTGCCAACGCGGAAGTTGGCAAGTTTGCGAATATTGCAAGCTACGCCCGGATCGGCCCAACCGATCATCCGATGGATAGAGCGAGCCTGCATCACTTCCTGTATCGCTCCGCTTTGTATTGGGAGGCCGTCGAGGATGATGTAGCATTCTTCGAACAGCGACGGTCCCGGCGGACGGTGATTGGGCACGACACCTGGATTGGGCATATGGCGGTGATCCGGCCGGAGGTAACTGTGGGCCACGGCGCTGTGGTCGGCATGGGCGCGCTGGTGACGAAGGATGTGGCGCCCTACACGATCGTGGTCGGAAATCCGGCCCGCCCCATGCGGCAGCGGCACCCCCCGAAGACTGCTGATCGGTTGATGGCGATTGCCTGGTGGGATTGGGACCATGAGCGTTTGCGGGAGGCTCTGCCGGACTTTCGCGCGCTCTCGGCCGAAGCTTTCTTGGAAAAGTATGGCGGGTAACGTTCCGCCCGGCGCTGCGCGCAGGCCGTCCCGGCCGCCGCGTCTGCCTCCCTGCCTGTGGCTATGTGGGCGCTCGCGGCGGAGTGCCGACTACAATGCTCGTGGGGCGGTTGCGGGTGCGGGTTTCAGGTCTCGCCCATCATGCGGGGGAGGGCGCCTTCATGGAGATCGCGCAGGGCCGCCAAGGGGAGCGGGGGCGCGTCGCCGAGCACGAAATCGTCGCCTTTCACACGGCCCACAACGGTCAGCGGCATCTGCGCTGCGACAGCGAGATCAGTGATCGCGGTGCGATGGTCCTCGTCGATTGCCAGCAGGTAGCGGCCTTGATCCTCGCCGAAGAAATAGCGCGTTGGGTCGATCTCATCGGGTGCGGTCAGTGTGATGCCGGCATCTGCCGCCAGGGCCATTTCGGCGGCAGCGACTGCAAGCCCGCCATCCGCCAGGTCATGGGCGGCCCGCAGCAGATCCCGCCCTTTGAGCGCGCGGACCAGTTCGCCCGCTTTTCGCTCGGCGCGGAGATCGACCGGCGGTGGAGATCCTTCGGCCCTGCCGAACAGCTCCCAAAGAAGCGCGGATTGGCCCAAATGTCCTTCGCTGTGCCCGAGCAGAACCAGCAAATCGCCGCGCTGCGGCGCCATCGGGATCGCCTGGTCGAGTGTTTCGAGCAGGCCGACCCCGCCAATGCTGGGCGTGGGAAGGATCGCTTGACCTTCTGTCTCATTGTAAAGCGAGACATTGCCGGAGACGACCGGCATGTCGAGCGCCTGGCAGGCCTCGCCGACGCCCCGTACGCAGCCCACGAATTGGCCCATGATCTCTGGCCTTTCCGGATTACCGAAGTTCAGATTGTCTGTTAAGGCCAGGGGCTTCGCCCCGGTTGCGCAGAGGTTGCGGTAGGCTTCTGCGACTGCCTGTCTGCCCCCGGTCTCCGGGTCGGCCTTACAGTAGCGCGGATTGACGTCACAGGTGAAGGCGAGCGCCTTTTCGGTGCCGTGGACCCTGACCACCGCCGCATCGGACCCGGGGCCTATCGCTGTGTCCGCCATCACCGTGTGATCGTACTGCTGCCAAACCCATGATCGGGAACCGAAATTGGGGCTTGCCATTAAATGCTGCAGTGCTGCCGCCGGGCACAGATCTGGGATCGGACCGAGCGGAGCGGGTGCCGCCATTTCAACCCAGGGGCGGTCGTATTCAGGTGCCTCGCCTGACAGTGCCTTCAGCGGCAGGTCCGCCTTCACCGCGCCGGCGAGCCGCACCCGGAAGCGATCCTCGCCAGTCGTCTGGCCGACAACCGCGAAGTCCAAGTCCCACTTATCGAAAATCGCCTTGGCTTCGACTTCTTTCTCGGGCCGCAACACCATCAGCATCCGCTCTTGGCTTTCCGAGAGCATCATCTCATAGGCGCTCATCGCGTCCTCGCGGCAGGGCACCGCCTCAAGGTCGAGATCGATGCCGAGATCGCCCTTGTCCCCCATTTCGACCGCCGAACAGGTGAGCCCGGCGGCGCCCATGTCCTGGATGGAAACGACGGCGCCTGAGGCCATGAGCTCCAAGCATGCCTCCAGCAGTCGTTTCTCCGTGAAAGGGTCGCCCACCTGGACCGTCGGACGCTTCTCTTCGGCGTCTTCCGCGAACTCTGCGCTCGCCATGGTCGCGCCGCCGACCCCGTCGCGACCGGTCTTGGCGCCTAGGTAAACCACCGGCATGCCAACCCCGGAGGCTGCGCAGTAGAAGATCTTGTCGGCCTCAACCAGCCCGGCGGCGAAGGCATTGACCAGGCAGTTGCCGTTATAGGCTGGGTGAAAGCGCAGCTCTCCGCCCACCGTCGGCACGCCGAAGCAGTTGCCGTAGCCACCGATGCCGGCAACCACGCCCTTGACCAAATGCCGTGTCTTCGGATGGTCCGGATCGCCGAAGCTGAGCGCGTTCATCGCCGCGATCGGGCGGGCACCCATGGTGAAGACATCGCGTAGGATCCCGCCGACACCAGTTGCAGCGCCCTGATAGGGCTCGATAAAACTGGGATGGTTGTGGCTTTCCATCTTGAAGACCACGGCCAGCCCGTCGCCGATATCGACCACGCCCGCATTCTCGCCCGGGCCTTGGATGACCTGCGGCCCCTCGGTCGGCAGGGTACGCAGCCAGCGCTTGGAGCTTTTGTAGGAACAGTGCTCGTTCCACATGGCCGAGAAGATGCCGAGCTCGGTGAAACTCGGCGTGCGGCCGAGCAGGTCTAGGATGCGCTGATACTCGTCGGGCTTCAGCCCGTGATCGGCGGCAAGCGCCTGGGTGACGTCTGGTTCGCGCATGGGCGTCTGTTCCGGCCGGTGACTGTGCAGGGTCTGATAGCGGAAGTGCAGATGGGGTGGAAGAGAGCGACGGTTAGGAAAGCGCACCTGCATAGGGGCCGGAGTTACCCCGGCAGATGCGCTCGATGCGCCAGCCGGTTTCGGCTGCCAGGGGCCCGAGTTCCTCCGGCGATACGTGGTGCCAGCCGAACCAAGCGGTGGCGCAGCCGGCGAAGGAGAGACGGATGGTCAGCTCGCCCGGTGAACGCCCCTCGGCGCGGCGGCGCTGGTGATAGGCGAGATGCGTGGGATTGTCGGTTTGGGTCACATCGACGGAGGTAAAGAGCACCCGGCCCCCCGGCGTCAGCGCGTGGCGGAGCGCGCCGAGGAGGCGTCTGGTGCCCTCGGGATTGCCGCCGAGGCCGAGATTGTTGCCGAAGAGGAGCGCGGTGTCCCATGCATCTTCCCCAAGATCACCGGCGAGGATGTCCGCCTCTGCGACTTTCTCGCAGCCCCGTGCGCGGCAGAGCGCCACCAGCGCCGGGTCGATGTCGCAGCCTGTAATGTCATGGCCCTCCCGCTGCATGCGGAGAACGTGGCGACCGGCTCCGCAGCCGACATCCACGATCCGCCCGGTGGCGAGGTCGAGCACTTTCGTCTCGAGCTCAGTCGGGGCGTCGCGCAGATAGTCCGCCACTGGCTGGGTATCGGTTCGGCCATCGTCCCGCTCGATCCTTAGGAGCGCCTCCTCGTCTCCGTCGAGGGCGGCCTGGAGGCAGGCGGCGAAAGGGCTCATCGCATCGCCTGCCTTCAACCGGAGTGAGGGGGGCAGGCGGTCTCTCCGGTCCGGTCGGCCGTATTCAACGTCTCGAGCAGCCTTGCGCGGGTTGCCGGCTCGTCGAGAGCAGGGCCGGAAAGGCGGACCTGCCCGAGGCCAAGCCCTGGCAAGAGATCCGCGGCGAGGCGGTCCGTGTCATCCGTTGAAAGGACCAGCCGCTCGCCCCTTCGATCTACGAGGAGGCCGCCGGCCATCAAAACATCGTCGAGCCAGCAGCGGGCTGCCAGTTCCTCCAAAAAGGCGAAACTCTCCGAACGGTTGCGGGTCAGCGTCAGGCGAAGCTCCGTGCCGATGGGCGCGGCGACTAGGCTGGCCCCAGGCGCCACGGTGATCGGGTCCCGCGCGCAGGCGGCGAGCAGCAGGGCGAGGGCCGCCGTCTCAGGCCGTGGCAAGGCTGTCAGCGAGGCTTGCGAACAGCCGCGCGCCGTCGGTGCCGCCGAGGGCTGGGTCGGCATGGCGTTCCGGATGCGGCATCATGCCGAGCACGCGGCGATTGGCCGACAGGATGCCTGCGATGTTATCGAGCGAGCCGTTTGGGTTCGCCGCGGCATTCGGTTCCCCGGCCGCGTCGACATAGCGAAAGGCCACCCGATCCTCGGCCTGCAACGCATCGAGAGTGGGCCGGTCAGCGATGTAGCAGCCATCGTGATGGGCGATTGGGATGGTCGCGAAACTTTGGTTTCCAAAACCGGCGGTGTAGGGGCTTGCGACCGTCTCTACCTTGAGGTGCACCGGCCGGCAGACGAATTTCAGTCCCGCATTGCGCATCAGGACCCCGGGCAACAGTCCCGCTTCGCAAAGCACCTGGAAGCCATTGCAGATGCCGAGCACGAGGCCGCCGCCTTCGGCAAAGGATCGCACGGCGTCCATGATCGGTGACTTGGCCGCGATGGCGCCGCAGCGGAGATAGTCGCCATAGGAAAAGCCGCCGGGCAGGGCCACGATGTCGAGCCCCGCGGGCAGGGCCGTGTCCTTGTGCCAGACCATCCGCGCCTTTTCGCCATGGGCAGAGAGGGCGACGGCGATGTCGCGGTCGCAGTTGGAGCCGGGGAAGACGATGACCGCGGATTTCACTGGGCGTCCTCCGACAGCTCGACGCGGTAGTTTTCGATCACCGTGTTCGCGAGGAGGCTCTCGCACATCCGGGTAACCTCGACTTCCGCCTTGGCCAGGTCGCTTTCGGCGAGGTCTAGCTCGATCACCTTGCCCTGGCGGACCGCATCGACCCCCTCGAAGCCGAGGCTGCCCAGCGCGTGGCGCACCGCCTCGCCCTGTGGATCGAGAACGCCGGTCTTGAGTGTCACGAAAACCCGCGCCTTCATCCCTGATCCTCCTGCTGCTCGCCCCAAAGGCGCCCTTTTCGCCTAGAGGCCCGTCGTCGTTGCCCCGGATCGCACCCACCCATCCGTCGGGGTGGGATGGGCACTAGGCTGTACACACGCGCCCCCGACTTCCTCTAACTTCGACATTCGGGGTCCGCAAGCTCAGGCGGGCGCACCCCTCGTCTCAGCAGATCGCCCATGGCGGACCAGCGCGACCAGCAAGGTTCCCAAGACGACGCCGTTCAGCACATGCCACATGAAATGCGTACCGAGCGGCCATTGCGGGCAAAGCGGCTGGTCCAGCGCCCGGAAGGTCAGCGACACCGTGAAGACCGCGCCGGCGACGAACAGCCAGGGTGCCGCGGGATGCCTTTTGATGGCGAGGATGCTTCCCACCGCCGGTAGGAGCAGGAGCGCCGGCAAATAGGCCACCGAACCGCCGATCACCGGCCGTAGTGTCGCGTAGAAGAGGCTCGCCAGCCCGCTCATCGCAACCATTGCCACCACCGTGGCCAGGATCGCCTGCCACCAGACGAGACCTACGAAACGCAGCATCGCCGAGAATAGATACGCCACGATGAAGATCATGATCGGGATCGAGTCGGTTGCCGCGGCCCACCGGGTCGAGAATGTGTGAAACAGAAACGACCCGATGCCGATCACCACGAGATTGGTGGTCAGGAACGCCACCGGCACGTCGACACGTCCCTCGCGCAGCGCCAAACGCCCGGCAATCAGGGCCGCGATGATGAAGGCAAGATTGGTTATCGCATTCACAGGCTCGGCCCAGAAATCCGGATAGCCCGCGCGCTCGCAGTAGTTGCCGATGATCCGCCGATAGGCTTCTGCCCGCTCGTCCATGTTCCCGTCCTCTCGCCCGCGCGGCGCTCAGTGGACGAGCTTCGGCCCCTGCTTGCCGTTGCCGCCTTCCGGCAGTATGCCGAGCCGCCGCGCCACTTCTGTATACGCGTCTGAGAGGTTCCCCAGATCACGTCGGAACACATCCTTGTCGAGCTTTTCGCCGGTCTTAACGTCCCACAAGCGGCAGCTGTCGGGCGAGATCTCGTCGGCCAAAATGACGCGCTGGAAGTCTCCCTCCCAGATACGCCCGGTCTCGATCTTGAAGTCCACCAGCCGGATGCCGACGCCGAGAAACAGGCCAGATAGGAAGTCGTTTACCCTGAGCGCCAGCGAGATGATGTCGTCTATGTCCTGCTGCGTTGCCCAGTTGAAGGCGATGATATGCTCCTCGGTCACCAGCGGGTCGTCGAGGGCGTCGTCCTTAAAATAGAACTCGATGATCGGGCGGGGCAGTGCCGTGCCCTCGTCGATGCCAAGTCGCTTCGACAGCGATCCTGCGGCGACATTGCGGACTACGACCTCGAGCGGCACGATCTCGCAGGCGCGGATCAACTGCTCGCGCATGTTGATCCGGCGGATGAAGTGGTTCGGGACGCCGATGGCGGTCAGCGCGGTCATGATGTGTTCGGAAATGCGATTGTTGAGAACGCCCTTGCCGTCGATGACGTCGTGTTTTTGGGCGTTGAAGGCGGTGGCGTCGTCCTTGAAATACTGTATCAGCGTCCCGGGCTCCGGCCCTTCATAGAGGATCTTGGCCTTGCCCTCATAGACCAATCTGCGGCGCGCCATGGATGTCTCCTGAAAACACACAACACCGGCGACCGGGGCGCCCCGCCGCCTGCGCCCGCTGTCTATAGTGGCGGCGCGGGCCCGGCACAAGCCCCGTGGATCTGCTCAGGAAATGGGCGTTTGCGGGTCGCAGCACCAGGTTTCACCACCGGCGGAGGCGGTGTTTGGAACGATGTGACGGCCCAGTTGCGTATAAACAGAATGCGATTGTTCCCGGGACTGCGCCGCCCTTACCATCCGTGTGGCAAATGGTAACTAAGCATCGAGCGCGCCGGAATACGTCTTACCACACTATGCGGTGAGGCTCGGCCCGGTCCTGACCCGACCGATAGGAGAACGGGTCGATGCCGTCTCAGCAAGCGCGGTGCATTCAGCCACCAAAAAAGGGACAGCCGCCTGTTGCCCGGCAATTCGGGTAGATCCCGAAGGCGGATAGGAAAAGCGCCGCCGCCGCATGGGGCGGCACCCGGAGATTGCGCACAATGCTTGTGGCTCGCCCTGCGGACACCGTATATCTCTCCGGTACCCGCACGCGCAAACCCTGCGAGAGGCCAACATGTCCACCTTCGACAACCGCGAAAAAGCCTTCGAGAACAAATATGCCCATGATGCCGAGATGAAGTTCAAGGCGGAGGCGCGGCGCAACAAGTTGCTGGGTCTTTGGGGGGCCGAGATCATGGGCATGAGCGGCGAGGATGCGGAGAGCTATGCCCGCTCGGTGGTCGTTGCGGATCTGGAAGAGGCGGGCGACGAGGATGTGTTCCGGAAAGTCTGGGGCGATTTCCAGGAGCGCGGGATCGGCGTTTCGGAGGAAGATCTGCGCACGAAAATGCGCACCTTGATGGCCGACGCGAAAGACCAGATCATGAGCGAGGCAGGCGACTGACCGTCGCGCCGCTTGACCTAAGACGCTCAGGCCCCACTCCTTGCCGCGCGCATGGCGGAGCGGCCGCGGAGCGACGGAGGCGGGAGTGGGTGTGGGCCAGCCGATGCGAGGAGAGGCGCTGAATCTCGTCTGGTTCAAGCGCGACTTGCGCGTTTTCGACCATGAAGCCTTGGTCCGCGCGGCGGAGGCGGGGCCGGTCCTGCCCCTCTATATCGTCGAGCCGGAATTGTGGGCGCAGCCGGTCGCTGCAGCAAGGCAGTGGCGGTTCGTGGCCGGGGCCTTGGCAAGGTTACGAGAGGGCTTGGCGGAACTCGGCGCGCCGCTGGTCGTGCGCATGGGCGAGGCCGTTGCGGTGCTGGAGCAGATTCGGGAGGCGCGGGGCGTGGCAGCCCTCTGGTCCCATCAGGAGACCGGGGATGCGTGGTCCTACAGGCGCGACCGTCACGTGGCCGACTGGGCGCAAATGCATGGCATACCCTGGCGGGAGCTCCAGGGCGGGGGCGTGATCCGGCGTCTGGGTAACCGCGATGGATGGGCGCAAAAATGGGATCGGCAGATGCTGCGTCCCGCGCTCGGCTCGCCCGCTTTGCCGCCCCATGGGCTGGAGCCCGGGGCGATCCCGGGGGAGGCGGATTTGGGCCTCGGCCCCGATCCGGCGGAAGCCATCGAGCCGACGCCGGAGGCCGGCCGGGCGCTGCTGGAAGGCTTTCTGATCAGCCGGGGCGAGGACTATCGCCGCGCCATGTCGTCGCCGGTTACGGCCTATGACGCCTGTTCCCGCCTTAGCCCACATTTGGCTTGGGGTACCTTGTCGACCCGCGAAGTCTATCAGGAGGCGATTGCCGCCAAGCGCTTCCATGAGAGCCGGAAGTTCCGCCAATCCATCGACAGCTTCACGGCGCGGCTGCATTGGCGCTGCCATTTCATGCAGAAGCTGGAGGACGAGCCGGAGATCGAGCATCGCTGCATGCACCGGGTCTATGACGGGCTGCGGGAGCCGGATCACGATCCGGCACGGCTCGAGGCTTGGGTGACGGGGCAGACCGGCTGGCCGCTGGTGGATGCCTGCATGCGGGCCTTGACCGCGACGGGTTGGCTGAATTTCCGGATGCGGGCGATGGTCGTGTCGGTGGCGGCCTATCATCTTTGGCTCGACTGGCGGAAATTCGGGCTGCCGCTGGCACGCCTCTTCACCGACTTTGAGCCCGGGATCCATTGGAGCCAGTCGCAGATGCAGTCCGGGACCACGGGGATCAACACCCTGAGGGTCTATAATCCGGTCAAGCAGTCGAAGGACCAGGATCCGGAGGGGGTGTTTATCCGCCGCTGGTGCCCGGAGCTTGCCGGCGTGCCGAGCAACCGGATCCACGAGCCCTGGAAGATGAAGCCGGAGGAGCAGCGCGCCGCGAGCTGCGTGCTGGGTGAGCACTACCCGCGGCGGCTGGTCGATGAGGTTAAGGCGGCGCGGGAGGCGCGGGAGAAGGTCTATGCCCGCAGGCGCGCCGAGGGGTTCGAGGAAGGCAAGGCTCGGATCCTGAAGAAGCATGCCTCCCGCCGCAGGCCGCGGATCGAGCATCCGCCCAAAGAAGACCGTCAGGGCAATTTCGACTTTTGAGCCTCGGGTTCCGCCCCGCGCTATCGCGCGGGCCGTCTGGGCCGCCGCGTCAGGCGCCCGGCTTGTGGCTGGATCGGCTCTCGCGGCGGAGGGGCAGGAATAGGCGCCTTTGGGATCGCCGCGGGCCGAGGGCGGCGGGGCGGGTGCGCCAAGGCGCGCCGCATCGGAGCGCTGGGGCATTTTCCAGCCAATCTGGCTCAGATTGGCGTCGTGGAGCGGCGCCCGAACAACATTTTAGAGCGTGAGAACCGATGCCATCGGGTCGGAAAGCGCTGCGGTGGAGGATGGCGAGGGATGCAGGGGGCTGAGAGGGCCGGCAGTGCCGGCTCCTCAGCGGCGCCTGTCCGGTCCGGCCCGTCAACGGTGAGCCCACGCCGCCCGCGCGGCCGCAGGCAGCCCGCGACCCTTAACCTCCTCGTGCCCGGACGAGCAAGGCGGCTGGCGGTGTCTTTCGCAAGGCGGTGCGGCGGCCTGGCGCAAGAGGCTCGAAGGCTGGGCCGCCCGGACTAGCTTGCGCCACCGCGAGGCGAGGGAGGCGAGAAGCGTGGCGAAGATGCGGAAAAAGGTCGATCTGCCGAGCAAGATCTGCGCGGGCTGTGGACGGCCCTTCGCCTGGCGCCGCAAATGGGCGGCGGTGTGGGCGGAGGTGCGCTACTGCTCGGACCGCTGCCGGCGCGGGGCGCGCAGCGGGGCGGCGCGATGAGCGTCCGTCACCGACGTCTGGTCTTGGTGCTCGGCGATCAGCTCGACGCTGGGGCGGCGGTTCTCGACGGGCTGGACCCCGCCCTTGATGCCGTTGTGATGACCGAGGCGCGGGAGGAAGCGACCTATATCGCCCAGCACAAGAAGCGCTTGGTCGTGTTCTTCGCCGCGATGCGCCATTTCGCCGAAGCGCTGCGGGGGCGGGGCTTCACCGTGCATTACCATCGCCTCGACGGGCAGGATCCGGCGCCGACCCTTGCCGATGGCGCCGCCCGCCAGGTGGCCGATGAGATCCATGTTACCCAGCCCGGCGATTGGCGGGTGCTGGACGGGTTGCGGCAGCGCTTTCCCGACCTGGTGGTGCATGAGGACCGGCATTTCCTCTCGTCCTCCGCCGAGCTCAAAGAGCTGCGCAGCGGCCGCAAGAGGTTCATCCTGGAGGACTTCTACCGCGCGCTGAGAAAGCGCACTGGCTGGCTGATGGAGGGCGACAAACCGATCGGCGGGCAGTGGAACTTCGACAAGGACAACCGCAAGCCCTTCGGCAAGAAGGGGCCGGGTCTGACGCCGGGCCGGCCGCATTCCGAGCCGGATGAGATCACCCGCGACGTGATGCGCATGGTGGAGCGTCTGTTCCCAGAGGCGCCTGGATCGACCCAGGGCTTTGCCGAACCGGTGACCCGGCAGGCGGCGCTCGCGCATCTGCGCGATTTCATCGACCACCGGCTGCCGCTTTTCGGCGATTACCAAGATGCCATCGCTACCGGATACGCGACGCTCTGGCATTCCCGCCTCTCGGTCGCGCTGAATCTTAAGCTGCTGAACCCGCGGGAGGTTTGCGATGCCGCGATCCAGGCCCATGCGGACGGGCGCGCGCCCCTGAACGCAGTCGAGGGGTTTGTGCGCCAGATCCTCGGCTGGCGGGAATTCGTGCGCGGCATCTATTGGTCCGAGATGCCCGGCTATGCCGAGCGCAATGCGTTGGAGGCCGAGGCGGATCTGCCGGCGCTGTTCTGGACCGGCGAGACGGAGATGGCCTGCCTCAGCGATGCCTGCGGGCAGTTGGTCGAGCAGGCCTACGCCCATCACATCCAGCGGCTGATGGTGACCGGGCTTTTCGCAATGCTCTGGGGTGCCCATCCCTACCGGGTGCATGAATGGCATATGGGCATGCATCTGGACGCCATCGATTGGGTGTCGCTACCCAATGTGCTGGGCATGAGCCAGCATGGCGATGGCGGGATGGTCGGGACGAAGCCGTACTCGGCTTCGGGCGCCTATATCAGCCGCATGTCGGATTGCTGCCGGTCCTGCCGGTTCGAGCCGAAACAGTCTGTGGGAGCGGAAGCCTGCCCCTTCACGACGCTCTATTGGGACTTTCTCATCCGCCACCAGGCGCGGTTCCGGCCGAACCAGCGCATGGCGATGCAGATGCGCAATGTCGACCGAAAGGACGACTGCGAGCGCCGCGATATCACCCGTACCGCCGAAAGCTTACGGGCCGCGGTGCCCTGATCGCGATCAGCTCTCGGCGGAGATAAGTGCTTCGATGGCGCCCGTCACCTGTTTCGCACTGGGCTCGACATTGGTGCCGAAGGCCGTGACCAGCCGCCCATCCGGCCCGATCAGATATTTGTGGAAATTCCAGCGGGGCGCGTTTCCGGCCCCGAGCGTGTTGCGTGCCCATACGTAAAACGGATGGGCAGAGCGCCCGCGCACCGGGGTGATCGCCGCCATTGGAAAGTCGATGGAGAAGTTGACCTCGCAGAAATGCTTCACTTCTGCCTCGGTGGCGAGTTCCTGCCCGCCGAAATCGCCCGAGGGCACGCCGACGAGCACGAAACCCTTTTCCCGATATTGATCGTAGAGCGCCTGCAGCCCGTCGTATTGATACGTGAAACCGCAGCGCGACGCAGTGTTGACCACCATGACTGGGCTTCCTGCATAATCGGCGAGCCGCACATTATCGCCATCGATACCGGCAAATGCGAAGTCGTGGGCGGTTAGCTCGCCCGCATGCAGGGTCACAGGGCTCAGTGCCAAGGCGGCGAGAATGGCGCGGCGGGTCATCATCGCGGGCTCTCCCAACGGGTTCGGATGTTGAAAAGGTAGCAAAGCGACGGTGATCGGCAAGGACCGCAGGTGCCGCGCCAACTGTGTCACAATGGGGCAGAGGGCCGGTGCGCCTGCCGCCGACTTTCCCGGCAATCGCCCATGACGCGCCCCGAATTCACCACACGGCGCGGCGATCCTCGGTTTTGTGGACGGTGAGACGTTTATAGGAGTGTGGGTGATGACAACGTTGCTGAAAGCATTGCATGTTTATGTTGCGCCGTTCCTGACCGGCGTGTTCGCCTTGGGTCTCTTCTTTGCACCGGACCTAAAGGCGCTGATCGTCGTCGGGACCGCGCTGATGCTGTGCGTGACCGTCAGCCTGCCGGCGATGGGCGTTCGCGTCGAAAACTTGGATTTGTGAGCGTGGGGCTCTGCGTACCGCGGCGGGCCTTGGCCCGCTGGGGTGTTGAAGAGGGCGCTGACCAGGGGGTCGGTGCCTTCTTTGATCTGCGCGGCATTTAGGGCGCCCCGAACACCCTCTCAAAGATCGTGTCGACCTGCGCCAGGTGGTATCCGAGGTCGAAGAGATCGGCGATCTCCGCCGCGCTGAGCACTTCGGCCACCTCTGCATCGGCGGACAGGGTCGCACGAAAATCGCCACCGCCTTCCCACACCGCCATGGCGTTGCGTTGCACGAGGCGATAGGCATCCTCGCGGCTGACGCCCTTCTGCGTAAGGGCCAGCAACACCCGTTGAGAGTGGATCAGCCCGCCCGTCGCGTCGAGATTGGCCTGCATCCTCTCCGGGTAGATCACCAGCTTGTCGATCACCCCAGTCAGCCGAGCCAGCGCGAAGTCGAGCGTGACGGTCGCATCCGGGCCGATCATCCGCTCGACCGAGGAGTGGCTGATGTCCCGCTCGTGCCACAGGGCCACATTCTCCATGGCGGGCAGGGCGTAGGCGCGAACCATCCGCGCCAGCCCCGTGAGGTTCTCTGTCAGCACGGGGTTGCGTTTATGGGGCATGGCCGAGGAGCCCTTTTGCCCGGGCGAGAAGAACTCCTCCGCCTCTCGCAACTCGGTCCGCTGCAGGTGCCTGATCTCGGTCGCTACCCGCTCGACCGAGGAGGCGATGACCCCCAGCGTCGCAAAGAACATCGCGTGCCGATCTCGCGGGATCACCTGGGTCGAAATCGGTTCCGGCACCAGGCCCATCTGCTTGGCCACATGCGCCTCGACCGAGGGGTGGATGTTCGCAAAGGTCCCGACCGCCCCGGAAATCGCGCAGGTGGCCACCTCGGCCCGCGCGGCCTCCAGCCTCGCGCGGTTCCGCGCCATCTCCGCAAAGGCTTGCGCAAGCTTTAGGCCGAAGGTCACCGGTTCCGCATGGATCGCGTGGCTGCGCCCAATGGTCGGCGTATACTTATGTTCCTCCGCCCGGCGGCGCAGGGCCGCTAGCAGCGCATCCAGATCCGCCAGCAGAATGTCGCTTGCGCGGACAAGCTGCACGTTGAAACAGGTGTCGAGCACGTCAGAAGAGGTCATGCCCTGATGCACGAACCGCGCCTCAGGCCCCACATGCTCCGCCAAATGGGTCAGGAACGCGATGACGTCGTGCTTCGTCTCCCGCTCGATCTGATCGATCCGGGCGATGTCAAAGGTGACATCCTGGGCCTTCCAAACGGCTTTCGCCGCCTCGGGCGGGATCACGCCCAGCGCCGCCTGCGCATCGCAGGCATGGGCCTCGATCTCGTACCAGATCCGGAACTTCGCCGCCGGCTCCCAGATCGCGGTCATCGCAGGGCGGGAATAGCGGGGGATCATGGTCGGGTCCGTTGTCATGGCAACGTGGTCGCGATAGCAGAAGCCCATGGACGTGGCAACGCAGAGCTATTTCCAGGGCGTCTGGCAAATGGTGCGCATCATCGAGGATGTGCCCGATGGCGTGATCGGCGAGTTCTGGGGCGATGCGGTGTTCAGCCCGGATGGCGAGGGGTTGTCCTGCCGCGAGGCTGGGGTGCTCCGCTTTCGGGGCTCCGATTACCATGCCGAGCGCACGTCGCTATGGCGGTTCCCCGATAACCGGGTCGAGGTACGCTATGCCGACGGACGGGAATTCCATGACTTTGACCCGAGTGAGCCGGAAGCCACCCATCTGTGCGAACCGGACCGCTACGAGGTGGCCTATGACTTCGAGGCCACCCATTTCATCAGCCGTTGGCAGGTGAAAGGCCCGCAGAAGAACTACCTGATGACCACGGTCTATCGGCGGGCGCCGGGCACGGGCGGCGGCGCTTAGGCGCTGCGCCGATCGGCCAGGGCGATGATCTCCGCCTCCGGATAATGCTTCTCGACGTAGTCCAGGGTCGCAGAGTGAAACCGGTAGGTGTTCCGCCCGGCATTCTTCGCCTCGTAGAGCGCGACATCCGCATCGTGGATCAGCCGGTCGAGGCTCATCTCCGACGGCGGCGACAGCGCAATCCCGACCGAGGCGCCGATTTGGCAGTTGTGTCCTTCCCAAGGGATCGGCTGCGAGATCTCAGAGACGAGGCGCGCCGCCAAGGCCTCCAGCCCGCGGGGGTCCGAGACTTCGGGTGCAACGATGATGAACTCGTCGCCGCCCACGCGGGCAACGAAGTCCGACCGGCGCACATGGTTCTTCATGATCTCGGTGGCGGCGGCAAGAACCGCATCGCCGGCTGCATGGCCATAGGTGTCGTTAACCTGCTTGAACTTGTCCAAATCGACATGCATCAGCCCGACCTCATGCTTGTTGCGGTCCGCATTCGCGAGGGTCCGGGTCAGGTAATCCTCCAGGTAACGCCGGTTGGGGAGACCCGTCAGGCTGTCATGGAGCGCCGTGTGCTCGATATCTTCTTTCATTTTCTGCATCGCCTGCGTCTTCGTCACCACGTTGCGGACCATGGGGCGGAAGATCAGCAAGCTAATCAGAAGCAGAACCAGCAGTTTCGTCCCGAGCATCGCGCGCCCGAGCATCTGGTTCTGCTGCAGTGAAGCCAGCGCATCGTCCTCATAGGCGATAACGGCGGCTTGCAGCGCCGCGAGAAGGGGTCTCTGGCTTTGCTCGTAGAGCGCGGTGAGGTCGTCTTCGGCAATCTGGCCGGGTCGCGCATCGACGACGCGGTTGAGGATGGTGACGTAAGCGTCGAACCGCTCCGCCAGCCTGTGTGGGGCATCGTAATGTACGGCGCGAAGACCCTCTGAAAGGCCGCCGGTCAGGCCCAACTCTTCATCGCCATCAACGAGCGCCTTCTGTGCGGCTACAAATTCGTCCCGTGCCCGTCGCAGGGCCAGATTGGCCTTGGACCAATTCCCCGGCTGGCTCGCCCCCACCAGAGCCAACCGCTTTGCCAGCATCAGCGTCCGCTGCGAAAGCATCCGCTGCTTGCCTGAGACGTTTATCACCTTGGCTAGTTCGTCGTGGCCGGCACTGGTGAAGCTGGACACCGCAAACCCACCTGTCGCCAGAGCGCCCACCAGGGCCAGCGCCAGGGCATAGGTGCGTGTCATGCGCCTGCCAATTGCTTTTGGATCTACCATCAGTACACCGCCGCATCTATTTGTCTTGGCAGACGGTGTCCGATGACT
Source organism: Pseudomonadota bacterium (assembly GCA_039513195.1). Classification (GTDB taxonomy): domain Bacteria; phylum Pseudomonadota; class Alphaproteobacteria; order Rhodobacterales; family Rhodobacteraceae; genus Thermohalobaculum. The sequence continues at coordinate 34,684 of JBCCRM010000023.1, read as the reverse complement.
CTTTATAAATAGGGAAAAATCAAAGTAAATATGGTTTAATAATTTAGGTTATAAATTGGCACCTGGTAATATAACCTCGTTCGTTGAGCAGTTTCTCTTCCACTGGTGAAAGCCTCGCCTTCAACGGCCCGGCGATGATCGGTGGCGCGGATGGCCCAATGATCGGTGGCGCGGGCCACAGCCGCAGACCCCGTCGCGCAGTCACGCGAACGTCAGGCACCGTGTTGCCGGCCGTCCCTTCGCTTCTGCCGCTTCCGTCCCCACGTTTTCCACAGAGACGATCAGCGGTTCGGCCCCGGCGAACAACGTCGGCGCGCATGACGACTAAGGAGAAGTCGATGACACGCATTGCTATTTTGACCGTCACCGTATTCGCCCTGGCAATCGGCTCCGCGGTTTCGGCCCTCGCAAAGGGCGGCGATGGCGGTGAGGGACGCGCGTCCCTTAAGGCGGAACTGGCCGCTGCACGGGAGCGCGATAGGGCCGACAGCGATAAAGACAAAGCTGCAGAGCCCAGCTTCCTGGATCGGCTGTTCGGCGTCGACGATGACGCCAAGGAGTCGGCTAAGACGTCGAAATGAGCTTTGGTGAGGCCTAAGTCGGTTACTCCACCAGCGGGTCGCGGCTATAGCTGAAACGCTGCGCCCGCCAACACCGGTACTCTTCATCTGACGTGAAACGCCGCCAGGCTGAGCCGTCGTATAGTTCGAAAGGGCGATACTTGGTCTTGTAATCCATCTTCATCGAGCCGGCGACCCAGTAGCCCAGATAGACGTAGGGCAACCCCATTTCAGACGCCAAGCGCACATGATCCAGGATCATGTAAGCGCCGAGGCTGCGGTCTGCATGTTCCGGCTCGAAGAACGAGTAGACCATCGACAACCCGTCGCCCAGGATGTCCGATAGGCAGGCCGCAACCAGGCTACGACGACCAGAGCTATCGGTATCGATGGCGTACTCGACCACCGTCGAGTTGACCGGCGTTTCGTCGACCATCGAGGCATAGTCGAAGGCGTCCATATCCGCCATGCCGCCATCCGCATGCCGCTGGTCCAGATAGCGGCGAAACAGATTGAATTGCGTCTCGGTCGCCCAGGCCTCGCACGGGCGGCGGATCAGATCGGAGTTGCGTTTCTGGATACGCTTCTGGGTGCGCGACGGGTCAAATTCCGCCACCGGCAGCCGGATCGACATACAGGCCGAACAACCGACGCAGGCGGGCCGATAGATCACCGATTGCGACCGCCGAAAACCTTTTAGGGACAACGCATTGTTGACACCAACCGCATTCGGACCCGAAAGAGTTGTAAAGACCTTCCGCTCCTCCCGCCCCTCGAGATAGGCGCAAGGTTGCGGTGCGGTCAGGTAGAATTGGGCCTTCAGAGAGGCTTCGTGGTGACTCATCGCGATCCCATCGACTGACGGCGCACGATAACACCAATTCTAGCCATGTCATCGCCTCGATCTGTCCGAAGCGTGCACAATTTCTTTCGAATGTGGGCTATCTGCGTAGCGTTCTTGGGCAGATGTCGGGCGCGGTTACCGGTCAGCCCAGCGGTCGGTTGATCACCACTGTGCCCAGCGGCAGGTCATGCAGCATCCGACGCTCTGCTGTAAGCAAGACGGAAAGCCAGCCGCCGATCAGCAACACCGGGATATAGAGGCAGCCGGTAAAGCCCGCGGCATGCACAAAGGCCGTGGTTTGGTCGAGCTGCTCGCCGTCGGACCGGCGCACCTCCAGCCCCAGAAGCAACATGCCCAGTGTCGCAGAATGTCCGCTTAACATCGTCCAGCGGTAGAGAAAGCCAATCGCCGCCAGAACCGGGATCGCTACAACCACACCGAGCCCAAGGGTCACGAGACCGATGATCAGGCCGACCAAGAGCACGCCGAGCGACAGGACCGTAACCACCGCCGTATCGACGACGAAGGCCGCAATCCGGCGCAATGGCACGCCATCGTAGAATTGCGCGTCCTTGACCGGGTCGGGGATCGGCATCTTCACCTCCCTCGCGGCAGGGAACTGGGACCAACCGGCACTGCGGCTCAGGCCCGTTGGGCAACGATGCGGTCCACCGCCTCCATCAGCACCGCGGGAGCAGCATGATGGGCCATATGGCCGACGCCGGGCAATAGGGTCAACCGCGCCTGCGGCACGACCTCCGACAAGGGAATTGCGTGGCGCTCATGGCCCACGAAATCCGACATCCCATGCACGATTTCGACGGGCAACTTCAGCTCCGGATAGGCCGGCGCAATCCGCCGCAGCGCCACCGGAAGATCCTCGATATCCTTCGCGTTTGCGTCGAGCGTCGCATCGCGAAGGGCGAGCGGGCCGCCAACATAATCGACATACCCAACAGGCGGGCTCTGCGGTCTGAAGACGCGCGCGATGAACTTTTCGATCCCGCCATTCGCGGCCGACGACTTCAGATATTCTGAGTAGAGCGATGCGATAACGCTCGACAGGCCGATGGCGCTCAGGAACCGACCGAGTCCGCCATAGGGCATTGCGACAGCAGAAACCGGCACGATGCCGCGCAGGCTGTCCGGTTCGTCCACGGCCCAGGCGAGCGACAAGGCGCCGCCCCAGCTGTGTCCGATCACCACCGGTCGTTCCGCCCCGATGGACTTCGTCGCCGTCCGCAGGATGCGCGCCTGGACCGAGGCGTCGGACCCATCCTCCGGCGGGCGCTCAGAATAGCCGAAGCCTGGACGGTCGACCGCGATCACGCGGTATTTCTGGGCCAACAGCGGCGCGATATCGAAGGTCCAGTCGCGCAGATTACCGCTGGCGCCATGGACCAGGACCACGGGCTCACCCTGTCCGGCCTCCCAATAGTGGATGCGCAGCCCTTCCGCCTCCACGAATTGGCCGATCGGGGGCCAGCCCGCCTCCGCCTCATCGACCGGCCAAGGATCGGCACATCCGCTCAGCAAGGCCGCTGCCCCGGTCGCCATAAGGGCCCGCCGCGTCGGATAAGACTGTTCCATTCCATTGCCTGTTCTCGCTCGTCCATCGTCGGTGGATTTGGGTCGGTGGGCCCAGACCGGCAAGTGTGCGCGCGGAATTGCGATCCGACTGTGCGGAAACGGGCAACGTGCGCCTGCAGTGCGCGACGTGAGCGCGATCACATAACGCCGGGTCGAGATCGCGCATGGTGCCCCCCATCGGCGGATCCACTCCGCCGGTTCCAAGAACAGCGATTGGAGGACCGAGATGCCTGTGACGATCAAAGAACTCGAAGCCCGCGCCACGGTCTTGCAGGCCGCCGCCGACAAGCTTGGCATCGCCTGGCGAGATCGGGCGGCAGCGCTGCCAGAAAGCGATCCCGTCGCGATGATCGGCCTGATGGCGGATGTGCTGGAGCTGGACCTGCACCTGGCCCTCGATCCCGAGGCGCCGCTACCCCTCGGCGAGGCCGCGTGACGCCACCCCTAACGACCGATTAGACCAGGAGGATCCAATGCCCATTCTGTCCGACTTCACCGTGGTCAACCCGACAACACGGCTGCTGAACAATTCGAGCCAATCCTTCAACTTTTCCACCGGCGGGCGGCACAACAGCGATGCGCTTCTGGATGTCGAGGTTTTGGGCGGTTTTCGCGGCGGTGACACTGCGATGTCCGTGCGGTTCCGGCTCAATGGCGATGTCCTAACGACCCGCACGATACCGCGTTGGCAGGACCATTCGCTGATCGACTACACCCGGAACAACATCCGCATTCCGCCGAACAAGCTCAAGTCGAGCGGATCGAACACGCTGGTGGTCGAGCCGACCTATGAGAGCTCGGCCGACTACATGTTCCTCGGCACCACGGTGGTCCACTTCCACCAAGTGGGTTGATTGGCCCGCGCGCCCTGAAATGGCTGCCCCGTCGACGATATGGTCACGGGGCGGCGCACCCGATCTGGTCCATGTCGAAGGGCGTGGTCTGGTAGACCTGGTTGATCCAATTCCCGAACAACAGATGCGCGTGACTGCGCCACCGGTTCTCCGGTGGGCGGGACGGGTCATCGTCCGGGAAGTAGTGCGCCGGCACCTTGATGGGCTTTCCGGCGCCGACATCGCGGTCATATTCTTCCTTCAGTGTGGTGCTGTCGTATTCGAGATGATTGAACATGTAGAGCGCGCGGCGGCCCGGATCTTCGATCAGGCAGGGGCCGACCCGATCCGACTGCGCCAGCACGCTCAGCCCATTGCCGGTCGGTAGATCGCTGCCCCGCACCTCGGTCCAGCGGCTGACCGGCACCACGAAGTCGTCCGAGAAGCCGCGCAGAAACGGCGAGGCCGGTGCCAGATTTCGGTGGCGGAAACAGCCGAACGCCTTTTCCGCCAGCATGTGCTTCTCGACCCCGTGGAAATGGTGGAGCATCGCTTGAGCGCCCCAACAGATCGCGAAGGTCGCGTGCACATGGGTCTGGGTCCAGGCGAAGATCTCTGTCAGCTCCTGCCAATAGCTCACCTCGGCGAAAGGCAGGTGCTCGATCGGGGCGCCGGTGATAATCAACCCGTCGAGTTTCCGCGCCTTCGCCTCGGAGAACGGGCTGTAAAACGCCTCCATATGCGCCTGTGCGGTGTTCTTCGAGCGGTGCTCGCTCATCGAGATCAGCGTCAGTTCGATCTGTAAGGGTGTCGCCCCGATCAGCCTGGCAAGCTGCGTCTCGGTCTGGACCTTTTTGGGCATCAGGTTCAGCAGCCCGATCTGCAGCGGCCGGATATCCTGGCGCACCGCCGCTTCCTCCGACATGACCATCACGCCTTCGGCTGTCAGGACGTCATGGGCGGGCAGATCGGCGGGAATCTTGATGGGCATGGCTGACCCTTGCTGCGGTCCTTGCCGAGGCGCAAATAGGCGTTTCGTCGAAGGGACGCAAGATTTTGCAGGGTCAGAGGAAGCCGCACGCCGGACTGCGCGGTCTCTCTCGAGACCGTCGGCAACGCCCACAAGTCGCATCTCGCCGACCCCGCGCACCGTTTGCGCACCCCGATCGGCAAGGCGGAACTCGTCGATCAGCACATCCCGCCTCCCCTCAGGGGCAACGATCGTCACCGGTTCGGCCAAGTCCCGCAGCGGCGAGGCGAGGTTCACCGCAGGGCCAAACATGTCATAGACGGACTTCTGAGCGCCGACGGCCGAGCCGACCACCGAGCCGCTGGCAATCCCTATTCGGCAGCGCCAGCGATGCGGGTGGCTCTCGTTGCGCCGTTCGAGATACCGGATGAAGCGCACGGCGCTCTGTACCACCGAGCGCCAGTGATCCGGGTTGCTCTGCGGCATGCCCGCGACCGCCAAATAGGCGTCCCCGGTGGTCTTGATCCGTTCGCAGCCGAATTGTTCCGCGATCCGGTCGAAGGCCGTGTAAAGATCATTGAGCTTGCCGGACGTGACCGTTGGGTCGGTTTTTGACGAGAACTCCGTGAAGCCAACGAAGTCCAGCATCAGCACGGAAACCTCGTCATAGCGCTTTGAGGTGACGACATCAAAGCTGCGGCCCTCCTGGATCGCCGCCCCCATGGCCTCCAGATCGAGGCTGGGGATCAGATCGGCGAGGCAGGCGCCGGGATCTGGCTCGCCAAACCATTCCGCGCTGCGCGCATCGTGAAACCGCAGGACCAAAGACGGTGCCTCGAATAGCGCCATGCCCACGCCGATCGCGCGCAAAAGCTGCTTGTTGAGGGCGGCGATGCTGATCCCTGCGCCTGTTGGCACGTAACAACTGCGTCGCGGTGCGCCTCGACCGCGGCGACCACCTCATCGGCGTCTCTTGGGGGCAAAACCTTGCTCGGCCAGCGTCTCGCGCAGGGTTGCGATCATCTCATCCATATCGGAATGCGCGATTGCCAGGTTCCGGTGGCTCAAGCGCAGCCGATGATTGCTGAAGGAGGCCGGACCGCCGAGCATCGACGAAATGAACTTGGTCTGGTGGTCGATCAGGGCGGCCATTTCGATCTCATCACAAACGGGCCGAGCTGATCGCTGTCCAATACGTTCTTGCAACAGGCCATCACGGTTTTGCTGACTGCAGAGAAGCCACCCTCTTTCTCATACAAGCTGGCCATCACGAACACACCGCCCCATTCGACAGGGGAGTTTCTTGAGAAATGGGCAAGGCCGCTCGGTACCTTCTGACCTTTTCGACCAAGGGAACGAGCGTTCGCGCGCAGGGTTTTCGGGCGGCGGGTCGAACACCATCTTTGGCGTTATGGCACGCGACCGCGACACGGCCGATATCGGCGCCCTCGCCGCGCTCGAGGAGGGGGAGAGGGCCGGTCTGGCTCTGGCGCTCACGATCCGAAGCGTGATGCTCGCCGCCCTGATAGCGTATTCGATCCTCTCTCAGGTCTGGCCGCAGGGGCTGGTCGGGGCGAGCATGCTGGGTCTGTTCCTGGCGCTCGGGCTGCTCCTTCGCCAGGCAATTGTGTTCCGGCGGGATGCGCCCTGGATGCGCTATGCGTTCTTCGCCTTCGATGCATTGGCGCTGGCGGTGCTGGCAGTGACCATGCCGGTGACGACCGGCGGCGATGTGCCCCAGATTTTCGTCTTCCGCGCGTTCGGGCCTGACGTGCTGTACTTTCTGATCGCGACCGCGGCGCTTTCGATGTCGCCATCGCTGGTCCTTTGGGCGGGCGGCTGCTCGGTTGCGGCGCTTTGGGGCGCCTTCGGGACGATCGTGTACGGGATGGAGCGGACGGTTTCCTGGGTCGATCTGCCTCCCTCAGCACCGACCGAGGTGTTCATGGAGCTTTTCCTCGACCCCGATTTCATTGCAACCGGAACCCGGAACGTCGAAACGGCAATGCTGCTCGGCGTCTCCGCCATCATGGCCGGCGCCGTCTGGCGCGCCCGCGGGCTGCTGCGCCGGCAGGTGGCGAGCGAGCGGGCCCGCAGCGCCGTGGCCGAGGTGTTCGGACGCTTCGTGCCGCAAGAGGTGACAGCGCGCCTCGCGGCCTCGGGCGGAACCTTGCCGCCCGCGGATCGGGTGGCGTCCGTCCTATTCATCGATATCGAGGGGTTCACGCGCTTTGCCGAGGGGGCAGCGCCTGAGCGGGTGATCACCGCGCTGGACGGGTTTTTCGATCGGGTGAACGCGACCGTGGGCGGCCATAACGGCGTGGTGATCAGCCTGATCGGCGATGCGGCACTCGTCGCCTTCAACGCGCCGCTCGACAATCCGACCCATGCGCGGGATGCGATTGCCGCGGCGCAGAGCCTCCTGGAGACCGATCCGGCGGTGATCAATGGGTTCCGGTTGCGGATCGGCATCGCGACCGGCCGGGTCGCTGCTGGCACTGTCGGCGGTCAGGGGAGGCGCGCCTACACGCTTTATGGCGACACGGTCAATCTCGCGCAGCGGCTGGAGGCGATGAACAAGGATACCGCGAGCCGATTGATGGTCGATGTCGCGACCTGGGCGGCGGCAGGCGAGCCGCCCGGCTTCGAGCGCCTGCCTGGCCGCGCGGTGAGAGGGCGCGGGGAAGCGGTTGACGCCTATGCTTTTGCCCGGTCCGATGCGGTCGCCCGCGCGGCGGAGGACGGCGACGCGCGCGAAACGGCCTAGAGCGCTTTCCGACCCGATTGCATCGGTTCTCGCGCTCTAAGGTATTGTTTGGGCGCGTTTTTACGATGCCAATCCGATTCTGATTGGCTGGACAATGGTCTAAACGACCGAGCGTCTGCGGGCAAATGGGATCCACCGGCTTTGGATCCCTCGGCCAGCCAACGCGACTGGCCGAAAAGGGGCCATGCCAACGAGAATTGGATGAGACGGCTGGAGCGCCGCCGCCGCTTGTTCCGCGCCTATCGGCGCGTCCGGGCGCCGCGTCTACCGCCCCGCCCCTGGCAGTCTGGGTGCACGCGGCGGGCTCTGAGGTCTCGGCAAAGTCTACCGCTGCAAGCGCCGGGGCCGTCCCACCAGCGCCACGGTGGAAGCCCGCCGCGAGCGCCGGTCTTGCCACATGCCGGGAATTGGACGCGGCGCCCAGGACGGAATGCGCGGAGCGCATTGCGGAAACCCTGTTCCTGCGCGCCACGGCAACCGATTGGATCAACCGTGTTGGCGCGTCTCTGCCCCGGTCCGTGCGGCAAGCGCCTCGGCCAGCAGCCGGTCGAAATCCGCCGGGCCGCGCACCGCCTCGATCGACTCCGCCGCGACGGTCACGCCCCACCGAGTGCCGATGGCGCGATATCGGGGCTCCCGATGGGCGATCAACCGCCTGAAGCCCCAAATCGCAAAGGCATCCGGGTCGACCGCCGATGGTTTCTCCCCATGGTTGGCCCGATAGGCGTCCCAGATCTCGCGCAGAAAGGCTTCTTGATAATACATCGGTTTCGGATCTGCGGCGAAGCGCGCGGCAAGATCATCGGCCATCGCCTCGGTCCCGCGGATCTCCACGATCAGACACCGGGCAGAAAGCGCCGAGAGCACCGGATCGCCCGTGTCCCAAGGGTCCACGACCTCGCAGATCGACCCGCCCGTGTCGCAGAGAAAATGCGGGTAGCCATAGATCTCTCGGGCCTTCTCGATGAATTGGCCCGTGTCGAGCAGCGCCTGCGTCTCGGCATCCCGGTGCTGTGCCTGGCGCGCGACATAATCCTCGAAATCGAGGCCGCCCTTGGCTGCATCACCGGGTTTGCCGAGATAGGTCGAAAGCGGCGCGAGGTTCTCGAAGGTCAGATTCGACGAGATGTAGATCGAGTCGGACAGAAGCAGCGACCGCAGAAACGGGTTGCGCATCGCTTCTCGCTTGAAGTTGTCGACGATGTGCTCGCCCATATAGCGGGTGCCGATGCGGTAATCGACCGAGTAGTGGAACCATGCCCCCGCGGCGCGTAGCATCGCAGCAAGCCGGGTCTTGCCGACGCCTGACATGCCGACCAGCGCCACGGACTTTCGCGGCGCCTGCAGATAGGCGTCGGGCGTTTGGTACAGCATTGGCGGGCGCGCCTTGTGTCGAACGCGCCTTCCTAACGTGCGGCGGGGCCGGGCCGCCAGTGGGAAATCAGAGATCCTCGCTCGGCGCGGTAATCAAGAAGCGCCGCGCCCGCAGCCATGGATGGATCGCCACCGCTTCGCGAAGGTATTTCTGGCTCAGCCGCACGCGGCCCTGGCGCATCAGAATGATCGCCCGGCCGGAGAGCGCCCCGAAATGCTTGGGCTCCAATTCTAGCACGCGATGGATCGTTTCCAGCGAGCGGTCGCCTTGACCGAGCATGAACTGAAGCGTGGCGACTTGGTTCCAGCCCTCCGCATAGGCCGGATAGGCCTCGGTCAGAGCCTGCGAGGCTGCAAGAGCTGCTTCGAGGTCGCCGGTCTGACGGGCGGCGAGCGCGCGATCCATCAGGGCTTGAGCGCTGGGATCCGGTGCCGTAGTCCAGAGCTGCCAGATCGCCCCTTCGATCCTGCGGCCTTCGGCCTCGGTCTCCGCTGCGCCCAGTGCGGCGAACAGCTGGGTGCGGATCGCTGCACGCTGCTCGGCAGCGGTTGTCGTCGACGGTGTCTCTGCCCGGAGAGCTGTCGTCGTCGCCAGGATCAAGGCCGCCAAGATTGCGAGAGATCGGTTGAATGCGCGCATGCACGGGAAGTGGCCCCGGGCTCGAGCGCGACAAGGGTTGCTCGACCGGGTCGAGGCAGCAAAATGAGATCACGATTTCGCGGCTGCGCCGCGATCTGGCGCCGCGTCGACGGCCCGGCCGGTGTCGCAATCGGCGCGCGCGGCGGGTTTCGGGCCGCGGCGCGCTTGGAGATGGCAGCGGGCGAGGGCTGGCGCCGTCTCTGTCGGTGCCGATCCGACTGGGCGGACCCTCCCCCTTGAGCGGGGAGGCTTTGGGACGGTCGGCTGGGATCAGGCGCCGTGGGCAAGGACCGCGAGGAGCAAAAGCGCCACGATATTGGTGATCTTGATCATTGGGTTCACCGCTGGGCCCGCCGTGTCTTTATACGGGTCGCCCACCGTGTCGCCGGTCACAGCGGCTTTATGCGCATCCGACCCCTTGAAGTGTTTCACCCCGTCCTTGTCGGTGAAGCCATCTTCGAAGATCTTCTTCGCATTGTCCCAGGCGCCGCCGCCGGAGGTCATGGAGATCGCCACAAACAGCCCGGTTACGATCACCCCGAGCAGCATAGCGCCGAGCGCCGAGAAGGCCGCAGCCTTGCCGGCAATCGCCTCCACCGCGAAGAAGCATACAATGGGAGAGAGCACGGGTAGCAGCGAGGGGATGATCATCTCCTTGATCGCCGCCCGGGTCAGCATGTCCACGGCGCGGCCATAGTCAGGCTTTTCCTTACCCTCCATGATCCCGGGTTTTTCGCGGAACTGGCGACGCACTTCCTCGACCACCGCACCGGCGGCCCGGCCCACGGCGGTCATCGCGATGCCGCCGAACAGGAACGGCAGCAACCCGCCGAAGAAGAGCCCCGCCACGACATACGGGTTGGCCAGCGAGAAATCGACGGTGAGGCCCGCGAAATAGCTCCCTTCCGCCGCATTGGCCGAGAAGAACTTCAAGTCCTCGGTATAGGCCGCAAACAACACCAGCGCGCCAAGACCCGCCGAGCCGATCGCATAGCCCTTGGTCACGGCCTTCGTGGTGTTGCCAACCGCATCCAGCGCGTCGGTGGTCGAGCGCACCTCGTCCGGCAGGTCCGACATCTCGGCGATGCCGCCGGCATTGTCGGTCACCGGGCCGAAGGCGTCGAGCGCAACCACCATCCCTGCCAGCGCCAGCATCGTGGTCACGGCAATCGCGATGCCGAAAAGGCCCGCCATTTGGAAGGTGAAGATGATGCCCGCGATGATCACCAAGGCGGGAAGAGCACAAGCCTCCAGCGACACGGCGAGGCCCTGGATCACATTGGTCCCATGCCCGGTAATAGAGGCCTGAGCGACCGAACGGACGGGGCGGTAGCCGGTACCCGTATAATATTCGGTGATCACGATGATCAGCGTGGTCACCACCAGCCCCGCGACGCCGCACAAAAACAGATCGAAAGCGGTGAAGGTCATCCCGTTCACCGTCATCTCGGTGGCAAGGCCGTCCGGGAAGACAATCATGGTGATCGGCAACAGCAGGATCAGCGAGAAGATCCCGGTGGCGATGAAGCCCTTATAGAGCGCCCCCATGATCGACTGCGACGCGCCCAGCTTCACGAAGAAGGTCCCGGCGATCGAGGTCAGCACGCAGATCCCGCAGATCGCCAGCGGATAAATCATCGCCGCCGCCCCGAGTTCCGTGCCCCCGAAATAGATCGCCGCAAGAACCATCGTGGCGACGACGGTCACCGCATAGGTCTCGAACAAATCGGCCGCCATGCCGGCGCAGTCGCCGACATTGTCGCCAACGTTATCGGCAATGGTCGCCGGGTTGCGCGGATCGTCTTCCGGTATCCCGGCTTCGACCTTGCCGACCAGATCGCCGCCCACATCGGCGCCCTTGGTAAAGATGCCGCCGCCGAGGCGCGCGAAAATCGAGATCAGCGACGCCCCGAAGCCTAAAGCCACCAACGCATCCACCACGACACGGTCGTTGATGGCAAAATCCATAATGCCGGTGAGAACACCATAGTAGATCGCGACGCCGAGCAAGGCGAGCCCCGCCACCAGCATGCCGGTCACCGCGCCGGCCTTGAACGCGATCTCCAGCCCGTCGCCGAGCCCCTTCGCCGAAGCCTGAGTGGTGCGGACATTGGCGCGAACCGAAACGAGCATCCCGATGAAGCCCGCCACGCCGGAGAGAACCGCGCCGATGACGAAACCGACCGCCACCAGGGTACCTAGGAGGTAGTAGATCAGTGCCACGATCGCGATGCCGACGATCGCGATGGTGGTGTATTGCCGCGTCAGATAGGCCTGTGCGCCCTCTTGGATCGCGGCGGCGATTTCCTGCATGCGCTCGCTGCCTGGATCGGCGGCCATCACGGACTTCACCGCCCAGACCCCGTAGACGATAGACAACAAGCCGCAGAAGATGATCACAAAGAGCATCGTCTGGCTCCCCCCTTTGATGATTGGCGTATTCGGTTCCAGATGCGGCCCGAACCTGGCCTATTCCAAGGGGGCAAGCAAGCGCCGAAGCGGTCAAAACCCGTAGGGTTCCGGGGGGATAAGTGAGGCGGGGTGACACAGCCCCGCCCATCTCGTCGGTTGTCGGCTCAGGCGGCCCGGCGATTGGCGCGCTCGATCGACGCCATCAGGATCCTCTGCGCGTCGAGCTTGCTGCCCCAGCTGGTAACCTTCGCCCATTTGCCTTTTTCGAGCGATTTGTAGTGCTCGAAGAAGTGCCAGATACGCTCCCGGTGGCGGATCGGCAGGTCCTCAAGGTCCTGGATCTCGGCCTGGAACGGGTCCACCTTCTCCAGCGGCATCGCGATCAGCTTGTCGTCGATCCCGCCGTCGTCTTCCATATGGAGCGCGCCGATCAGCCGGCAGGGGATCACCGAACCGGGTACGAGGGCTACTTCGGTGCGGACCATGACATCCACCGGGTCGCCGTCCTCGTGGAGGGTGTTCGGCACGAAGCCGTAATTGTTCGGGTAGAACATCGGCACATTGACGATCCGGTCCACCCAGACCGCGCCAGAGGTCTTGTCGATCTCGTATTTGACCGGCTGGCCCCCCGCAGCCCCGCCCGGGATCTCGATCACCACATTGATCTCGTTGGGCGGATTGTCGCCAGGCGAAATCATATTGATATTCATGCCACGCTCCCGATTACCGATACTCACTGAAGGGGCCCCATACAGGTTTGTTGTGCGTTGCACAAAGGATGTGGGGCGGTGGAGCCCAAAAGCCGCATAATCCGTTTTAGCTGAGCTATTCTTGCCACAAATAAACCTCAATTTGAGGCTTTTCCATCGCGGGTTGCAATCACTCTTGGCGAGTAATTGTGCGTTGCAGCGAAGCGGCCACCTGCCTATAAGGCCCGCGGACACGGAAGCATCAAGCGATAGGACCAGTCAGATGCGAGTGGATGCGATCTCGGTGGGTAAGAACCCCCCGGACGAAGTAAACGTGATCATCGAGGTGCCTGTCGGCGGCGAGCCGATCAAATATGAGCTCGACAAAGAGGCTGGGACGATGATCGTCGACCGCTTCCTTTACACTCCGATGCGCTATCCCGGCAATTACGGCTTTATCCCGCACACGATGTCGGAGGACGGCGACCCGGTCGATGTGCTGGTTGCTAACACGCGCCCAATCCTGCCGGGCGCTGTAATCCCCTGCCGTCCCATTGGCGTTCTAAAAATGCGGGACGAGGCGGGGCAGGACGAAAAGATCGTGGCGATGCCGTCAGTGAAGGTCACCCGGCGGTGGGAGAATTATACCGATATCAACCACTTACCCGAGATCACGCGAAACCAAATCGAGCACTTCTTCAAGCATTACAAAGATTTAGAAGGCGACAAGTGGTCCGAGATCATCGGCTGGGGCGATGCAGCCGAGGCGAAGCGGATGATCACCGATGCAATGAAGGTGGCGGTCGCGAAAGTATGAGCACCGGTGCCGAGCCCCGACCGCCGGTGCCGGAGGACAACGGCGCCATCGCTACTCTTTGGCACCAGGGCTGGCATGATGCCCATCTCGGTCTTGTGCCGGAGCCTTTGATCGCTGCTCGTACCCTCGCCTCCTTCGAAGATCGCGTGGCCGGGTACTCAGCCGAGATGCGCGTCGTCGGGCCGTTAGGCCGGCCGCTCGGCTTCCAGATGGTCAAGGGCAGCGAGGTCTACCAGTTCTTCGTGGCGCGGGAGGCCCGGGGGACTGGCGTCGCTGCGCGGTTGATGCGGGATGCGGAGGCTCAGCTTGCGGCCGCCGGGCAAACAGCCGCTTGGATCGCCTGCGTTGTGGGGAACGAGCGCGCCGCGCGGTTCTACGAAAAAGAGGGCTGGAGCTGCGACCGCGAAAAGCGGACCAGCTACGACGTTGAAAGCATCGCTGGTCCGATCGCCGTCACCATCTGGCGCTTCGAGAAGACCTTCGAGCCGCGACGGCCGGAATGATCACCCCGTGGCTTCGTCGATAGCCTCGAGGGTCGCGTCCCATGCCAGCATGATCGAAGCATGACGGTTTTTGTAATCGCGGGCGGGCAACAGGGCCTCCAACCGATCCCACGGAGTGCCGGGCACATCGCCGTTCTGTTTCAGCATGGCATAAAGCTGCTCGCGGCCTGCTTCGATCTCCGCCCGCGTCTTGCCGATCACGCCCTGGCCCAGAACCGAGGCGGAGGATTGCCCCAGCGCGCAGGCCTTCACGTCTTGGGCAAAGTCGCAGACCTTTCCGTCGGCCACGGCGATGTCCACCGTCACGGTCGATCCGCACAGGGGCGAGCGCTTCATGGCCGAACCCTGCGGCGCGTCCAGCCGCCCGGTCCGCGGGATTTCTGCCGCCAACGCCAGGATCCGGTCAGAATAGAGCTTCATGAGATCCACCGCAGCGGACATCGACCCCTCCCTCATTCATCGATCCCCGTAGATAGCGCGATGGACCCCGGTATAAAAGACTTTGCACGCGACGGCGGAGCGACGCAGATGACCCCTGATCAGACCGGCCCCGACTTCGACCCCGGCACCCTCGCCTATGACACTCGCGGGCTGATACCCGCCGTGGCCCAGGACCATAGCACCGGCGAGGTGCTGATGATGGCCTGGATGAATGCCGAGGCGGTGGCGCAAACGCTGGCAACCGGGCGGGTCACCTATTGGTCGCGCTCCCGCCAGGCGTTGTGGATCAAGGGCGAGACCTCTGGCCATACGCAGGGATTGGTGGAGATGCGGGTCGACTGCGACCGGGACTGCCTGCTGGTGCTGGTCGAGCAGATTGGGCCCGCCTGCCACACCAATCGGCGCAGTTGCTTTTATACCGGCATTCGGGACGGGCGGGAGGTCGAGCTCATGGCGCCAGAGCCCACCGCGTGAACGCGGTCTGGCGGGACCGTCTGTCCCAAGATGCGCTGAAGCGCCTCGCCCTCGGCCTCGCGGTTGGGACAGCCGGCGGCGCCGTTGCCTGGTCGCTCGACGTGCCGCTCGCTTGGATGTTGGGCGCGCTTTTCGCCTGCATGTTTGCCTCAATCGCCGGGCTGCCGGTGGCCGTGCCCTTGTGGCTGCGCGCGAATTTCATGGTGCTGATCGGGCTCTTCCTGGGCGAGAGCTTCGATGGGCTGACCATGGCGGAGCTCGCCCGCTGGCCGGTCTCGATCCTCGGCGCGATCCTCTATGTCCCGGTTGCGGGCTGGCTCGCCTATCTGTTCTTTCGCCATGTTGCGAAGGAGGATCGGGTGACCGCGGTCTGCTCCGGCATCCCCGGCGGGCTCACGGCGCTGGTTCTGATCGCCGGCGGCATGGGCGCCGATGAGCGCCATGTGGCGCTGGCGCAGAGCTTGCGGATCGCCATTGTGGTCTGCCTCGCGCCGGTGATCGCCTTCGGGTATCTGGGCCTGACCCCGCCAACGCCGGAGCTCTTCGCCGAGCGCCAGCTTATCGGGGTTGCCGATTTCGTGCTGTTGCTGGTCGCAGCCATCCTGGCGACCCTGGCGCTGCAATGGCTGCGTCTGCCGATCCCGTTCCTGCTCGGACCCATCCTGGCAAGCGCCGTGCTTCGCATCGCCGGCGTGGTGGAGGGGGTGCTGCCCCATATCCTGGTGGAGGTCGCGCTGGTTGTCACCGGCTCCTCCATCGGCACCCGCTTCCATGGTGTTGCGATGACCGATTGGCTGCGCTTTGCCGCCTACACCTTCGGGGGAACGCTGGTCTTGATGGCCGTCTCGGTGGTGTTCGCGCAGGCGATCTCGGCGCTGACCGGCATCGACTATTTTGTGGCGCTCCTCGCCTATGCGCCCGGCGGCATCGCCGAGATGAGCCTGATCGCGCTTGCCATCGATGCGGACCCGGCCTTTGTGGCGCTCCACCATGTGGTGCGGATCACCTTCATCCTGCTGGCGGTGCCGGCCTTCGGCGTTTGGCTGCGCCGCCAGGTGCAGGACAACCCCTAGAGTGCCTTCGAAGCAGACCGAGTCGTCTCGCTGATTGGGAAATCGCGACAAGCAAACGGCCGCGGCGACCGTCCGATCAGAAGTGATCGGCAAACGCTGTGGAGAATTTTGCCAGCGGATCTGGCTCGGAATGGCGTGGCGAAGCTGCGCCCGAGCAACGCCGTAGAGCGCCAGAGCCGATGCAATCGGGCCGTAGAACGCTCTGAAGGGTTGGCGATCCGCGCCCGTGCCGCCACCCTGTCCGGCAGGTTTCTGCAGCGATTGCCGCCGTTGAAACATCCGATGCGGCCGAAGGCAGGGCGCCGCGAAGACACCACGCATGCCCGCCTCCGACCGCGGGTGGGCGGGTGGAGGGAGGAGGCGGGCATGCGCAGCCTCCCGATCCGCGTCACGGTTGGGTGGAGGGGTGAGGCCGGACCGTCGCGCCAGTGGCGCGGCGTAAGCCGGCCGAACGCCGGACCGTTGCGCTAATGCCCCTGCGTAAGCCAGCCGAACGGGGATCGGCGGCCTTGCAGTTTGCCCGCGGTCCCTTCGATCATTCCGCGAGTCTCGCCAGGGCGTGGCGCTTCTTGCCTGCCGACAGCTTCACTGGGCCCTCGAAGCGTTCCCTTCCTAGCATCAGGGCCTGGTCGCTTACCGGCGCATCGTCGATTCGGGCGCCGCCCTCCCTGATCAGCCGCTTCGCTTCTTTGCCGGAGGACGCGAGGCCGGCCCGCACGAAAAGCTGCACGACCGAGACGCCGCCCTCGCTGAAATCGGTTGCATCCAGGGCAATGGTAGGGAGGTCGGCGCCGGCACCCCCGGCCTCGAAGGTCTCATGGGCCGTCGCCTCCGCCGCTGCGGCCGCCTTGTCCCCATGGGCCAAGGACGTGGCCTCCCGCGCCAGGATCTTCTTCGCCTCGTTGATCTCGGCGCCGCCGAGCGCCTCCAGCTTTGCCACCTCGTCGAGCGGCAGCTCCGTAAAGACCCGCAGGAACGGCCCGACATCCGCATCCTGAGTGTTCCGCCAGAACTGCCAAAAGTCATAGGCGCTCAGCATATCGGGGTTCAGCCAGACGGCACCCTGCTCTGTCTTGCCCATCTTCTTGCCGTCGGCGGTGGTGATCAGCGGCGTGGTCAGACCGAACACCTCGGCCCCGTCGACCCGGCGGCTGAGCTCGATCCCGTTGATGATGTTTCCCCACTGGTCGGACCCGCCCATCTGCAGACGGCAGCCGTGACGGCGATGGAGTTCCAGAAAGTCATAGGCCTGGAGCAGCATGTAGTTGAACTCCAGAAAGGTGAGCGGCTGCTCTCGGTCGAGCCTGCCCTTCACGCTCTCGAAGGTCAGCATCCGGTTGATGGTGAAATGCCGCCCATACTCTCGCAGGAACGGGATGTAGCCGAGCCCGTCGAGCCAATCGGCATTGTTCGCCATGACCGCGCCGCCACCGCCGGAGAAATCGAGGTAGCCCGAGAAGACACGGCGGAAGCTCGCCATGTTTTCCGCAATCTTCGCTTCGGTCAAAAGCTGCCGGGTCTCGTCTTTGCCTGACGGATCGCCAATCTTGGTCGTCCCGCCGCCCATCAGGACGATCGGGCGGTTGCCGGTTTTTTGAAACCAGCGCAGCAGCATGATGTTGAAGAGATGCCCGACATGGGGGGAGGGGCCGGTGCAGTCGTAGCCGATATAGGCCGTCACCGATCCCTGCAGGAGGGCCTTGTCGAGGCCCTCGAGATCGGTGCAGTCCTGCAGGAATCCGCGCTCGGCGACGACGCGCAAGAATTCCGCTTTCGGCTGGTGGCTCATCGGTCTTCCTCCTAATCTCGCGCGCCGGGATAGCCTGGCTGACGGCGAAAGGAAACAGGGTGCTGGAGCTCTTGGCGGGCAAGCCGGTCTGGGTTTTGGGTCTGATGAGCGGCACCTCGATGGACGGGGTGGACGCGGCGCTGGTCAAGACGGATGGCGAAACGGTCGAGACCTTCGGCCCCACCGCCTTCGCCGCCTATGAACGGGTGGCGCTGCGGGACCTGCCGGTGGTGATGGAAGACCCGCTCCGCCACCGCAAAGGCGCCCGCGAGGCGGATCAAGAGACGCTGGCCCGGGCCGAGGCCGAGGTGGTCCGTCTCCACGCCCGGGCGGTGGTGGATCTGCTTGCCGAGCTCGGCGCCGACGAAATGCCGGCGCTGGTCGCCTTTCCCGGCCAAACCGTGGCGCATTACCCGGAGAAGCAATGGACCTGGCAGCTCGGCTCCGGCTCGGCGCTGGCCCGCGCCGTGAACCGGCCGGTGGTGTGGGACTTCCGCAGCGAGGATATTGTCGAGGGCGGGCAAGGGGCGCCGCTGGCACCGGTGTTCCATTTCGCGATGGCCAAGCGGCTGGGGCTGACCGAGCCTGTGGCGTTTCTCAATGTCGGCGGGGTCGCCAATGTGACTTGGGTGGATCCGCGGGCCGAGACGCCGGAGACGCCCGGGGCGCTGATTGCCTTCGACACAGGGCCGGGCAATGCACTCCTCAACGACTGGATGCAGCGCAAGACCGGGCAGCCGGTGGATCTCGGCGGGGCGATGGCGGCGCAAGGCGATCCGGGTGCGGTGGAAGTCGATAGCAATTTCGTCGCCGACTTCCTGGCGAAGCCGCCGCCGAAATCGCTGGACCGGAACGAATTCGCCACGTTGATGCGCCGTGTCGAGGGGCTCGACACAGCCGATGGTGCGGCGGTGCTGACGGCCTTCACGGCGCGCTGCGCGGCGGCGGCGGCCGTTCATTTTCCGTCGCCGGCGTCAGGATGGCTGGTCTGCGGCGGCGGGCGAAAAAATGCGACGATGATGGCGGGGCTCGCCCGGCGGCTCGCAGCACCGGTCGAGCCTCTGGAAGCCGTGGGTCTCGACGGCGATATGCTGGAAGCCCAGGCTTTCGCCTATCTGGCCGCGCGGGTGGTGCGGGGACTGCCGACTTCGTTTCCCGGAACCACCGGGGCATCGGGACCGGTCTGCGGCGGTCGGCTGACGGGCCCTTGACGACCGGGCGCTGGCGTCGGACAGCAGGGTGTTCCGCGCCTATCGGCGCGTCCGGGCGCCGCGTCTGCCTGCCGGCGGGTTGCTCCCTCAGTGCTCGCGGCGGTCTCGAACGGTTTTGCTTGTGGCGGCTCGGCCGGGCGCCCTGCGGCGGTCCCACAGGCACCGACCTCGAAGCGCGCCGCGGGCGCTGACCGCACTACCTGCTTTGGTCGCCGACGCGGCGCCCCGGAGACAGTCCTCTAGCGGGTGTCCTCTGTCATCCGGGCATGCACATAGCCTTTGACCACATCGATCATCTCCTCGAGCCCATGCTCAAAGAAGTGATTGGCATCCGGCACCGTCGCATGGGTGATCGTGATCCCCTTCTGCGCCTTTAGCTTCGCCGACAGCTTTTCGACATCCTCGGGCGGCACGATGCGGTCGGCCTCGCCATTGATGATCAGCCCAGAAGACGGGCAGGGCGCAAGAAACGAAAAATCGAACATGTTGGCCGGCGGCGAGACCGAGATGAAGCCCGAAATCTCCGGCCGCCGCATCAGAAGCTGCATTCCGATCCAGGCGCCGAAGGAGAAGCCCGCTACCCAATAGCCGCGCGCGCTCGGGTTTTGCGCCTGCAGATAGTCCAGCGCCGAGGCCGCATCCGACAGCTCCCCCTCGCCATTGCCGAACTCGCCCTGGCTGCGACCGACACCGCGGAAATTGAACCGCATCACCGTATAGCCGAGCTCTTTGAAAGCGTAATGCAGGTGGTAGGTCACCCGGTTGTTCATCGTGCCCCCATATTGCGGGTGGGGATGCAGGATGAGGGCGATTGGGCTGTCCTTGCCGGGGTGAGGATGATAGCGGCCCTCGAGCCTGCCTTCCGGCCCCGGAAAGATCACCTCTGGCATGCGTGGTCCTCTGGCGGGTTCCGGCCTGCCCGGGCGGGCACCCAATGGTTGACTTCTCCGGTCAGGAAACCTAGAGATATTCTAAGTCTAGGAATCTTTCCTACCGCTGACTGTGCGCTGGCGTAGGCAAATCTGATCGTCAGGTCAATATCTAGCGCAGTCTGGCGGTCTCTGGGCGAGGGGATGTGGCCGATGAAGCTGAGCACAAAGGGGCGCTATGCGGTCACGGCCCTGGCCGATATCGCGCTGAACGGCCTGTCGGGACCGGTCGCGCTCGGCGAGATTGCAGGGCGTCAAGACATCTCCCTGGCTTATCTGGAGCAGCTTTTCGTGCGCCTGCGGCGAGCGGGCTTGGTCACCTCGATCCGCGGTCCCGGCGGGGGATACCGCCTCTCCCGTCCCGCGGCCGATATCCGCATCGCCGAAGTAATGGCGGCCGTGGACGAGCGGCTCAACGCCATGGGCTGCGGCGGGAGATATGAGGACGGGAAGGGCTGCGGCCAGTCGCGGGAGGCCTGCTTGACCCATAATCTGTGGGAGCAGCTTTCGGCCCATGTCCATGTGTTTTTAAGCCAGACATCCTTGGCGGATGTGGTGCAGGACAAGATGGTGCCGTGCCCCGCCGTGCCCGACTTTAGCGAGTTGGTCCAGGAAGACGCGCAGGTCGAGGAGGCATCGACATGACCGGGAGGCGGCGCATCCTGCCCTGCCAAGCCCTCCCCCCCTCCCTGGCCCTCCCCCGCGAGGAGGGAGGGAAAAGGCGGCCCCTGGCCGAGATGGCGGCCCCCCGATGACCGGGTTCGACGGGCAACGCGTCTATCTCGACTGGAACGCCACGGCGCCGCTGCGGCCTGAGGCCCGGACAGCGATGCTGCAGGCGATGGACACGGTCGGCAATCCGTCCAGCGTCCATGCCGAAGGCCGCGCCGCCCGCAAGATCGTCGAACGCGCCCGCGCGCAGGTCGCGACGCTGGTCGGGTGTCAGCCCGACGAAGTGGTCTTCACAAGCGGCGCGACGGAGACTACTGCGTGGATTGCCGCGCGCCTCGGTGGCTTCCTTTGCCCGGATAGCGAGCATGACTGTGTCGTCGCCCATCGTGACGATGGTGAAGACTGGGAAGTGGACCGCAATGGCAGGGCAACGCTCAAGCCGCGCGCCGTGGATCGTTCTAAGGTCGTCGCGCTCGGCGTGGCGAATGGTGAGACGGGGGTCCTGCAGGGCGCAGGCGAGCTGCACGCGTTGCGAAACGAGCCGGGCTGCCGATCGACAGTGATCTTGCGAGACGCTGTCCAGGCGATCGGCAAGGCGAACTACTCCATCGACGGGGAGTATGCATTCGCCTCTGCCCATAAGTTGGGCGGCCCGAAAGGATGCGGAGCGCTTCTCATGCGTGAGCCGCTCCATCCGGATCCGCTGTTCGAGGGCGGCGGCCAGGAGCAGGGGCGGCGCTCGGGCACCGAGAACGTCATCGGCATCGCGGGTTTTGGCGCTGCGGCGGAGGCTGCCAAGCGCGATTTGGAGGCCGCCGTCTGGGAACCCGTCGAAAAACTTAGAAACATTCTAGAAGAGACCCTTGCCGCCGCTGCCCCAGAAACCATTTTCTTTGGCAAGGAAAGTCGGCGCTTGCCCAACACGTCCTGCTTTGCGGTCCCCGGCTGGCGGGGAGAGACGCAGGTGATGGGGCTCGACCTTGCGGGCTTCGCGGTGAGCGCGGGCAGTGCCTGCAGCTCTGGGAAGGTGGCGAAAGCGAGCCGCGTGCTCCGCGCCATGGGCTTTGACGAGGTGACGGCGTCCAGCGCCATCCGCGTCTCGATCGGACCGACGACGACCGAAGCGGAGGTTATGGCCTTTGCGCACACTTGGATCGAGCTTCACCGCCGCAGAAGGGCGCAGGCAGCATGATCCTGACCGATTTCCCCGGCCACAGCCGGGACGAAGAACGAACCGAACGGGGCGGTTCTGAAAACGCCCAACACCCTGGCGCCGGGCCGTTGCCCGGAGCGTGTCACGGAGAGGATGCCAAAATGAGCGCATTGGACACCGAGGTTAAAGAGGGCGTCGACCAGGAGACGATCGACACCGTGCGCTCGATGGGCACGTACAAATACGGCTGGGATACCGAGATTGAGATGGAATACGCCCCCAAGGGGCTGGACGAAGGGATCGTCCGTCTGATCTCGGCAAAAAAGGACGAGCCGGAATGGCTGCTGCAGTGGCGGCTCGACAGCTTCCGCCGCTGGCAGCAGATGGTGGAGCCCGACTGGGCGATGCTGAATATCACGCCGATCGATTACCAGGATCAGTATTACTATGCACAGCCGGCGTCCTTTAAGGAAAAGCCGAAGAGCCTGGACGAGGTCGATCCGAAGCTGCTCGAGACCTATGCCAAGCTGGGTATTCCGCTCCGCGAGCAGGAGATCCTGGCGGGGGTCGAGGGGGCCGGGCAGGCGGCCGGCGAGGGCCGCAAGGTCGCCGTCGATGCGGTGTTCGACAGCGTCTCGGTCGGCACGACCTTCAAGGATGAGCTTGCAAAACATGGAATCGTGTTCTGCTCGATCTCCGAGGCGGTGAAGACTCATCCGGAGCTGGTGAAGAAGTATCTCGGCACGGTCGTTCCGAACTCGGACAACTACTTTGCCACGCTCAATTCGGCGGTCTTCTCGGATGGCAGCTTCGTCTACATACCGGAAGGCGTGCGCTGCCCGATGGAGCTGAGCACCTATTTCCGCATCAATGCTGAGAACACGGGCCAGTTCGAGCGGACGCTGATCATTGCCGACAAGGGCGCCTATGTGAGCTACTTGGAAGGGTGCACCGCTCCGCAGCGGGACGAGAACCAGCTTCACGCCGCGGTGGTCGAGCTGGTGGTTCTGGAGGATGCGGAGATCAAATACTCCACCGTCCAGAACTGGTTCCCGGGCGACGAGGAAGGCCGCGGCGGCATCTACAACTTCGTCACCAAGCGGGCCGACTGTCGCGGCGCGCGCGCAAAGGTGATGTGGACCCAGGTCGAGACCGGCTCGGCGATCACCTGGAAATACCCGTCCTGCATCCTCCGCGGCGAGGATAGCCAGGGCGAGTTCTACTCGATCGCCATCACCAACAACGCCCAGCAGGCGGATACCGGCACCAAGATGGTCCATCTGGGGCGCAACACCAAAAGTCGGATCGTCTCGAAGGGGATCTCGGCCGGGCGG
Source organism: Pseudomonadota bacterium (assembly GCA_039513195.1). Taxonomy (GTDB): domain Bacteria; phylum Pseudomonadota; class Alphaproteobacteria; order Rhodobacterales; family Rhodobacteraceae; genus Thermohalobaculum. The sequence continues at coordinate 11,609 of JBCCRM010000023.1, read as the reverse complement.
GCTCAGAACACCTATCGCGGCCTGGTCTCGATGCATCCGCGCGCGGGGCAGAGCCGGAATTTCACCCAGTGCGACAGCCTCCTGATCGGCTCGGACTGCGGCGCACACACCGTGCCCTACATCGAGGTGAAGAATTCCAGCGCTCGGGCCGAGCATGAAGCGACGACCTCCAAGGTAGACGATGACCAGCTCTTCTACTGCCGCCAGCGGGGCATCGACGAGGAAGACGCGGTCGCGCTCATCGTTAACGGGTTCTGCAAGGAAGTGCTGCAAGAACTGCCCATGGAATTCGCAGTCGAGGCGCAAAAGCTGGTCGCGATAAGCCTGGAGGGCAGCGTCGGCTGATGTGGCCCCTCGGCTTCGGTGCTGAAGAGGGGCTGATCCGAGGCATTGGGTCGCCCAGCCTGCGGGACCGTCCGCTGGGAAGCCTTTTCGCGGTGCTGCTATTCGCGGCCGGCGGTCTGTTCTGGCAGGGCGTATCGCAGCCCGAAGGTGGATGGTGGTTCGCCTATTGGCTGTCGGTCACGGCCCTTAGTATTGCCTCGATCTTCGGGGCAGGGCGGTCGTGCGGTTCGCCGCGGCGCGAAAACGGGATTGAGACGTGAGGCCTCTTGCTCTGAAGATGAGCGCGGGCAAGGAGCGAAAGATTGCCGAGGCGCGGGCATTGGGGGCCTTTGCTCGGTGAGAAAAAGGACTAATCACGGCGGCGGCCAGGGCGTGTCGGCACCGGCCAGATCCTGGCAGCGGCGCGTGGGCGAAAGCACCGATGGCAAGGTGGATCGTTGGTCCCTCGACAGTGGGAACGGACGTGGCGGCCGGCATTTCGGTGCTGCCGTCATCGCCGGGACGGCCGGTAGTGTGGCCGGCCTGGCTCTTGGGACGCAGTTTCGCGCTGGCGCTCCGCTAGATTGGGCGCTCGGCGGGTTGATCGCCGGGTGTGCGCTCTACGTCCTCGCAGCGAGCCTCCGGTATCGGCAGGCCAGGTGACAGAGAGAGGCGGCGCGAGCGTCCTTTCGTGCCGACCGGGCGCGGGAACGCGCCGAACAGATCACGGAGGCCCGGGCATCCGAGGCCTTCGACCGCTGGGAGAAGCCGGGACAAGGCCGCCCCAGAATCTTAAGGGAGTAAGCCGCAGGCAGGTGTCTGTGTGAACAACAACAAGAACGGAGACGAGCAAATGCTAACTGATGTGAAAGAGGGCGCTAAGCTTCTCGCCCTCGCCGAGGCGGCGGAGAAGCATCTGCGCGAGCAGGGCCATGATGTGCAGATCGCCGCAAATGATGACGGCAACGCCTTTGACATTCTGCGGGCCGAGGGGAACGGTGGCGCCATGATCTGCCGGATCCAAGGCGTGCGCGACGGAATGTGGGAAGTGGTGCGCACCAATGGTGAGACACTGACCGGTCTCGGTGGCGAGACTGTCTTCATCACCATGATCGAGCGCTTGGTCTCGCAGGCCGAGAACCCAGGTCGCCGCTGACCAAGCGAGAAGGGGGTCGGAATGGCCGAAAAGACCACGCCCGTGATCGACATCGCGGATCCCCCCTCCTTACCGTTCGGACCGGTGGGCGACTCGGACGTTTTCGGGGCCGCGACCGCCCCCCTCAGCGCCGCCTCCTACGCAAAGGCGGTTTCGTTTGACGTGACCATTCTCGCCTCGGGCGCGGGCTCTTCGCCGTCTCACAACCACCACGCCAGTGACGAGTTCTTTGTCGTCTTCGACGGCGCGAACGGACAGCGCGTCGGCGCTGGCGGCCATCCCATAGGCAATCGTTCTGTGGGTCGGTTAGAGAGCGCCGTGGACTGCTGGGACGGAGTGCGCAGATGATCCTCACCACGACCCAGGGCATCGAGGGGCACCGGATCACCGCCTATCACGGCATCGTCGTGGGCGAGGCGATCATGGGCGCCAATGTCGTCCGGGATATCTTTGCCTCCATCACCGATATCGTGGGCGGGCGCGCCTCCGCCTATGAGGGCAAGCTGCAGGAAGGGCGCGAGACGGCGCTCGGCGAGCTGCAGGACCAGGCCCGAGCGCTCGGTGCCAATGCGGTGGTCGGCATCGATCTCGACTACGAGGTCGTGGCCGACAGCATGCTGATGGTCTCCGCTTCCGGCACCGCGGTCACCACGACGCCGGCCTGAGCCATTAACCAGCCGATCAACCATTTCGAAGGAGTTATCGCCGAGACCTCGATCCATCGATAGCCGCGGGCGGTCCCGCGCTGCCAGAAGGATCAAGGGCATGACACAGAGAACTGTGACCGTTGTGGGCGAAGGGCAGCGCGTGCGCTCCGTCTCGGATGATGTGAGCGCGACGCTGGTCGCTGCCGTGGACCGGATCGATACCATGGACACGGACCCGATCATGCGCCTCGCGCTTGCCCGGGTTGCGATCCGCAGCTTCGCCGGCGTCCTCGCCCGCCGTTTCGGTCCGTTCGCCAACGACATCGCCGCCGAGCTGGAAACGGTGGCAGGCGCGATCCGCACTGGCAGCCTCGAAAGCGGCGGCGCGGACATGGCAGAGATGGCAGACACTGCGGCTGCAGCCCGGGCGCCGAAACCGGTCGCCGCCGCGGAAGGAGGAGAGACGGATGCTGGAGATCAAGAACCTCTCGGTGAAGCTGGAGGAGGAGGACAAGCAGATCCTCAAGGGGCTGAGCCTGACGGTGGAGGCCGGGAAGGTCCACGCGATCATGGGGCCGAACGGGTCGGGAAAGTCGACGCTGTCCTACGTGTTGGCGGGGCGTGACGGCTATCAGGTGACGGACGGGTCGGTGGCGATGGACGGCACCGACCTTCTGGAGATGGAGCCGGAGGAGCGCGCCGCCGCGGGCTTTTTCCTCGCCTTCCAATACCCGGTAGAGATCCCGGGTGTGGGCAACATGACCTTCATGCGCACGGCGTTGAATTCGCAGCGCAAAGCGCGGGGGGAGGAGGAGCTGTCCGCCCCCGAATTCCTAAAGCTGATCCGCGAGAAGGCCAAATCGCTCAATATCGACAACGAGATGCTGAAGCGCTCGGTCAACACCGGCTTCTCCGGCGGCGAGAAGAAGCGCAACGAAATTCTCCAAATGGCGCTGCTGGAGCCGCGGATGTGCGTGATGGACGAGACCGACTCCGGCCTCGATGTCGACGCCATGCGCCTGGTCTCCGATGGGGTGAATGCCCTGCGCGGGCCGGACAGGTCGTTTCTGGTCATCACCCACTACCAGCGCCTCCTCGACCACATCAAACCCGACATCGTCCACATCATGGCCGATGGCGCGATCGTCGAGACCGGCGGGCCGGAACTCGCGCTCCGGGTCGAGCGGGAGGGCTATGGCTCCCTCGCGAAATCCGTTGCGTAAGGGGGCTGCCATGGCGACGGATGCGAAGCGCCTCGTGGCGGAGGCTATGCTTGGTGCGCTGCCGCTGCCTGCGGGCGAGGCCGGCTGGGCACGCGACGTAAGGGCCAAGGCACGGACCCGGTTCCTGGAGGCCGGCGGACCGGTGCGGCGCGACGAGTACTGGAAATACACCGATCCAGGCCGCCTGACCGAACCTGCTGCACCGATGGCCGAGGCGGAGGCGCCCGCTCTGACCAATCCTTTCGACGGGATTGCGGCGCGGGTCGCGCGCTTCGTCAACGGCAAGGCGAGGCCGGATCTTTCCGACGATCTCGTGCAGCCGGGACTGGCGGTGCAGCCGCTGGCAGAGGTCTTGGCGCAGGATATCGGCATCGCGCGCTCGGTCTTCGGCGTTTTGGAGGAGGCGGGACAGGAAAAGGTCTCGCGGCCCCTCGCCGCTCTCAACACTGCGTCGGCGGTGCAGGGGCTGGCGATGCAGGCCACCGGCGCGGTCGAGGCCCCGATCCTGCTGACCCACGACCAAATCGGCGAAGGCGCAAGCCTCCTGCGCCATGTGATCCGGGTCGAGAGCGGGGCGTCCCTCACCATCCTCGAATGCGGCGTGCCGACCAACACGGTGATGGAGGTCGACGTGGCAGATGGCGGCAGCTTCCACCATGTCCGCTTGCAAACCGGACCGCGCCAACCGGCCGCCACCCATCTCTTCGCGCGCATCGGGGCGGAGGCGTCGCTGAAAAGCTTCACCCTGACCGCCGACGGGGCGCTGACCCGTAACGAGGCGGTGCTGGAAATGGCGGGCGATCACGGCTCTGGCCATGTCGCAGGTGCGGTCGTGGGGCAGGAACGGGCCCATATCGACAACACTGTCTTCATCACCCATTCGGCCACCCACTGCGAAAGCCGGCAGGTCTTTAAGAACGTCCTCGCCGGCCGCGCGCGGGCGGTCTTTCAGGGCAAGATCTTCGTGCGCCCCGGCGCCCAGAAGACCGACGGCTACCAGATCAGCCAGTCGGTCCTGCTGGAGGACGGGGCGGAGTTCCTCGTGAAGCCGGAGCTTGAGATCTATGCCGATGACGTCGCCTGCTCCCACGGCTCGACCACCGGCAATCTCGACGAACTGGCGCTCTTTTATCTCCGGGCCCGGGGTGTGCCGCTCCGCGTTGCGCAAGCAATGCTGGTCGAGGCCTTTCTCGACGAGGCGATCGAGGAGATCGAGGACGAGACGCTGGCCGACGCTGTGCGGAGCGCCGTTTCCGCCTGGATGGTTGCACGCGCGTGAGCGTGCAAGACGGCCCCGGCGCGGCCCAAGGCTTCGCCGGGCGCATCTTCCTCGCTTGGACGGATCTGCGGGGCAGCTTCCGCGCCCTGCTCGCATCCGACCCAGGGGAGGGGCGGCTCCTCTCTCTCGCGATGTTCTCCGGCATCCTCGCCTTTTTGGGGGCGATGGCGCTCCTGCGCCTTTCGCCGGCCGCGGCCTCGACGGACGAGGACACGCTGATCGGCCAGATCTCGGCGGAATTCATCGGCGCGCTCTTCTTTCGCACGATGATGCTCTACGGGGTGGCGGCGCTCGCGACCCTGGCCCTGCGCGGCCTGGGGCACAGGCACGGGTGGCGGGATGGTCGGGCCGCTCTCTTCTGGTCGGCGGCGGTCACCGCGCCCGTTCTGCTGCTTTCCGACCTCATCTACATTCCCGTTACGCAGCTCGACACGACCGCGGCGGGCTTTGTTCAGGCCGTCGGCCCCATCGCATTCGGCTGGGCATGGTCGGCATGCCTGGCGGAGTTGCACAGCTTTCGCCACATTTGGAGCGTATTTGTAACACTTGCCGGTGTAACCCTTCTCATCGTCGTTTTGTTAAGCCTGGTGTTCGCTCTCTAAAGCCTGGGGTAACGCCGGGCAGTCGGGCCTCCGACCGGGCGATATGACAGATGGGAGCGTGCTTTTGACCAGCACTGATGGGTCGATTCAAGCGACCGGCAACTCCATGCCAATCTCCGCGATGGCCGAGGACGACGTGCCCAAGGGCATGACGCTGTGGTCGAGGACCGTGCTGAGCTACCGCGATATGCGCGCCGCGACCCGTGACCTGATCGCCGAGCGCCCGTCGGAGGCGCGGCTCCTCTTCTTCGTGCTGCTCTCGGATGTCATCTTCTTTCTCAGCCGTGGCGTCTCGCTGGTGATCGCGCCGGGTAGTGCGGCCGTCGATGTTATGCCGCCGCATCCGGGCATCTTCGTCCTCGTGCTGGTGATGTTGCGCACCGCCTCTCTCTACATTCTCTCGGCGATGATCACGATACTCTGCCGAATGATGGGCGGGCAGGGCAATTGGCGCGACACCCGGGCTGCGGTCTTCTGGGCGGCCCTGGCCGCTGCACCGGTGGGCGTGCTCGGCTCGCTGGTCACCGCAAGCTTTTCGCATCTCGAGGTGTTTCACCCGATCTTCGCGGAGCCCTTGATCGCGATGCCGCCGCATTATATCGGGGTGGTGGCGCTCTTGTTTTTCTTGGCGGCGGGGGTGGCGGAGGCTCACCGGTTCTCGCGAACATCGCCGGTTTTCATCGCTCTCTCGGTGGGCACCTTGGTGGCCGCTTTTGGGGCGATGGTCTTCAACAAAGTGGTGCTGGGTCTCGGCTGAGCGTGCGAGGCCCCGCATCCGGGGGCACGCCGCGTGGTCAAAGATCTGCTCGGACTGATAGCGGAGGGACTGTACTCTCCACGCCTTTCGGCCAGGAAGATCCTGGACGGCAACCACGGTATGGACGCCGTCGTGCTGATGGTGGCGCTGTCCTACCTGGTGCAGGCGATCCTGGCGATCATCATTACCGGTCGTGCGGCGAGCGAAGAAGACCACTTGTTCTTCGGCCATCTCCTCGCCGCGGTGGTGCATATCGGTCTGTTCCTCCTGATCGTCATGCTCGCCTTTGGCATCGGCAAGGTGCTCGGCGGGCGTGGCACACGGCAACAGGCCTTCCAGGTCATCGGCTGGCACACGCTGGTCACCACGCTGCTGGCGCCGGTCTTTCTGCTGGCACAGACGCAAATGACGCCGGACGGCGCGCCGGGCATTGTGATCGCCGTGTTCCTGATGGCCGGCGGCGTGTGGCTCTGGGTCCTTGCGAACTTCGTCGCGGAACTGCACGGTTTTCAAAGCGTATGGAGCACGCTTGCCGGGGTGTTCGCCGTTGCTATGTTGATGGCTGGGTTGATGACGGCCCTGTTCCAGACGCCCGGTTAGGGCGGGAGAGTTCCATGTACGATGTCGACGCGATCCGCCGGGATTTCCCGATCCTGGCGCGCGAGGTGAACGGCGAGCCGCTGTGCTATCTGGACAATGGCGCCTCGGCGCAAAAACCCCAGGCGGTGATCGACGCGGTGAGCCAGGCCTACGAGGGCGAATACGCCAATGTGCATCGCGGCCTGCATTTCCTCTCGAACCTAGCGACCGAGAATTACGAGGCCGTGCGCGGCAAGATCGCTCGGTTCCTCGGCGCCCCCCGGGAGGAGGAGATCCTGTTCACCTCTAACGGCACGCAGGGCTTCAACCTTGTCGCCTATGGCTGGGCCGAGCCGCGCATCCAGGCGGGCGACGAAATCATCCTCACGGTGATGGAGCACCACGCCAATATCGTGCCCTGGCATTTCCTGCGAGAGCGCCATGGCGCCGTGCTGAGATGGGTCGAGACGAAGGCGGATGGCTCCCTCGACCCGGCGGATGTGATCGATGCCATCGGGCCGCGGACCAAGCTGATCGCGATGGCGCATATGTCGAATGTGCTGGGTACCGTGAACGATGTGAAGACGATCTGTGCCGAGGCGCGCGCGCGGGGGGTTCCGGTCCTCCTCGACGGCTGCCAGGCGGCGGTGCATATGCCCGTGAATGTCGCCGAGATCGGCTGCGATTTCTACGTCATCACCGGGCACAAGCTCTACGGCCCCTCGGGCTCGGCGGCGATCTGGATCGCGTCCGAACGGATGGACGAGATGCGCCCCTTCCTCGGCGGCGGCGACATGATCCGCGAAGTGCATCGCGACCGGGTCACCTACAACGACGCGCCGCATAAATTCGAGGCCGGCACGCCGAACATCGTGCAGATGATCGGGCTCGGCGCGGCCGTCGATTATGTCGAGAGCATCGGAATGGACGCGATCGCGGCCCATGAGGCGGATCTGCGCGACTATGCCGGCGCAAAGCTGCAGGGGCTGAATTGGCTGACGGTCCATGGCAACGCGCCGGGCAAGGGCGCGATCTTTTCCTTCTCGATGCAGGGCGGCGCGCATCCCCATGACATCTCGACCGTGGTGGACAGAAAAGGCGTGGCTGTGCGCGCTGGGCACCACTGCGCGCAACCGCTGATGGAACATCTGGGCGTTACCGCGACATGCCGGGCCAGCTTTGGCCTCTACAACACGCGGGCCGAGGTGGACCGACTTGTTGAGTCGCTCGAGCTTTGCCACGACTTGTTCGGATAAAGTCCGACAACGAAACGGAAAAAGCGGCGCGTTCAACCTATCCGCGAAGTCTGCGGCATTGGTGTAGCCGAATTGTCGTAATTGGTGCCATATTTAGGCGGTTTCGTGGCAAAATCGTGCGCCGGACCTTCCAGCATAAATATGACACGTTAACCTCTCTTGATAATGTTCGTTGCGTCCTTGTTGTAGGAGGGTTCTATGCCGTGCGGTCCAGCATCCGGGGTGGGCTCTGCCCCCTCGCAGGAGGATGGGTCAGACCCGTTCGCCTTCCGGCCAGAAGCACCGATTGCCCATGGCCTCCACGCCATGACACTGTTTTGGAGCGCGCCGTGGCGTGCTGCTATGATCGTCGCGGGCGAAGCCCTGCGCGAGGGTTCCAGACGCGGCTGAGCGCGCCGCGACACCGGATCCGAGAGGGGTGGGCCAGGGCGACCGGGCCCATCGGATGGGACTGAAACGCCCGGGCAGCGAAGATCGATCCGGGATAGCCAGACCGAAAAAGGCTCTGAGGCGCCGAAAGACGGTGCTTACCGATGGAGCCGGTCGGGCGCCGCTGGGGCGGAAAGAACTGCGCCTTTACGCGGTCGGTTCGGTTTGCACTCTAACCGCCGGGCCGCAGGACCATCGACCCAATCGCCCCGGTCCGCGCATCCTCGTCGTCCATCGACATGGGGATGACATCGCCCCTGGCCCACAAACCGGCTAGGTGATCGTACCAGCGCGAGAACGGGTGACCGGCCTGGCCGGTCGCAATGATCATCACCGAGCGGTCGAGATCCGCGAAGTCATAGACCACCCGCAGGCCCGCGGCGTGGACATTCTCGAACGGCGCATCGCCGCGCCCCGGCGTGTGCCCGCGCAACAGCGTGAAGTTCCCGCCCGAGGTTTCCTGCAGGATCGATACCAGCAGCCCCAGCGGTCCGAAGGCGCCGAAGCCCAGTGGCACATGCCGGTGCTGCGCCTGATGGGCAGCGCCCCAGCGCCACCCTTCGACATTGCTGCCATGGTCCCGCTTCAGCCGCGCGAGCGCATCGTCGAGCGCTGCCTCGGCGATGAAGGCGCAGCTTTCCTGCGCCGGGGTCTTGTCGATATCGCACCAGGCGGCCGCGCCATCGATGTTGCGGAACACCCGCTCTACGAACAGCGGGCGCAGCCCCTCTACGTCCGGCAGCAGCGCGCCGAGCTCGTCGGCGGCTAGCCAACGGGTCAATTGCCGCATCCACTCCGCGAAGATCAACGGCTCCGGCCCGTGCTGGTCCATCTCGCCGTTCCAGGAGGCCAGCATCTCCAGCGCCTGGCGCTTCATCTCGGCGGCGTCCTCGTCCTGCGCGGTCAGCGAGGCGCCCCGCCACCAAAGCCCCTGAGCGATCAAAGGCAGGATCGAGCGGGCCATCTCGCTCACCGCATCGTTCTGCAGCGCCACGAAACTGTCGCGAGAGTGGAAGGCGCGGCTCGATAGCTCCTTTTCCAGCCGCTCCATCCTGTACGGGGCGTCCCAGTCAAAGCTGATATGGTCGGGATAGAGCCTGTCGCTGATCCTGTTGTTGGCATTGGCAACTGCGCCGGTCGGCGGATCGATCACGCGGGGGTTGCGGGCGAAGGGTTGGATCCCGACCCAGTCGTTGCGCCGCACCCAGCCGGGGGAGGGGATGCGCCCAAGGCTCGGGCTTTGGCGCTCGCGGATCGGGATGGCGCCGGCGGTGACCATGGCGACCCTCTCGCGGTCGGCCAGCACCAGATTCTGCGCTGGCGCCAGCGCCAGGGAAGCGGCGCTGACCGCGTCTTCCAAAGTCGAGGACTGCATCACGCCGATGGCCGCGCTCATCGATCGGTCGCGATCTTCCAGCGCCGTCCAGGCGAGCGCTGCGACATGGTCGGTGGGCGTGACCGCGTCGACGCCCATCATATTGTGCGACAGCACCGGCCCATGGCGGGTGATCAGGGCGGTCTCGACCACAGGCGCGCTACCGGCCACATCGATCTTGATCAGGCGCGTCTGGAAATCGATCCACCCGTCCGGCCCGCGATATTGTCCGGGATCCTGCGGGTTGACCCGGTGGATGTAAACGTCCTGGTCGTCGACATTCGCCGTCGTCATTCCCCAGCCGATCCGCCGGTTCCGCCCGATCAGCACCGCCGGCGTGCCGGGCAGGGTCCCGCCGATGGCCGCGAGGTCGCCGCCCTGCATGTCGACCAGGTACCAGAGCGTCGGCGCCCCCAGCCACAGATGCGGATCGGACGCCAACAGCGGCGCGCCGGACGAACTGCGCGTCCCATCCACGGCCCAAGCGTTGGAGGCCCCGGCATGCTCCGGCCGCGGCGGCGGCCCGAGGGCCGCCAGGATCGGATCGTCGACCACCGTTGCCTGGCGCGGCCCGAACTCCGCCCCGGGAAACAGGCTCGCGAACCGCGGCGGGGCGAGGCGGGCGGCACCGGGATAGTCGGGCAGGATATCCGCCACCCGCTCCGCCGGCAGGTCCAGCAGGAACCGCCCGCGCCGGATCTCGTTCTGCGCCGACGCGCTGAGGCGCAGCGCCATCATCTTCAGGATCGCGAGCGAGTCCTGCGGCGTCCAGGGCGATAGCCCCTCCTCGGCGAACAGAAAGAACTCCGGCGCCCCGCGCCCCAGCGCGTTGGCGTTGACATGCCGGATCCAGGCGTTGACCCCGTCGGCATAGGACTGCAGCGCCGCCTTCGTCTCGTCGGTCTGGTGCTCGAAGGCGCGGCGGGCATAGCCGCCCAGATCCAGCGTCTTCACCATCCGGTCGAGCGCCACCAGCTGCGGCCCCAGATAGGCGGCGAGCCGGCCCTGGGCGGAGCGTCGGTTCATCTCCATCTGCCACAGGCGGTCCTGGGCATGGACGACACCCAGCGCATAGAACGCGTCCCCCGCGCTTTCGGCCCGGATATGGGGCACGGCATTCGCATCCCGGGTGATGGTGACCGGCGCCCCGAGGCCAGCCACGGTCAGATCCGCGCTGTAATCGGGCAGCGAGCGGCCGACCAGATACCACCCCAGCGCGAAGGCCGCGATGGCGACCGCCACCATCAGCCCGAGGAGCCGCAACAGCCAGCGCAACAGCGTGTTCATCGCGGCCAGATCCTCCTCCCATCGCGGGCTGCCGGTGCTCCCGCTTGACCGGGCCGGGGGGCAGGGGCAAGGCTACGCGACGCCAGCGCCCTTCTCTCAAATGCGGCGCTATCGTTCAACCGCAAGACCTGACAACAGATGAAGAAGGGGGCGCGCCCAATGGCGAAAGTGAGTTTTCTCGGGCTGGGGGTGATGGGCTATCCGATGGCGGGCCACTTGGCGGCCAAGGGCCACGCGGTCACCGTCTACAACCGCACCGCCGCGAAGGCCGAGGCTTGGGTCGCCCAGCATGGCGGCACCATGGGGCCGACCCCCGCCGAGGCCGCCGCCGGTTCGGACTTCGTGATGATCTGCGTCGGCAACGATGACGATCTCCGCTCGGTCACCCTGGGCGAGACCGGGGCGCTCGCCGCCATGGGCTCCGGCACGGTGCTGGTCGACCACACCACCGCCTCCGCAGCCGCCGCCCGTCAATTGGCCGAGGCCGCGGGCGCCAAGGGCGTGGGCTTCGTCGACGCGCCCGTCTCCGGCGGCCAGGCGGGGGCGGAGAACGGACAGCTCGCGATCATGTGCGGCGGCGATCCGGCGACCTTCGCCACGGCAGAGCCGGTGATGGACAGCTACGCCAAATCGATCAAGCTGATGGGCGGCACCGGCGCCGGCCAGCTCACCAAAATGGTCAACCAGATCTGCAT
>JBCCRM010000022.1:0-81391 GCA_039513195.1 Pseudomonadota bacterium | reverse complement strand
CCGCCGCCAGCGGCGTCCCCTGCGCCACCACCCCATCGACCTGGCGCCGCTTTGCGACGATCTCTCCGGGCTTTTGTTGCTTACTCATCGCGGTCCCCTCTCTCCAATCATAACGCTGGACCAATTCGAAGCGCGCAGCTCTGAGGGGTGCAGGCGATGACGGTTTTCCGCTGCCCAACCAAGCAATTCCTGTCAGAGTAGGCCTGCCCAAAGTGATGCACAGGCGATACGAAGCTTTCTCTGACGGTCCATTCGCCGGGCTCTGACATTCCGCCTGTGCGATCCCTGCAATACCGGTTTCGGCTCCGGCGCCGCGATCAACGCAGCCTGCCCGCCACCTCCCGTGGGTGGGTGGGCGGAGGGAGGTGGCGGGCAGGCTGCCCTACGCCATCAAGCGCGCATCGAACGGATAGTGGGTGAGGTTCTCGTACCCGTCCTCGGTGATCAGCACCTGGTCCTCCAGCTTGATCGCGAAGTCGCCTGGCACATGCTGGATCAGGGCCTCGACGCACAGCATCATCCCCGGCCGCAACACATAGTCGAAGGCGCCTTCCACGAAGTCTTCTGGATACTTGATGATCGGCCACTCATCGCAGAGCCCGACGCCATGCATGCGGCAGCTATAGCGGCCCTCGCTGAACTCTGCGCCGAGTTGATGGCCGCCAAAGGTCAACTCGCTCAAATGCACGCCAGGGGCCAGGAGCGCCATATTCTCCATGATATGCCGGTGGCCGATCTGGAACTGTCGCCGCATCTCGGCGGGAGGGTCCCGATCGCCGATCCACCAGGTCCGCGAGATGTCGGAACACATTCCGTAGCAACCTACTAGATCCGTGTCGAAGGCGAGGATCTCGTTGTTCTTCAATCGCCGTGGCCCACATTCCTGAAACCAGGGATTGGTCCGCGGCCCGGTCGCGAGCAGCCGCGTCTCGATCCACTCACCGCCGCGGCGGATGTTCTCGGCATGCAGAAACGCCCAGATATCGTCTTCGGTCATACCGGGCGTCGCCCGGCGCTGCATTTCGGCGACCGCGGCTTCGCAGCCATGCATCGCGCATCGCATCGCCTTGATTTCGTCGGGACCCTTGATTGCGCGGGAGTGCTCGGTCACCTCCTCGCCCTCCATCACCTCAAAGCCCGCTGCAACCAGCGAGCGGTAGCCGTCGACCATGATCTTGTCGACCCCGAGACGCCGGTTACCCCCCGCATGGGCCCGCATCACCTCCTCGACCTGGCCGACGAAACTATGGGCCGCATCCGCCGTTCGGTCGCCGGTGGCGAAATAGAACATCGAAGCGCCGCCCCGCACCTCCTTCACAAGCGGGTTGAAGTCCGACAGGAACGCGTACGCACTGCCTTTGTATTCCCACAACACGATATGCCCGTCGGCACAGATCAGGCAGGCCCGGAACGGGTTGTGGGCGTTCCAGAGCTGCATGTTCGTCGAGTCGGTCGCATAGCGGATGTTCAGGGGGTCGAAGCACAGGACACCGCCCCAATCGCGCGCGGCCAGCTCCGCCTTCAGTCGCTCCAGCCGATAGGCCCGCATCGCTGGCAGATCCGGGAACTCAAGGCCTGCCGCCTCCCACTCCGCATAGGCCAGCGGCGTCGGCCCGATCTCCGCGCGGTCTTCATCATCCGGCGTGTTGTCCGGTCGCCGCCCGGGCCGCCGGTTCGGATCGATCTTCCGGGCATGGCGCGTCTGCGATCCTGGCTTGAATTGCTCGTTCATCGAGGCTCTCGCTGGTGCTATCCCTATCGAGGCTGGAGTGACTCTCGACGGCGATGCTTGTCAAAAACGGACAATGACTGTCGCATTTGCCGTCAATTGTCGGGTTGTTGGGGGGCTAGGGCCATGGATCTGGTCGAGAGGCAATACGAAACCTTTCCCTATCCGGCCCGCGATCCGGCCGAGGAGGCCGACCGCCTGATCGAGGGGTCGCCGTCGCACCCGGTGGAGATCGACCATTTCCTGTTCGGCGGGCAACGCGACTGGACGCAGCCCTTCAAAGCGTTGGTGGCGGGGGGCGGCACAGGCGACGGGCTGATCATGCTGGCGCAAAGGCTCGCGGATATCGGCTGCCCGGCGGAGATTACCTATCTCGATCGCTCCGAAGCGGCCCGCGCGATCGCCGAGGCACGGGCAAAGGCGCGGGGGCTGACCATAGACTTCCGCACCGGCGACCTGTTGGAGGCCGCCTCGCTCGGGCGCTTCGACTACATCGATTGCTGCGGGGTGCTGCATCACCTTGCCGACCCGGATGCGGGATTTGCCGCCCTGGCGAATGCCATGGCCGAGGGCGGGGGGATGGGCTTGATGGTCTATGCTCCCCACGGGCGCACTGGGGTCTACCCGCTACAGCGCGCCTTCGGGCAGCTTTTTGCCGATGATCCGCCGAAGGATCAGGTGGCGCTTGCACGCCATGCCCTTGGCGCACTGCCAGCGACAAATTGGTTCCAGCGCAACGATTTCGTCGGCGATCACAAGGACGGGGATGCGGGGCTCTACGATCTCCTTCTGCATGCCCGGGACCGACCCTATCGGGTCGAGGAATTGGCCGCGTCGCTTAACCGGGCGGGCCTTGCCATCGTGTCGATGGTCGAACCCGCGCGCTACGACCCGGTGCGCTATCTGCCGCCGGGCGAGCCCTATGCGCGCAAACTGGCCGCCATGGACCGTGTCGCGCGCTGGCAGGTGGCCGAAGACTTGGCCGGAAACATCAAGACCCATGTGGCCTATGTGGCTGCCAAAGATCGCGCTGATACGGCAGAAGCGCGGCCGACCCAGGCGCAATCCGTGCCGCATCTGCGGGGGGCGACGGCTCAGGCCTTATCGCGCCACGTCGCCAATCACGGGCAGGTTCGGGTGACGCTCGACGGGCTCGAATTCCTGATCCCGCTGGGCCAGGACAGCGCGCGTTTGATTGCGGCGATCAATGGAAGGCGTCCGCTAGGCATCACGGCGGAGGCCATGGGACTCGACTGGATGACCTTCCAGGCTCGCTGGGCGCCGATCCATCGCGGTCTCGCCGGGTTCAATTTGCTGCATTACAGCCGGGGGGCGCGGCGGTGAGGGATGAGCATCAGCCGGAGTTTCCCTGGCTTCTCGATCAGCCTGCGGAGACCCCGTTCATGGAGCCCCGGACCGCCCGGCCGCCCGGCATTTCGCCCGTAGGCGGAGCTGCGGTTTTGGTCCAGGGCCCCGATTTCGCGGCGCAGATGGCCTATCGCGACCGGCTGATTGCGGAGGAGGCGGAAGCCGTTCTCGCGCTCGACAGAGATGGGGAGGCTCCGGCCGCCGAGCTCTATGAAGAGGTTATCGGCATGCTCTCTGCGGCGCCGGGATATGCCTGCGGCGCAGGGGTCATCGAAAGGCCGGATGGTGTCGCGGTCGATCTCGACCCCTCGGCGCGCATGGCGACCTTGGGTCGCTTGGTTGCGGAGGATCTCTGCCTAATGGTCGCGGCCAAAGATGGCCGCCATCGATTGGTGGGTGCGGTGCTCTGCTTCCCGTCGCGCTGGTCGTTGGCCGAGAAGATGGGCTACCCGCTCGATGTCATCCACGAGCCCGTACCCGACTATGGCGACGACCTCGCCCGCCGGGTCGAGCGGCTCTTCGCCGCCTTGCGGCCAGAACGCCCCCTGGTACGGGCGAACTGGCTGATCCACGGCACGGCGGAGTTGTTCCTACCGATGCACTCGGGCGACAAGGCGCCGGTTTCGATGGACCCGCAAGGCAGGCTCTATCTGCGCACCGAGCGCCAGACGCTGATGCGCCTGCCACTGACCGAAGCCGCAGTCTTTCTGATCCGCACGCAGGTCTGCCCGTTGACCGCGCTTTCAGCGGATCAGGCGGCGGCGTTGGCGCGCGAATTCGGCGCGCTGGATGCAGACAGCGTAGGTTATCGCGCCGGTGCCGATCTCTACGCTCACGCGATGGCAGAGTTGCGGGTTATCGCTGGACAGTCGCCGAGCGCCTGACCATTTTGTGCACTAGCGAAATGAGCGGCCGCAGGGCAGAGGAGATGCGCATGCAGGAGCTGAAACCGGGGGATCCGATCGTCATCGTCGGTGCGGCCCGAACGCCGATGGGTGGTTTTCAGGGTGAGCTTTCCGGTGCGACGGCGCCGTCTCTCGGCGCCGTCGCGATTGCCGCCGCATTGGAACGGGCAGGGGTCGCGGCAGAGACTGTGGACGAGGTGCTGATGGGCTGCGTGTTGCCCGCTGGTCAGGGGCAGGCCCCAGCGCGTCAGGCGGCGTTCGGGGCGGGTCTGCCCAAGGAGGTGCCTGCCACCACGCTCAACAAGATGTGTGGATCCGGCATGAAAACGGTGATGGTCGCGACCGATCAGCTTCGCGCCGGCAATGGCTCGGTGGTGGTCGCCGGCGGCATGGAGAGCATGACCAATGCCCCTTATCTGGTGCCGAAGATGCGCGCGGGCGCCCGGATCGGGCATGCGCAGATGATGGACCATATGTTCCTCGACGGGCTGGAAGATGCCTATGACAAGGGCCGATTGATGGGTACCTTCGCCGAGGATTGCGCAGAGCATTACCAATTCACGCGCGAAGCCCAAGACCAGTATGCGCTTGCGTCGCTGGAAGGCGCCTTGACCGCAGAGCGCGAGGGAAGGTTCGAAGCGGAGATCGCTCCCGTGACCGTGACGGGCCGCAAGAGTTCTGCGGTGATCGCGGCAGACGAGCAGCCGCGCAAGGCTCGGCCGGACAAGATCCCAACCTTGAAACCGGCGTTTCGCGACGGGGGCACTGTCACGGCGGCCAATGCGTCCTCGATCTCCGACGGGGCGGCGGCGCTGGTTCTGATGCGTCAGTCGGAGGCGGAGGCGCAGGGTTTGAGCCCGCGGGCGCGGATCGTCGCCCATGCAAGCTATGCGCAGGAGCCCGGCTGGTTCACCACAGCACCGATCCCGGCCATGCAAAGGGCCATCGAACGCGCCGGTTGGGGGGCTGAAGATGTTGAACTGTGGGAGATCAACGAGGCCTTTGCCGTGGTGCCCATGGCAGCGATGCGAGAGCTCGGCATTCCCCGCGAGCGGCTGAACGTGAATGGCGGCGCCTGCGCGCTCGGCCATCCGATCGGCGCTTCGGGGGCACGGATTGTTGTGACTCTGTTGCATGAGATGGAACGACAGGGGCTGACGCGGGGCGTTGCCAGCCTCTGCATCGGGGGTGGCGAAGGCACGGCTTTGGCGATCGAGCGGATCTGACCCGGCGCTGCCCGACCGCGCACCGGTCCGCCTCCTCCCCCACCCGCCCGCCCGGGCGCAGGCGGACGGCCGCGCGGTCGGGCATGCCAGAGGCGAATGAGACGATGATGAGTGTCACGGATCTTGATACGGCCCCACTGCCGCGGCTGCAGGAGAAGCCCGACTGGGTCTATTTGTTGCGCGAGTTCAAGGACCTCTACCGCCGTGGCAAGGCCGGCGGCAGCGCCCGGATCCGCTCCCATCAGCGCCAAGTGCGGGAGGCGGTGGCCCGCACGATGTGTGCCAATCCGCCCGTGCTCGGCCGCCCGCCGGAGCTCAAGCCGGTGACGGCGCATCTGAAGCGCGCGCTCGATCAGGGCCGCCGGGAGAGCACGCAATCTGTCATCCGGGCCGTCGAGAGTGTCGCGAGCGAGTTCACCTGGCTCTACGGCTACGAGAAGGTGCCGCGGGGCTTGGGCCAGAAATTCGCCTACACGGAGTTTGCCGGGCCCCATGGCCCGATCTTGACCGAGGAGATCATCCTGGGCCTCGTGTTGTTCGCGCCGGGCTGCACCTATCCCGCCCATTGCCATGACGGATTGACCGAGAGCTACTACATCCTGTCCGGCGCGGTTAGCGAGAACGATGACGGCGTCTATGCGCCGGGCTCGCTGATCCTCAACCCTCCGGGACGGATGCACCGCATCACCGTCAGCGAGACCGAGCCTGCGCTGCTGACCTATGCCTGGCATGGGCCCAAGGACAAACTCGCGGCGCAGAAGATGGTTTTCGGTCGCGCCCGAGGCGGGAGGGAGAAGCGATGAAGCGCGTGAAGGACATGGTTGCCGAGGCTAATGCGGCAGTCGAGCATCAACCGGCGGCCGAAGTCGTGGCTCTGCATGGTCAGGAGGGCGTGACCTTCGTCGATCTGCGCGATCCCCGCGAGTTGGAGCGCGACGGCATGATCCCAGGTGCATTTCACTGTCCGCGCGGTATGCTGGAATTCTGGATCGACCCGGAAAGCCCCTACGCGAAATCGCAATTCCAAGGTGGCGGCCGCTACGTCTTCTACTGCGCGTCGGGCTGGCGATCGGCGTTGTCGGCCAAGACTGCGGTTGAGATGGGACTGGCGGGCGTCTCGCATATCAGCGACGGCTTCAAGGGCTGGAAGGATGCCGGCGGGCCGGTCGGGGAGAAGCCGGCGAAACGCTGAGCCTGCCGCGTCTCGAAGGTCCTCGGCGCGACCGGGTCCGGACAGCGGCGCCTTACTGTTCCTTATCCTTTGGCGGCTATCGCGTGGGCCTGCATCCGCGGCGCTATTCCCATGGGAGGTTCAGAGTTTCATGCGACACGAAGCCAAAATCATGCCGGAGAAGAACAAAAAGTACCGTCTGGTGACCCGGGCGGATATGGACGGCATTGTGTGCGCCGTGTTGCTCAAGGATCTGGGCATCGTCGATAAGGTCGACTTCTCGCATCCCAAGGACATGCAGGACGGGTTGGTCGAGATGGGCCCGGACGATATCAGCACCAACCTGCCCTATGTGAACGGTGCCTTCATGGTGTTCGACCACCACGCATCGGAGGCGGATCGACTGGGTGAGATGCCGGCGAACTTGGTGATGGACGCTACCGCGAAGTCGGCAGCGCGGGTCGTCTACGACTACTTCGGCGGTAAGGACGTCTTTCCTGCGAAGTTCGAAGCGATGATGGATGCGGTCGATAAGGCCGATGCGGCGCAGTTTACCAAGGAAGACATCCTCGACGCGCAAGGCTGGGAGCTGCTGAGCTTCTTAATGGACTCCCGGACAGGCCTCGGCCGGTTTCGAGACTTCAAGATCAACAACTTCCAACTGATGATGGCGCTGATCGATCTCTGCAGGGAAAAGGACAGCATCGAGGAGATCCTGTCCGTCCCCGATGTCAAAGAACGCGTCGATCTTTACAAAGAGCACGAACCGAAATTCATCGAGCAGGTAAGAAAATGCTGCACCGTGCACGGTAACCTTGTCATCCTCGATAATCGGGAGGAGGAGGTCATCTTTGCCGGTAACCGCTTCATGATCTACGCCCTCTTCCCCGACTGCAACATTTCGATCAATGTGATGTGGGGTAAGGCAAAGCAGAATACGGTCTTCGCGACCGGAAAATCGATCCTAAGCCGCACCAGCAACACCAATGTCGGCGGATTGATGCTGGATTATGGTGGTGGCGGGCACCACGCGGCGGGCACCTGCCAGGTCGATAACGACAAAGCTCCAACCGTTCTGGAGGAGCTGATCGCGCGGATCAATGCCGACGGTTGAGCCGCTACCTCCCCTGCCATCGGCTGGACAGCGTGACACCTCTCCGTAGCGCCACTAAGTTCCGGGCGAGCACGTGGGAGGACGGCCATGCTGACCGAAGAGCAGATCATGATCCGCGATATGGCGCGGGATTTCGCCCAAACGCGGCTCGCGCCCCAGGCGGCGGCGCGAGAAAAGGCGGGTGCGATTGAGCTAGAAGTGGTCTCGGCGCTCGGCGAGCTCGGCTTCCTCGGTATGACCATCGACCCGGACTGGGGCGGGGCAGGGGCCGACTACGTCTCCTACGCCCTCGCTCTGATCGAGATTGCTGCCGGCGACGGGTCGGTCTCCACGATGGTCTCAGTCCACAATGCGCCGGTTTGCGCAGTCCTTGACCGGTTCGGCAACCCGGAGCAGAAGGACCGCTGGCTACGCCCGCTGGCGCAGGGGCGGCAGATCGGCTCCTTCGCGCTGACTGAGCCGCAGGCGGGCTCAGACGCCTCGGCGCTGAAGACCCGCGCGCAGCGGAACAATCAGGGTTGGGTGGTCAACGGGTCGAAGCAATTCATCTCTTCCGCCCGAATTGGCAAGACAACAGTGCTTTTCGCGGTCACCGACCCGGCGCAGGGAAAGAAGGGTATCTCCTGCTTTGTGGTTGCGAATGACACGCCGGGGTTCGAGGTCGTGCGGGTCGAACAAAAGCTCGGGCAAAAAGCATCCGATAGCTGCGCGCTCGCCTTCGAAGATATGAAGATCCCCAGCGAGGATCTGATCGGCGAGGAGGGGCAGGGCTATGCGATCGCTCTTTCGAGCCTCGAGGCCGGCCGGATCGGCATAGCGGCCCAAGCGACCGGCCTCGCGCAAGCCGCCTACGAGCGGGCCCTCGCCTATGCGCAGGAACGCACCGCCTTTGGCGGGCCGATTTTCGATTTGCAGGCGGTCCAGTTCCGGCTCGCCGATATGGCGACGGATCTGGAGGCCGCGCGCCAACTCGTCCTCAATGCGGCTGCCATGAAGGATCGGCGCGAGCCCTGCCTAAAGGAAGCCTGCATGGCGAAGCTCTTTTGCGCGCAGGCAGCGGAGCGAATCACGTCGGAGGCGATCCAGGTCCTTGGCGGCTACGGATACCTTGCCGACTACGAGGTCGAGCGGATGTATCGCGACCAGAAGGTGTGCCAAATCTACGAAGGCACCAATGACATTCAAAAACTGATTATTGCTAGACAGATCCGGGCCTGACCTCACCGGAAACTGTGGGTTCGCTTTGCGCATCCCCCAGGCCGCTAACAGCGCGTGCGCAAGAAACTCTCAACCTTTCCGTTCAAATCGGGTCGGCGAAGTCGCCGATGTCAAACTTTGGACAAGGTTTTCGGCGCATAGATGCAACAACGAGCAGTCAACATCCCATCAAGCAGGATGACACAAAGAAGCAGGTTTCTTCAGGCGGCCCTTTTAGGGCTGGCCTTGGGGGTCGGCCTTACCGGTTGCAGCGGTCCGCGGGAGGAACCCGTGGCCGCTCTTCCGGAGCCTGAGCAGGCCCCGCCCCAGCAGACGGATGCCGACAAACAGGCGATTGCGTGTCTTGCGCAGGCGGCCTATTTCGAAGCGCGCGGCGAAGGGGAGGCTGGCATGCGCGCCGTCGTCCATGTGGTGCTGAACCGCACCAAGTCGCGCTATTACCCGGCGACCGAATGTGCCGTGATCCGGCAAGGCGGGCCGACCGCTCCCTGTCAGTTCAGCTGGTATTGTGACGGCCGCTCGGACGTGCCGCGCAACAAAAAGTCCTATGCCAAGGCTGTTGCGATCGCCGAGGCGGCGAGGGCCGGCAACAGCGCCGATCCTACCGGCGGTGCCGACATGTTCCACAGCCGTGCGGTTGATCCCTATTGGGCGCAAGTTGCCGTGCAAACCGCAGTGATCGGCCGACACATCTTTTATCAGCTCAACTGAGGGCGGTTCACAGCCGATTGCGCTTGTTGCGCAGCATCCGCCCGCATTTGTGCCGGCAATTGGTTAGGCTGTCCGCCGCCCAGGCCCGCGCATAGAGGCTCGCGAAGGGCTCGTCGAGCAGGATGTCCTCCAGCGGCCGGTTTCGGATGTTGTAACGATCGGGCCCCAGTCGGTTGCGTGCGAAGAACTCCGCCTCCTCCGGCGAGCCGGTGACCCAGCAGCAAGCGGAGACCTGGCCGTGGGCCGAGATGTAAGGACGGTTGAAGGCGGCCGACTTGCAGTCGATGCCGTTGACCCCGCCCCGCGGCGCGGTCCGCGTCTCCTCCGCCCTGACCCGCTCCAAGACCTCGCCATCGCCGAGCGCAAAATCGGCGGCCTTTACCGACGGCAGCTCCAAATGTCGCTCCGCCCCATCGGGCATCACGTAGCGGTATCTCGGCCCACCGGAAAATCGGATCGTGTCGATCAGCGTGAAGCTTGCAAACCCCTCACGCCGGGACAGCTGGAAGGCCTCCTCAATCTGGTGCTCATTGTGTCGAAAGATGATGTAATGCCATTCCGCCCGCGCACCGGTGGCGATATAGGCGCGGGCGTTTGCCATGATCTTGGTGAAGTCGGTGCGCACGCGATAGAGCGGGTTGGTGTCGGCGAGGCCGTCGATATGCAGCTCCAGCCGCGAGCCGGTCCGCCGCATCGCCTCGCCGAGCCTGGTCCACCACGCGGGACTGCGCAGCGACCCGTTGGTCGAGACCGCGACGCGGACCCCGCGCTCGGTCAGATGCTCGGTGATCTCCAACAGCTCCCGCCCGGCGAGCGGGTCGCCGAAGGCACCGCCGAAGACGATCTCCTCGGTTCGCGCACAAAACGCATCGGTGAAATGGCTGCGGAAATCGTCGAGGCCCAGCTCGACATTGAACACCTTGTTGCGGTCGGCCTTGCAGAAGTTCAGCGCGTTGGTGCGGGGGCACATCGGGCAGCCGGCGTTGCACTTGTCGGTCAGCTCGATGTGGAAGATGTATGGCCGGTCCGCCGTGAACATGGTCTCCCCCGTCTCGTTCGGGAGAGACTTAATCGCTTCTGCCGCGATCACCTAATCACGCTGGGTTGCGCTCCGGACGCCCACGGGGTCTGTTGCGGCAACAGTTAGGTGTCGCGGGGGCAGAGATGGACGGAACGGCAGGGCCGGAAGCAATCGCGGAAATCAGGGCCAGCGTCCGCGCCCTTTGCGACCGGTATGGCGAGGACTACTGGCGCCGCCTGGACGCTGAACGGGGTTATCCGACCGATTTCGTCGCCGAGATGACCGAGGCTGGCTTCCTGACCGCGCTTATCCCGGAGGAGTATGGCGGCGCCGGGCTGGGCTTGGTCGAGGCTTGCGCGATCCTCGAAGAGATCAGCCGCCAGGGCGCCCATGCCGGCGCCTGCCATGCGCAGATGTATGTCATGGGCTCGGTCTTGAACCATGGCAGCCCGGCACAGAAGCAGCGATACCTGCCGGAGATCGCGGCGGGGCGCCTGCGGCTGCAATCCTTCGGCGTGACTGAGCCCACGACCGGCACCGACACCACCAGCCTAAAGACCACCGCCCGGCGGGATGGGGACCGGTATCTGATCCGCGGACAAAAAGTCTGGATCAGCCGGGTCGAGCATTCCGACCTGATGGTTCTGCTGGCGCGGACCACGCCGCTGGATCAGGTGGCGAAGAAGACGCACGGCCTCTCCGCATTTATCGTCGACCTGCGGGAGGCTGTCGGGAACGGCCTCACCGTCAGCCCCATCGACGCGATGATCAACCACCACTCGTGCGAGCTGTTCTTCGACGACCTCGCGGTGCCTGTGGACAACCTCTTGGGGGCCGAGGGCAACGGCTGGCGGGTGATCCTGGACGGCATGAATGCCGAGCGGATCCTGATCGCCGCCGAGTGCATCGGCGATGCCCGCTATTTCATCGACAAGGCCACGGTTTATGCGCGGGAGCGGGAGGTCTTTGGCCGCCCCATCGGTGCCAATCAGGGCACCGCCTTCCCGATTGCCGAGGTCTATGCGCAGACCGAGGCTGCGAGCCTGATGGTCGATAAAGCCGCCCGCCTGTTCGATGCTGGGGCCGTCTGCGGGGCGGAGGCGAACATGGCCAAGCTGCTCGCCGCAGAGGCATCCTGGAAGGCCGGCGACATTGCCATGCAGACGCATGGCGGTTTCGCCTTCGCGCGCGACTACCATATCGAACGCAAATTCCGAGAGACGCGCCTTTACCGCATCGCGCCCGTGTCGACTAATCTGATCCTCAGCTTCCTGGCGGAAAAGGTGCTCGGCCTGCCCCGCAGCTTCTGACAGGAACCGCAATCGAACCTTGGGACAGGGAGGCCATTGGTGCTACCAGTGCGCGAGACATCTCCGTCACCTGCTGAAATGGGGAAGACATGATGAAGCGTTTCGCCCTTGCCGCCGTGACGGCGGTCCTGCTGGCCGCGCCTGCTGTGGCCGATGAGATCGAGGAGACTTTGGAGGCCGCGCTGGAGGCCTATCGCGCCGGGGATATCAAGGCTGCGAAGGAAGAGGTCGATTTCGCCGCCCAGCTGATGGCGCAGCAAAAGGCGGCGGGGCTGGCGGATTTCCTGCCGGAGCCGCTTGCCGGCTGGACCATGGAGGTCGACGACACGCAGTCGGTCGCGGCCTTTGGCGGCGGGATGATGGCCTCGGCCAGCTATTCCAACGGCAATGACCGGATCGACATCCAGTTGATGGCGGACAATCAGATGGTCAATGCCATGGCCGCGATGTTCGGCAATGTCGCGATGATGGGCTCTCTCGGCACCGTGAAGCGGATCAATCGGCAAAAGGTTGTCATCACCAATGACGGCGAGCTGCAGACAATGATCAACAATCGCATCATGGTGCAGATCATGGGCGACGGCGACGCTGCGGTGAAGGAAGAGTACTTCAAGGCCATGGATATCGATGGCCTGGTGGCTTTCTGAGCGGTGACGCCGCCGCTTGCGGGGGTCACCGTCGTCTCTTTGGAGCAGGCGGTGGCCGCGCCGATGGCCTCGCTGCGGCTGGCCGAGGCGGGAGCCCGGGTGATCAAGGTCGAACGGCCGGAGGGGGATTTCGCCCGCGGCTATGACCGTGCCGCCGGTGGCATCGCATCGTATTTCGCTTGGTTGAACCGTGGCAAGGAATCGATCGCGCTCGATCTGCGCACGGCGGGGGATCTGGCCGTAATGCGCGCGATGATCGCGCAGGCTGAGGTGTTCATCCAAAATCTCGGCCATGGCGCCGCGGCCCGGATGGGCTTGGGGGCAGAGGCATTGATGGCCGACCGTCCCGATCTGATCTGCTGCGACGTCTCCGGCTACGGGCCGGACGGGCCGAAGGCTCCGCAAAAGGCCTATGACCTTCTGGTCCAGGCGGAGTCTGGCGTCATCGCCGTCTCCGGCGCCCCGGGGGCGGAGGGGCGGATCGGTGTCTCCCTCGCCGATATCGGCACCGGTATCTCGGCGGCGCTCGCGATCAGCCAGGCGCTGGTGCGGCGCCAGGCGACGGGGGAGGGT
Organism: Pseudomonadota bacterium; assembly: GCA_039513195.1. Taxonomy (GTDB): domain Bacteria; phylum Pseudomonadota; class Alphaproteobacteria; order Rhodobacterales; family Rhodobacteraceae; genus Thermohalobaculum. Next base: position 68,398 of record JBCCRM010000022.1, on the reverse strand, counting down.
GCGCATCTGCAGGTTTCGCTGTTCGATACGCTGGCGGAGTGGATGACGGTGCCGCTCTTGCACCACGACTATCTCGGCCGCGCGCCGGGTCCTGCGGGTCTCGCGCATCCCTCCATCGCGCCCTATGGCGCCTTTGCCTGCCGCGATGGCGGCCGGCTTCTGATCTCGGTTCAATCGGACCGGGAATGGCGCGTGCTCGCCGCGCTGATCGGGCGGGCGGACATGGCCGATCACCCGGACTTCGCGACCAACAATGCCCGGGTGGCCAAACGGTCAGAGACCGACGGGACGGTGGCCGCTTGGTTCGCGACGGTTACACAGGCCGAGGCGGAGGAAGCCCTAACTGGCGCCCGTATCGCCTTCGGTGCGTTGAACGATGTCGCGGCCTTGTCGCGCCACCCGCATCTGCGCCGGATCACGGCTGCCCACGAGGCCGGCGAGGCGGCGCTGCCCGCGCCTGCGATCCTTGCGGATTGGCAGGGAGATTTGGCCGTTCCGGCGCTGGACCAGCATGGTGCCGCGTTAAGAGCGGAATTCGACCGGCGCTGACAGACGCTACCACCGCTAGCGCATTTTCCGACCTCGCAGAGACACCTTCGCCAGACCCTCCTGGCAGTGCCCCCCGGTTGGGTGGGTTGGTCACAGCCCGGCCCAATACCCGGGTGAAGAGGTGGCGACGACGACGTCAGAACGACTTCCACCCTTGAGTCGACATCGCTCGATGGTTGTATTCACTCATGATTAATCGCCTATTTATCGCATAAAATAAGTATAGACTCGGTGTCAATTCAGAGAAGTGAGATGGCTTTGCGGGGATAAGCGGTTAATCGCCACAATTTTGTCCCGAGTTCTTGGCACCGAACCTCCTCAGACAGGGTGCGTATCTCCGGGGAGACGGGTTAAGATGGCTGAGCCGACGGACTTCGAGCAATTGATGGTCGAATTGATCAACCGCGCGCGGCTCGATCCGCAGGGCGAGGTTGGCAGGCTGATCGATCTAGAGACTGGCGAGGGCCGCCAGGCGAATGTCGAGCAAGCGATGAACTTCTTCGGCGTGGATGTGGATGTCCTTGTCGCACAGCTTGCACAGGTCGATCCCGTCGCGCCGCTCGCCTGGTCCGAGGCGCTCGGCACCTCCGCCGACACGCATTCCGAGTTGATGATTCAGTTCGATCAACAGGGCCACAACCTGCCCGGCGAGCCCGGGTTGAGCGCCCGCGCGATCAATGCCGGCTATTCGGGGCTGCGCGCCCTGGCCGAGAACGTCTTTGCTTTTTCCGAGGATGCCGTGCAGGCGCATGCGGCCTTCTATATCGACTGGGGGCCGAGCAATGACGGGTCAGGCATTCAACCCGGCGCCGGGCACCGAGTGGCGATCCTGAGTGACACCTACACCGAAATTGGCGTCGGCGCGATCGATGTGCCGGAGAGCAACTCGATAGGCCCGATATCGATCACGCAGCATTTCGGTGACCGCTTCGATGCGCCGACCTATCTGACCGGCGTCGTGATCGACGACGGCGACGGCGATGATTTCTACGATATCGGCGAGGGTTTGGGCGGCGTCACCGTCACGGCTCAGGGCACTGCGGGCAGCTTCTCGACCGTGACCTATAGCTCCGGCGGATACTCGTTGGCGCTGCCCGATGGCAGCTACACCGTTACAGTGTCTGGCACCGGACTCGATGGCGTTGTGACGGGCTCCGTCACAATCAGCGGTGAGAATGTAAAATTCGATGCCGACGCGAATGACGCAGTGCCGGCTTCCGGCGGGACGCCGGACCCGACGCCAGATCCCGATCCGGTACCGAACGATCCGGTTCCCCCCAGCGCGTCGGACGACACGACCATGGGCACCGCGGGCAACGACATCCTGACCGGTGGCGATGGCGCCGAGGCGATCAATGGCGGCGGCGGCAACGACCGGGTCTATGGCAACGGCGGCAACGACCGGGTGCTCGGCGCATCTGGCAACGACATCCTCGACGGTGGCACAGGGCGCGACGTGTTGATTGGCGGCGACGGCGACGATCGCATCAAGGGCGGAAACGATGCCGATGTGCTGCACGGGCAGAATGGGCGCGACATTCTTGACGGCGATGGAGGGGTAGACCGCCTCTTCGGCGGCGATGGCGGTGATCTGCTGCGCGGTGGTACCGGCGGCGATGTTCTCAATGGCGGCAATGACAATGACACCATGGTCGGAGGGCTCGGCGACGATGTGATGATCGGCGGAGCGGGCGACGACCGTTCCATCGGGAATGATGGCGACGACAGGATGCGCGGTCTGGACGGTGCGGATCTTTTGATCGGCGGCAATGGTGAGGACCGTCTCTACGGTCAGGGCGGCGACGACATCATACGCGGTCAGGGCGGCGACGATGTCCTGGTGGGGGGCGCCGGTGTCGATGTAATGCTCGGCGGCGCCAACAACGATGTCATCCAGGGCGGGGCCGGCAACGACCGCGCGTTCGGCGATAGTGGCAACGACATCCTGCGCGGGCAGAACGGCAACGACGTTCTCTATGGCGGTGCCGGCAACGACCGGCTGCACGGCGAGGGTGGCAACGACCGGATCGACGGCGGCTTTGGCAATGATGTCATGACCGGCGGCGGCGGCCGCGACAGGTTCGTGTTCGAGGACGCCTTCGGCTCAGACCGTATCACCGATTTCAACGCGGCGGCCGGCGAGTTGCTCGACTTCACAGGCCACTCAGGCGTCTCCTCGCTCGAAGACATCGTGGTGATCGACCGCGATGCCGGTGCATTGGTCAGCGTTGCGGGCGAGGGAGACGCAGTGCTGCTGATCGGCCTGACAGCCGCCGAGGTGACCGACGATAATCTTCTTATCTGATCCACATGCGGCCCCACGCTGGGGAGGGGCTGCAGGGTCGGACGCGGGGCCGCGAAGTTAAAGCTCGCGGCCCCGCATAGTCCTCCGCTATCTCTGAACGCGGCCCGGGAGCTTTGCGTCTCGGCCACACCGCTTGTTCAGGAGACGGCAGCGATGACCTCCCACAGCTCGACCCACGACGCCGAAGACGACGCACGCAACGCCGATCTCAAGATTTGGGTGAACGGTTCGTTGCGGCCGAAGGCAGAGGCGACGGTGTCGGTGTACGACGCGGGCTTCATGTTGGGTGACGGGGTGTGGGAGGGACTCAGGCTCCACAAGCGACGCTGGGTGTTTCTGGAGGCACATCTCGACCGGCTCTACGAAGCGGCCCTGGCGCTCGACCTCGATATCCGCATGAGCAAGGCGGCCCTGGCCGCGGCCCTAGACGAAACCGCGGCGGCGAACGGGATGACCGGTGACGCCCACGCTCGGCTGATGGTCACGCGCGGCATCAAGAAGCGGCCGTTTCAGGACCCGCGTCTGTCCGTCACCGGGCCAACGGTGGTGATCATTGCGGAGCATTCCCGCCCGTCGTCGCATCTGGCCGCGCAAGGCATTCGTCTGCATACGGTGCCGAACCATCGCGGCCTGCCGCTTACCCAGGACCCGAAGCTGAATTCGCATTCCAAGCTAAACTGCATTTTGGCGGGCATCCACGCACAGAAGGCTGGGGCGGACGAGGCGCTGATGCTCGACCCCCATGGCTTCGTGAACACGACGAACAGTTGCAACTTCTTCGTGATCCGGCGCGGCGAGGTCTGGACCTCCGCCGGGGACTATTGCATGCCAGGGATCACGCGGGCGGCTGTGATCCGCCTCTGCCGGGAGAACAGAATTCCGATTTTCGAGAGGAATTACAGCCTGTTGGACTGTTACAGTGCCGACGAGGCGTTCATGACCGGCTCCTTCGGTGGGCCGACCCGCGTGGCCGAGATCGATGGTCGGACGATTGGCAGTAACGGTCCCGGACCGATGCTAAGCCGGATCCGCAGGCTCTACCGCGAATTGGTCGATCGGTACTGTGCGGAGGCTGCGGATTAAGGAAGCCTTAGGTCGCAGCGGGGACACTCCGGCCATGCATGAGCGGCGGAGAGAACGCAAATGAGCATTCGGTTCGACCTCGGCGAGCTGACCGCCCAGGGGTTCACGCCTCATGAAGGTCGGATCGATCTCGATGCGCTGAGCGAGATCGTCGAAGAGCTTGGCGCCGACCTCATCGAAGAAGTAGCGGAGAGTCTCTACGCAGAGGCGGAGGGGGCGTTGGCTGCCCTCGGGACCGCCATTTCGGCTCAGAACGCTGAGGAGTGCGAGTCACTTATGCACTTTCTCAAAGGCTGCGTGAGCAATCTAGGCATGACCGAGTTTTCCGAGCTCTGCCGGGCGGGCGAATTGGCCGCGAAGGACGGTACCGTTCCTGACGGCCCAGGCTATGCTGCCCTCAAGGCGGCCTATGCGCGGTCTAAAGCCAACATGCTGATTTTGCAGGCGATCATCGCGCGCTGATCGCTGGTCTTGTAGTGGTAGCGCAGGCTGCATCTCGCCGTGAAGCGATGTGGCGCGCGCCTGGATGGTGACGCCTTTGTAGCTGGCTATTGTGTCGCTGTCAGCTCGAGCACGATCGCAGACACGTCGTCGTCGAATGGCTCGCCCTCCGTCGCCACGTCGACCGCGCGCATGACCATCGGCAGCACCTCGGCAATGTCCTTTTTGGCTGTTGTCTCTACCACCGATTTCAACGTCTCGTCGCCAACCATGGCGCCGCTCGGGTTGCGCGCTTCGGTGATGCCGTCTGAGTAGAGGAAGAGCCGATCACCGGGCGCGAGTCGGATCGGCTGTGCCTCGAAGTCAACATTTTGCAGTAGGCCGACGGGTGGACCAGACGCAAAGAGGAAGCGCGCGGTTCCGTCGGCGCTCAGCAGGATTGGCTCACCATGGCCAGCGACGGCCAGCGACCCCTCGCCTGTCGCGAGATCCATCGCCGCATAGGCGATGGTGAAATACAAGTCATGCTCCTCACCCGAACAGAACCGATCGTTCAGGTCCCGCACCACCTGCTCCGGCCGCCGCGCCGCAAATCCCCCGTCCAGATCCGACACCAAAGCGATGTTATCATCGAGCTCGCGCCCATTGAAGAGCTGCGCGAGGCGGATCGTCAGCAGGCAGGAGGCCACGCCATGTCCCGAGACGTCTATCGAGTAGATGCCGAGGCCCGTCGACCCAATTGGAAAGAAGCCGACAAGGTCGCCGCCGACATGGCCCGCCGCCTGATAATGCACCGCGATCCGGCTGCCGTTCACCTCGCTAAGCTGCGGCGGCACCACTTCCTGCTGGAGGGTTGCCGCCACGCGGAGATCACGCTCTATGCTCTCATAAAGAGTCTTCAGCTCCGCATAAGCATCAGTGATTTGCCTGTTCTTCTCGATCAATTCGTCCTGCATCATCAGCAGGCGTTGTCCGGCCTGCAGCCTGGCGTGCAGCTCCCCCTCGTCGACCGGTTTCGAGAGGAAGTCGTCAGCGCCCGCGCTCAGGCCGGTCAAGACATCTTCCCGCAGGTTCTTCGTGGTCAGCAGGATCACGTAGATGTAGCGGGCCCAATCCTCCGCGCGGATCGCCTGGCAGAGCTCAGGGCCGGACAGCTTTGGCATGACCCAGTCGCTGAGGACGAGATTGATCGGCTGCTCTTTCAGGATCGCGAGCGCTTCGGCTCCGTCGGCGGCTTCAACGACATGGTACCCCCAGCGCCGCAGGCGGGCGCAGATCAACAAGCGCTGCGTCTTCGAGTCATCGACGACAAGGATGCGCGTGATTCTGGTTACCGCTTTCGGTAGCGCCTCGTCCTTCAAGAGTTGCTTCATTGGGCGTCGGTACCCCGGCTCACCGTCGATTTGCTGCGGGCGGACGATGACAGCAGCCGCTTAAGGGGAGGTTAGGGAGTGCATTTCACGACTTCGCGATCTCTTAACTCTCCGCGGCTTAGGCTCCGCACCACCAACGCATGCCAATGTAAGGATGCCCCCAATGCTAATGACGAGCAGCAGTGCCTGCGGCAAGACAATCGTCAAGATCGGTGCCAACCGGCTCGACGCAGCAGTCGCTCCGGAGTTTAAGGATGGCATGGTCGCACTGATCGATGCGGGAAGCACACGGTTCGTTCTCGATTTCAGCAAGGTAGATTTCATCGATAGCTCAGGCCTCGGCGCTTTGGTGGGCATCTACAAACTGGTGAATGGCCGTGGATCGCTGGAGCTCGCCTGCCTCGGTCCGGCGGTGGAAAAGGTCTTCGCCCTTACCCGGATGAACCGCGTCTTTGAGATCCATGACGCTGTCCCTGCCGCGTGAGCCAGGCATCCCTTGGTTTCCGCAAGAGGCGCCGAAGCATGTCGAGCAGCTGGACAGCGCCCTAGATGCGGTTGGGCCTGCCGTCGAAGCCGTCTGCAGCGCGATTTGTCGCCGCAGCGATGGCTCCGAACAGGCAGCTGTGGATGACCTGCGGATCGCCTTGACGGAAGGCATCACGAATGTGATCGAGCATGCCTATGCATCTGAGCGTGGGCATCCGGTCAGTGTGGCGCTGTGGTTCGACGGCGGCGCAGCGACGGTTTGCATCCTGGATGAGGGCGGTCCGCTGCCGCAATCAATCATCGAGGTGCTTAGGGAAACCGTTGTGGACCTGCAGGAGCCAGGCGACGACCCCGTCTCGGGAGATGGCGTCTTACTGGGTCCAGACCTCGCAGTAGCGATAGATGAACTCCCGGAAGGGGGTTGGGGATGGATGCTGATCCGTCAGAGCGTGGACCGCATCCACTACCGTCGCGCTGATAACCGCAACCATCTTTTCTTGCAAAAGCGCCTGGTTGCAATTCCGTAACGAGGCAGGGTCTGGCGCCTGATTACAGCCGAGAGGTATCGGCATGAAGCGCAGCTTCACTCGCAGAATGCGCGTGAAATATCTGACCGGGCTCGCGATTATTGCGGTGCTTGCCGTCGGTGGGTTTCTCTCGATGCGCGGGCAGATCCAGACGCAGGCGGAAATGGCGCGGGAGATCGGTCAGGCGAGCCGCCAGCATATGCTGATCCATCGGGCGACGACGCTCGCTCACCAGCTCACAGTGATCGATAACACCGCGCTTCTGTCGGTGATCCTTGCCGGCACGATTTCCGAGCTGCAGTCGTTGCATGAGCGCATTTTGCGGCCCGGCGGGGCCGACAGGACGATGCCCGATGCGCTGCGTGCGGTCTATTTCGGCGGTCGCGCCCCGCTCGACGAGCGGATGCAGCAATTTCTATCAGATCTCTCCGCGGTTCAGGCCGATCCCGCGGCGCCAGGCGCTACGGCGGTGGTGCAGCGGATCATCGATCTCTCGGAAAGCGGTCTCATCCGTGACCTGGACCATGTCGTTGCCCTGCACGAGGCGCAGATCTTGGCGCAAGGCAATCGTCTCGAAATGATGCAAACGGCTCTCCTTGCTCTGATGCTCGGCTGTCTAATCGGGATCGGTGCCCTTATCTTTCGACCCATGGAGCGCAGTGTCGCCCGGTCTGCCGATCAACTCGCAGAGACGGTGTCGGTGATGGGCCAAGGCCTCATTCTCACCGACGCCAAGGAAATCTGCGTGCAGGCGAATGCCCGCGTCGGCGGTCTTTTCGACTTGCCCCGAGGATGGGATCCGTTGGGGCGGGAGATCCACGAGGTTATGGCGGAGCTCGATGGTCGGGAGATCGAAGATCGGCATCTTGTCTCGGTCAGTGCCTACGATGGCGACTCAATCGATACCCCAACGGGGAAGACCATCGCGGTTTCGGTGGTCCGGCGGACCAATGGCGGCTGGGTGCTCACCTTCACCGATATCAGCCGGCAAAATGCGCAGGCGAAGCAGCTTTTGGCCGCCGAGAAGGAAATCGAGGCGTCGGAGCAGCGCGCCCGAGACCTGGCCGAGATCGCTGAGCATACTCAAGACATGATCGTAATCGCCGATGCGAACGGCAGGCTAACCTGGGCGAACCGCGCCTTTTTGGATCAAACCGGCTATCGGCTCGGTGAGTTGCTCGGGCGATCGCTCCGTGTACAAATCGGCGGTGAGACCGATCCCGAAACCGGCAAAACCCTACTCGGCGCCATGCAAGGAAGAGAACCATTCACCTGCGAAGTCCTTCTCTATCGCAAGGATGGCAGCAGCTATTGGGCAGATGTTTCGATCAGCCCGGTTGAGGCCGAGAGTGGCCTTCTCACCCGATATATCTGCTCGCAGCGCGACATATCGCGGCGGCGGGAAATGGGTGACCGGCTTGCAGCGTCCGAGGCGCGGGCGATGGAACTAGCTGCTCGCGCCGAACAGGCTAATCGGGCGAAATCGTCCTTTCTCGCGAATATGAGCCACGAAATTCGGACGCCGATGAATGGTGTGATCGGGATGGTCGAACTCCTCGGCGAGACGGAGCTGGACGACAGCCAGCGCCTTTATGCCGATACCATCCGCGACTCGAGCGAGGCCTTGCTGCACATCGTCAACGACATTCTCGACCTCTCGAAGATCGAAGCGGGCCGGCTCAGCCTAGAACGCCGACCTTTCAATCTGCTCCGGGTCTGCGAGGAGGTGTTGATGTCCGAGAAGGGGCGGGCGGGCGTTAAGGGCTTGGAGTTGATCCTCGACTACCACCCCGATTTTCCCGAAAGCTTCCGCGGGGATGCCGGTCGCATTAGCCAAATCCTCAGCCATCTCGTCGGGAACGCCGTCAAGTTTTCCGAGCAGGGTCGCGTGGTGGTGTCTGTGAAGGGAATGGTGCAAGGCGATCAGGCCGTTGCGGAAATCGCCGTCGCGGATACCGGTGTCGGCATCCCGGACGAGAAGCTTCCCCACATCTTTGGAGAGTTCATCCAGGCGGACCAGGCAATGTCCCGCCGTTTCGACGGGGCGGGGCTTGGCCTCGCCATCACCAAACGCCTCGTAAAGATGATGGATGGCGATATCTGGGTGGAATCGGAGGTTCAGAGCGGCACAGTCTTCACCCTTCGCATCCCGCTCGAGGCGGTGAACGATCTTAGCGATCAGGATGGCGACCCTGTTGCGGATTTGGCCGGTTGCGCGGTCCTGGCTGTCGACGGCGCCGAGGCGAACCTCAAAATGTTGCGGGAGCGTCTGGGTCGCTGGGGCATGGTGGTTGAGACGGCGAAGCGGGCGGACGCCGCGCTGGAGGGCGTCCGGTCCCGCGCGGCATCGGGTAAGGGTTACGACTTGATCTTAATGGAGCGGACGCTCCCCGATGGCGATGCGCCGGGATTGGCCGAGGCAGTGCGCGCGATCGATCCGAACGTAGCCATGGTGATGATGTCATCCGAGGATACCGATCCGGCGGAGGAGCTGCGCGAAAAGCGCCTCTTCGCGGGTCGGCTGATGAAGCCTTTGCGCGCGTCTCGCATGATGCAGGCTCTGTCCCGCGTCATCGCCGGCTCTCGACCGGACAGCACCGGCGCCGCCTCGGCCGGCACCGAGCCAACCTCGGATTCGGAGAGAGAGGCGGCTGTCGCGAAGGCCGAAGACGTGGCGGCACCGGATCGCTCGATCTCCGGCAACGTCGCAGCACCGGTGGCATTGCGCCCAGGGGATAGCGAGGCCGGCGACGAAGCCGGCGGTTCAGCGCAGTCCACGACGTCCGCCGATCAGCGCGATACCGAGGAGAAGGACCAGGAGCTTTTGAGGGTGGATGGCGCGACTGTCCTCGTCGCCGAGGACAATCAGACCAATCAACTCGTGATCCGGAAGCTGCTGTCGGATCTGGGGCTTTCCTTGCATTTTGCGCCAGATGGCCAACAGGCAGTGGACATGTATCAGGACCTGCAACCGGACATGATCTTCATGGACGTTTCGATGCCGGAAATGGACGGGTTGGAGGCGACGAAGGTTATCCGCCGGATCGAGCGGAACAACGGTCGCCACACGGCGATCGTTGCACTCACCGCAAATGCCTTGAAGGGCGACCGCGATCGCTGCCTCGCCGCTGGAATGGACGACTACTTGGCAAAACCGGTGCGCCGGCCCAAGCTCCTGGGGATGTTGACCAAACATGTGGGCAAGAAAAACTCTGCGCCGCAGGAGGTCGCCTAGCTTCCGCCCTGCGCTCTGAAGCGGGCGATCACATCACTGCATCGAACTTCGCGGCGAGGTCTGTATCTTTCGCGGTGAGCCCGCCGGCATCATGGGTTGTCAGCGTTACGGCGACGCGGTTGTAGACGTTTTCCCATTCCGGGTGGTGATCGGCTGCCTCCGCCTCGAAGGCGGCGCGCATCATCCAAGCCATCGCGTCCCGGAAATTCGCGAATTTGTAGGTCTTCACCAGAGCTTTCCCGTCGTCGCGAAGCTCCCAACCCGCCATCAGCAATGTCTCCGAGACTTCCGCTGCCGCTGCCATCCTCTCCCCTTTCGCCTGGCCGCTACCCAAAACTCGATTTGTCGACCACCAGCGCGATACGGTCAGAACAGAACCATGCCTTGGCATACTCCACCGCTCTGCCATGTGGGTCGGCATTGAGGCTCTCGGTGCGCAAGACTGGGTGGTTCTCCGGCATCTTAAGATGGCGCGCGATCATCGCCCCGGGGCGTTCGGCGACGATCCTGGTCCACAGTCTCTGATAGTCGGTGACCCCGATTTTGGCGAGCGCCTTGGTGATCCCGTTGACCTCCCGTAGCGCCCCATAGAGACCGGGCAGACGGTCAGCCGGGTAGGTGTTTCGGCTGTAAATCACTGGGACACCATCCGCTTCGGCGATGTTCTCGGCAACGATAACCGGCGCCGCCTTTGCGAGCCCCAGCCTCTCCGCCTCTTGTTGGTCGGCCGGCAAGGTCTCCAGCCGGATGATCCGCCGGTTCGGTGCGGCGCCGAGTTCCGCGAGATTGGCGGAGAACCGCGTCCGCGGGCCGATCGCGTAATCGAACCGCCCTTGCGTAACGAATGCTCCGGCGCCTCGGCGGACATGGATGCGGCCCGCTTCGCGAAGTGCCTCGAGCGCGCGTCTCACCGTGTGGCGGTTGACGCTGAACCGTTCCGCCAAGGCCGCTTCGGTCGGAAGTTTCGCACCTGCGGGATAGCGCCCATCATCAATCTCGTGAGACAATGTATCGTGGATGCGCCGCCAAAGTGTTCCAGGCCGGGAAGTTGCGTCAGACATCGTCACGAAAACTTCTTCCTGTTGACCGTTCAGGCGATTGCGCCTCATCGGCAAGAATGTTACAAACTGGCGTGGTTGTATAGTGGTCTAGATATCTCGTCAACGGATAGATAGCATGCTTCGTTGTATATCCGACAAATATAGCGATGGTCCAGTTTCGGGAAATCACCCTTGCGTTTTGGCTGCTTCACGGCAGGCAAGTGTCTGCCGAGAGGCTGCGCCGGGGGGCGGTGGGACGCAAGGGCGCGCGCGATGAACGAGCCGGACCAGACCGCGCCCCGGCAACGCTGGATGAGTGTTCTCGCGCGGGCGCCGGAGCCTGTTCTGGTCGCTGTCTGGCGGGCGACGGGCCGCGACCCTAAGTTCAATTGGATCCGCACGCCGGAGATCGGCACGGTCATGGTGCGCGGTCGGACCGGAGGAACGGGCGACGCCTTCAATCTCGGCGAAATGACCGTTACCCGCTGTGCACTTCAGTTGGAGGGCGGCACCACTGGCCATGCCATCGTATCGGGCCGGAGCCGTGAAAAAGCGAAGATAGCAGCGCTTTGCGACGCGTTGCTACAGGAGGAAGCTGAGGCAGAAGCCATGTTTCGTCAAGTCATCGAGCCGCTGGCGGATGCTGCGGAGCAAGCCGCGCGTGACCGGTCGGCGAAGGCCGCGGCAACGAAGGTCGAGTTCTTCACGCTTGCGCGGGGGGATAGCTGATGGCACCGCCCGACCTTTCCGGTGCGTTCGATGACCGGCCAAGGCAGGCGGCCGCCTCCTTCCGCGCCATGCTCAGGGCACTGTCGCGGCCAGGCCGGATCGAATCGATCGACCCTGTAGCGCCACCGCACCCCCTCGAGGCGGCTGCGGCAGCATTGCTCCTCACGCTCGCCGATGCGACGACGCCCCTCTGGCTACCGGAGAGACTGCGCGGAACCGATTCGGCGGCGTGGCTGCTCTTTCATACAAACGCTCCTCAAACCGTCGGCCGGGCGGAGGCGGAATTCGCCCTTGGGCGATGGGAGGAGTTGCTGCCAATCGAGGCTTGGCCGCAGGGCGAGCCACAATTCCCGGACCGCTCAACCACGTTGATTGTAGAGACGGCTGGCTTGGATGGCGGCGCGACACTGACATTGAGCGGCCCCGGCATCCGGGAAGCGCAGTCCTGGTCGCCGCTGCTGCCGGCCGACGCGGTGCCGATGCTCCAAGCCAATGCCCGAAAATCTCCGCTCGGGCTCGATTTCTTCTTCACCGCAGGGTCCCGCCTGGCGGGGCTGCCGCGGTCGATCCGGATTGGAGGCTGACGCCGATGTATGTCGCGGTGAAGGGAGGCGAGCGCGCAATTGAAAACGCGCATGCCTGGCTGGCGGAGGCGCGGCGCGGCGATCCTGCGGTGCCGGAGCTGTCGCTCGCGCAGATCCGCGAGCAGATGCGGCTCGCCGTCGCCCGCGTGATGGCGGAGGGCTCGCTCTACGATCCCGACCTGGCGGCGCTGGCGATCAAACAGGCGAGCGGAGATCTGATCGAGGCGGTCTTTCTGATCCGCGCCTATCGCACGACGCTGCCCCGTTTCGGCGCTACCACGCCAGTCGAGACGGCGGAGATGGCGCCGAACCGCCGGATCTCGGCGGTGTTCAAGGACGTGCCCGGCGGCCAGATTCTCGGCCCGACCTATGACTATACGCACCGGCTTCTCGACTTTGCGCTGGCCGCCGATGGGGAGGTGCCGCACGCCCCTACGGCCGACTGCGGCGACCGGACAGCGCCCCATGTGGTGGGTTTCCTCAATGAAGAGGGGTTGATCCAGGAAGAACGCCACACTGGCGCCGAACCGCCAGACCTGACGCGGGAGCCGCTGGAGTTCCCCTGCGAACGGGCGCTGCGCCTGCAGGCGATGGCTCGCGGCGACGAGGGGTTCCTGCTCGGCCTCGCCTATTCCACGCAGCGTGGCTACGGCCGCACCCACGCCTTTGTCGGCGAGTTGCGCGTCGGCATGGTGGCGGTGGAGGTCGAGATCCCCGAACTCGGCTTCTCTATCACTTTCGCCGAGATCGAACTCACGGAATGCGAGACGGTGAACCAATTCAAGGGCTCGAAGACCGAGCCGCCGCAATTCACCCGCGGCTATGGCCTGGTCTTCGGGCAAGGCGAACGGAAGGCTCTGGCCATGTCGCTGGTCGACCGCGCGCTCCGCTGGGAGGAGTTGGGTGAGGACTTCACCGGCGCACCGGCGCAGGATGAAGAGTTCGTCGTCGCCCATGTCGACAATATCCAGGCCAGCGGCTTTTTGGAGCACATCAAGCTGCCCCACTATGTAGATTTTCAGTCGGAGTTGGAGCTGCTCCGCAAACTACGGCGAGAGGCGCTAATGGCAAGCCGGGAGGCCGCGGAATGAGCTGCAGTGTCTCCGCGCGATTCAGAGTCCTAATGCACGCCCCGGATGCCGTCAGATCCGGAAGTGTCTTGGCGTCTCACCTTGGCATCGCGGCGGATCGACCGCTCAACCTGAACCGACCAGACCGAATAGCATCGGAAGCCCTATTGCCAGGGTCACCGCATCAGCCACGCCAGTGAGTTTCTACAACCTGATGAATACGATGGACTACAATTTCGCATATCTCGACGAGCAGACCAAAGCGATGATCCGCCGGGCGATCCTTAAGGCCGTGGCCGTACCGGGCTATCAGGTGCCCTTCGCCTCGCGCGAGATGCCCATGCCCTATGGCTGGGGCACTGGGGGTGTACAAGTCACCGCCGCCTGCCTGACGCCGGAGGATGTGCTTAAGGTCATCGATCAGGGCGCCGACGACACCACCAATGCCGTCTCGATCCGCAAATTCTTCGAACGGACCGCAGCCGTTGCGACTACCGAGGAGACGGCCGAGGCGACGATCATCCAGAGCCGCCACCGCATCCCAGAGGCGCCGCTGACCGAGGACCAGATCCTCGTCTATCAGGTCCCGATCCCGGAGCCGCTGCGCTTCCTAGAGCCACGCGAGACGGAGACCCGGAAGATGCACGCGCTGGAGGAATACGGCGTGATGCATGTGAAGCTCTACGAGGACATCGCGCAGCACGGCCATATCGCCACCACCTATGCCTATCCGGTGAAGGTGGAGCAGCGCTACGTCATGGATCCCTCGCCGATCCCGAAATTCGACAACCCGAAGCTTGACGATTGCGAGGCGCTGCAGCTCTTCGGTGCCGGGCGGGAACAGAGGATCTACGCCCTGCCGCCGCACACCCAGGTGGTGAGCCTGGATTTCGAGGATCACCCCTTCGACCCGGGCGGGGTGGATCAGAACTGCGCGCTCTGCGGAGCGACTGACAGCTATCTGGATGAGGTGATCATCGACGACCGGGGCGGGCGCATGTTCGTCTGTTCCGACACTTGCCATTGCGCTGCGCGCCGGGCAGCGGGCCATCGCGGCGCCATGAGCCCGCCCTACGAGGATGCTGGCCTATGACACCGACGGTTTGGATCCATCGTGAAGACCGGGCAGGGCGCAAAGGGGACGGCGTCGCCATCGGTGGCCACTGCTGCCCCGGCCTGCCGACTGCGCTTGGCATTGGTGCGACATTCACTCGGCGGTATAGCGTCGCTTGTCCTCGCCACCCGCTCCATGGGGACGCGCAAGATGCATCCCGCAACGCAATTCTTCCGTTTTTGGAGGCGCATAGATGAGCCCACCTGATCGGGAAACCGGCCGATGAGTTGGATCATGGTCGCCGGTCCTTATACCTCTTGCGGCGCAGATGAGATAACGCGCCGCGCAAACCTACATGCGATGAACGAAGCGGCGCTCCTGCTCTTCGAGCGGGGTCATGTGCCCGTGATCGGCGTCAATTTGGCGTTGCCGATCATCGAGGCTGCCGGCGATGACCGCTTTGAAGAGATCATGATGCCCATGTCGCTCGCACTTGCAGAGCGCTGCGATGGGTGCCTGCGGATCGGCGGCCCGTCGGACGGTGCCGACCGTGAGGCCGAGAGTTTCCGGCGCCGGGGTCTGCCGGTCTACTGGGCGCTTTCCGAGGTTCCGGCAAGCGGCGAGGCACCGATATGACTGCCGATCTCGCCTTGGAAAAGCCCTCCCCCCATGGTGGGGGAGGGTTTCGGAAGGCGGGCGTCTCCGCAGAGCAGCCCCTGCTGACCGTCGATGGGCTATCGAGGTTCTATGGCGAACGGATCGGCTGTAGGGATGTCCAGCTTTCGCTTTGGCCCGGCGAGGTCCTGGGCGTTGTGGGCGAGTCCGGCTCCGGCAAGACTACGCTGCTGCGTTGCCTGGGCGGGCATTTGGCGCCAGACTGCGGCCGCATCCTCTACGAGCCGCGGGCGGGCGGACTGGTCGATACGGTGTTACTCGCAGAGCCTTGCCGGCGCCGCCTGATGCGCACCGAATGGGCCTTCGTTCATCAGAACCCGCGCGACGGGCTGCGCATGACCGTCTCCGCCGGCGCGAATATCGGCGAGCGGTTGATGGCCACTGGAATACGCCATTACGGCAAGATCCGGGGGGCGGCACTGGATTGGCTCCGCGAGGTGGAGATCCCTGCCGACCGGATCGACGACCGCCCGGCTGCCTTCTCAGGCGGCATGCAGCAGCGCTTGCAGATTGCCCGCAACCTGGTGACGAGTCCGCGGCTGGTGTTTATGGACGAGCCGACCGGCGGTCTCGATGTCAGCGTGCAGGCGCGGCTCCTCGACCTGATCCGGCGGCTCGTCCGCGATCTGGGCATCTCGGCGATCATTGTCACCCATGATCTGGCAGTGGTGCGCCTGCTCGCCGACCGTTTGTTGGTGATGAAGGACGGTCATGTGATCGAGGCCGGGCTCACTGACCAGGTGCTCGACGATCCGCAGCATGCCTATACGCAGCTCTTGGTCAGTTCGGTCCTGCAGGTCTGAGGGAGGGGTCAGGTATGACGGCATCTCCGATGATCGAGGTCGAGGGCGCGGCCAAGCATTTTACGCTCCATAACCAGGGCGGCGTCGACATCCCGGTGATCGCCAGCGCCGACCTGAGCGTGGCGCCCGGCGAATGCGTGGCGCTGACGGGCGCGTCCGGCGCCGGCAAGTCGACCCTCATGCGCATGATCTATGGCAACTATCTTGCCGGTGCCGGCGCGATCCGGATCGCCGGGGTCGATATCGTCCAGGCCGATCCCCGCCAAATCCTCGCCCTGCGCCGCGATGTGCTGGGCTATGTGTCGCAGTTCCTGCGCGTCCTCCCGCGGGTTTCGACGCTGGAGGTGGTGGCCGAGCCTTTGCTCGCGCTCGGGCGGGACCGGGCCGCGGCCGAAGAGCGCGCGAGGGTGCTGCTGAGCCGCCTCCGGATCCCGGAAAGGCTATGGCGGCTCAGCCCCCTTACCTTTTCCGGCGGAGAACAGCAGCGGGTGAACATTGCCCGTGGCTTTGCCCATGACTATCCGGCGCTGTTGCTCGACGAGCCAACGGCCAGCCTGGACGCCGAAAACCGTGAAACCGTCCTGACCCTGATCGACGAAGCGAAGACGCGGCGCACCGCCATCGTCGGGATCTTCCACGACCAGGCGGCGCGGTTGCGGGTCGCCGACCGCGAGGTCGAGGTCAGTGCCTTTGCGCCGGTCGAGGTGCCGCGGTGACCGGCCAAACGGGCACGCTGTTCTTGGTGGTGGGCCCATCCGGGGTTGGAAAAGACACCTTGATCGACCGTGCACGCCTGGCACGGCCGGATATCGTTTTCCCCAAACGGGTCGTCACCCGCGCGGCGGACGCTGGCGGTGAGACTATCGACGCGGTTCTGCCGGAGGCGTTCGCGGCGATGCGGGCGGCCGGCGCCTTCGCGCTCGACTGGGATGCGCATGGCCTCTGCTACGGCGTTCCGGCTGCCATCCACGAGGATCTCGCGGCGGGGCGCGACGTGCTCGTGAATGTCTCCCGCGCGATCCTGGTAGAGGCGCGGCAGCGGTTTCGCCGGATCCGCGTGCTGATGATCGTTGCCGAGCCCGATGTGCTTGCCGCCCGGCTCGCTGCTCGCGGACGGGAAGATGCGTTGGAGATCGCCGAACGCCTGCGCCGCGCGCGTCTACAGGTGCCTGAAGGCCCGGACCTTACGGTGATCGATAACAGTGGACCGTTGGAGATGGCTGCGCAGCGTTTTCTCGGGGCACTTCAGCCGGTCAGGGCATAGCGGCGGAGCAGATGCGCCGGGGCGCCGTCTCCGGGATCGCCGAAGAGGCAGATCTCCGACACCGACAGGCCCGGTCCGAGGGAGGGGGCGAAATGCGGCGTGAGGGCAGCGACGACAGCCTGGGCAGCGTCCGGAGCCAATCTGGAGGATAGGGTGACATGGAACCGGAACTCCTCCAGCACGTAGGGATAGCCCCAGACGGTCAAGTGCCGCTCCTGGCGTTCGGTCAGGCCGGCGGCGCGACGTCGGGCTGTCTCCTCGGCTGGAGCAGGAGCACGAAAGTGGTCCAGGGTGGTAACGCAAGCCGCTGCCAGGGCATCCAGAGCGGTAGATGCCTTGGCAGGGCGCAGCGAGACGAAACCGAGGCTGTCGCCGAGTGTGAGGCCCGGGGCGTCGATGGCGGCGCGGGTCCGGGCGAGGTCCGCGAGGGCCCCGTCGAGGTCGTCGGGCGTCAGACCTTCGGCGAGCCGGATCGGCGGTTTCAGGGTCGCGTGAAGACCGTAGCGGCGTGGGGCGGCGGTGATTGTCTCCGCGGCGATGCCGTCCGGCAGATCCAACCTTTGCCGTGGCGGCGCCGCGCGCGCCTCCGCATCCCAGCCGAGCCAGGCGGCGCCGATTTTGGCCAAGGCAGACCCTTTCGGCGGCGCCCAAAAAACGGCATATCGCGCGTATCCGTCGATCGGCACAGTCACTGCGGCGTCCTTTTGGGGGAAGGCTCTGGGGCGGCTCGCCGGGACACTACGAAATTCCCGGCGGGAAGGCGATGCCCCGGCGGGATAGGGCAGGCCTGAGGGAGAAACGCATGTCAGAGGCAATGGTCGCGGCGCTTGAGACCGGGCCAACGCAGATCTTCGCCAATGCCCGCATGGTGTTGGCCGGCGAGGTGGTGACCGGTTCGCTTGTGGTGGCTGAGGGGCGCATCGTCGATATGGATCTTGGGACCGGATCTGTATCGGGGGCCGTCGACCTGGGTGGCGCATTGCTCACGCCGGGGCTCGTTGAGCTGCACACCGACAATCTCGAAAAGCATCTGCGTCCCCGCCCTGGCGTGATTTGGCCCGGGGCCGCGGCAGTGATCGCCCATGACGGTGAGGTTGCATCCACGGGGATCACCACGGTCTTCGATGCGATCCGGGTCGGCACGCTCACCCAGCGCTCGGCCGGGCATGAGAGTTTGCGCTATGCGCGCGGCGCCGCCGATCACATCGCGCGGCTCATGGCTACCGGCGTCTTGCGTGCCGATCACTTCTTGCATCTTCGGGCCGAGCTCTGCTCGAACACGGTTCTGGAGGAGATGGACGAGTTCGCTGGCGAGGCGATGGTGCGGATCGTGTCGATCATGGACCACACGCCGGGCCAGCGCCAATTCGCCGACGAGGTCAAGTATCGGCATTATTATCAGGGCAAGCATGGCTTCTCCGATGCCGAGATGGACGCCTTTATCACCGCAAACAAGCATCTATTCGCCGAGGTCGGTGCCGCCCATGAGGCGGGCGTTGTCAGCCGGGCCAAAGCGCTCGGCGCCGTCCTGGCCAGCCATGACGACACGACACAAGCGCATGTTGCCCGCTCGGTTGAGATTGCCGTCGATTTCGCCGAGTTCCCAACCACTTTGGCGGCGGCCAGGGCCTGTCGCGAGGCGGGAATCCCCGTGATGATGGGGGCGCCGAACATCCTGCGGGGTGGCTCGCATTCCGGCAATGTCGCGGCGATGGAGCTGGCCGAGGCGGGTTTGCTGGACATACTGTCATCGGACTATGCGCCCTCATCGCTGTTGATGGCAGCGATGCAGATCGGCGTCGAGCTGGGCGACTTGCCGGGGGCCGTTGCAATGGTGACCAGGACACCGGCGCGGGCGGTCGGCTTGGCGGACCGGGGGGAGATCGCGATAGGGCAGCGCGCCGACCTGCTGACGGTGGCCGACCTCGACGGTGTATCCGTGGTGACGGGCGTCTGGTCGGCTGGGCGCAAGGTCGGGTGATGGAGGTACTGGCCAAGGTCCGGTCGCTGGCGGTTCCGCCGCATCCTGCGGATGCGCCGTCTGGGGCGCCGCGTTACTCGTCTTGGGCAGTGGATAGTATGGTGCGCGCGGCGATCTGCGGCATCGGCGCAGTTTTCACCTCGGCTGGCGCCAGCGGCGTCGCCACAGGCACCCCCGTTTGAAATGCGCCGCGGGCTGTGCGTTGCCACACACCGGACGGCAGACGCGGCGCGCTGATCCTCAGGGCCCAAAGTAGAAGTGGATTTCAGACTTTTGCTGCGCCCCAACGCTGCGCATTCTCTTTAATCGCCGCGGTTCGCTCCGCGACAGGTGGGTGCGAGGCGAGCCAACTACGGCCTTCGTCTAACGTCCCCGCGGGCAAAAGCCCGCCCAGCTTTTCAAGCATCCGAACCTGTGGATCGGCCCCAAACCCTGCCCTCATGAGCAGAGCGGTCGCGAAGGCGTCGGCCTCGAACTCGTCCTTCCGCGAAAGGCTCGCTATAAACCACCCGGACATTAACCGCGCGACAGCCCAACCGAAAAACGGAATGAACCGCGCCAGGATCCCGCCCAGCACAAGCTGTGCCGCCTGGGCGCCGGCGATGTCCACCATGCGTCTTTTGGTATGACCGAGGGCGAGATGCCCGAGCTCGTGGGCTACCACCGAGGCAATCTCAGGCCCGGTCAGTCGACCCGACTGGAAATGTTTGAAGAGCCCCCGGGTCAAATAGATGTCGCCACTTGCGGTCACCATTCCGTTCGGGATCGGGTTCTCCAGCAGCCGCACTTGCACCGATGGCAGATCGGCCGCCTGGGCCAAACGCTCGATCAGCGCGTCGAGCTGGTCGTTCTGCAGCGGCCGCGACTCCCGCCGCAATGACCGACCGCTGCGCCAGGCCGAAACAGACCAAACCGCGATGGCGGCGACCGCTAGTGTGAGGAGGGGGAGCAGCTTTCCGAACATATCAGGCAATATAAGCGATCGCCCGCGGCCCGTCACCTGTGGCGTCGCGGTTTCGAATGCTGCGGCCTGGCGGTCTCACCGCTGCCAAGCAGCATAAGCTGGGTGCTGCGTCGCCATATCCTGGTAGAGCCAGACCATGCGGTCGAGGAACCACAGCTTCACTCCGACGGTCAGCACGAGGCCGAGGATCAGCGGCCAGATCTCGATCGCAATGACCCCCCAAACAAGGGGCATTAGGCCGATCACCGGAGCCCAGGTCAGGATATCGGCCCAGAGCGCGTGATGAGCGGGGATCGGGACTTTGTCGCGGGCAAGCCAGACCCGCTCGCCCATCACAGCGCGGCTTGCCCAGGCGTCGGTGGTCTCCGGCGGTGGAAAAGCGCGGGGATTGTACCACGTCCAGAACAACAGCAGGGCGATTGGCAGCAGGCACCACCATCCGATCCAAGCCCGAGCACAAAGGAAGAGGCAGATCAGGGGGAGAATGGGGACGCGGGTCCAGCCGCTGAGCGGATTGGCATGGCGGGCCCAGGTCTCCTCGTCCATCGCGAACAGGTCGGCAATCCATTGCATCCTCGCCATCATGTTCTCCACGCAAAGGATTTTTGCGGCGAGCCGGTCTGCCGGCCTCCGCCGATGGCGTTATATCCTCGCGAGCGTTGATCGAACATGAGGAGAGTTCTGCCATGATCCCGCTTTCCACCGCGAAACGGCCCGTGAGCCCCGCCGTTCGCATCGGCCATGTGCATCTTCGTGTCGCTGACCTGGACCGAGCCATCGCCTTTTACGGCGGTGTCTTGGGCTTCGATGTGATGCAACGTTTTGGGAATGGCGCCGCCTTCCTGGGAGCTGCGGGCTATCACCATCATATCGGGCTGAATGTTTGGCAGAGCGCAGGGGGCACGCCGCCGCCGGCTGGGCATACTGGTCTGTACCATGCGGCCTTTCTCTATCCCACCAGGGCGGATCTGGCCGATGCCGTGCGGCGGGTGATGGCGGCCGGGATACCGATCACCGGCAAAGCGGATCACGGCGTTTCCGAGGCGGTCTATTTGGACGATCCGGACGGCAATGGTGTGGAACTCTATTGGGATAGGCCGCAGGACGCCTGGCCGGTGGATGGCGATGGCAAGCTTGCGATGGTCAATGCGCCTTTGGATCTCGAAGCCTTGATCGCAGGGGCCTGATCGCAGTGGCCTGATCGCCGGCATGGCGCTGTCCAGCCACGCGGAATCCCGGCCCCTGGCGGGGCCGGGATGGGTCGAAACCCGGGCGCGCGCCGTCGCTCCGCTGGCGCGCGCGGCCCGTGGCACCCATTGGCGCGTCGGTACCGAGCGCAGGGCTGCTTGCGGGCGCCCATAGGGGGCTGGGGAAGACCGCCAGCGGCGGTTGCACCAAAGGATCCGCAGAAAGCCCTCGCCGCCTCAAGGGCAAGCCGGGCTGCCGCCTGGTGCTGGCGCACCCTTGACCCGGCCCGGCCTTTCCGAGACGCAGGTGCTGCCGAGCACGACATGGCACGGCAGGGTTTCAGGAGCGGGAGCGGAAGGAGAGGCGATGGCGAGGCGTGCGCTGGTGCCGCGGGGCTTCGAGGCGGCGGCGGAGCGGATGGCGCTTTCGCCCGGTATCGTCTCGGCCGGGCATGTGTTTCTGACCGGCATAACCGGCAGCCGCCCCGACGGGGCGATGCCTGCGGACCCCGAAGCGCAGTTCCGGAGCGCCTTCGACAAGATCGGCGCGGTTCTGGGGGAAGCGGGTCTGTCCTGCGCCGCCATCGTGGAGATGACCTCGCACCATATCGGCCTTAGGGCCCATTTCGATCTCTTCGTGGCGGTGCGGGCCGAATACGTCTCGGCCCCCTATCCAGCCTGGACTGCGGTCGAGGTGGCCGGTTTGCGGCGCGAGGGCGCAATCGTTGAGATCCGGGTCGTCGCTGTGCTGGAAGGCGGCTAGAGCCGGAGCACGCTCAACGGCTGAGTTCGCGGGTGGCGGCGTCGAGGCCTGCGAGGGTCATCGGGAACATTCGGCCCTCGACGATCTCTTGGATCAGGCCGATCGATTGAGTGTAGCGCCAGTGCCGTTCCGGTGTCGGGTTGATCCAAGCGGCGGAGGGGTAATGCGCGAGCGCGCGGCGAAGCCAGGTCTCGCCCGGCTCGGCATTCCAGTGCTCGTTGGCGCCGCCGGGATAGAGGACCTCGTAGGGCGACATCGCCGCATCGCCGACGAAGATCAGCTTCCAGTCCGGACCGTAGGTGTGGAGCACGTCCCAGGTCGGCGTCTGTTCATCCCAGCGCCGCCGGTTATCGCGCCAAACCCCTTCGTAGAGACAGTTGTGGAAGTAGTAGTATTCGAGATGCTTGAACTCTGCCCGGGCGGCGGAGAAGAGCTCTTCGACCACCTTGATATGATCGTCCATGGAGCCGCCCACATCGAAGAGCATCAGGACCTTGACGGCATTGCGACGCTCCGGCCGCAATTGCACGTCGAGATAGCCATGCTCCGCCGTGGAGCGGATCGTGCCGGGGAGGTCCAATTCCTCCGCCGCGCCTTCCCGCGCCCACCGACGCAGGCGTTTCAGGGCGACCTTGATGTTGCGGGTGCCGAGTTCGACATCCCCGTCCAGATTGCGGAATTGCCGCTTGTCCCAGACCTTAACCGCGCGGCGATGGCGGGAGCGGTCCTGTCCGATGCGCACACCCTCGGGATTGTAGCCATAGGCGCCGAAGGGCGAGGTGCCGGCAGTGCCGATCCATTTCGAGCCACCCTGGTGGCGGCCCTTTTGCTGCTCCAGCCGCTGTTTGAGGGTTTCCATGAGCTTTTCCCAACCGCCGAGGCTTTCGACGAGGGCCTTGTCCTCCTCGGAGAGGTGTTTTTCGCCGAGGCGGCGGACCCATTCTTCGGGCAGGTCGACGGTGCCGACGACGTCCGCAGCCTCCGGCTTTTCGAGCCCCTTGAAGACCTCGGCGAAGACTTGGTCGAACCGGTCGAGATAGCGCTCGTCCTTTACCAGCGCCGCGCGGGCGAGATAGTAGAAGCCGTCTACGTCATAGGTCACGAGATCGGCTGCGGCCGCTTCGATAAGGGTGAGATGTTCGCGGAGCGTAACCGGGACCCTGGCGGATTTCAGGCCGAAGAAGAGATTTAGAAACATCGGTTAGACGCCCAAACGAACAAGGACTACCGAGATTATCAGCCCGATGATACCAGCGGGGATCGCATGGGCAAAGGCGTATTGAACCTTGTCCCCGGTCGTGCCGCCGCGGCGAGCGGCACGCGACCAGCCAATGGCGATGCCGAGGGCGAAGAAAACGGCGGCGACGATCATGGGGGTCCTCGGTAGGCTGGCGTTGGTCGCCCAGCATGTAGCCTGTGGCGCGGCAGGGCACCAGAGCGGGATCGAACCAAACGGAATCGCCGGGCGGTGCCCGGCGATGGGTCGATGTTGCGGCGCGTGCCGGGCTGTGGACAGCCCGTCCCGCGCGGGCGCTCTGCTCCGTCGCGGTTGCGCTCGGGAATACGGACGGCAGAAGGGTGTCTGAGAGGACCGCGAGGTCCGGTCTGATCCGAGCATCGTCGGGAACGCCCGCCGCTCGTCAAGGAAAGGCCGGGCAAGCCCGGTGCACGGTCCGGGCATCCGTGACCTACGCTGTCGCCCCGTGTGCCGCAGCCGCGGTCAGCGTTCGAGCCAGGCGATCAACGACTCATTGTCGGCGCCGAGCGCGTAGCCACCCCATGCCTGCGCCAATTGCCGCGTTGCCGCTGCCCTGCCTTGCTGACCGAGCGCCTCCAGCGCATGGGCGCGCAGGGCGTAGAGCGTTGCGAGGCGTTCGTCCTGACCATGTCCCGCGAGATCCTCGGCCAGATCCCCGGTCAGTGCCAAGGTCTCAGCCGGCTGCCCTAGGCGCAGATGCGCGCTCGCCTTCTCGAGCTTCAACCGCGCGATCCGGATGTCTTCGCCGCCATGGATCTGCGCGCAGAGACCTTCCGCACGGTCGAGGATCGCAATCGCGTCGGCGGGTTCCACGGCGATCGAGGCGCGGCCGAGCGCCAACAAGCTGTGGCAATGCTGCGGTCCGCCCTCCGCCGTCCGTCGCGCCAGATTGAGCGCGCGCCTGGCTCGGTCGAGCCGGTCGATCGGGCGGGCGTCTCGGGCAAAGACGGTCTGCAACAGGTCGCGCCAGGACTGCAGGCTGGTCTGTGCCGGTAAGGCCAGTTCCGGGGCACCGCGGCCACTGGGATTGAGCCGGTCGAGCACTGCGAGGGCTCGACTTTCTGTCTCTCGCCGGTCGAGCCCGGTGCTCAGCCCGGGATCGTAGAGCACCTCCAGCATCAGCAGATCGAGTTTTGTAGGCCAGATATGGGCGGCATCGTCGTTGAAAATCGACGCCCCGACGCCGTAGATGTCGTTGGCTGGGCCGAGGCCTTGGGCGATCTCCTCGATCAAGCAGCCCCGGACCAGATAGGGCGGCGCCGTTAGCGGAATGAAGATGGTGATGCTCTCGAGCCCATCCAGCCTCGCGAGCGCGTCGCCGCCATGTTCGCGCGGATCGTCGACGAAGGTGGCGAAGTCGATATCGCCGGGTGCCACCAGGCAAGACACCGTTGGCAAGAGTTTGCGGAAGCGCCGCCCCTCGACAAAGCGCACGGAGAGATTGGGCGAGCCCTGGCGGCGGGCGATGTCGATCCCGGTCTGCTCCCGGAGATGAGTCAAGTAGCCGTCGAGAAAGCTCACATACTGCCCGCTGCCCTGACCCTGCAGGGCGACCGTCACCGGCCCCTCGAACCGGACGAGATGGGGACGGCTGGCGCCCCATTCCATGTCGTGGGTAAGGCGTGTGAACAGCTTTGCGAGAGACCGGTTCGACCAGGCCGTATCGCCCGCGGGCAGGGCGGCGCCGAGGCCGGGAAAGCTCGGCTGTTCCCCGGCGAGATAGGGCAGCTCGCGCCCCGGGGTGCCGCCGCAGGCCACAAGAACCAAGGTCAGGAAAACCAAGGCCAGATGCCTGAATTGGGCCAATGCCGTCGCCCGGTTGCCTCCGCTCATCGGGCGTATTTGATAAACGGCGTCAAGCCCGCCACCCGGTCATAGAGCTGCCGTGCCGTGGCATTGAAGTCCTGCGTCAGCCAATAGACCGAAGGGCAGCCACGGCGATCCGCCTCGGTATAAACCGCCTCGATCAGCGCGCGACCGGCACCGGTACCACGGCTTTCTGGAGCAACGAAGAGGTCCTGGAGATAGCAGACATCTTCGATACGCCAGCAATGACGGTGAAAGATAAAATGAACCAAACCCATAGGCGCCCTGTCGACCTCCGCAACGAAGGCGCCCATCTCCGGCACCTCCGGGCTGAGTAGCCGATCGAAGGTCGTGGCGTAAACATCCTCTGAGACGCTGGTTTCGTAGAATTCGAGATATGCGGCCCAGAGGTCGCGCCAGGCCGCTTCGTGATCCCGCCGAAGCGGCTCGACACTGCATCTCATAGCGTCCCCATCTGCTGGCAGGGGACACGTCTTTGCGACCGCACTGCGAATGCTGAGAGTTCGCAAGGCGGTCGGTCCTGTCAAGGCTGGCAGGGGTCGGCTCGGGCGGGGTGTGCCGCCCCTGCCTCAGCGCGGGCTCAGGCGATCTTGGTCATCTCGTGGAGAACGAACTCTGCCACGGCCCCTTCGGTCGCGGCCATGTATGCCGCGAGGTGGGGCGCATTCATATGCGTCTGCCAAAGGTCCCGGCTCTCCCAGTTCTCGTAGAACACGAAAAAGCCCGGCACTTCATTGTCCAGATGGAGATCGTATTGCAGACACCCGGCCTCCGCCCGGGTGATGGGCACCAGCTTTTCCAGTTCGGAACGAACCAAGTCTTCTTTGCCGGCCGCGGCGGTGATCTGCGCAAGAATGGTGAGGGTCATGCGGTCAACTCCGTTTGACATCTAGGATTGGCATTGGCATCTGAGCCGGAGGCGACCGAACTGCAAGTACGCACAATTTTGGCCCATAGGCACGATATGGATACTGCAGAACACTCTGACGAACCGGCCACGCCACGTTTCGAGCGCTATGATTGCAGCGGCGGCTGCCCAGTCGAGGGCGCCTTGGAGCAGATCGCCGGCAAGTGGAAGGGGCTGATCGTCTTCCATCTGCTGCAGAACACGCTTCGCTTCAACGAGCTGTTGCGCCGTCTCGGCACGGTCACGCAGCGCAGCCTGACCAAGCAACTGCGCGAGTTGGAGGCCGATGGCATCCTCCGCCGGGAGGTCTTTGCGGTCGTACCTCCACGGGTAGAATATAGCCTAACGGAGAAGGGGCAGAACCTGCGCGCAGTGATCGAGGCGCTCGGGCAATGGGGTGCGCTGCACCCGCGTCCGCGGGGCTGAGGGCGCTGCCCTATCCGCCCTGACGCCGGGCGAGGAATGCGAGGCGTTCGAACAGATGGACGTCCTGCTCGTTCTTCAGCAGCGCGCCATGCAGCGGCGGGATCGCCGATTTAGGGTCGGCACGCAGCGTCTCCGGGCCGACATCGTCGGCCATCAGGAGCTTCAGCCAGTCCAGCACCTCGGAGGTTGAGGGCTTCTTCTTCAACCCCGGCGTCTCTCGGATCTCGTAGAACTGCGTCAGCGCCGCGCGCACCAGGTCATGTTTGATGCCCGGGAAATGGACGTCGATGATGCGCGTCATCGTTTCGGTATCTGGGAACGCGATAAAGTGGAAAAAGCAGCGGCGCAGAAAGGCGTCCGGCAGCTCCTTCTCGTTGTTCGAGGTGATGATGACGATTGGCCGATGGCGCGCCTCGACCGTTTCCCCGGTTTCGTAGACATGGAACTCCATCCGGTCGAGTTCCTGAAGCAGGTCATTGGGAAACTCGATATCCGCCTTGTCGATCTCGTCGATCAGCAGGACGACACGATCCTCGGCCGCGAAGGCCTCCCACAGCTTGCCGGGCTTTATGTAATTCGCAATGTCCTGCACCCGCGGATCGCCGAGTTGACTGTCGCGGAGCCGACTGACCGCGTCGTAGTCATAGAGCCCCTGGGCCGCCCGGGTCGTCGATTTCACATGCCACTCGATCAGGCGCAGCCCCAGCGCCCCGGAGACCTGCCGGGCGAGCTCGGTCTTCCCGGTTCCGGGCTCTCCCTTCACCAGAAGCGGGCGCTCCAGCCGAATCGCCGCATTGACCGCAACGCGCAGGTCTTCGGTCGCCACGTAGTCCGCTGTGCCCTCGAAGCGCATCCATTCAGCTCCTGTCTCGTCGGTGTCGCCATCGGTCCGCGAGAAAACGCCGGTTTTCCACTCTGTGGATGCGATGACTGTGGCGGTTGAGGAAATCCCCTCGCATTCCGGGGTATATCCCAGTTCTTAAACGGTTTTAAGGCGTGACAACGGAATAAGTTGCGCATATAGAACCGCTACCTCGGCATGGTGTGTGGGCATGAGCGTAGGGAAGATCTCGGTTATGAACGTCGAAGCGCCGATCGACTCTGAGTACCGCCCGTCGGATGACGAGCCGTTTATGTGCGACAAGCACAAGCGTTATTTTCGCCGGAAGCTCGAGGCGTGGAAAGACTCGATCCTCGACGAGAGTCGCGAGACGCTGTCGCAGCTCCAAGACTCGGCGCAGAACATCGCCGATCTTGCAGACCGCGCTTCGGCCGAGACGGATCGCGCGCTGGAGCTTCGGACCCGCGATCGTCAGCGCAAGCTCATCTCGAAGATCGACGCGGCCCTTCGGCGGATCGAAGACGGCACCTATGGATATTGCGAAGATACTGGCAATCCGATCTCGTTGAAGCGTTTGGATGCCAGGCCGATTGCGACCCTGAGCCTGGAGGCGCAGGAAAAGCACGAACGGCGTGAGAAAGTGCATCGCGACATCTGAGGCCCCCGGGCAACGCCGCTGCCCGAGTCCTTCCGGCAGACGAAACTCTGTTCCAAATCGCTTGAGCCCTTTTTTCGGCGGCGGTATCGGCCCCCGCATGACCGTTCGGTGAATGAGGGTGATATGTCCGGGGAAGTCGAAATTGCAGGTCTGCGGGTCGCCACGGTGCTGCGCGATTTTGTGGAGACCGAGGCGCTGGCCGGCACGGGCCTGAAAGCGGACCGCTTCTGGCCAGGTTTCGCCGACATCGCCAAACGCTTTGCCCCGCAGAACCGTGCCCTGATCGCCAAACGCGACGCGCTTCAGGCACAGATCGACGATTGGTACCGGCAGAACCGCGGCAAGCCGGTGGACCACGACGCCTACACAGCTTTCCTGCGCGAGATCGGATATCTGGTGCCGGAGGGGCCGGACTTCACCATCGACACGCCGAATGTCGATCGGGAGTTCGCCCGGGTGGCCGGCCCGCAACTCGTGGTGCCGGTGATGAATGCTCGCTTCGCAATCAATGCCGGTAATGCGCGCTGGGGCTCGCTCTACGATGCGCTTTACGGGACGGATGCCCTGGGTACGCCGGCGCCCAAGGGCAGCTATGATCGCCGCCGCGGCGGGCGTGTGGTGACCTGGACCAAGGCGCATCTGACCGGGATCATACCGCTGTCGGAACCCGGGCTCGCCTGGGGCCATGTCGAGGGCGTGGCGGTGGTCGATGGCGCGCTGCAGGTGCGGTTGATCCCAGGACTTACGGCGCGGGATGGCGTCACCGTGAGGGCAGACACCGCCGGCCTCGCCGATCCGCAGCAGTTCGTCGGCTATCGCGGCGATCCGGCCAATCCCTCCGCCGTGCTTTTGCGCCGGAACAACCTGCATATCGAGCTTACCATCAACCTCGATCACCCGATCGGGCGGCATGACAGTCTCGGCCTCGCGGATGTGGTGCTCGAGGCCGCCGTGACCACGATCTGCGATTGCGAGGACTCCGTCGCCGCCGTCGATGCAGAGGATAAGGTCACCACCTATCGCAATTGGCTGGGTCTAATGCGGGGCGATCTTACCGAGGCGGTGACGAAGGACGGCAAGACCTTCACCCGCGCCCTGAACCCCGACCGCGAGTATCTTGCCCCGGACGGCACGGCCTTTGCGTTGCCCGGCCGCTCGCTGATGCTCGTCCGCAATGTCGGCCCGTTGATGACCAACCCCGCGATCACGCTGCCCGACGGCTCCGAAATCCCCGAAGAGATCATGGACGCTGCCTTCACGACGCTTTGCGCGATGGCGGATCTGCGCAAGACCGAGGGGATGCGCAATTCGCGCAGCGGCAGCGTCTATATCGTGAAGCCGAAGCTCCACGGGCCGGAGGAGGTGGCCCATACCGATGCGCTGATGGCGGCGGTAGAGGATCTGCTGGGTCTGGCGCGGAACACCATCAAGCTCGGCATAATGGATGAGGAGCGCCGCACGACGGTGAACCTGAAGGAGTGCATCCGCGCTGCAAAATCGCGGGTCGCCTTCATCAACACCGGCTTCCTCGACCGCACTGGCGACGAGATCCACACCGCCATGCAGGCGGGTCCGATGATCCGCAAGGCCGACATGAAGGCCCAACCCTGGATCAAGGCCTACGAGGATTGGAATGTGGATATCGGCCTCGCCTGCGGGCTGCAGGGGGTGGCGCAGATCGGCAAGGGCATGTGGGCGATGCCGGATCTGATGGAGGCGATGCTGGACCAGAAGGTCGGCCATCCGCTGGCGGGCGCCAACACTGCTTGGGTGCCTTCGCCGACGGCGGCGACGCTGCATGCGCTGCACTACCACCGGGTCAATGTGATCGGCCGCCAGGCGCAACTCAGCCAGCGAGCGCGGGCGGATTTGGGCGCGATCCTCACCGTTCCGCTCGCGATCGGCGAGAACTGGTCGGCTGAGCAGGTGCAGGCGGAACTTGACAACAACTGCCAAGGGATCCTGGGCTATGTGGTGCGCTGGGTCGATCTCGGCGTCGGCTGCTCAAAGGTGCCGGATATCAACGATGTCGGGCTGATGGAGGACCGGGCGACGCTACGGATTTCCTCGCAGCACATCGCGAATTGGCTGATGCATGGGGTGACGACAGCGGCGCAAGTGATGCAGACCTTACGCCGCATGGCGGAGATTGTGGACCGGCAGAATGCGGGCGATCCGGAGTACCGGCCGATGGCGCCGGATTTCGACGGCGCGGCCTTCCAGGCGGCCTGCGATCTAATCTTCAAAGGTGCCGCCCAGCCGAGCGGATACACCGAGCCGCTGCTCCATGCCCACCGGCAAACCGTGAAGGCGGCGGTCTGAGCGGTCGGCAGTCATGTGCGGGGCACGATCCCGGTGATCGAGCGGCCGGCGCGGAAGACAGCAGAGATAATGGGAGACAAGCGGCGATGACGGCACTGACATTGGATAAGGCGCGGGAGATCGTCGCCACGGCTCGGGCTAAGGGGCAGGAGATGGGGCTAAAGCCGCTCTCGGTCATCGTGCTCGACGCGGGCGGCCACGTGAAAGCCTTCGAGCGTGAGGACGGTGCGTCGAACATGCGTTTCCAGATCGCCTTCGGGAAGGCGAACGGCGCGTTGGGGCTTGGGATCGGCAGCAGGGCGATCATGAATCGGGCGGAGGCACAGGCCTACTTTGTGTTGGCGGTGAATGGGGCGGCCGATGGCGGGCTGGTGCCCGTGCCGGGCGGTGTGCTGGTCAAGGATGCGGACGGTGCGATCCTGGGCGCAGTTGGGATCACCGGGGACAGCTCGGACAATGACGAGGCGGCAGCCGTCGCGGCGATCCGGGCAGCCGGTTTCACGGCCGATCCCGGTTGACTGGCGCGCGCTGACCGGCCGCGGTGGCGCCGCGTCGGGCTCCCGGCTGGTTGCTGGATCGGCGCCCGCGGCGCGGTTGCTGCCATCTGCGCATGTGGGACGGCCGCGGGCGCCCCGCGGCGCTGCCGCCCGCGCTGACCCATCAGCCCGCCGCGGGCGAGATGGTGCCAGGGGTGCATGCGTTTGCCGCGGCGCCTCGGACGGCCGGGCGCAGCCCGGGCGGAACTCCCTGCAACGCGGCACCGCCGCAGGCCTGCCGCCGTCAGTAACCGGTCATCTCCAGATATCCGATCGCCGCATGGCTGCCGATCGCCGTCACTGGCCCCTCCCAATAGCCGAAGGTCGTTCCCATCCAGGCCTGTGGGTTCAGCGGCACGGTCTCAATCGCAAGGTCATGGCCTGGCACCTGAATAGCCCAACTGGTGGGTAGCCGGCGTTCGCCAATGTCCGTCCAGGCCAAGGGCTCCATCCGCAGAGAGCCCGGCCGGAGCACCTTCGATCGCCCCTCCGCGGTGATCCAATTTCCGGTGAAGTAATGATCCCCATCCCCCTGCCGCAGCCGGAACATCATCAGCTTGTCGCCGGTGTCGAGATGCAGCGAGATCCAGTCCCATCCCTCCTGATCTGCCGCCAGATACTGGCTGCTCCACTCCCGGTCGAGCCAGGCACGACCCGTCACTGGGATCTCACGGTCCTCGACCGTGATCGATCCCTCGACCGCGAAGAAGGGCTGACTGACATAGTGCGACGCCTGGCCCGCCTCCGATTTCAGGCTGTAGCCGCGGTCGCCCTGCAGCACCGGCGCTGCCCCGGTCGTCAGGCGCAGTCGATAGGAAAAAGCATTCCCCCGAGCGGTCATCTCGACATCGCCGATTCCGGCCTCGGGGTCGTCCGACAGGCTCGCCATGTGCCAGTCGTCGATCCAGGCGCGGAACGGCACCGCTTCCACCCCCGCCTGGCCGATCCCGCCCCGGGCGAAGGTCTCCGCATGATAGTGGAAATTGGCGCCGGTCACGGCCGAATGGGCCATCCAGAACTGCTGCCGGGCCCAGCCCTCCCGCTGCGGTCCGGGCGCAAGGGCCTGGCGGAACAGCGTCCATTGCACGCCGTAGGGGGTGCCGTCCGGCCCTTCAAGATTGGCGGTCACGTACCACCACTCGATGCGGAACTCCGGGTGGGCGCCGTGGTCCTTCGGGAAGGTGAGAAAGGCATCCGGGTCCGGCAGGGCGAAACCCTCGCCGGGATCGCTTAGGCCACCGTAGCCCTGGGCCAACCCACTCCCAGGGAGGGCCGCCGCCCAGATCAGCGCGCAGGCCAAGAACCATCCGCAAACCCGCCACCGACCAAGGGTGGGTGGGTGGGGGAGGTGGCGGGTTTGCGGCGCTCCCACAATCGCCGTTGTCGTCTCATCTCTCATCGGCGAACACCTTGACCAGTTGTGCAGGGGGTGTGCGGCGCAGGCGGATCACCGGGATCGCGGCGGCGAGCCCCGCCGCGACCACCGCCAATACTGCGAGCCTGAGCCAGTCGACCGGGAACACAGTCAGCGGCAGCCGCCAGCCGAAGGCATGGACATTGATCACATCGACCAGGCACCAGGCCACCAACAGACCGAGAGGCAGCGCTACCACTGCCGTGAAGAAGGCGAGCGACAATGTCTTGCCAAGCTCGATCAGAGCCAACCGCCGACGGGTCACTCCCATCGCCCAGAGGGGCGCAAGCTGCGGCAGCCGCAGAGCGCCAAGCGTGGTAAGACTGGTCAACAAAGCGACCGCCGCCACTGCCAGAGTGAAGACATTCAGCGCCGAGGTCACGGCGAAAGTGTTCTCAAAAATCCGGCGCGATTCCGCCTTCAAACTCCCCTGATCGATGATCCGCGTCGGGCCGAGATCGAAGCGCGCCACCATCCGCTCGACCAACGCATCGGTTTCGCCGGGGTCGACTCGCAGGCTGAACCCGGTCCGCTCGGTGGACGGCCAATGCCGAGTAAGCGTGTCAGCCGAGACGAAAAGCTGCCCGTTCGGATTGCCGTAGTCGGGGTAGATCCCAACGATCTCCGCGTGCCAATCGCCCGTCTCGCCGCGCAAATCCAGGCCATCGCCCACCGTGCGGTCGAGCCGCCGGGCAAGCTGCTCGCTCATCAACACAGCTCCACCGCCGAAGACCCTGTCCCAGGCATCGGGAAGAGCCTCGAGCATTGGCCAGGTTTCGCGATAGGTCGCGTGATCGGCATAGCCCCGCACTTCGGCCGGCCAGCCACCGATCCTCGTGTCGTTGTCCCAACTCGGCAGGATCGCCGTCACTGCAGGCTCGGCGGCGAGCCAGTCTGTAATCTCCTCCGCCTGCGCCGCATCGGTGGCGTCGAAATAGATCTCGGCTGCGAGGCGCTGGTCGAGCCAGCCGAGGAAGGTGGTGCGGAAACTGCCGACCATTGTGCCGACACCGATGTTGACCGCAAGCGCCAGCAACAGCGCCATCAGCGCCAGCGACAGGCCAGAGAGCTGCTGGCGGCTGTCGGCCCAGAACCACCGGGCGACGGCGCCTTGGGATTGCGCCTCGCCGAGGCGCAGTGCGGCGCTTAGGACGCTCGGCAACAGCAGCGCCGCCCCGATAAGCAGCGCCGCCATTACGGCGAAGCCGGCGATCAGCCCGTCGCCGAATACCAGCGCCACGGCACCCACGAGAAGCACTCCGCCGGCCAAGGCACCCTGACCGCGGAGCCAGGCTCGCTGGGCCTCCTGCCACGCATAGGGTTGGGCGGCAGCGAGGATCGGCAGGCGATAGGCGCGCCACAGGCTCCCCGCCGCTGCGACAAGGGCGCCGAGGGCGCTGATCGCGATGCCAAGCAGCCACCAGGATGGCCGCAATGACAGCTCGCCCGCCACCGGCGCGCCGTAAAGACCGCGGAGGCTCGCCGCGACATCGGGCAGCAGTGCTGCTGCCATCAGATAACCGAGTGCCGTGCCCGCGAGGCCTGCGAGAACGGCAATTGCCAGCAACTCCGCCAACAGCGTGACCGCTAATCCGCGGGCCGAGACACCACAGGCGCGCAGCGTCCGGAACATGCTGCGCCGCTGTTCGAAGGCGAGCCCGATGGCACCGTGGACGATAAAGAGCCCAACAAAGAACGACAGGAACCCGAAGGCCGTCAGGTTCAGGTGGAAGCTCTCGGTCAGCCGCTCCAGATCCCCGGTCTCCTGCGGCTCGATTCGGCGGAGGCGATCCCCGGTCACCTCGACAATCGGGGCCGTACCCGGTTGCGCATCCGGGTCGATCAGCAGGCGGGAGACCAGCCCCGGCGCATCCAAGAGACCCTGCGCCACGCCGATATCGACCA
This sequence comes from Pseudomonadota bacterium, assembly GCA_039513195.1. GTDB lineage: Bacteria > Pseudomonadota > Alphaproteobacteria > Rhodobacterales > Rhodobacteraceae > Thermohalobaculum. The sequence continues at coordinate 34,191 of JBCCRM010000022.1, read as the reverse complement.
CGAGCACCCCGTCGGCCAGGGTGCTGCGAGGCTCCAGCGGCGGCAGGACCGTCCCGTCCTCGGCGACTGCGCGGTCGCCGGGGGAGAGACCGAGGCGGGCCATGGTTTCCGGCGCGATGAAGGCGATGCCGGGAGGTGTCAGGAATTCGACGAAATCGGGACCGTCCTCCTCCCCCTCCTCGGCCGCGAAGACCATGGCGGTGGCAGGCAACGTTACCGGATCGATGCCGAGCAGGCGGAGCCTTGCCTCATTGACCCTAACCCGCCCCTCCAGCACCGGCGAGACCTTCCAGCCGGCGCGGCGCAAGGCGACATGTTCTTCCTGCCCGAAGCGGGAGGCTGATCGGCTCAGCAGGATCGGCGTCGTGGGCCCGCCGAGCATCGCCGCCGCCTTGTCGTAGCTCGTCTTCGCCTGGGCGTTCAGCGCTTGCACGCCGCTCCACAATGCGGTGGCGAGCGCCAGCCCCACCGCAAGGGTCAGCGCCTGACCCGGCCGCCGCCGCCAATGGCCGATCAGCGTCGCAAGGGTCCAACGGAATCGGTTCACGCCAAATGCCCCGCTGTGAGACGGTGCCGCCGGTCGAGCATATCGGCGAGCCGGCTGCTATGGGTGACCATAAGGAAGGCGCAGCCGCTCTCCGCGACGAGGTCGCGGCAGAGCGCCATGACCTCGTCGCCCGTCGCCTCGTCGAGATTGCCGGTGGGCTCGTCCGCCAGCACCAGCCCCGGGCGGACCGCAAGGGTCCGACCGATCGCCACGCGCTGCTGTTGCCCGCCGGAGAGCTGTTCCGGATAGCGCTGCAGCAAGCCCTCGATCCCGAGCCGGCTGGTCAAATGCCCGATCCAGTCGGGGTCGTGCCGCGCCGCCAATCGGGCCTGGAAGGCGAGATTGTCGGCGACCGTCAGGCTCGGCACCAGATTGAACTGCTGGAAAACCAGGCCCAGTCGGTCGCGCCGCAGCGCGGCGCGTCCGGGATCGTCCAGCGCAGTCACCTCCTGTCCGTCGACCTCGATGGTGCCGGCATCGGCCCGGTCGAGACCCGCGACCAGGTGCAAAAGGGTGCTCTTGCCAGAGCCCGACTCCCCCATCAGCGCGAGGCTCGCCCCGGCCTCTAGGTCGAGATCGACATCCTGCAGCACCGGCAGCCAACCCTGAGGGGTTTGGTAGCTCTTCGACAGGCCGCGGATTTGCAGCATCCGTTATGCCTCGCGCGTCGCATGGCCCATATAGATGACCGCAGTCAGGGGCAGCGGCCCGAAGACCGGATCCAGCCTGCGGTCCACGCCCCACGGCCCGAGCCCAGTGATCGGACCAGGCGTCAGTCCCGCGGCGTGGAGGGCGGCGTCGAGCTCCGCCGGGCGGATGAACATCGCTGGGTCGTGGGTGCCACGGGGCAAGACGCGCATCACATCCTCCGCCATGGTGATCACGACAAAGCGCGACAACCAATTGCGGTTGATGGTGTCATAGAGGAATAGCCCGCCGGGGCGGAGGACCCGGTGCACTTCCGCCAGCACCTTCGAAAGGTCGGCGACATGTTCCAGGACGTCGACACAGACGACCGCGTCCATCGATTGGTCGGACAGGGGCAGCGCCTCGCCCATACCGGTCTGGTAGCGGATGTCCAGGCCGACCTCGGCCGCGTGGGCCTGGGCCGCCGCCACCGCCTGGGCCGCTGGGTCGACGCCCGTGACCCGCGCGCCGCGGCTCGCTAGTGCCTCGGCCATGAAGCCGCCGCCGCAGCCCAGATCGAGGACGTCGCGGCCCTCCCAATCCGGCACCACCCTGTCGAAATGGCGCAACCGACCCGGCACCATGTTGTTGAGTGTGCGTAGCCACCGGTGGTTGCCGGTCCACCAAGCGTCGGCATGAGTGTCGTAGATGGTCAGGTCGTTCCGGATCACCGGCTTCTCCGCAGCAGGGGGGTCAGGCTTGGGATCCAGTATGGCACGCCCTCCCGATATCGCTCGAACCGGTCGCCGAACATCCGCTCGAACCGTCGCTCCTTCAGTCTCGGACCGAGCACGCAATAGGCGGTAAGCACCGTCGAGACGGCGAGCTGGTCGGGGGTCCAAACGGGCACGGTCCAAAGCGTCATGGCAAAGGTGACGTAGATCGGTTGACGCGTCAGGCGAAAGAGACCGGTCACCGGCATCTCGGGAAATTTCGGTTTCCGCCCGAGGAGCAGCGCCCACCAGCCGAGAAAGCCGCTTTGCAGCTCCGGCCCCGCGTCGAAGGACGCCTTTAGCAGGAGAAGCCAGGACAGGCCGAAAAGCCCAGTCATCAGCCACAGCATCGCACCCTCGGCCTGCCACCAGATCACGCCGGAGGGGGTCCAGAGCCCGAAGAGCAGCAGGAGCTGTACCGAGGCGATTGTCGCGTAGGTCGTGGTCGCAAGGGTCTTGCCGTGGTTGGCCGGGCCGAGTCTCGCGAGCAGTCGGTGTCCCGCGGGCATAAGGAACAAGGAATGAGCCAGCGGGAATTGCAGCAGCAGCACGGCATTGGCAAGGTAGCTCCAGGGTGCCCCGAGGGTCCCGAGCGACCGGCTCATCCCGAAATAGAGGGCGAGGATCATCGCCCCGACACCGAGGCCGAACAGGGCATGGCATCGGGCGCCGTGAAAGACAGCGGTAAGTGTACGGGTAAGCATCTGTGACCGTGGTTGCTGCAGTGAACTGAGGGAAATAGGCCGGCCTGGGCCAGGAACAGGGGGTGCGCCAAACGGCCCCAAGCCGCTTCGGCCGGGTCTATGGTCGTTGGCGGACCGGCACCGCGACTTCGTTGCGGCGGAAGGGCGGCAGGGTCCAGGGCGGGTCGTAGAAGTAAGCGACCGGATTGCCTTCCGGCCTCCAGTCAGTGGCCGCAAGCGCGGTCAAAAGCTCCTGCGACCGGATCTCCGTGTCGCTTTCCGCGGTCGATCCGGTGTAGCGGAGCACTGCCATGTCCTGGACGGGCAGTTCGATCAGCCGGACGGCAGGATCGGTGGGCACCGGGGCGTCGGGAAGGCTCATGGCGACGGGTAGGAAAAAGCGCATGCGGTCGCTCCCGGCGCTCGCGATTTCGACCGGGGCGGTCATAGCGATCTCTTCTGCGCCGCCGCTGCTGGCGCTAGTCGCCGTCTCGACCGGGGCGGTCATCGCGATCTTTGCCGCCGGCGCGTTGGCACCCGAGATGTAGTCGAAGAGGCGCCCGAATGCCTTGCTTCGGGCCGCATTGCTGTCCGCTTCGCCGAGATCGGTCTCGGCAGCGAGGCGGGGGGCGTAGCGGCGGATCTCGATGCCCGGCGCGATTTGCTCGACCACCGTGAAGGGAGGCTCCTCAGTGCCGGAGCGCACGCCCACTACCGAACAGGCTGCGGCCAGAAGGCCCGCAACTGCCACGACTGCCATGCGCATGACCATCCTTTCCCACTCGATCTCACTTCAATCCGAACTTCGATCCGGCTCGCCGAAAGGGTAGCGCTGTCTCCTGAGGCCTCCAGGGCGCCGCGTCGGACGCCGCCTAACCTGGCGCGGTCTCACCCGCGGCGGGCTGCAGGTGGCGGCGCGTGTGGAGATGCCGCGTGGCGCTCGTGGCGGTCCCACACGCGAAGATGTCGAAGCGCGCCGCGCGCGCCGATATTGCCAAGGGCCGGGTGGCGGACGCGGCGCCCCGGAGGCAGGCTTTCTCAGCCGAGCACGTGACCCAGCACACTCCGCGGTGCCTCCGGCGGCTCAAGCTGGGTCGAGCGGGGATAGGTCCGCACCCGTGGCACCCCGCCATCCCGCAACAGCCGCTGCATCCGGGTCCAGTACTCCACGGTCAACAACTCCCCATGCGCCTCTCGGAACAGCCGGCGCAGATCCCGCGGCAAGCGCAGATGCGCCTCCAACTCCTCCGGCAGGAAGACCGGGCCCTCCTCGAAGAACCAGTCGGGGATATCCTCCTCCCCCGGCTCCCGGTCGAGATTGGTGCGGACCTTCACCTCGGTCAGCACCTCGACCGCGTCGTAGTCGAAGAGATGCACGAAACGCAGGCTGCTCACTCCGTAATTCCGGCCGTCCAGGTCGCGGTTGAAGACATTCGACGCAGCATTGTTGCGGATGCATTGGCCGAGCCGGACGACCACCGTTTCCGCCGCCTCCCTATCGCATCGTTCCAGATAAAGCGGCACCGGGATCTGCTTTCGCTGCACGATCAGGTGGCGGAAAAACACTTCGTCGCGATAGCGCGTCACGGTCTCGCAGGCCGCCTCCATCAGCTCTTCGAGCACCGCTTCGCCGAATAGGCCCACAGCCATAGTCGCGTTCGAATAGATGATGTTGTCGAGCATCGAGCCCGATCGGTTGATCTCATGGACGTTTCGGTACTTCGCCAAGACCGCTGGGACGCCGTCGAACACGTCCCATTTGTAGTTGTCGGTCGGCGTGTTCCGGATCACCTTCAGGACATAACCGGTGGCCGGCGCCGTGAAGGCTATGGCGACGGAGCCGCGATGCCCCGGCGCGAACTGCAAGCGCTCGCCGCTCCGCTCCAGACCCGCCGTAATCTGATCCATCACTGCAACCTTGCCGACATGATTGTAGCCGACGGTGGAGTAGTGCAGGCCCCGCGGCCGGCTCGGCATCAGGCTGACCAGAAAATCGACCAGCGCATGATAGCCGGTGATCGGGACGTGGAAATTCGCCAGAGTCGACGAGAAGATGTGCCGCAGCGTCGTCTCCCGCAGGATCACCGCATCGACATAGATCCCCTCCGGCGCGTGGTTCAGCGCGAGGGCGAGCGGGCTCAGCTCTTGCCCGTCGAGGCGCAACCCGCCGACGAGATACGCCCCGCGATTGCGGAAAAAACCGGCCTCCACCACCTCGACCGAGGTGAGCGCGCGTTCCCCCCCCAGGCTCAATTCCTCGTTGATGCGCCGGGCAACGGCAGCGGCATCTGCACAAAGGTCCCGAAACGGGGCGTTCAGTGACAGTGCGGCAAGCATTTCCTCGACCAACGCCTCGGTCATAACTCCGCCAGCGGGCAGGTCGCGCAGGAAACTCGGCTGGGTCGCGGTGCTGGCCACGCGGAGCTGGTCATAGGCGACCGGCACCCAAGTGTCCTGATAGATCTGCCGGCGCAGCGAGGCGAGGAAGGCGAGCGCCAGATCCGCCTCGTAGCGGTCGGCGACCAAGCGGCGGAATTGCTCCTCCGCCGTGTTCCAGAAACCGCCTATTCCGCCGGTGTCGCGCAAGGCCTGGTTCAGCACCGGGGTTGCCCGGGTCACGGCCGTCGAGAAGAGAGCGATTCGCTCCTGGCTAAGCGAGACGGATCGGCGCCAATCGCGCGTCTCAAAGGCCCGCTTGGCGAGCCAGGGGATGCGCCGCGCCTGTAGGTGGTAGTCGTTGAAAATCTCCAGGACCACGGCGGCGAAATTGCGCGCCTTGTCCCAGTTTTCCCTAGGGGCCGAGATCTGCGCGAGCCCGGCTTGGGCGATCGCCTCGGTGCGAAGCGCGCTCAGCTGGCTATCGGGATCCGCCGTCTCGGCGAGGTCTGCAATGGACCTGCGCGGGCTTTGCTCAGTCTGCCTCATGGGGCGCATCATGCGGCGCCCAGCCCGGCAGAACAATGGCGTGGCTTTCGAGCAAGGCTTCGAGCTCGTCGACCCGCGTCTCCAACCGCTCAGCCCGTGCCCAATTTTGCGCATTCTCCCGCAGGGTGGCGATCAGCGCCCGCTCCAGAAGTGCGATGCGCGCCTTGGCCTCGCCGCCGCCACTGCTCTCGGCCGGTTTCAGCGGCCGCTGCTGGCGGCGCTTTGGGTCGAAGGGAATAACGCTCATACCAACCTCTTTGCTCGACTTGGTGGCCGGGTCGACAAAGGGCGGCGGGCCGCCCGGTCCGGCCATGCCACAACCTGAGGAACCGTGATGCGACAACTTGGCGCCACCATGGCAAGTCCCGCTGAGGTTTATGCAAGATCCCTTAAGCTGGGGTTGATGTTGCGCGAAGGTGCCACACTGTATCGCGCGGCTGCGACGCCGACGCAGGAAACGAGAGACGGGGAGAGATGACGACCGATACGCCGCCGACCCTGCTGTGGTTACGCCGGGACCTGCGGCTTGCCGACCACCCCGGATGGCACCGGGCGCTGGTGGCGGGCGGGCCTGTGATCCCGGTTTTCCTGCGCGACGGCTTGGTCGATAGCATCGGCGCCGCGCCGAAATGGCGCCTGCGCGAAAGCCTGGCTGATCTCACAGCGCGCTTGCGGGCGCGGGGCAGCGACCTGGTGCTGCGGACCGGCGATGCCTTGACTTGCCTGCGCGCACTGGCGGCCGAAACTGGCGCGAAGCGCGTGGTCTGGTCCCGGCTATACGATCCGCGCGCAATCGCCAGGGACAGCGCCATCAAAGCGGCGCTCAAGGAGGATGGGCTCGAGGTCGAAAGCGTGAACGCCTCCCTGCTCTTCGAGCCTTGGACGGTCGAGACGAAAACCGGTGGTTTTTACAAGGTCTTCACGCCGTTTTGGAAGGCGGTGCGCGCCAGCGGCCTGGCCGAACCGCTGGCCGAGCCCGGCGATCTCGCGGCGCCCCAGTCCTGGCCGGCGTCGGAGAGATTGGAGGGCTGGAGGCTTGGCGGCGCCATGGGTCGCGGGGCGGAGATCGTCGCCCGCTTCGCGCTGGTCGGAGAGACTGCGGCGCGTGACCGGCTTGAGACGTTCATTGCCGACCGGGCTGCCGCCTATAAGGTCGAAAGGGACCGCACCGACCTGCCCGCCACGTCGAAGCTTGCGGAAAACCTGACCCATGGCGAAATCTCGCCGCTCACCGTTTGGCATGCCGGTCGCGCGGCGATGGAGCGCCTGACCGGTGCGGGCGTCGACGGGGCTGAGACCTTCGTGCAGGAGGTTGTGTGGCGCGAGTTCTCCTATCACCTCCTCTACCATACGCCGCAGATCGAGTCCGAGAACTGGCGCGGCGACTGGGATGCCTTCCCCTGGGCCGGCGACAGCGAGGCGGCGGAGCGGTGGCGCCGCGGCATGACCGGCGTGCCGATGGTCGATGCCGGCATGCGCGAGATGTATGTCACCGGCACCATGCATAATCGCGTGCGGATGCTGGTGGCGAGCTTTCTGACCAAACATCTGCTGACCCATTGGAAGATAGGCGAGGCCTGGTTTCGGGACTGTCTTATCGATTGGGACGTCGCCGCGAATGCGATGGGGTGGCAGTGGGCAGCGGGCTCGGGCCCCGATGCGACGCCGTATTTCCGGGTGTTCAACCCCGCCACGCAAGCTGAGAAATTCGACCCGCGATCGGCCTATCGCGACCGTTGGCTGGCGGAGGGGAAGGCAAATCCGCATCCAGACGCGCTCGCCTATTTCGCGGCTGTGCCGCGGGCTTGGGGGCTCGACCCCGCCGCGCCGCCGCCCGAGCCGATCATCGGCCTCGCCGAGGGCCGTGCCCGCGCGCTCGACGCCTACAACCAACACAGGCTCGCATCATGAGCGGCTCGGACTGCGTCGGCCCGGCAGAGATCGGGCGCGCGGCACGGCAAGACGAGGGGCCGACGACATGAAGATTGCAGTGGTCGGGGCCGGGATCTCGGGCCTCGGCGCCGCCTTGGCCCTCGGCGAGACCCATGACGTCCAGGTGTTCGAGGCCGATACCCGGGTGGGCGGCCATGCGAACACCGTCGATGCGGTGTTCCCGGACGGGGTGCAGCCGGTCGACACCGGCTTCATTGTCTACAACTACCGCAACTATCCCAATCTGACCGCGCTGTTCGACCGGCTGGGCGTGGCGACCAAATGGTCGGACATGTCGTTCGGCTTTTCGCTCCGCGGCGGGCAGGTGGAATACGCCTGCGACAACCTCAATACGCTGTTTGCACAGCGCTGGCGGATCGCGGATCTACGCCATATCTCCGGCCTGCGACAGATCAAGCGTTTCATCGAAACGGGCCCCGCAGAGCTGGAGAGCGGGCGTCTCGCGGGCCTCAGCCTCAGCGATTGGTTGGCGGGGCAGGGCTTCACCGATTGGTTTCGGGAACGCTTCATTCTACCCATGGGCAGTGCGATTTGGTCGACCTCCTCCGGCAAGATCCTCGACTTTCCTGCCGAGCACTTCCTGCGTTTCTTCTGCAACCACGACCTGATGACCGGCCTAAACCCGGCGCAGCGCTGGCGCACGGTCGAGGGCGGCAGCCGCGCCTATGTCGGACGGGTGCGTGACTGGCTGGGCGATCGGATCACGACCGGACAGGCTGTCGTTTCGGTGACCGGGGGAGCCCAGCCGTCTTTGCGCCTCGCCGATGGCAGCGTGGTTGCCGCCGATCACATCCTGCTCGCCTGCCACGGCCCGCAGGCCCAGGCGCTGCTAACCGATGCGCCCGACAGCCTGCGACAGGTGCTCTCAGCGTTCCGAACCTCGCAGAACCGAGCGATTCTCCATTCCGACCCATCCCTGATGCCGCGGCTGAGGCGCGTGTGGTCGAGCTGGAACTTCCTCTCCGATGGTATGGAGACGGAGGCGGAGAGCCCCGCTCAGGTCACCTACTGGATGAATCGGCTGCAGAGCATTCCGGCCGACCGCCCGCTCTTCGTCAGCCTGAACCCGCGCCACGCCCCTGATCCCGCGTTGACCCATGGCGCCTACGACTATGCGCATCCGCTGTTCGATGCCGACAGCTTTGCGGCCCAACAGGCACTGGAAAGGCTGCAGGGGCAGGGCGGGTTGTGGTTCGCCGGCGCCTGGCTCGGCTATGGCTTCCACGAGGACGGCCTGCGGGCCGGCCTGCGGGTCGCCGCTGCCCTCGGCGCCCGTCCGGATTGGGCCAAGGATCTGGTCGGCCCGCAAGGCACCGGTGCGGCGGCGGAGGGTGGCCATGTCCGCGCCGCCGAGTGACCTCGCGGCGGACGGCGCCCCGGTGCCGTGCCTCTACCAGGGCCACGTGATGCATATGCGCCTCACGCCCTTTCGCCATCAGTTCCGCTACCGGGTGTTTTCGCTCTTGCTGGACATCGACCGCCTGACCGAGACCTGCGGCAATCTGCGCCTTCTATCCCTGGACAAGTTTGGCCTGCTGGCCTTTCATCGGCGCGATCACGGCCCGCGCGATGGGACGGAATTGCGTCCCTGGGTCGAGGCGCGTTTGGCGGAGCTCGGCATGGCGGCCCCGGCGCGGATCTGGCTCCTCTCCTTCCCGCGGATCTTTGGCTACGCGTTTAATCCGCTCTCGGTCTATTTCTGTGCGGATGCCGACGGGCGCCCGACTGCGGTGGTCTATGAGGTGAAAAACACTTTTGGCGACCAGCACCCTTACACCCTCGCCCTACGTGAGAAATCAAACACATCCCATTGCCATGAAACGCAAAAGGGTTTCTATGTGTCCCCCTTCATCGGGATGGATCAGACCTATCGCTTCACGGTGCGCATGCCGGGGGAAAGGTTGTCGCTGCGCATCAAACAGAACGATGCGGTGGGCGATGTCCTTATTGCAACACAGACCGGCCAGAGACGCCCGCTCAGCGACCGCGCACTGTTTGGCCAATGGCTGCGCCATCCGCTGATGACCTTCAAGGTCATCGCTGCAATCCACTGGCAGGCACTGCGGCTTTGGCTGCGGGGCGCTGTTTTTCGTCGCTATCCGGGACCGTATCCACGGGGTAACACCCATCCGGAACGCGTTTCGCCGACGGGGTAGAACCGGAATTATCATTGGCGCTCCGGTTGTTTTTCGCTAGAAGCTCAAGTGAGGTGTGATGGACGGGGACGTTGGAACGGTCTGGACCAGTTTAGAAGGGCAGCGCAGTTTGCCACGCTGGTTCGAAACCTTCTTTTCGATTGTGCGTCAAATCGAGTATGGCCGCTTCGAATTTAGCTTGCCTGACGGCCGCATTTTCTGTGTCCAGGGAAGTAAGGAGGGGCCGGTTGGCCGCTGCGACGTGGGGAATACTGCATTCTTCGGGCGCATCTTGCGGGATGGCGAGATGGGCTTCGCGGAGATGTATCTCGACGGGTGGTGGAGCACGCCGGACCTGCAGGCGCTGCTCGACGTGATGCTTCTGAACAACGAGACTGTGGCTCGGCGGTTTCCAGGCGGTGCGCTAATCCGCGCCTACGACCGGTTGCGCCATTGGTTGCGGGCCAACTCCCGGCGTGGCGCACGGCGCAACATCGCCCAGCATTACGACCTCGGCAACAGCTTCTACGGTCATTGGCTCGATCCATCGATGACCTACTCTTCCGCGCTTTTCACGGGGCAGGGCGAGGATCTCTCCGCCGCGCAGCGTAACAAATATGCAGCGATCTGCGACAGGCTGCATCTAAAGCCCGGTGACCGGGTGTTAGAGATCGGCTGCGGCTGGGGCGGTTTCGTAGAATACGCGATCCGCGAGCACGGCGTCCATGTGACGGGCCTCACCCTCTCGCGCGAGCAGCAGGCCTATGCCGCGCAGCGCTTGCAAAAGGCTGGGCTGGCCGAGCGCAGCGAGATCCTGCTGCGCGATTATCGCGATGAGCGGGGCAGCTACGATGCGGTTGCGTCGATCGAAATGTTCGAGGCGGTGGGCGAGCGCTATTGGCCCACTTTTTGCGGTGGTCTACGAGAGCGCCTCGCGCCGGGCGGCACCGCGGCGCTACAGGTGATCACCATCGCCGATCAGCTCTTCGACAGCTATCGGCGCGGTACGGACTTCGTGCAGAAATACATCTTCCCCGGTGGCATGCTTCCGTCGCCGAGCGCGCTTCGCGACTCCTTCACGGCGGCGGGGCTCGAGGTCACGGGGTCGATGGAATTCGGCGAGAGCTACTCGCGAACCCTCAGGGAATGGCGCGAGCAGTTCAATTTTCGGTGGGAAACCATACAATCGCTCGGTTTTGACGCCGAATTTTGCCGCATGTGGAACTTCTACTTGGCCTCCTGTGCAGCGTGTTTCCATGCCGGAACAACGGATGTGACCCAAATTGCGGTCCGCCGGCCGGCGTAAGGCTGACTGTATTATGGAGGCGCCCGGGCGCGTTAACAGTTTGTTTGGGCGGTGAGACAGATGATGGGGCGGTGATGCTGGTCTTTCGAATCTTATGCGCTTTGCTTGTCGCATGGGCGGCAAATTGGAGCCTCGGGCAACCCGAGGCTGATGAACTCCTCCGTGAATTGCCGGAGCTTGAGATCCTCGGTCCGCTCGCCGGCGCGATTGTTGGTGCGGTCAATCTCTCGGTGCGCCAGGGCTGGGGCTTTATCGTGGCGGTGGCGAATGGCATCTGGGCGGGGGCGCTGGCGGTTGCCCTCTCCGGGGTGCTCTACATGATCGTGAAGATGTCGCTGGCATTGCAGACCGCGCTGGTCAAGGACTTCGACAGCTTCATCCGGGTCGCGGATGGCGAGGCGCAGCCGCTCTTCGAACATGTGGTGAATGTGCCTTTGATCCTCATCACGTTGACGGCGACCGCTGTGGTCGGGGTGGCGACCGAAATTTTGCATTGGTCATTGGTGCGTCTTCGTCGCCAACGTCAGCGCCAGCAAAGCGAGGGCTGAGCGGACGCGCCCCGCACCCGTTCCTCCCCTCTTGGCTGCCTTTTGGCTCAATGGACTCGAATGCGGCGAGTGGTCGCGCCTGACCTATCGCCTTCCCGCCAACCAGGACATCGAAGCTACGCGACCAAGCATCGGAAAAATCGACGAAAAACACTTAGGTAGGTCGATCGCCCCTTGATCGTTGCGACGTCGGCGCCAGTTGCCGCGGCATGGCTTTGACCCCGCTCTCTCTCTTCGGCTATGCGCTGCCCGCGTTGTTTCTTGCAGCGCTTTACCTCCCGCTTTTCAGCTATGTCACGCCCTTCTATGTCGCGGAGCGCGGCGTCGATCTGGCGGCCATTGGCTTGCTCTGGATCGCCATCCGGCTCTTCGATGCGGTGTCCGATCCGCTGATGGGCTGGATCTCCGACCGCACGCAGAGCCGCTTCGGGCGTCGCCGCCTCTGGCTGGCACTTTCCTTACCACTACTCTGCGTCGCGACCTGGCAGGCCTTCATGCCGCCTCAGGGTGCGGGCCTTGCCCATGCCGGGATCTGGCTGTTCCTCCTTACTCTCGGCTGGACAATGGCGCAGACGCCCTATGCAGCCTGGGGCGCCGAAATGGCGTCAACCTATGCCGAACGCACCCGCGTGACCGCCTGGCGCGAGGCGCTGGTCATCACCGGAACTCTGGCGGCGACCATCGTCTATTTCGCGGCGGGGGAGGGCGGGGACGGCCTCTCTGCCCTCGCACTCACTGTTTGCATCGGTCTGCCCTTGGCGGTCGTCGTAGCCTTTGCGCTCGCGCCGGATCGTGCGACCGAGCCCCCAGCCAAACTAACCGTCTCGGCGGGTTGGCAGGCGCTGCGAGAGAACAAGCCATTTCAGCGCCTGATCCTGGCCTGGTTCGCAAACGGGGCGGCCAACGGTATCCCAGTCACTTTGTTTCTGTTCTTCGTGGCCGACCGCCTCGGCGCGCCCGAGGCCGCGGGCGGTGCCCTAATCGCCTACTTCCTCGCCGCCATCTTGGCGGTGCCCGGTTGGACTTGGCTCGCGGGACGGCTGTCGAAGCATCGTGCGTGGGGCATTGCGATGCTTTGGGCTTGCGCTATCTTCGCCGGAGCCCTGGCCCTGGAGGAAGGCGACATTGCCGCCTTCTACGCAATCGCCATCCTCACCGGTTTTGCCTTCGGCGCCGATTTGGCCCTGCCTCCGGCGATCCAGGCCGATGTCATCGCGCTCGACACCCAGCGGACCGGGGCGCGCCGCGCGGGCCTCTTCTTTGCCATGTGGCAGGTGGTCACCAAGGCGGCGCTTGCCTTTTCCTCCGGCCTTGCGCTGATCGCGTTGGAACGAGCTGGGTTTCAAGCGGGCGGGGAGAACACGCCTACGGCACTGATGACGCTCTCGATTCTCTATGCCGGGGTGCCCATCATCCTGAAACTGATCGCCGTCGCTCTCATGTGGCGCTTTTCGCTTGATCGAGAAACGGTCGACGCCCTCACCCCGGCGAGCAGCAGCTAGGTGTGGTCAGCCGCCTAGCTTGTCCCAGCCGAGCGCCTTGCGCACCGCCCAGATATAGGCGCGGTTCGGCAGCAGCCCGACCAGCCGCAGGATCAGGGCGAAACGGCGGGGAAAGGCGATCTCGAAACCGGGCTTCGCAAGACCGTCGGCAATCCGCAGAGCCGCCTGGTCAGTCTGCATCAGGAACGGCATTTCGAACTCGTTCACCGCTGTCGCATCGGTCTCGACAAAGCCTGGATTGATGACCGAGATCCGCACGCCCAAATCGACCAAATCCATTGCCAATGCCTCGGCCATGGCGATAAGGCCGGCCTTCGTCGCGGAATAGGCCGACGCGTTTGGCAAGCCGCGATACCCGGCGACCGAGGCGGTCAGGGCCACATGCCCCCGCCCGCGCGCGATCATATGCTCCAAGACCGGCTCCAACGCATTGGCGACGCCGGTTAGGTTAACATCGAACATTTGTTTGGCGGTTTCGGCCTTGAACGCCTGCGCGCGCATTGGGGTGTAGACCCCGGCATTCAGAACGGCGAGCGCCATCGGCCCCTCGCTGGTCACGGCTTTGGCGACGGTCCCCATGGCCGCCTGATCGGTCACGTCACCAGGCTGCGGGACAATCCGGCCGGAAAGACCCTCGGCCTCCGCGGCGAGCGCTTCCAGCGGCTCCGGTCGCCGGGCCGTCGCGTGTACGGCCCATCCCCGCCGGGCTAACTCCAAGCATAGCGCTCGGCCGATACCCGCCGATGCGCCGGTGACCCAGGCGAGGCCGTCAGCGGGCGTGACGACCTGGGAAAAGACGCTCACACCCCGGCCCAGAGCCGGGCAATCTCGCCGCTCTCGTCTATGACCTCGTATTCCGCCGGCTCGCCACTCGCGTCGAATTTGCAGGTTACCCACTCGCCGCGCTCGTCATAATAGAGCCTTGTTTCCAGCTCTCCAGTCACGGTCCAGCGGGTCAGGCCATCGGCCTGGTCCTGGGCGGTTTCAAGCGACAGAGGTTCCCCGGTCTGGCTCGACACCCAAGGACGGCGCTGCATGAAGGCAGTGGTGTAGTATGTGGTCGTCACTGCCTCGGACGGCACCAGACCGCTATGCCCGGACCCGTCGACTTCCAAACCGTCTTCGACCCGCATGATCTTGACGAAATCATCGGTGCCATCGTCGTTGGTTCGGCTGTCGATGGATTCGAGCCTCTGATCGCGCCAGACCTCTCGGTTGGTGAGCTCGTAGCGATAGGCCGTTATGCCCAGGAAACGGACGCGGATGTCGATATCGACGGCCATGGTGAACACATCGCCAGTGCGCTGGGCTTCCAATCGGTGCCGCCCAATATCGGACCCGTCGCGCAAGATCCGAAACTCCCGAAACGCAGCGCCGTCTTGGGCGCTTGCCAGTCGGTGCATACCCACCGCTGCAGTTCCTGCTGTCACCGCTAAAAAATGTCGACGGTTCATAGCCCGCTCCATCCCTGCGCAGGTTAATCCGGCTAGGTTTGTTCGTCTAATCGCAGCTATTCGGCGAGGAAGTTCAGCGCCCTCGAAAACCGTCCGGTAAAGCGCATGCCGCCATCCATCACCACAAGACAGATGCACGTTTCGTCGCCGATGATTTCCGGCTTGTGATCATCGTCTTCGCAGTTGATTGCCAGATCGCCAGCCCGATAGACACGCTCTCCATCGCGCATCGCACCGGTCAGGATCAGTGTCAGCTCCTGGCCTTCGTGGGTGTGCTGCGGAATACCGGCGCCCGGCCGCGCGCGCAACAGGCTCACCTTTTCTCCCGCGAAACCTTCGATGTCGTATTCATAAACACCTGGAAGCCGGAACTTCCACGGAATGTTGTCGAAGGGGATGCCGATTGCTTCGGCAACGGGCGCCGGCAAGGAACCATTCGACGCTTTGCCGTTCGCTACTTTGCCGTTTGCGTGACCATTCATCGTCGCCGCCGGCTCGCCTTCGAGCGCCGCGAAAATCCGATCCAACGCATCCGACGCCATTTCAGCCGGGCTTTCGTCTGCCAAAAACGAACCCGCCATTGTCTCCATCTGCGAAACCGCAACCCGGCTATCTGGCGAATGGGTCAAATGCGCCGCCACAAGGAGCGACACGCCCGGAGAGGCGGCTCCGCTAGCATAGGCGGCAAGCATGTCGGTCGTCGGCATATGCGTCGGCTTCCTTACCATTCGGCTTCCGTCATCTTTCTTGGCACGGTCGTCGCCGGCCCACGTCTTCGTTGTTCCGGTTGCAGTAGTCCTGGCGAACCAGTCTACATCTGTCCTCTGCTTACGCTATGCTCCGCCGATTGGATCACCGACATAGCGCAGCCGTCCCGAAAACAAGTGCCTCATTGCCCTACGGACTAAAACTCATCACACCGCTCCAGCGAGCAGCATCCAAGTCCAATCACATCGTAGTGTATGGAGTAGCGAATTGAAATCAATTTTCTTCTACGGCTCACTCCGGGATCCGGATTTGCTGTCGCTGGTTTTGGCCCGGCCCGTCGCGCCAGGGACACTCCGGCCCGCAGTCGCCGCGGATCATGCCACGCTCCGCCATGCCGAAGAAGACTATCCCGTGCTTCTGCCCCGGTTGGGCGCCTGCGCCGACGGCGTCCTGTTCGATGGGTTGAACCCTGGGGACCTGGACCGGCTGCAGTATTTCGAGGAAGCGGAATACAGCCTCGGCCCGATCCAGGTGCAGAATGATGGCGGCGTGACGGCCACTCAGTGCTTCCGCCCGACCGAGAAGCCGGCGGTCAGCGAGGCCCCGTGGGACTTTGACCATTGGTATGCCAATGACCGCGACATTGCCCACGAGGCTGCCGGCGAGCTGATGGATCATTTCGGCCATCTGCCGGTGGAGCGCATCGACGACATTTGGTCCGGCATCATGGCGCGCGCGCGGCAGCGGGTTCGGGCTAGGGCAGCGCCGCCGGTCGATGGCAGTCTCGGCAGTGGGTTTGGGACGGAGGATGTCGATCTGACCCGCGTTTCCCGCCGCGCCCAGGCGCTCTTCAGCGTCGAAGAAAACCATATCCGCCATCGCCGCTTCGACGGTGGCTGGACAGAGCCGTTGAGGCGCTTCACCTTCCTTTGGGGAGATGCGGTGACGGTGCTGCCCTTCGACGCACGGAGCCGCCGCGTCCTGCTGATCGAACAGTTTCGGCCGGCGCCGGCGGCCCGGGGCGATCGCAACCCTTGGCTGATCGAGGTGATCGCGGGCCGGATCGACGGCCAGGACACGGCCGAGGAGACCGCCCGGCGTGAGGCGTTGGAGGAAGCGGGCGTGACCCTCGGCCGTTTGGAGCGGATCGCGGCCCATTATCCCTCGCCTGGCGTGGTCGCGGAACAGGTTACGAGCTTCGTCGGTGAGGCCGATCTCTCCGATTGCGGTGGAGTCCATGGTCTGCCTGGCGAAGGGGAGGATATTCGCGCCTTCGCCCTGCCGTTCGACGCGGCACTGGCCGCCGCTGCCCGCGGGGCGATCACCAATGGTCCGGCGCTGCTGTCGCTTTATTGGTTGGCGGGGCAGATCGACCGGATCGAGGCCGACTGGAGCGCCGGCGACCCCCTTGTGGGTCTCGGGCAAAGCACATAGGAACGCTGCGGATCCACTGGCTGAGGAGCAGGCAATGTATATTTACCGCGATTTGCCAGATGCAGTCGGTAAAACTCCTTTGATTCGACTGAAGCGCGCGTCCGAGGAGACCGGTTGCGAGATCCTTGGGAAGGCGGAGTTCCTCAATCCCGGTCAGTCGGTGAAAGATCGCGCCGCGCTCTGGATCATTCGCGATGCGGAAGCCCGGGGCAACCTGCGCCCGGGGGGCGTGATCGTCGAAGGGACGGCGGGCAATACCGGCATTGGGCTCAGCGTTGTGGGTGCAGCTCTTGGCTATCGCACGGTGATCGTGATCCCTGAGACGCAGAGCCAGGAGAAAAAGGATATGCTGCGCCTATCCGGCGCGCGGTTGGTCGAGGTGCCTGCGGTCCCATACCGGAACCCCAACAACTACGTGAAGTATTCAGGGCGGCTGGCGGAGGCGCTGGACGCGCAGGATCCGCACGGTGCAGTTTGGGCAAACCAGTTCGACAATGTTGCCAATCGCCAAGCGCATGTCGAGTCGACCGCCCCCGAGATTTGGGAGCAGACCGGCGGCAAGATCGACGGGTTCATCTGTGCCGTCGGGTCGGGCGGCACGCTCGCCGGCGTTGCCGAGGGCCTGCGTGCGCGCAAGCCCGGGGTGCAGATCGGCCTCGCCGATCCGATGGGATCGGCGCTCTGGCACCATTATGCGCAAGGCTCACTGAAAGCGGAGGGCTCCTCGATCTCCGAGGGGATCGGCCAGGGCCGGATCACCGCCAATCTGCAGGGGCTTTCCCTCGACCATGCCTTCCGCATAACCGATGACGAGGCGCTGCCGATCGTCTTCGGCCTGTTGCGGGAGGAGGGGCTGTGCATGGGTTTGTCGACCGGCATCAATGTCGCCGGGGCGATGCGGCTGGCCCGCGCCCTGGGGCCTGGGCACACCATCGTCACAATTCTCTGCGATGTCGGAACGCGATATCAGTCCAAGGTGTTCAACCCGGAGTTCTTGCGCGGCAAGGGTCTGCCTGTGCCGAATTGGTTGGATCGGGGCGGTGCTGCGGCCACGCCGGAGGTGTTCGAGCCGGTCTAGCACCCCGCAACCGTCTTCGGTCCTGGCAGCGCGGCGCCGCATCGGCTAGGCAGAGGGTCCATGACAACGCGCTTACAGAATGTAACCCGCGTAGCGCTGTGGGCGCTGCTCGCGTTCTTCGTGCTGCTGGCGCCGCTGCCGCTGGGGGCCCAGAACAACGACGACCCCGGCCAGAGCCCGACCATCCTGCTGGAGGAGTGGGACAGCGAGGCCGCGGAAGTGGCGGAGCGGATCGAACGGGGGAACCTGCGCGACGACGACGTCGAGAGCCTTCGCGCAACCCTCGAGGCGCAGCGCGACGAGATCCCCGATCTCGCCGCCGATGCCGATGTCCGGCTTGCGCCCCTGCGCGACCAGCTCAACGCCCTCGGCGACGCGCCTGAGGACCCGCGCGAGGAGGCCATGCCGGTCGCCGACGAGCGGGAGCGGCTGTCCGCCCTGATCCGGGAGATGGAGGCCTTGCAGCTTCGCGCCAATCAGGCCGACGCCCGTGCTCGCGCGCTCTTGGCGCAACTGTCGGACATCCGCCGCGACATGTTTGCCCGGGAGCTTCTTAGCCGCGGCCCGAGCGTACTGGACCCTCAGGTGTGGCCTCGGGCGATGAATGCCATCGGGCGCACGCTGACCCGGCTCCAGATCGAGGTGCTGTTCCGATGGGAGCGTCAGAGCATCGACGCGCCGATGCTGGCGCAGGTTTTCGCGCCGTTTATCGTCATCGGCGTCTCTCTCTTCCTGCTGATTGGCGTGCGCCGCAGCCTAATCCAAAGCCTCCTCTCCGGTGTGCAGCCCAGCACGCCGCATTCGAGGAGGGTTGCGATCGCGACTGGCGTGACCCTGACCCGTCTTCTCATCCCGGCCTTGTCGGTTGGTCTGATCCTGTTCGCCGCGCGCAACAGCGGCCTCCTCGGCGATGCCGGCACCGAACTGATGCGCGGACTCACTTCGGCCGCGTTCCTGATGATCGCCGCCTACGCGTTGGGTGGCGCCTTCTTCTCGCCGAAGGTGCCGGAACTGCGGCTCTCCAGCCTAGAGGACTCCGAGGCGCGCCACGCGCATCGCTGGCTGATCGTCCTGGCCGGGGTTGCCGGGCTCGATGCCGCGCTGGTCGAACGGGGCACCCATATCGGCATGGCGGTGGAGGGGCTGGCACTCCTCAATGCGATCATGCTGGTAGCGGGCGGCTTCGCTGTGCTGCGGCTTCTCAGTACGATGTCGCCGATCATCCCTCCGGTGTTCCCCAGCGAGGAGGACGAGGACGACCCGAAGCCTGACGAGCTAGACGGATTCTGGGGTCCAAACACCGTCCGGGTCGTGCGCTTGGCCTTAACGGTGGCCGCGCTGACCGCACCAGTCCTGGCGCTGATTGGGTTCTTTGCGGCGTCTCGCTACCTGTTTTACCCGCTGATGTTCTCCGGCGGTGTGATCGGGTTTTGCATACTCCTGTTCCACGTCGTCCGGGCGGTGGTCGAGGATGCGGCGAGCCCGGCGCAGGGCGACAGCCGTCCCCGAAAGGGCAATCTTCGCCTGATTCCAGTGGCGGTCGGCTTCATACTGTTTTGCATCGCGGTTCCGGTGCTCAGCCTTATCTGGGGCGCGGATGTCGTCGACCTGGTCACCGCCTGGCGCCGGGTGGAGCAGGGCTTCACCATCGGCGAGATCGTGCTCTCTCCGATCGATTTCCTGTCTTTCGCCGTGGTCTTCTCGCTCGGCTATGTGATCACCCGCATCGCGCAGGGGGCGCTGTCGCGCTCGGTGCTGCCCTATACCGGCATCGATGCGGGCGGCCGGGCCGCGATCATAGCGGGGGTGGGCTATCTCGGTGTGCCGCTGGCCGCCCTGATTGCGATTTCGGCCACAGGTCTCGACCTCTCCAACATCGCCATCGTCGCCGGCGCGCTGTCGGTCGGTATCGGTTTCGGCCTGCAGAACATCGTCAACAACTTCGTCTCCGGCATCATCCTGTTGATCGAACGTCCGATCAAAGCCGGCGACTGGGTGCAGGTCCCCTCCGGCCATGGCTATGTGAAGGAGGTCAATGTCCGCTCGACCCGGATCGAGAGCTTCGACAAATGCGATTTCTTCGTCCCGAATTCCGAGCTGATTTCCAGCACCGTGGTGAACTGGACCCACAACGATCTGATGGGCCGGATGATCGTGCAGACCCGCTGCGCCTATGGCAACGACCCGCGAGTGGTGGAGAAGATCCTGCTCGACATCGCGCGCTCCCATCCGATGGTGCTGCGCCGGCCCGCGCCGTATGTGCTGTTCTTCGACTTCGGAGACCACGGGCTGGAGTTTCAGATCCGCGCCTTTCTGCGCGACGTCAACTGGATCCTGAACGTGCAGTCGGACATTCGCTACGAGATCCACCGCCGGTTCGTCGAGGCGGGCATCTCGATCCCCGTGCCCCAGCAGGATCTGCGCCTGCGCAATCCGGAGGAGCTGGGCGACGCACTCGCCGCCGCGATGACGCCGAGCCTGCCGCCGCCGCCGAGCGACGATCTCGCCACCGGCGGGGCGGAGCCGGTCGCCTTCCGCCGTCGCGCCGGCGCCCCGCCGCCGGTCAGCCTGCCGGGCGGCGAGCCGGATCCCGACCGATAGATCCCGCCGAGGAGCCCGGCCGTGACCGACCCATTGTTCCGCGATGACGCCTATCTGGCCGAGACAGCCGCCACCGTGATCGGCCACGGGGCGCAGGGCGGCGCCGTGCTCGACCGAACGGTGTTCTATGCCACTGGTGGTGGGCAGCCCGGCGACACCGGCGTTTTGCTCTGGGATGGCGGCGAAATGCCCGTTGCCGCCACCGTAAAGGGGGAGGGGGATGCCGCCCTCCATCTGCCTGCCGAGGGGGCTGGTCTGCCGCCGATAGGCGCTGCGGTGACTGCGCGTCTCGAATGGGACCGGCGCTACCGCCATATGCGGGTCCACACGGCGCTCCATCTCCTGTCTGTGGTGCTGCCCTTGCCGGTCACGGGCGGGTCGATCTCCGCTGAAAAAGGGCGCCTCGATTTCAATATGCCCGACGCACCGGAAAACAAGGAAGCGCTAGAGGCGGAGCTCAACGCCCTAATCGCCGCGGACCATCCGGTCACCGACGAATGGATCACCGATGCGGAGTTGGAGGCGAATCCCGGGCTCGTGAAAACGATGGCGGTGAAGCCGCCGATGGGTCAGGGCCGTGTTCGTCTTGTGCGCATCGGCACTGGCGAGAAGCCGGTCGACCTGCAGCCCTGCGGCGGCACCCATGTCCGTCGTACCGGCGAAATTGGGACCGTCCGTCTCGGTAAGGTCGAGAAGAAAGGCAAGCAGAACCGCCGCGTTACAGTACTCCTCGACTGATATCGCCGACGCATAGTTGATTTGAGGCCAGGCTGATACTAGGCCTGGGTCCAACAACAAGATGCCCGGGAGGACACTGAATGCCGCAGAGCGACCCGACTTTGCTCGTCTCGACCGCGTGGCTCGGCGAGAGGCTGGATGCGCCTGATATCCGCATTCTCGATGGGTCCTATTTCCTCCCCGACGCGGGACGGGACGCCAAGGCGGACTATGCGACGGCCCATATCCCGGGCGCGCGGTTCTTCGACATCGATGAGATTGCCGACACCGCAAATCCGCTGCCCCATATGCTGCCGCCGGTGGAGAAATTCGTCTCTCGCGTCCGGCGCATGGGCATCGGCGACGGCCACAGGGTGGTGGTCTACGACCAGGCCGGGCTGTTCTCAGCCGCCCGTGTGTGGTGGATGTTCCGGGTCTTCGGCCACGAGGATATCGCGGTGCTCGACGGCGGTTTGCCGAAATGGCGGGCGGAGGGGCGGCCCGTGGATGACGAGACGCCCGACCCGCGGGAGCGGCATTTCACCGCCCGGCGGGATGCGTCCATGGTGCGCGATGTGACCCAGATCGCCGGGGCTGCGAAGTTGCGGAGCGAACAGATCGTCGATGCCCGCTCCGCCACCCGCTTCCGTGGCGAGGAGCCGGAGCCGCGGGAGGGGCTGCGCTCAGGCCATATCCCCGGGTCGTTGAACGTGCCCTATCGGAGCCTTTTGAACGAGGATCAGACCCTGAAATCGCCGGAGGAGGTCAGGACCATTTTTCAGGCGGCGGGCGTGGACCTGGCCAGACCCATCGCGACGACCTGCGGGTCTGGGGTGACAGCAGCCATTCTGACACTCGCGCTGCGGCATATTGGGCACAATCGGAACGCGCTTTACGACGGCTCGTGGGCGGAGTGGGGCGCATATAGCGATTTGGCGGTAGAAACGGGCGGGTGAGCGGGCGGCCCCGCCGGTGCTGCCTCGATCTTGCCTCATTTTCCGCTCCATCAGGGGCCGGAACAGGGTTGCTTACGCGCGCATCGCTGCCACCCAGGCGTGAAATCCGGTTTCAATCCCGCTGTTTGCGCTAATTTTCCCACACTGCCTCTCAAGTCATGTCCAGAATGTGCCTCAATTATGTTCGAATCTTGACCTCCTGGCCCCGATGCCGTCATTAACGAGGCATCAACCCTGACGTAGAGGGGTCGGTGTTCGGGATTGAGCCATCCTGTCGGCGCGTGTGTGCCGAATTGCTACCGGATCGGCGATAACCCAGGGGCTATGTTCGGCCCTATCGGTGCGTGAGTAAGTAAAGGGGTATGCGTCATGTTTTTGCGTCAGGCGCAGGACGAAATGTCCAAAGTGACCATCCGTGTTCCCGCGTGTTCCGGACACATGGTGGTCACTCAAATTCATGCCAAGGCTGGTGCACGCGTCGCCGAGGGCGAGGTCGTGATGGCGCTCTTCAGTACCTCGCAGGTGCTGGAGGTTAAGGCGCCGAAGACGGGTCGGATCGTGCCCGTGGTCAGCCAAGGCGACGAGGTCGCCGAGGAAGAGCAGCTCGCCATACTGACGCCGGACCCGGATCTGGTGTCGGAGGAGGATGAGCTTGACCTGGCGGCTTTTCGGGTGAGCGATGGTCCCGGGATCGGCGACCGTGACTTGGGTGCCGGCCGCGGCGCCATGTTTCAGGCGGATCTGACCCCCCCGGCGATGGCGCCGCCGCTCCCGACCGCTCCGGCGCCCATGGTGGGCGACCATGCGCCATCAGGCGAAAACCGCGCGACCGCGCTGGTGCCCTATGACGCGTATCTCGCCGATGTCGAGGGGCGCATGCGGGCCATGCGACCGAGCCTTGCGGAACGCCGGATGGAAGAGAAGGTCGCCCGCGGCTGGGCTCTGGCGCGGTTCGGTGCCTCGGTTTTCGCCTTCGTCGCCGCGGCGGGCGTGCTCCTGCCTCAGGCCCATGACATGGTGCAAACCGCACCGGTCGATCTACGGGCCGCATTCCTGGCGTCGGCGGTCGGCTTCGGGGCGCTGGTGTGGATGATCTTCGGGCTCACCGGGTCGCGTCTCGCCCGCCGCTCGGTCGGCCGCGCCTCGATGGCGTGGAGCTTGGCCGCTGCCCTGTTTCTGTTCGGGGGCGAGGACTTCTCCGCGGCAAAACTGTGGGGCGAAGGCGGTCTCGGCGAACAGCTCGCCAGCCTCGCGACAGTAGCCCAACCGGCGCAGGCGGCTGCGATACCCGCGCTCGCCGCTCAGCCAGCCGCGCCGATTGCGGCCAAGCAAGAGCAGCGCCCCTTGGCCCCGGTGGTGAAGGCGTCGACCGGTCCGGCCGCGGCCGAGATCGGGGCACCGTTTTCCGACCGGCCCTTCGTGTTGACCGGTCACAAGCAGGACGGCCACAGCGTTAAGATGCGGGTCAATGCGTCCGGCGCCCTTGCCCTGCAATCGCGTCAGCCCTCGCTTCGGCCGGTGGCTCAGGTCGCAACCAAGGGCGTCTCGGCGCAGCCTGAGGCGCCGATGATTGCCCGGCGCGACGCCGCGTCGCTCAAGGCACCGGTGCTGCTTAGCGCCCGCGATACGCTTCCGAAGGACGGCTCAACCAATTTCCGGATGCCGATGCCCAAGCCGCGCCCTCGCACCGCGTGAGCTGAGTATCGGTCGCGACTGGGGCATCTCTGCCCCGCCGCTCGTCCCGCCGGGGCAGAACCCCTTTGTCCTGGCGGGGATGACTATGCGAGGCGCCGCTCTCCCTCCAGAGGCGGCGCCTCGATCCGTTTCGGACCCAAGCCGTCCGAGTCGGCATGTGTCCTGTGCCGCTGATGGGCATGCGCAACCCGGTCTGGGGGTCAAGCACAAAATCTGCTAAATTCCGCTAGAAGACCTCCAAAATGTTGTTGACGGCGCCCTCCTACACCCGCAAGGGTAGTGCTCATAGGAGGCGCAGACACAAGATCTGGTTTGCGCTTCTACCAGAAGGGCAGCCGACAGCAGCCTCTGCCGAATACGGTCATTACCGCCAGTTTGGGTGATCCCCAGACCCCCATAACGGGCGATTTGCCCGGCGGAAGCGGTGTGCCCAGGACAGAGAGATGGAGTGGGACGAGAATGAAGATCGCGCGCAAATTCACCGAGGCGGACAAGTCGCCCTACGAACGCATTGCGTTCCGGGAAGCGACGTCGGAGATCCGCAATCCCGACGGCTCGGTGGTGTTCCGGCTCGAAGGGTTCTCGGTCCCCCAGGCCTGGAGCCAGGTGGCTTCCGACATCCTGGCCCAGAAATACTTCCGTAAGGCCGGCGTCGCCGTGAAGCTGCGCAAGGTGCGCGAGCGGGGGGTGCCGGAGTTCCTATGGCGCTCGGTTCCCGACGACGCGGCGATGGCCGATATCCCGGAGGGGGAGCGCTATACAGGTGAGACCTCCGCCACGCAGGTGTTCGATCGGCTCGCTGGTGCTTGGGCTTATTGGGGCTGGCAAGGCGGCTATTTCTCGTCGGAGCAAGACGCGGCAGCCTATTTCGACGAGATGCGGTACATGCTCGCCAAGCAGATGGCCGCGCCCAACTCGCCCCAATGGTTCAACACCGGCCTTCACTGGGCCTATGGTATCGATGGGCCAAGCCAGGGGCATTTCTATATCGAGCCGAAGAACGGCCGCCTGGTACGGTCGAAGACCGCCTACGAGCGCCCGCAGCCCCATGCCTGCTTCATCCAGGGGGTCGAGGACGATCTGGTCAACGATGGCGGCATCATGGACCTCTGGGTGCGCGAGGCCCGGCTGTTCAAATACGGCTCCGGCACCGGCACGAATTTCTCGAGCCTGCGGGGCGAGAACGAGCGGCTGACCGGCGGCGGCAAATCGTCCGGGCTGATGAGCTTCCTAAAGATCGGCGACCGGGCGGCTGGGGCGATCAAATCCGGCGGCACCACCCGGCGTGCGGCAAAGATGGTGATCTGCGACATGGATCACCCGGACATCGAGGCCTTCATCAACTGGAAGGTGCGAGAGGAGCAGAAGGTCGCCTCCCTCGTCGCCGGGTCCAGAATGCATGAGGAGAAGCTGAATGCGATCTTTGCCGCGATCCGTGCCTGGGACGGAGCGTCGGAAAGCGCGCAGGATCCGAAGAAGAACCCGCAGCTAAAGGACGCGATCCGCGCGGCCCGGAAATCCGCGATCCCGGAGAACTACATCAAGCGCGTCTTGCAATATGCCGAGCAGGGCGTCACGGGTATCGCCTTCCCGGTCTTCGACACAGACTGGGACTCAGAGGCGTATCTGACGGTCTCCGGCCAGAACTCCAACAACTCGGTCCGCGTCACCGATGCCTTCCTGAACGCAGTGAAGGCCGATGCGAACTGGGATCTGATCCGGCGTACCGATGGGCAGGTGTCGAAGAGTGTGAAGGCGCGGGACCTGTGGGAACAGATCACCCATGCGGCCTGGGCCTGTGCCGATCCCGGCATCCAGTACCACGACACCATCAACTCCTGGCACACCTGCCCGGAGTCGGGCCAAATCCGCGCGTCGAACCCGTGCTCAGAGTACATGTTCCTCGACAACACGGCCTGCAATCTCGCCTCGATCAACCTCTTGACCTTCTTCGAGGGCGCGGAGTTCCAGGTCGAGGCCTATGAGCACTCTGTCCGCCTCTGGACCCTGACGCTCGAAGTGTCGGTGGCGATGGCGCAGTTCCCGTCGGCGGAGATCGCGCGCCTTTCCTACGAATACCGCACCCTTGGCCTCGGCTACGCCAATATCGGCGGGCTCCTGATGAGCATGGGTCTCGGCTATGACAGCGACGAAGGCCGGGCGCTCTGCGGCGTGCTAACCGCGATCCTGACAGGCGTGGCCTACAAAACCTCGGCCGAGATGGCGGCGGAACTGGGCCCTTTCGCGGGCTATGCCAAGAACGCCGAGCATATGCTTCGCGTCATCCGGAACCACCGCAGGGCGGCCAACAGCGCCGGTAGCGGCTATGAGCGGCTGACCACCTTGCCGGTGCCGTTGGACGAAGCAAGCTGCCCCGACGCGCGCTTGGTTGAACGGGCCTGGGTCGCCTGGGACGAGGCGTTGCAACTGGGCGAGGCCCATGGCTACCGCAACGCGCAGGTCAGCGTGATTGCGCCCACCGGGACCATCGGCCTGGTTATGGATTGCGACACCACCGGGATCGAGCCGGATTTCGCCCTGGTGAAGTTCAAAAAGCTCGCCGGCGGGGGCTATTTCAAGATCATCAACCGCGCAGTGCCGCGGGCGCTCGGCGCGCTCGGCTATGACGACCAGACCATCCGCCGGATCATCGATCATGCGGTCGGCCATGGCACCTTGTCCGGCGCGCCGGGGGTCGACCACGGAAAGCTGATCGCGCTCGGCTTTGGCCCGGACGAATTGGAGAAGGTCGAGAGTGCCCTCGGTGCCGCCTTCGATATCCGCTTCGTCTTCAACCAATGGACCCTGGGCGCCGAGTTCTGCGAGCATGTGCTCGGCATTGCGGCCGAGAAGCTGGCTGACCCGACCCTCGATCTCCTCGGCGAGCTCGGTTTCACGACAGCCGAGATCGATGCCGCGAACACCTATGTCTGCGGAACCATGACGTTGGAGGGGGCGCCTGGCCTCGATCCCGCGCATCTGCCGGTGTTCGACTGCGCCAATCCCTGCGGCAAAACCGGCAAGCGCTCGCTCTCGGTTAACAGCCATATCGACATGATGGCCGCGGCGCAGAGCTTCATCTCCGGCGCGATCTCCAAGACTATCAACATGCCCAGCGATGCGAGCATCGAGGATTGCAAGGACGCCTATCTGCGCTCTTGGCGGCTAGGGGTGAAGGCGACCGCGCTCTACCGCGACGGCTCGAAGCTCAGCCAACCCCTCGCAGCAACGGTGTTGGACGAGGAGACCGAGGAGGCGGTGCAGGAGGCCGAGACGGTTGCCGCGAAGGCCGAGATCATCAGCCAGCGCATGGCCGAAGAAGCGACCCGACGCACCATGCGCCGCCGTCTGCCGGACCGCCGCCGCGGCTATACGCAAAAGGCCATCGTCGGCGGGCACAAGGTCTATCTGCGCACCGGCGAGTACGAGGACGGCAAGCTCGGCGAGATCTTCATCGACATGCACAAAGAGGGTGCGGCCTTCCGGGCGATGATGAACAACTTCGCCATCGCGGTTTCGGTCGGGCTACAATACGGCGTGCCGCTGGACGAGTTCGTGGAAGCCTTCACCTTTGTCCGGTTCGAGCCGGCGGGGATCGTGCAAGGCAACGACTCGATCAAGAACGCGACCTCGATCCTCGACTACATCTTCCGCGAGCTCGCGATCAGCTATCTCGACCGCAATGATCTCGCGCATGTCGAGCCGGAGGGCAAACGCTTCGACGCCCTCGGCCGCGGCGACGAGGAGGGCAAGCGCAACTTCACCGAGGCCGATCCGGATGTGGCGGAGCCCGCCATTGCGATGATCCGCCAGGTCTCGAGCCCAGGCTATCTGCGCAACCGGCTGCCGAAGGAGCTGACCTTCCGACGCGAGACGGCCGGGCTGGCGGTGGCGACCCCTGACGGGGCAGCGGCCACGGCGGTGGCGGTCGAGACCGGCGGTGCGGTCTCCACTGCGGGCCACAGCGCCGCGCTGGTCGGCACGGTCGCCACCGCGCTGCTCGACCGGGCGATAGAGGCGCGGATGAAGGGCTACGAGGGCGACCCCTGCGGCGAATGCGGGAACTTCACGCTGGTCCGCAACGGCACCTGCCTGAAATGCGATACCTGCGGCAGCACCTCCGGCTGCAGTTGAGGAACTGCCCCGGGGGCGCAGGGGGCGCTCTCGGGCTCACGGGACGGGGCAGAAGCCCCAAGGATCAGGCCGCAGGCGAAACCACGGGCAGTCAACAAACGCACGGTCTGAGCACGACCTAGGGGGCCATCGGCCCCCTTCTTTTTTTGGCTCCGACCTCCGCTCGTCCTACGGTTGTGACGATGATCATGGGCGAAATTGAACCCTTTGTGGCATGGGGCCGTCAGAACAGCATGGCGACCATGACCGACACGGCTGCGAGGACCCCATGGCCAAAGACGCTCTCTCCCTGATCTCGAATCTCCAAAAGGCCCACGACTATTACGGCAAGGCCAAGACCCTCTATGGCCATATGGACAAGATCAAGAAAGCCGCCGACATGCGCCCCGGGGACGTCGATGCGCTGCGCGAACTGGCGGGTCTGAAGGACAAAGAGGTCAAGAAGCTCATCGACACGCTGGAAAAGCGGGCCAAGGCGGCCGAGGAGACGGCGAAGGCCAGTTTCCCGCCGGTCGAGGCCAAGACCTTCGCGGCCTGGGCCCGCTGGGCCAAAGCGCTCGAGAAAGATGGGGAGAACAGCAAGCAGGCGAATGCCGCCCGCGCCGACTACCTCAAGGCACTGCAGGCCTATGACTATGCGCTGCGGGAGCGGATCACTTATTGCGACATCGTCATCAAGGTCTCGGGCAAGCAGGTGAAGGTCTATCAGGGTCTCTCGGACATCTACGATACCACCTATAAGATCCTGACGACGTTGCTGAAACTGCCCGAGGTGAAGGGGGTTTCGCACCACGCAGCGGCGTTTTCGATGTATTTGAAATTCGAAGGTGTCGGCCCGCGGGCAAAGCGGATCGTGAAAGCGCACAACAAGATCATCGCGAACGCCAAGGCGCACAAGACCGCGATGGAGAAGTTGAAGAAGGAGAACGATGTTTGGATCGCCGATGTTGGCAAATCGGTGTTCACCGGCATGCTGAAACAGGCGATGAAGGCGTTTGGGATCAAGGTGCCGGCTTAACCGCCGCCTGATCTGGCCCGGCGCGTCGGTTGCCGATCACAGCGACGACCGGTCTCCTGCCTTCCCGTTGCGACGCGGCCGGCCGGGGCAGCGCCGGCCATTCAACGGCCTCACCTGGTGCCGCTGCCACTATATTCGCGTCTCGACACAGGCGTGGGCGCTTTTCGCCTTGCCCATGCGCCGCACCCAAGTGCTTGGTCCTTCGTCCGATGCGTTAGAGCGCTTTCCGACCCGATTGCATCGGTTGTCGCGCTCCAAGGTATTGTTTTGACGCATTTCGCGACGCCAATCTGACTCAGATTGGCTGGAAGGTGCGCTAGCGCCGGATCGCCACCCACGCGCCCATTGGCGCCGTACTAACGGGACGCTCCCATCCCGAGGCGCATGGCGAGCTGCCTGACCGGTGCAATCCGGTGGATCGCCGACAATCCTAACCGGCGCAGATCGCGGATCGGCTGTGCCTTCGCCATCGCGAAGCGGTTCAGCACATCCACCCCCGCCACCCGCGCCGCCATATCCGGCCAGCGGCGCATCTGATAGCGGCTCAGCAGTGTCCGTGCGCCGATATCGCGCTCTGCGTCGCGCGCCTCGCCCACTAGACGCGCCAGCGTTTCGACATCGGCCAGGCTCATATTCAGCCCCTGGGCGCCGATCGGTGGGATCACATGGGCGGCTTCCGCCACCAGTGCCAGGCGTTCGCCGATCACCCGGCTCGCCAACTGTCCGATGATCGGCCAGACTGCCCGTGGGCCCAGGATCTGGAGCGGTCCGAACAGGCCCAAGGTCCGCGCCGTAAGCTCGGCGGACAGCGCCGCGTTGTCGAGCGTCTTCAGCCCCTCCGCCTCGGCCGCCGGAACCATCCACACGACCGCCGAGCAGGGCGCGCCCTCTCGATCCGGCATCGGCACCAGCGTCAGTGGCCCGCCGGTGCGGTGGATCTCGGTCGAGACGCCCCGATGCGGCGCCTCGTGGCCCACCGCAAAGACCAGCGCCCGCTGCACATAGTCCCAGCGGCGGGCGGCGATGCCGGCGCCCTGGCGCACCGCGCTGTCGCGGCCATCGGCAGCCACCACCAGCCGCGCCCGGATCTGGGTGCCGTCGGAGAGGCGGAGGATCGCCTCCCTCTCCCGCCGCAGCACCGAGGCGACCGTCCGACCATCGAGCAACCGGTCCCCCACCGCCGCCCGCAGCGCCTGCTTGGCCGTGCGGTTCGGCACATTGTGGCCGAACGGTTGGTCCTGCAGCTCGGCCGCGGTGAAATCGCAGCTCTCCCGTACCATGGGCTGGGGCCCGCCGGCATCGACCAGCCGCATGGTCCACAGTGGCGCGCTTTCCGCCGCCATTGCATCCCACGCGCCGGCTGCTTGCAGGGTCTCGATTGCGGGCTGCAGATAGGCCGTCGTGCGGAGATCGTCGCTCTCCTCCGCAGCGGGCGCGGGGTCAATGCACAGCACCTCGGCCCCAACGGCCGCCATCCTTGCGGTCGCAGCGAGCCCAGCAATCCCGCCGCCGACAACCGCGATATCCGTGTCGATCATTCCCATGACGCTCAGCTAGCCTGCGCGTGCTCCGGGCTCAACCGTGGCACGGCGCCACGGCGTTACCGCCGCGCATTGAAAAACGAGCGCAACAGCGCGCCCGCCTCCGCCTCCGCCAGGCCCGGATAGACCTCTGGCCGGTGATGGCAGGTCGCTTGGTCGAACACCCGTGCGCCATGCAGCACGCCGCCGGTCTTCGGATCCTCCGCCCCGAAATAGAGCCGTCGGATCCGCGCCAGCGAAATGGCGCCCGCGCACATCGGGCAGGGCTCCAAGGTCACATAGAGATCGCAGCCGGTCAGCCGCTCCGACCCCAGCGCCCTTGCGCCCCGGCGCAGTACCAGCATTTCCGCATGGGCGGTGGGATCCGCCGCCTCCCGCACCCTGTTTCCGTCGGCGGCCAGAACCTCTGCCCCCCTGGCCAAAACGGCGCCGACCGGCGTCTCGCCGCGTGCGGCCGCCGCTCGCGCCTCGGCCAGGGCGCGCGCCATATGGCTGGTGAACTCCATCGCCGCACCATGCGCCGCCCGACCCGCCGCGCCAAGCGCCTCTGGCCAAACGGGCGCGCGCCCAGTATGCCGCGAACGCGCCGCCGCCAAAGGACCGCCATGCCCGCCAAAACGCCCCACGATGCCGGCTCGGACGGTGAGCGTATCGCCAAGCGCCTCGCGCGGGCAGGGGTGGCCTCGCGCCGCGAGGCAGAGCGCATGATCGCCGATGGCCGGATTGCCGTGAACGGCAAGCGCATCGACAGCCCGGCGCTGAACGTGACGCCAAAGGACCGGATCAGCGTCGACGGAAAACCCCTGCCGGAGGCCGAGGCCGCCCGCATGTGGCGCTATCACAAACCGTCTGGGCTGGTGACCTCGGCGCGGGACGAGAAAGGGCGGCCCACCGTCTTCGACCGCTTGCCGGAGGATATGCCCCGCGTCGTCTCCATTGGCCGGCTCGACTTGACCTCCGAGGGACTGTTGCTTCTGACCAATGACGGTGGGCTGAAACGGCGGTTGGAGCTGCCGAGCACCGGTTGGCTCCGCCGTTACCGGGTCCGGGTCCATGGCATGCCGAGCGAGGCGGCGCTGAGGCCGCTTCTCGAAGGCATGGATATCGACGGAGAGCGCTTCCGGCCCATGCAGGTCAGCCTCGACCGCCAGCAGGGCGCCAATGCCTGGCTCTCTCTCGGTCTGCGCGAGGGCAAGAACCGCGAGGTCCGCCGCGCCCTCGACGCGCTTGGATTTCCGGTGAACCGACTGATCCGGGTGGGCTATGGCCCCTTCCAGCTCGGCGATCTCGCCCCGGGCGCCGTGGAGGAAGTCAAACGCAAGGTGCTCCGCGATCAACTCGGCGGACTGCTCGACGGTGCGGCACCGGCGCCCCCCGGTCGCGAAAAGCGTGGCCGAGTCGGCCCCAAGAAGGGCCGATGATGACCCACAGGCCGTCCCAAAACGGTCAAGATGTCCACTTAACTCCCTGTTAACGGTCAGAAACTGTCGAGAGTAGGCTTTCGTCTGCCTTCGGATCTGACGCTGAACAGGGGATGATGGCATGCGACTGGTCGGGGTCTTCCTCGCCGCAGCTCTGCTCTCGGCTTGTGTCAAGCCGCAATCGGAGCTCGATCAGGGCTTCGTCATGCTCGCCGAGCGCGACTACCAGGCGGCGTCGGCGCATTTCTCGGCCATGCACGCTGCGGCGCCGACCGATCCGTATGTCAATCTCAATCTCGGTGTGGCTTTGGCGGAGCTCGGTCTCACCGACGAAGCTGCAAAGCACTACCGCACCGCCATTGCGACCGGCCGCGAGGCTCAGGTGCTGACCGTGCTGGTTGAAGGCCAGCAGGAGCAGCGGTTGACGACGGTCAAAAAGCTCGCCTCGGTTAATCTGGAGAAGCTCAGCGAATGACCGGTCCTGTGAACCGAGCGCCTGCCCGGCGCAAAACGAAGACGCTTGGCCTGTTGGCGCTGACCGCCGCGACGTTGGCTCTCGCTCCGGCGCCCGGCAGTGCGCAGAGCCTTTTTCTGCCCGCCGGACCGTTGCCCGCCGATGCGGTGCCCGCGCAGTCTTTGCCCGGCGAAGCGGCGACGGAGAAGGTGGCGCAAAGCCGTTTCCCCTTTGGACAAGCCGCCGGCAGCCCAACCGGCACGGACGACCCGGCATCGGCGCAGGCGGCTACCCGGAACCGCTATCCTGTCGGCCAGGCGGCTGGCAGCCCGAACGGCGGCGGTATCTCAAAGGCACCCCTCGCGCCGGCCTTCGGCGAGATCCCGGCCGAGGCCGTGGTGGTCGGTGGGGCGGTCATCGTCGGCGGCGTGGTGATTGCGCTGCTGCTCGGCGACGATACGTCCACGGTCTCCACCGTCGGGCCGGCGAGCGGCAGCGCCTCGTCCCCCTAAGCCGACGGCCCTTCGCCCGTTCTGATCCTGCACCACGGTAGTCTCAACCTACCATTGGGCGTTCCCGTGCGAATATGGCGCTTTTGCGGCAGCGGCGGCTGCGCTATTGTCCCGCCGTGGGTCGGCGCGGCCCGGCGGTGCTGCCATGGCATGCACTGCCCCGGCGCCGGTCGCGGGGGGCAGGAGCGTTGCGATGACACGGACTGCCGGACTGATCGTTCTATTCGCCATTCTCTCGCCGGCCTCGACGACGGCCGAGGAAATCATCGTCAGAACCTTGCCGCCGATTGGCGAACAGCCCGTCGACGACTCAGCCACCTCGGTTGCCAAAGCGGGTCAGGCGAGCAGTGGCGGCCTGCTCGGCGGCACTGCCGTGGCGCCCTTAGCGGCCAGCTTCGGCCTCGTGCCTGTGGGGATTGGCGGCCTGTCGACTGCCGGGCTATTGGGCGGGGCCGTTGCCGCAGCCCTCGGCGGTGGGACCGGGGCCGCCAGCACGGTATCGACCGTCTCGACCGGCGCACCCTGACCCCGGCACCGCGGGGCGGGCGCCTAGATCCCCGGGAACGGCATTGCGCTGCCTCTGCGAAGCTCCGATAGTGAGGAGCGCCCGCTGAAAGCCGTTCCCGACTTCGCTTCCCCAGGATCACGCGCATGTCTTCGGCCCATGTCACCGCGATCCTGTGGGTGCTCCTCAGCACCGCTCTCTTCACCGTGGTCTTCGCCGCAGCAAAATTCGGCGATGGCGCCATTGGCACCTTTCAGATCCTGGTTCTCCGCTATGTCGGCGCCCTTCTGACGCTGCTGGTCATCGTGATGCGCAGCGGCGGTCTGCGGCGCCATGCCAGCACGCGGACCGGCTCCCATTTCCTGCGGGCGGTGTTCGGCTGCGGCGCTGCGGCGTCGATCACCTGGGCCTCCGCCCGGATGCCGATCGCGGACGCGACCGCCATCGGCATGCTCTACGGGGTGATCACCGTCGGCCTCGGCATCGCCTTTTTGGGAGAGCGGGTCGGCCGCCTGCATTGGGCGGCGGTCGCCCTCTCCTGCGCCGGCGCCGTGGTGGTGATGGGCCAACAAGGGGCGTTTCAGGGCACGATCCCGGTTTGGCCCGCCAGCATCGCCTTGCTCAGCGCCACTCTCATGGCGGCCGAGGGGCTTATGATCCGCGTGATCAGCCAACTCGAAACGGCGCTCTCCATGATGCTCCATGTGACCGTCTTTGGCATGGTTCTGATGCTGATCCCGGCGCTTTTGGAATGGCGCAGTGTCGGTCTGGAGGTGACGCTCGCCTGCCTGTTGCTGGGGCCGCTTGGCGTCGCAGCCCAATACTGCACGATCCGCGGCTATCGCATGGCGCCCCTCTCGGTGGTGGGGCCGGTCGATTATTCCTGGCTGATCTTCGCGATCCTGCTGGGCTTCTTCGCATTCGGCGAGGTGCCGGGCCTCGGCGTGGTCTTCGGCGGTGCGCT
>JBCCRM010000021.1:0-84377 GCA_039513195.1 Pseudomonadota bacterium | reverse complement strand
CGCCGATCGTTCTGGCGCTGACCAAACGAGACTGCGGGGCGCCATGATTGAGTGGGACCCCTACTATCTCGACCGCGGTATCCTGCGCCCTCTGCCCCTAGAACGGCGGGAGCGGCGGGCCTTCACCCATGAGCGCGTGCAACTGCGCATTCCGGGCGTATCCGGTCAGGCGTTCCGATAACATCCGGTCAGCGGTTCCAATTTGATCCGGTCACGGATTCCGGTCACCCGGGTCACCCGGGTTCCGGCTGAGGGACGCGTCTCGAGCGATCGTGCAGCGGGGTAGCCTCGCGCTCCTTGAAGGAGAGCGGGGAGCCCGGGATGAGACGATTGCCTATGCGCAAGATTGGAGACGCCCTCCGCTTGAAGGCGGCCGGGCTGACAACGCGGAAGATCGCAGCGAGTCTCGGGATCGGGCAGACGACCGCGAGCGAGTATTTGAAGCGGGCTGAACGGGCCGGGCTGTCCTGGCCTCTCCCCGACGGCGTGAGCGAGGCCGATGTCGAGCAGCGCCTCTTCGAGCCGGTCGGTGGAGATACCCGCCGCGGATTTGCGCAGCCCGACTGGCCGGCGGTGCATCGCTCGCTCAAGCGCAAGGGGGTCACGCTCGCGCTGGTCTGGGAGGATTACCGCGCCGCGCATCCCCACGACGGCTATGGCTACAGCCAGTTCTGCGAGCTTTACCGGCGCTGGGAGGGCCGGCTGTCGCCGACGATGCGCCAGCACCACTTTGCCGGCGAGCGGGCGTTCGTGGACTACGCGGGCGACACGCTTGAGGTGATCGATGGCACGACGGGCGAGGTCCGGCGCCAGGCGGAGCGGATCGGGCCGAGCACCGGGGCCCTCGTCGACCGGATCCTGAGAACGAAGACGCACCCCGAGCAGGGCCTCCGCGCCTGCCTCGGCATCGTCCGGCTCGCGAAGCCCCATGGTCGCGACACCCTTGAGGCAGCCTGCCGGCGCGCGCTCGAGATCGACGGCACGTCCTACAGCTCGGTCAACTCGATCCTGAAGAGTGAGCCATCGAAGGCACCATTGGTTCGAGCCCGATGGCGAACGCTGCATCGCCACCGGCCGGGCACGCCCGCGGAGCGGCCGGCGATCACCCATCAAAACATCCGCGGGCCCGAGTATTTCCACTGTGGAGGAGAAGCATGCTCGACCATCCCACCCACGACCAGCTGCGATCCCTCAAGCGCGATGGCATGGCGTTCCTCGGGCGGTCCTTCCACCCGAAGGCCCGCTGGCCCTCCTCACCCTTCGCCGAGCTGCAGAAGCGTGACGACGCCACAGACCTCAGTCACGCCGAATGGCTCGGCCTGTTGATCGACCGAGAGGCTGCAAGCCGCAGCACGAAGAAGTTCCAGACCCGGATGCGCGCCGCCAGGCTGCGCTACGTCGGCGCCTGCATCGAGAACGTGGACTACCGCGCGCCGCGCATGGCTCCCGTCGCGCTTGACGACACCGGCCGGCAATGAGGACAGAAGAACACGCTCAGACGCGTACGCTCAGCGTGACCGGATACCCCGGCACCCCTGACCGGATGTCGCTGGAATGAGCGACCGGATGACCCGGAATACGCACTCTGCCCGAGGAGATCGTTCTCGATAACGGGCCCGAGGGCACCAGTAGGGCGATGTTCGAATGGTCGGAGCGGAGCGGAGCGGCGTCCGGCTTCGCTTCATTGAGCCAGGCAAGCCGGTTCGAGACACGCCTTCGTCGAGAGCCTGAACGGCAAGCTCCGCGACGAGTGCCTGAACCTGCACTGGTTCCGCTCCCTCCGCCATGCCCGCGAAGAGATCACGGCCTGGCGCCACCACTACAACACCGAGCGCCCCCACTCAGCGCTCGGCTACCTCTCACCCAAGGAGTTTCTCAGTCTCACCGCCGCGCCGTCGCTAGCCTCTTGCGGGCTCCGCGCCGGCGCTCACCCAAACCAACCAACCGGAGAATTCCAGTTCAGCGCGGCCTTAACCCAGGGAGAAGGTCCGTCTCCACATCGACGATCACCGCGTTGTCGAGATCCACCAGGTAGTTCGTCGATTAGGCGAAGATCGAATAGGTCTTCTTGGCGCCGGTGAACCGTGCGGCAGGATCGACCGGCGAGAGCACCTTTGGTTTGACCGGCGTCGCCTCGCCGAACGCCTCGTCGTCGAGGGTCTCGAAGTATTCTTCCACCGCCCGGGTCACCCGCTCTGGCGCCCAGTCCGCCGCGTCGACCTTGTTCAGCCGCTTGGCGTCCGCCTGGACGATGGAGGCATCCACACCGAAGGCCTCACCACCGACGAGCCCCTCCGCGATGCAACGCGCCAGCGTTCGCCAATGTCGCTCGGACCATTGGCGCGACATGGCTCACTCTCGAAGAGATGCCGGAAGAGATCGCTGTCGCGGAAGCGCCCATGCCGGTTCTTAGAGAATGAGGAGTAGTCAGGCACCGGGTCGGTTAGGTCCAGCCGGCAGAACCACCGGAAGGCGAGATTGACGTGGACCTCCTCGCAAAGCCTCCGCTCAGAACGGATACCGAAGCAGTAGCCCACCAGCAGCATGCGGATCATCAGCTCAGGATTGATCGAGAGCCGGTCGATCGCACTGTAGTACAGCGCGAGGAAACCCCGGATCTCCGAGAGGTCGAGAAACCGGTCTACCTTCCGGGCGAGATGATCCCCGGGACATGATCCTCGATCGAGAAGCCGTAGAACAGCGACCCCTGCGCCACCTGCCGCGGAGCGTCTGGATCGCCATCGGTTCGAAAGACCGCAAGCCGATGATCGACCATCCGCCAGTTCGGGTGATCCGGTTCGGCGGCAAAGCGCTCTCCACAGGCGTGGAAATCCATAGCATCGATTCCGTATCCGTGCCGATCTTTGGCGCTGCGAAGACCATCGTCGATTGCTTTCGGTTCAGGAGCACGGTCGGGCTCGACGTCGCGCTCGAGGCGCTGCGCATGGGGTATCGATCCGGCAAGGCGAAGCCTGACCAGATCGCTCGACACGCCGACGAACTGCGGGTGCGCAGCGTCGTTCGGCCTTACCTCGAAAGTGTGGTCGCGGATGAGGGGTGATCCTTCGACCCTCCCGGCCTCGATGCTCGCCCGTCTACGAAATGTCGCCAGAGAGAAGCAAACCGACTACCAATTCGTCCTGCGGCGATACGCAGTCGAAGGTTTTCTCCGCGGTCTCAGCCACCCGGCGCAGAGCGATCAATTCATCCTCAAAGGCGCGATGCCCTTCACCGCGCGGCTCGAGGATCCGTTTCGGCCGACGCAGGATGTCGATCTTCTCGGACATGGCGATCCGGCCGTGGACCGGATCGCAGCCGCGTTCCGCGACATCTGCGCGATTGAAGCCGTCAAGGACGGACTGGCCTTGGACATCGCGGCGCTCAAGGCAGAACGCATTCGCGATGACCAGCAGTATGGAGGCGTGCGCGTCAGGACGAGAGCGCTTCTGGGGAAGACGAGGACCCCGCTGCAGGTCGACATCGGCTTTGGTGACGCCGTGACTCCCGGGACGGAGGAGTTGGAGTTCCCATCTTTGCTCTCACCCGAGGGGCCCCGGCTGCGCGCCTATCCCAAAGAGACGGTCGTGGCCGAGAAATTCCAAGCGATCGTGGCGCTCGGCCTCGCGAACAGCCGCATGAAGGATTTCTACGACCTCTTCGCCCTGTCCGAGCTTTTTACATTCGATAGCGCCAGGCTGGCGAAGGCGGTCTGGGCCACCTTTGAACGACGGCAAACCGCAATGCCGGACGACATACCGACCGGCCTGATCGACGACTTCGCGTCCGACCCGGACAAGCGCCGACAGTGGTCAGCGTTCGTTCGCCGGGCGTCGCTATCCGTAGACGCCCCAGCATTAGCCGAGGTCATCGAGCGGCTCAGGTTCTTCTTGGGCTTCGTGATCGGCGACCCGCGAGACCGAACGGAGAAGACGTTGGAATGGCGGCCGGGAGGTCCCTGGCGATAAGCAGCGCACCCCTCCCGATCTGCGAGGCACAAATTTCGGGACAATCTGCGGTTTGTGATGCTGCTTGGTGCAGGCGAAGGACTGAAATCCCTCAGAAAGCGACGCCTAAGGCCTCTTGAAAAACTGCACTACAAAGTGCACTACACACTTGACCGTCAACCACGCGCAAGGTACTGAAAATGTTCGAAGATTTCGATCAAGGCGAGTCTTCTCGACCGCACCAGAGATCTGTATCGTTAGACGCTTGACAGCCGCCAGATTGACGGGCGCGCCGGGAGACCTTAGGCATCGGGCATAGGCGGGCGTAGTTCAGTGGTAGAACGTCAGCTTCCCAAGCTGAATGTCGTCGGTTCGATCCCGATCGCCCGCTCCAACTCTTTCTTCTGCGCCACGGCCTAACGGCGGCGAGCTCGCGCCCTCCGCCGCCCGGCCGTTGCGGTCAGGCCGCCCGTGCCGGCATCGCTCGCCCGAGTCCTTCGAAGCGATCCAGCATCCTCTCCCGCCACGCGTAAATGGGATCTTCGCTCTCCAGCAGATCGTGGGGCGCCGACGTTCGTGCCCACTGAAACGCCCCGAAGCCGAGGTAATCCGCAAAGGCCGGTTCATCCCCGGCGATGAAGCTCTGCCGCTCGAGCGTTAGGCGCAACGGCGTCAGCGACGCACGAAAGGCGGGCAAAGCCTCCGCCGCGCCGGCGCCGAAATCCTCAAGCGTCTTGCCAAACATTTTCTCGCGGCTTTCGCGGAAATAGGGCTGATCCTCCTCCGCGAGGAAGCCGAAAAGCGGGACGATGATCTGCTTGACGATGCCTGGATTGACGACGCGATCGATCCAGTTTCGAAAGAAAACGCAATAGGCCTTCGACTGCGCGCAATTGAAGAGCGGTTTGTCGGGATAGACCTCGTCGAGATACTCGGCGATCGACCAGCTATCGACCACCCAGCGGTCGCCATCGACGATCACCGGTGTGCGCCCCTGGTCGGAAAAAGCGATCACCTGCTTGTCGGTGAACCGCCAGGGGATCGTCTCGACGGCCAACCCCTTGTGGGCAAGCGCCATGCGCGCCCTCCAGCAATTCGGGCTGAAACGGATTGCGGGATCGGCGGCGGCCAGATCGTAGAGCTTGATTGCCATGGGGCTGGTCCTTTCGGCGGGCTCGGGTCGAACGGCGCGGACAATAGCCGTCTGCGAGGGTCGGGCAAGGGGCGCCCCCGCCCTCGCACGGGGAAGTTACGACGGATTACTCGCGGCGGCGCGGTACCGGTCCGACCAAAGGGCCAAGCCACCTGCAGCGACAATCAAGGTCATGCCCGCGATCTCCCGCACGCTTGGCGCCTCGCCGAAGAGCACCAAGGACCAGAGCGAGATCCAAAAGAGGAAACTGTAGTCGAACAGCCCCACAATTGTGGGTTCGGCCGAGCGGTAGCCCTGCGCCAGGCAGGCGCTCGCGGAAAGGGCGAGGCTGCCGATCAGGAACACCATTGCGAGTGTGTTGACGGTAACCGGGACCGGCCCGCGGGTCGCGAATTCCGTGCCCCCGACATTCCCGATTAACCCCTGCAGCAACGGGGTGGCCAGCATCCCAACAAGGCCCGCGCAGAAGAAAGCGCCGAAGAGCCAAACCGAAAGCGCGATAGCGGTCTCGCCCGCGCAATGGCGACGGGTCCAGATCACCCCTGCGCCATAGGCCGCGCCAGAAGCGATAGCGACCGCCGCCATCGGGCGCAGCGGCTCTGCACCCACGCCGAGAACCAAACACACACCGCCAAACCCGATCATCACGCTGAGGAGCCGCCGCGGCCCAACGAACCGTCGTTCCGCCATCGCAGTGAACAGGATGATCCAGATCGGCGAAGTGAAGAGTCCTGCCGCCGCTTGGGCCAGCGGGATCGCCGGGAGCGCAGCAAAATAGAGAAGCAGCGCCAAGGTTACCAGGGCCGAACGTTCGGCCACCCGGCGCAGCGATTTGGCAGCGGCGACCCCAATGCCCACCGTCAGGGATAGGCCAACCAGGCAGACCGGCAGCACCATCGCCGCCCGCATCGCCTGAAACTGCCAAAGGCCGACATCCCCTGAAATGCCCAGCAGGAAGATGTCGCTCAGCGCCACTAGCGCCATGCCCAGAACGATCCAGGCAGCCCCCCTCTGCGTCTCTGTCATGGCACAATGTCTCCGGCCGGAAGCCCGTCCCGGCGCAGGGAACTCTAGCAACTTTCCGCCCGCGCGCACTAAGCTCCGCGCAACGATGAGAATGACTAGGGGAGGATGACCATGCTCGGCCTCATGCAGGACTGGCCGCTCAGGGTCGGCTCGATTATCGACCATGCCGCAAAGTATCACCCAGCCAGGCCGGTGATAGGCCGTTCTATCGAGGGGCCGATCACGACATCCAACTGGGCCGATCTCCGAAGGCGCTCACTGAAGGTGACACAGGCGCTCCGGCGGCTGGGGGCCCGCCCCGGCGATGTGATCGGTTGCATGGCCTGGAACACCGTGCGGCATATGGAGGTTTGGTATGGCATTCCCGGCGCAGGCTGCGTTTGCCACACCTTGAACCCGCGCCTGGCTGGCGAACAGCTCACCTACATCGTCACCCATGCCGAGGATGCCTGGATCTTCTGCGATCTCGATCTGGTGCGGGTCCTGGAGCCGATTGCCGCCGACCTGCCGCAGGTGCGCGGTTACATCGTGATGACTGCCCCCGAGACGATGCCGGAGACGACCCTGACCAACGTGCATTGCTATGAGACGCTGCTCGCGGCAGAGGATGGCGACGCGATTTGGGAGCGGGTCGACGAGCGCGCCGCCTGCGGGATCTGCTATACCTCGGGCACCACGGGACATCCGAAAGGCGTGGTCTACTCGCATAGGTCGAATGTGCTGCACGCAATGGCGGTGCTACAGCCAGATGTACTCGGTTTCTCCAGCCGCGACACGATGATGCCGGTGGTGCCGCTGTTCCATGCGAATGGCTGGTCGACCGGATACTCGACGCCGATGGCAGGCGCCTCGATGGTCATGCCGGGTCGGATGATGGATCCGGCCTCGCTCTGCGAGATGATCGATTTCGGCGTCACGGTCACGGCGGCTGTACCGACCGTTTGGCTGCCGCTGCTCACCTATTTGCGTGAGACCGGCCGGGGGGTGCCGAGCCTCGATCGCGTGGTGATCGGTGGTTCCGCCTGCCCCCGCGCCGTGATCGAAGCGTTCCAGGACGAATTCAGTGTTCAGGTAATCCATGCCTGGGGAATGACGGAGACGTCTCCCCTCGGCAGTTTCTCGACCTTCACGCCAGAGGTCGCAGCGCTGCAGCGCGAGGATCAGGTTACCATGCAGACCAAGGTCGGCCGGCCGTTCTATTCGGTGGAATTCGGATTGCGCGACGATGACGGCGACTGGCTTCCGAGCGATGGGGAGACGCAGGGCAGGCTGGTCATCCGCGGCCCTGGCGTTGTGCGGCGCTACTTGAAGCAGGACGCAGACATCATTGACGGCGACGCCTGGTTTGATACCGGCGATGCGGCGACCATTGACGCCCTCGGCTATGTCCGCATCACGGACCGCTTCAAGGACGTGATCAAATCCGGGGGCGAATGGATCAGCTCCATCGACATGGAGAATGCGGCCGTCGGCCATCCGGATGTGGCAGAGGCCGCGGCGGTCGGAATGCCGCATCCGAAATGGGACGAGCGCCCGGTGCTGATCGTGGTACCCAAGGATGGGCGCGAACCGCCGGCCGAGGAAATCCTGGACCTACTGCGCCCGCATTTCGCCAAATGGCAGTTGCCGGACGAGATCCTGCTTGCGCCCGATATTCCGCATACAGCGACGGGCAAAATCTCGAAACTGAAACTGCGGGAGCGGTTGAATGCCGAAGGCTACAAGCTGCCCGATCAACGCCGTGATTAGTGCTGCACGGGCCCACGGATCGAATTGTATCACCCAAACCCCGATCAACCGGAGCGGGACAGATCCAAGTCGCACAATCCCAATTCTCGCCATAGTGGTCTGGCAAGCGGAAGACCCGGATTGAGAGGGTAGGCCGATGACGAGCGAAACCGACGGCTTTAAGTCTTGGGACCTAGAGCGATACCGCACCCACGGTTCCGGTCGCGCCGTTTCTCAGGGACCGATCGAGCCGTCCGTGCCGAACAACAGGCGGAGGGTCAGGGCGACCTATGACCTCGATCCAGGCGCCCTTTTCTGGACGGCTCTCGGCACATCGTTCCTGTCCGTCCTGACGGTCGGAATCTATCGCTTCTGGATGGTCACCAGGCTGCGGCGGCACTACTGGGGCATGATTCGTGTCCAGGGCGACCCAATCGAGTACACCGGCACCGGATTGGAGAAGTTCCTCGGCTTCCTGATCGCCATCGTCATCCTTGCAGCTTATCTCGCCATCGCCAATCTGGCGCTAACCTTCATTGGCCTCTCCTATCTGGAAAGCAATTTCGAGCTGGTCTTTCAACTCTCGCTGATCAGTGCCGTACCGTTCTACTTCTGGGCTGCCTACCGAGCGCGCCGCTATATCGCGTCGCGCACGCGCTGGCGCGGCATCCGCTTCGGCATGGACCCCGGTGCGCTCGGCTACATGGTAAGGGCCATCTTCTACGGGGTCCTGACAGTGTTGAGCGCCGGTATCCTGTGGCCCTATCAGCAATTCAAGCTCGAGAAATACATGGTCGACCGGACGTCCTTCGGCGATCAGCGCTTCCAGCAGAATGGCTCTTGGATCGGCTTGCTTGGCTACTGGATCTGGCTCTACATCATGGCGGGCCTGGTCGGGCTCGCCGCGTGGGGCATGTCGATGGAGCCATACAATCAACAGAACCAGGTCGTCGGGTCTATTGTCATCTTCATCGGCTTCTTCGCATTCCTGATCCTCTATCTCCGCTATCTAGCTGGGAAGACGAAGTATCTCTGGGATAATCGCTCCGTGGGCGAGACCGAGATAAACAACGATGTCTCGATCGGCGAGGTCGTGCGCGTCTATGTCGGAGGATCCTTCCTGGTCTCGCTCTGCTCGGCCTTGCTCGCCGGTGTGATCCTGACCGCAGGCGGGGCTATTTGGATGAGCTTAGGCGGTCCGGAGCAGATTGAGGCTCTTATGGCCGTCGTTGCCGGTGCCGAAAACAGCGGCGCAACAGATGTTGAGCTGATTGTAGCGCAGCTGCTGCTCGCCTGGCCAACGCTCGTGATTTTCGTGTTCGCCTATCTCTTCGTGATGGCCGCTGGCTTCGCCTTTTCCCAAGTCTTCGTCACCCAGCCGGTGCTGCGCCGCCAGGTTGCCGCCACGACCATCGCGAACGCCGAGGTATTGGTCCGCTCCCGCCAGCGCGAGGAGGATCGCGCCGGCGAGGCCGGTGGGTTTGCCGACGCCTTGGGGGTCGATGTGGGTGCCGGGCTCTAGATGAGCGAGCAGACGCCGATTTCCGGCATCCGCGCCCCGGCGCGGTATTTTGACGGCCAGACGGCCTATCCGAAGGAGGCTGAAGTCGCCTTCGGCGAGCGCTCGCTGGTCATCTTCGGCGCTTTTCAGGAACCCATCGATCATTGGCCGCTAGGGTCCCTCCGGACCATACCAGGCGGCTCTGGTGAGGCGATCCAGCTCACCCCCCACGAGGGGTCGGAGGCGCGCCTGATCCTTGCGGACGAGCGGATGATAAGAGCCCTTCGCCTCGTCTGCCCGGATCTCAACAAACGCAAGCGGAACCGAGGCGCGCTCGGTAAGGCGATGATCTGGGCGGCTGGCGCGTTGGG
This sequence comes from Pseudomonadota bacterium, assembly GCA_039513195.1. Classification (GTDB taxonomy): domain Bacteria; phylum Pseudomonadota; class Alphaproteobacteria; order Rhodobacterales; family Rhodobacteraceae; genus Thermohalobaculum. The sequence goes on along the minus strand of JBCCRM010000021.1, from coordinate 74,654 downwards.
GTCGGTCGCACTTATCGTCTTCGTTCTCGTCCCGGCGCTGTCGGTGCAGCTTGCCGAGGCGATCCCGCTGGAGCAGGAGCAGAGCCTCGGCGACGCGGTCGCAAAGCAGCTCACTGCGCTGATGACGTTGACCGGAGAGGGGCGGCCGGTCTTCTGCGGCGCACCGGACGGGGCGGCGGCGCTGGCCAAGATGACGGACCGGCTGACCGGCAAGCTCGAGAGCCCCTACCCGCTCCGGGTTGAGGTTCTGGACCATCCGCTCGTCAACGCCGTCGCCCTGCCTGGAGGCCGGGTGATCCTGTTCCGCGGGCTGATCGAGAATGCCAATGCGCCGGAGGAAGTTGCCGGTGTGCTTGCCCACGAGATCGGTCACGTGATCAATCGCGACCCGATGCGAGAAGCGCTGCGGGCGGCGGGTACGGCCGGTATCCTCGGCCTGCTCCTAGGCGATGTCGTCGGAGGCACGGCCATTCTGGCCGCATCCGAGGCGGTGATGAACGCCCAATATCGCCAGGATGCCGAAGAGAAGGCCGACCGGTTTGCCACCAAGCTGCTGGCCGACGCGGGGCTGCCGAGCACACCGCTCGCCAGCTTCTTCCGGTCGATGATCGAACGCCACGGCGACGTCAAAGGTTTCATGAAATACATCTCCAGCCACCCACAGCTCGCAGAGCGGGCGAGGAAGGCGGAGGCGGAGGACATCATCGGCGCCCGCCGCTTCGAGCCGGTGCTAAGCGACCGCGGTTGGGTCAGTCTCCGCGAGATCTGCGCCGGAGCCGAAGGCCACCGCGACGCGCGGTGACGAGCGTCAGAGGCGCCGGAAAGACGCCTTGGCCGAAACAGGTCCCTCGCAGGCCACGCCATCTCGGTCCAGCAGACCTAGCAGGGTTGCAAACACGTTCCTCGCCGCAGCCGGCAGCAACGCGGGGTCGATGTCGGTGTAGACCCGTGCGGCAAGGTCGCCGGGACTGCCAGGCCCGTGGTTAAGGGCTGACAGGATCTGACGTTCCCGCGCCTGACGGTGGGCGAGATGCTGACGGACCAGAGTGGCCGGATCCCGCACCCCCGGCCCATGGCCGGGCAAGAATAGGCGGTCCCGTCGCCGTGCCAGCCGGCCCAATGTCTCGATCTGCGCGGCCATATCGCCCTCGGGCGGCGATACCAGCGTGGTTGCCCACCCCATCACCGCATCGCCTGTGAAGACGATCCCCACATCCTCCAGCGAAAAGGCCAGATGGTTCGACAGATGCCCGGGCGTATGCAGGGCAACCAAGCCGCCATGCCCTATGGCTTCGCCGTCAGAGAGGCATCGGTCGGGACGGAACGACCGGTCCGCACCCTCTCCCCCGCCGAGATCGAGGCCCTCTGCCGCCAGCCGCGCCATCCCAGGCCACATTCCGGCGCCATGGGGTCCGAAGGCCAAGACCTCGGCCCCGGTCTCCGCGACCATGGCAGAGACACCCCTGGAGTGATCGCGGTGGCTATGGGTTACTAGAATACTGCGGATCCGCTCACCCGGCTTTAGCGCCGAGAGCAGCGCCAGGCGGTGGCCAACATCGTCCGGCCCGGGGTCGATCAGCACCACATCGCCGCGGCCGACCAGATAGGTCTGCGTGCCCATATGGGTCATCGGCGACGGGTTGCGGCAGGTTACCCGGCGCACCTGGGGTGCCACCGTCTCCGCGACGCCATAAAGCACCCTCTGCCGCGGCTCTGCCATCTTGAACCCCCTAGACCCCCGCCCTAGCGTCCACCTCATGCAAGTCCTGACCGGCGCCATCAAGAAGTCGATGCCGAAGAGCCTCTTTGGGCGGGCTCTGCTGATCCTAGTGCTGCCGATCATGATCCTGCAGATCGTGGTCGCCTTCGTCTTCATTCAGCGCCACTACGACGCAGTCACCAGCCAAATGGCGAGCGCGGTGGCGCGCGAGCTCAACTTCGTCATCGATCAAGTGGATGCCGCGGACGACATGGCTGAGGCGGAGCAGGCTTTGCGCCGCGCAGCCCTGCCCTTCGGCTTCGAGATGGAATTGTCGCCGGACCTGTCGGTTTTGCCGGGGACCGATCGGGCCTTCTACGATCTCACCGGCATGGTGATCGCCGCTACCCTGCGCAATGAATTGCGCCGCCCCGTGGCGATCGACCTGGTGACCCACCGCAAGCATCTCGACGCGCGTCTGCCGACGTCGAAGGGCATCCTCCATGTGCTCGTGCCACGACGCAGGGTTAACGCGTCGAACCCGCATTTATTCCTGGTCTGGGTTACCGCTACCGCAGTCGGCTTGACCGGCATCGCGGTTCTGTTCCTGCGCAACCAGGTGCGGCCGATCCGTCACCTGGCGCTGGCCGCGGCAGCGTTCGGGCGAGGACGATCGATGCCCTTCCGCCCCTCGGGCGCTGAGGAAGTCCGCCGCGCCGGCACCGCCTTTCTGGACATGCGCGGCCGGATCGAACGGCAGATGGAGCAACGCACCCGGATGCTTTCCGGCGTCAGTCACGATCTGCGCACGCCGCTGACGCGCATGAAGCTGGCGCTCGCCGTGACCGAACCAACGCAGGAGAGCGCCGAACTCGCCCGCGATGTGGATGAAATGGAGCGGATGCTGGCCACTTTCCTCGACTTCGCGCGGGGTGAAAGCGGCGAAGTCACCGAACCGATCGACCCGGTGGACTTCATTGAGGAAGTGGCCACGGATGCCCGGCGCCAGGGCTATCGGGTCGCGGTTTACGCCCATATCGACACGCCCGACCGGCGGATCGTCGAAGTACGACGCGATGCGATGAAGCGCTGCCTCGCCAATTTGGTGAACAACGCGATGGTCCATGGCGGCAGCGTGCGGCTGACCCTGCGCCTCGCGCGGCGCAGCGTCGACTTCGTGGTAGAGGATGACGGCCCCGGCATTCCAGCAGAGATGCACGAAGAGGTCTTGCGCCCCTTTACGCGACTAGACCCGGCCCGCAACCAGGATCGCAGTTCCGGCGTGGGACTGGGCCTAAACATCGCCCAGGACATCGCTCGCCGCCATGGGGGCAGCTTGATCTTGGAGGAAAGCCCCGATCTGGGCGGCCTAAGGGCGGTTGTCCGGATCCCCCGCTAATGCAAGCGCCCGCCGAGCGGCACTGCGCGGTCGGGCGTCGCGAGAACCACCGCACCGTCGGCGTCGGAAAAGCCGAGAGTCAAGACCTCCGACATGAAGGGCCCGATCTGACGAGGCGGGAAATTTACCACGGCCATAACGTGGCGGCCGACCAGATCCTGCGGGCTGTAATGGTCGGTGATTTGGGCAGAGGTCTTTTTGACGCCCAGGTCGTCACCGAAATCGATCCAAAGCTTCAGGGCCGGTTTTCGGGCCTCTGGGAAGGGCTGCGCGTCGACGATGCGGCCCACTCGGATATCGACTTTCAGGAAGTCGTCGAACTCGATCGTCTCTGTCATGCTGCATCCGCCGCGCCGCTTCGCACCCTGCGTCGCAAAACGGAATAAGCCGCTCGCGCCCATCGGCGCAAGCGGCCGTCCCTCGGATCTCGACTGCCTGGCTTAAGCGGCCAGTTTGTCGGCCGCGGCCTTGAACTCGGCCATGACCTCTTCAAAGCGCGCCTTGACGATCTCGAAGGCCTCGCTGTTTGCCTTCTGAGCCATCTCGGCCAGTTCGCGGACATCCTCGAGACCTTTCTCGAAGGTGACCTTCATCGTTTCCATGTTCTTCGAGGCCTGCTCGGCAGTCAGGGGCTGGCCCTGCATCTCGGCAAGCTGGTCCTTCGCTTTGGCGAGGCCCTCTTCGAAGATCGACATCTGCCGCTTGTAGAGATCCTGGTAGCCGGCCACGGCGACCTTGTTCGCCTCGACAACGGCATTCAGGTTCTTCTGCTGCAGCTCAACAATGTCGCCCATGTTCGCCATCGGCATCTTGCTCATGTCGAAGAACTTGTCGAACTCAGGCATTTTCGTCATGTCGAAGAGCTTATCCATCTCCGGCATCTTGAACATGTCCTTCATCGCGTCGGGATCGAAGGCAAAAGGGAATTGATTGGCCATTGGTCGTCCTTTCCTGACTGCGGTCTCTCTCCGTGGGGTCCGCGCTTGCAGGAGGTGCAGGCCCCGTTTTCCGATGCCGAATATTGTGCAGCGCACAAAAGAAGTCAAGGCATGTTTTTGTGCGCTGCACAAAGTTTTCGAGAGAGACTTCCGCCAACCGGAACGCCCAAGGATCAGCCAAGCGCCCGAGACCGGTCCGCGGCAGCGGCCACCGTCCGGCGCATCAGATCTGGCAGTTCGGGCATCAGCACGTCCAGTCCCGCCGCCGTCGTTCCGCCAGGCGAGGTTACATTGACCCGGAGGGTTTCCGCCTTCTCAGGCGACTGCTGGGCGAGGCTACCGGCCCCTGCAATCGTGGCACGGGCCAACTGCATGGAGAGACCGGCGGAGAGGCCCGCTGCCTCGCCAGCCGCTGCCATCGCCTCGATCATGTGGAAGAGATAGGCAGGTCCAGAGCCAGAGAGCGCGGTCACCGCGTGCATCTCCTCCTCGTCATGCAGATGGACGACGGCTCCGACGGCACCCATCAACGCCTCCGCCAATGCCAAATGATTGGGTTGGGCCGCCCCGTTGCCGATAAGCGCTGTTATCCCTTGGCCGACTGCGGCAGGCGTGTTTGGCATCGCCCGAATGATCGGGGTTTCGGAGCCGAAGATCTCCTCGAACAGCGCGATCTGCGTGCCTGCAGCGATCGAGATGACCAGCGTGCGGCCGACACCGAGACGACTGAAGGGGCCTAGGGCGTCCCGCATGCTCTGCGGCTTCACCGCAACCACGAGCACCGTTGTCGGCTCATCGACAGCCGCGTTGAGCCGCACACCGGTAGCACTCTGATCCAAGAGCCACTGGCTCGGCGCCGTTTCCTGTACGTCGATCCGGGCTGGTGGCACGCCGCCCGCCAACCATCCCGCCAAGAGGGCGCTACCCATCTTGCCACAACCGAGCAAGGACAGCCGCTTGATCGACGCCAAATCCCCACCGTCCATCGTCCCTCTCCGTCTCTTTGGTCCCGAACCGGGGCGAGACTAGACGCTGGCGGGCGCTCTGTCAGGCGGTGCCGTAGGCTTCCTCGATGGCCACTTTGAGGCTGTCCTCCGCCGGCTCGTCGCCCCAGGCCACGAGTTGAAAGGCGGGGTAGAACCGTTCGGAGAGGGCGATAGCCGACATCACCATGGACTCAATCTGCTCATGGGTGACATGGGCCGCCCCGGCGAGCGACATGCCATGACGGTAGGCCACCAAACCATGTTCCGCCCAGTGGGAGAAACTGCCCCCCCAAATCCGGTCATTGGCCAGATTCAGCAACCGGTAGATCTCGGACAGACGCTCCTCCGGCGGACTGAGTTCAAATGTGCTGATCAGGCGCAGCATGTCATCGCGGCCCGACCAGGCGAGCGATGCGGAATAGGTGCGCCAGGCGCCTTCGATAACCATCGCAATCTGATCTTCGCCGACGCGGTCAAACTCCCACGAGCATTGCTCGGCGAGACTTTCGACCATGTCGATCGGATGTATCTCGGTCGTTTGGAAATCGTGCTCGACTGCTGTCATTGCCTCCGCCCCTTGTTATGGTGGCATCCGGACCAAGCGGCCACTGTATGCACCTAGGGTTGCCTATGGGTCGCGTTGGGACATGTGTCGACCCGCAAAATATGGTGGCAGCATTCCGGGGCGCCGTAAAGCCGCTTTTCCAGCGATTGCAAAAGAGCCGTGCTTCACCAAGGCACCTCCGAGGTTCGACCGGCGCACGCCGGTCAACTCCTCTACGCCCGAGAGCGTGAGCAATTCCTTGCTAGGGAGGAGATGCGGCGAATTCACGGCCGCGTGTGGATTGGCCTCGGACGTAAACTGCCGTCGGGTTCAGACGTCACCCATCGGAAGAAAGCTTTGCCTCCAGCGCCGAAATCCGCTCCTTCAACGCTTCGTTCTCTTCTCGAGCTCGGCGGGCCATCTCTTGGACGACCTCAAATTCCTCTCGGGCGACGAAGTTCATTTCGCGCATCCGCTGCTCGAACCAACTGCGCATGGCGGTCTCCGCCTCGTCGCGCATTCCCTGGGCCATCCCTGCCGCATTGGTCATGAGCTGGCTCATATCATCGAAGAATCTTCCTCGGGTCTGCATAGCGTATCCGTTTCTATTTGTTCGCTGCCTCCACCCCATATAGGCAGCGGCAATCAGGGCTTGCAATCGGGCGTGCTGCCTTGCCGCTTGACAGCGTCGGACCCGCGGCGACAGATGTGCCCCGGTGAAAAGGGGGCGCGATGCCGATTTCGGTGATCCCATTTCCGCAGATTGATCCGGTGGCGGTAACGATCCCCCTCGGCTTTGTCGATCTGCCGATCCGGTGGTACGCCCTCGCCTATATCGCAGGGTTGTTGCTGGGCTGGCGGCTCTGCGTCTGGCTGGTGAAACGTCCAGCTCTGTGGCCGGAAAACCGGGCGCCGATGACGCCGGCGCAGCCAGAGGAACTACTGACCTGGATGACGCTCGGCGTCGTGTTGGGCGGCAGGATCGGCTTTGTCCTCTTCTACGCGCCGTTGCATTTCATCCAAAACCCCTTGGACGCGCTCCAGATTTGGCAGGGCGGCATGTCCTTCCACGGGGGCTTTTTGGGTGTGATCGTCGGTGTCATCCTGTTCTGCAGGGTCCGCGGCTTGCCGCTGCTACAAGTGGGCGATGCGGTCGCCTTGGCAACGCCTTTGGGTATCTTCTTCGGGCGGATGGCGAACTTCATCAATGGCGAGCTTTGGGGCAGGCCGACAGACGTGCCGTGGGCGATGGTGTTTCCGGCAGCAGGGCCGGAGCCCCGACATCCGAGCCAGCTTTACGAGGGGGCGCTCGAGGGAATGATCCTCGGCCTAGTGATGTGGTGGCTGGCCGTGCGCAAGGATTGGCTAAAATGGCCGGGCGCGATGATCGGCGTGTTCTTCATCGGGTATGGGCTGGGGCGCACCGTCGCCGAGAACTTTCGGCAAGGGAACATGGAGTTTATGTCCCCGAACAACCCGGTCGGCCAAGTGATTCGCTTCGGATCTGCCCCGGACAGCTTGGGCTTCACCATGGGCCAAGTGCTCTCGATGCCGATGCTTGCGGTCGGGGCGGCATTCCTTTGGCTGGCCTTCCGCCGCCGTCAGCCGGTGGCGTGACGCCGCTTGCCCGCCTAATCGCCGATCAGATCGCGAAGACCGGTCCGATCAGCCTGGCAGAGTACATGGCGCTGGCACTCGGCCACCCGCAACATGGCTATTACTGCCGGCGTGATCCGCTCGGGCAGGCCGGCGATTTCACAACGGCGCCGGAAATCAGTCAGATGTTCGGCGAAATGATCGGGCTTTGGCTCCTTTCGATTTGGCAGTCGGCGGGCAAGCCTGCGCCGTTTCGCCTGGTCGAGCTCGGCCCCGGACGGGGCACCCTGATGGCGGATGCGCTGCGGGCGGCGCGGCTCGACCCCGGATTTGCGGTTGCGGCCGATCTTTGGCTGGTCGAAACGTCGCCCGTCCTCCGAGCCGCGCAGGCTGAGCGTCTACCCCAAGCGGCATGGGCCGATACGCTGACCGAAGTCCCCACCGGCCCGATGTTGCTGGTTGCAAACGAGTTCTTCGACGCGCTGCCGGTTCACCAGTTCCTGCGCTCGCCCGAAGGTTGGCGAGAGGTCTGCGTGGGCCTCGAGGATGGGCACCTCACCCGCGGTGTCTCAGCGCCGCTACCGGGGCCGGAGGACGGAGAATGGCGTGAGGAAAGCCCTCTCGCGGATAGGATCGCCGAGGAGATTGCCCGTCGGATCGCGACCGATGGTGGCGCCGCGATGATCGTCGACTACGGCTACACCACCGCGGACCGGCCACCTGGTCCCACTCTGCAGGCACTGCGCAACAAAGCGCCGGCCGATCCTTTGGACACGCCAGGCAGCGCCGACCTCACATGGCTGATCGACTTCGACCATTTGGCAGACCGGCTCTCGCCGCTTGCAGCTTGGCGTACAACCCAGGGCGCCTTTCTTGCGAGCCTCGGCATCGGCCAGCGGGCAGCGGCCCTGGCAAGAGCCCGGCCCACTGAAGCGACCACGATTGCCGACGCGTTAGAGCGGCTGACCGCACCAGAACATATGGGGCAGCTCTTTAAAGTCCTCGCCGCCTTGCCCCACGGACAATCGCCGCCGGCTGGGTTTCCCTGAAAGCGGCCTCAAAGGGACCCGGCGGCGAGCGGGTGATTTGGATCGCTCCCGCCGAAATTGGGGCGTTGACATCGCACCCGCCCAGGGTTGAACGGGTGCGATCAGGCGCCCAGGCACCGGACTGCCGCGGCTCCATGCGCCGTCACACTACCAACGCCACACCATCATTTGGCGCTGCAGCGCCTCCATGTCTTGATCGACCGCGCAGTCTTCCAGACCGATATCGCGCGCCATCCGGCGGTCTTGTAGGACCTTACGGAGCGTGCGCTGCTGCCTTTGCCGGGCAATCCAACGGCGCCACAGCGCCGCCGCGCATTGCCCAGCCCAGAGCAGAACCGGAGCGCGCCGCCAGCGCAATGGCAAAGGACGCGCATAAAGATCGAGGAGGGTCATCGCTCAGTTTCCTTGTGTTTCGGATCGATGCGCGGCAGCCTGCTTCCTCAAGTAAACTTGAGGTCAAGCGGCAAAATGCGGAAAATTCCCAATGATCTCAGTGTCGGGGCGATGGCGGCGCGGGCCGGGGTTCCGGTCTCGACCCTGCATTTCTACGAAGCCGAGGGGCTGATCCGCAGCTGGCGCACGCCGGCCAATCACCGCCGCTATGACCGGACAGAGCTGCGCCGCATCGCGGTGATCCGCGTCGCCCAATCGGTCGGCATCCCACTGTCCGAGATTAGGGAGATGCTCGACGCCCTGCCCCGCGACCGCCGCATCACCGCAAAGACCTGGCGCCAGGCCTCCGCAGGCTGGCAATCCCGCCTCGACGAGAGGATCGCGATGCTCACCCGCCTCCGCGATCAATTGGGCCATTGCATCGGTTGCGGCTGCCTGTCGCTGGAAAGCTGCCCGCTACGCAACCCTGGTGACAGTCTTGGGGCGACGGGCGCCGGTCCGCGGCGCTGGACGGGCGGCGAGGCAGAGCGCCTTCACCTCGATAACGGTGAGTAGGGCTGGGCATGCTTGTCCCCGCCCAGGCCCGCAGGCTATGAGCGGATGGCGATGACAAGATCGGAGGGCATGGAATGACTGCCGAGGAAGCCGAGACGGGTGCCTTGCCCCCCGGGCTTTACCCAATCCAGGCCCCGGCACTGCGGCCGGTAAATCACGGCTTCTTCACTCGGCAAGGCGGCGTTTCAACCGGCATTTACGACAGCCTCAATGGCGGCCCCGGTTCGACCGACGAGCTGGGCGCTGTTTCGGAAAACCGCCGCCGCATCGAGGAGGCACTGGCAGGTACCCAGCTCCTCTCGCTCCATCAGATCCATTCGGCGGAAGTCGTCACTGTGACCGAACCCTGGGCCGAGCGGCCCAGGGCGGATGCTATGGTCACTAACCGTCCCAGCCTGGCCCTCGGCATCCTCACCGCCGATTGCGCCCCGATTCTCTTCGCCGATCCCGAAGCGCGCGTGATCGGCGCCGCCCATGCCGGATGGAAGGGTGCCCTTGCCGGGGTGGCCGAGGCGACGGTCGCAGCGATGGAGGACCTCGGCGCCAGGCGGGATGCGGTCCAGGCCGTGATCGGCCCAACCATCAGCCAACGCGCCTATGAGGTGGGGCCCGAATTCCTGGACCGCTTCCTCGACGACGACCCCGACAACGCCCGCTTCTTCGCCCAGGGCGTGGGCGAGCGGGCGCAGTTCGACCTTCCCTCCTACGTGCTGGCCCGCCTCCGCGCCGCCGGCATCGCCGCCGAATGGACCGGGCACTGCACCTACTCGGACGAGGGGCGCTTCTTTTCCTACCGCCGGGCGACCCATCGCGACGAGCCCGACTATGGCCGCCTCGTCGCCGCCATTACCCTCTGACACCGGACACCGCATGCTGCATTTCACCGAAGACGAATTCGCCGGCCGCGTGGCCCGCACCCGCGCCGCCATGGCCGAGCGAGGGCTCGACGCGCTGCTCCTCTTCGCGCCGGAGAGCCATTATTGGCTGACCGGGTATGACACCTTCGGCTTCTGTTTCTTCCAGTGCATGGTGATCTCTGAGCGCGAGCCGGTGCTGCTGACGCGGTCCGCGGACCTGCGCCAGGCACAGTTGACCTCGACAGTCAAAGACATCCGGATCTGGCGCGATGCGGAGGGGGCCGATCCAAGCACCGATCTCGTGGCTTTGCTGACCGAGATGGGGCTCGCTGGCAGGCGGCTGGGATGGGAGACGCGGACCCACGGCCTCACCCACCAAAACGGCGCACGGGTTGCGGCCCAGCTGCCGGATCTAGTCGATGTCTCTGACCTGATCGGCGAGCTGAGGCTGGTCAAGAGCCCGGCCGAAATCGTCTACACCAGGCGCGCTGCGGAATTGGCTGATGCCGCCTGGGACGCGGCGTTGGCAACCTGCAAACCGGGGGTGGACGAGGGCGATATCCTCGCTGCGATGCATCACGCAATCTTCTCGGGCGGAGGCGATTATCCTGCCAACGAATTCATCGTGGGCGCAGGCGATCATGCGCTCCTCTGCCGCTATCAGGCGAGCAGGCGAGCGCTCGAGGCGCAAGATCAACTCAATATCGAATGGGCGGGAACCTTCCGCCACTACCATTCCTGCCTCTTCAAAACGATCCTGTTAGGCGGGCCCCGGCCCCAGCACCAATCGATGCAGGCCGCGGTGGAGGAGGCGCTGCTCGCCTGCGAGGACCGCCTCCGCTCCGGCGAACCGATGGGCGCAGTGTTCGACACCCATGCTGCGGTGCTCGATAGCGCCGGCTTCGGCGCCCACCGGCTGAACGCCTGCGGCTATGCCCTGGGCGCCCGCTTCGCCCCTGGTTGGATGGAGGACCAGATGTTCTATGCCGGCGCCAAGACGGTGATGGAGACGGGCATGGTGTTCTTTTTGCACATGATCCTGATGGATTCCGACACGGGTACTGCAATGTGCCTCGGCCGCAGTTCCCTGGTGACCGAGGCGGGGGCCGAGCCGCTGTCGCGCATGCCGCTGGCCATGGCGGTAGTCTGACCGCGGGCTTGCGGCCCCGGAAGGGTGGGGTTAGCTCTTGCTCAACAGCAAAGGGAGGATCGGCAATGACCGATTACCGCGATGACCTGGCCGTGGCGAAGGCGGCTTTAAAGACCGCGACGGCCGCCCTTACCCAGGAGATCCGGGCCTATCCAGCCCCGGTCGCCGGCTGCGACGCCCAATACAACCATTTGCTGGCAGAACGGCGCCGGGCACAGTCGGCCCTGATGGCGCTGGAGGCGCAAATCCACATCCCGACACCCCGGGCACCCTAACGCTCTGTCGGCGCCGAACCGCACGCGCAGCCCCTGCGCGGGAAGGGCCGCCTCCGCCGAGCTGCCTAAAAAGGTCGCGATCTCGAGGCGCTGGCTCCATTCGACCGTTACCGCCGTGATGGCCGAGAGACAGGGAACAGACGCATAGGCCGCCTCGCAGGGATGGCGGAATGCACCAGGCGCGCATCAAGCAAATTACCCGCCAACGAGACGTGCTAAATCTTGCTCAGAAAGGCGAGATCCTATGCCAGCCAATCGATCCCCTTGGCATGGCGGAAACTATCCGAAAGCTGAGTGTGCAACGGCAGCACCTGAAATCCTCAGCGCTGCAGTCCGGCCACCCCTTTGGCGTCAGGCGCTCTCCGCAGTGCAAAGATCCGTGGCCTCGAAGGGCACGCCCGGAAGCTCCTTGGCGCTCCGTATCACCAGCGATGTCTTCACCGAGGCGACATTCGGCGCCGCAATCAGCTCCTCGGTCAGAAATGTCTGGAACCCCAATAGATCAGGCGACACGCATTTCAGCAGAAAGTCGATCTCCCCGGTCAGCATCAGGCATTCGCGCACCAACGGCCAGGCGCGCACCTGCTCCTCAAAGGCTGCCAGATCCGCCGCAGCCTGGCTCTTCAGGCTAACCATGGCATAGACCGTGACCTCGAAGCCCAGCGCCCGCGAATTGACCCGCGCGTGATAGCCGTCGATCAGTCCAGCCTCCTCCAAGGCACGGACCCGGCGCAGGCATGGCGGCGCCGAGATACCGACGCGGCGCGATAATTCCACATTCGTCATACGCCCGTTGGCTTGCAGCTCGGCGAGGATCCTGTAATCGATATGGTCGAGCTTATTGGCTGACATCGCCGCCCCTTCGGTCGCCAAAGCCAAAACCGCCCGGCATCTTGCGGGCGCTATGTACTGCCAGGGCCGTTGCTGAGCAACAAAATTTCAATTCGAGGGTCGAAATGGACATCGGGCGGGCGGACGAAAAACCCGCCGGGGCGCATCGCCTCTGGGTGCTCTCGGACGGGCGGGCGGGACATGACGCCCAAGCCCTCGGCCTAGCGGAAGCGCTCGCCCGGCGCCTCCCGGCGCGGATAGAGAGGCTGGCGCTGCCCTTGCACCGCTGGGCTGCCGCTTTGCCATCGGGTGTCCTGCTTCGACTTCTCCGAAACGGCGTCCCGACACCCACCGAAGGTGCAGCATCGCTCGCACCGCCTTGGCCCGATCTGGCGATTGCCGCAGGGCGCCGCACCGCACCGATACTGGCATTTCTGCGTGCGCAGTACGGGGTTCCGGCGGTGCAAATCCTGAATCCCGGTCTTTCGGCAATGCATTTCGACCACCTGATCGCGCCGAGCCATGATCGGATGCGGGCACCGAATGCCATCGAGACCGTCGGCGCCATCGGGCGCCTCGCCCCAGCCGGTCTCGCCGCTGAAGCGGACCGGTGGCGCGCGCGTCTCACCCGATGGCCACCACCGCGGCTGGCGGTTCTTTTGGGCGGCCCGAGCCGGTCGGCGCGATGGAGCGTTGCCGACGAGACGCAGCTCTGCCAGGCGCTCGGCCAAATCGAGACGCAGAGCTGGTCGCTGCTCATCACGCCATCCCGCCGCACACCGCCCGGCCTCCTGCGACGCCTTCAGGTGAAACTGCCCGAAAGCGCCTTCTTGTGGGACGGGACGGGAGATAACCCCTACCCGGCCATCCTCGGTCTCGCCGACGCGGTGTTGGTCACGCAAGACAGCGTCAACATGGCCTGTGAGGCGGCGTCAACCGGGCTCCCCGTCCATATCTTTCCCGTCGCCCGCGTGGCGACAAAGATCCGTGCTTTTCACCGCACGCTGCAGGACCATGGCGCCGCCAGGCCATTCCGCGGTGTTCTGGATAGCTGGGACTATACACCGCTGGCCGAAGCCGACCGGGTGGCCGCTTTTCTCGACCCTCTGTTCGAGCGCGGCACGCATCCGTGAGGCCCCTTGGAGAGACTGTGCAGCGGCGATATGTAGGGGCGCGAGAAGGAGAGCAAAATGTCCGAAACGGCAGAGACCCGCCACATACGCGTTTTGATCATCGGCTCCGGCCCGGCCGGCTACACCGCTGCGGTCTATGCGGCGCGGGCGCTGTTGGACCCGGTGCTTATTCAGGGCATCCAACCGGGCGGCCAGCTCACCATCACCACCGAGGTAGAAAACTGGCCCGGACTGATCACCACCCAGGGGCCGGAGCTGATGGTGCAGATGGAGGCTCATGCCAAATCCGTCGGTACCGAAATTGTCTCGGACCATGTCAATCGGCTCGACCTGTCGCGGAGGCCTTTTGTGGCGGAGACCGACGACGGCACCACTTGGCTCGCGGATACCGTGATCCTGGCCACGGGTGCGCAGGCGAAATGGCTTGGCCTGCCGTCTGAAGAGAAGTTCAAGGGGTTCGGCGTCTCCGCCTGCGCGACCTGCGACGGGTTCTTTTTCCGCGGCAAGGAGGTGATCGTGGTCGGCGGCGGCAACACAGCGGTAGAAGAGGCTCTCTACCTCGCCAATCTCGCCTCGAAGGTCACGCTTGTGCACCGCCGCGACACTCTGCGGGCCGAAGCGATCTTGCAGAAGCGCTTGCTAGCGAACCCGAAGATCGAAGTCCTCTGGGACCACACGGTGGACGAAATCCTCGGCAGCCCGACCGAAGGCGTTACAGGGGCGCGCCTTGCCCACGCGGCGACAGGCGCAACGCAGAGCATCGAGGCCGCGGGCGTCTTCATCGCGATCGGCCATGCCCCGGCGTCCGAATTGGTGACAGACCAGTTGGAAACCCATAACGGCGGCTATGTCGTAACCCATGGCTTTTCCACGGTCACCTCGGTACCCGGAGTATTTGCTGCTGGCGACGTGACCGACCATGTCTTCCGCCAAGCCGTAACATCGGCCGGTATGGGTTGCATGGCGGCGCTGGAGGCGGAGAAATTCCTGGCCGAGACGGCGGACCTTGCCCAGGCTGCGGAGTGAGGCGATAGCGCTACCCCGAAAACTCACTGCAGTTTGCTGATCGAAGCCATGCTGCGCTTGCGGCCCGCTTTCGCAGCATTTGCCATTATTTTGCCAGGTTTGTCTCACATTAAAACTGTGCCGCAAGCGGCAGAATGCTCGCCAGGTGAGAGCGTCGAGCACCCTGCCGCCCCTACGCGTACGGCACTCAAGAGAACGGAACAAAGACGCGACATCTGGAGACTACCCCTTGGGCCGGGAGATTCTTAGCTGAGTCTTGCGGCCCGGAGGTTGTGTGCCTTGAACTGTAGCGTGCTGGTCACGTCTGGGTCAAAGGTTGTTGTCATGCGAAACGGTTGTCACGCGGAAAACCCCGTGGCGCCATCCGCCCCGTGCCCGCCCGGCGCCCGAGATAATCGCTCAGATCGCGCTCCGTCCGAGTGCGACCCGCAGGGTCTTTCCAGCTCAGCCCATCGGCCAGTGTAAAGCACAGCGCATCCGACAATCCACCGTCCTTAAACTTTTGCAAACGAACGCCTTTTCCGCGATTCATCTCTGGCAATTCGGCCAATGGAAATACCAGCATCTTACGGTTTTCCCCGACCACCGCGACATGATCGCCAGTCACCGGTCGGCACAGGGCCGCCCTAGCGTCATCCCGGACATTAAGGACCTGCCGGCCGCTTCGGGTCTGGGCCACCGCCTCGTTCTCGGACAGGACGAAACCATCCCCAGCCGTTGAGGCAATCAGAACACGCTCTCCCGGACGATGAATGAAAAGCGCAACAAGGTCTTCCTCGTTGGGCAAATCCACCATAAGGCGAATCGGCTCTCCCGCGCCGCGCCCACCCGGGAGCCGATCGCAACCCAAAGTGAAGAATCGCCCATTCGTCGCGAAGGCGAGCAAGCGATCCGTCGTCTGCGCATGGAAGACGAATCGTGGCCTATCACCATCTTTGTATTTCAGCTCTGCATCGAGAGGCAGATGCCCCTTCATGGCGCGGATCCATCCACCGGCTGAGCAAACGACGGTAACCGGCTCCCGCTCGATGTAGATTTCGGACGGAACGTCCTCGACCGCCGGCGCCTCGGCAAGCCCAGTGCGTCGCGCCCCGGCCGGATACCCCTCGCCGGCCGCGCGTTTGGCGCCGGCAATCTCCTCCGCCAAACGCAGCCCGCGATAGGATAGCGGCGCCCCGAATTGATCACGGATCGCCCGCAGCTCGTCGGCCAGGCGGCGCCATTGTTCGGCATCGTCGGCCAGCATCGCCTGTAGATCCGCCTGCTCGGCGCGCAGGTCATCCCGCTCCTGCCGCAGGGCCATCTCCTCCAACCGCCGCAGCGAGCGCAGTCGCATGTTGAGGATCGCCTCGGCCTGCACCTCCGTCAGATGCGCGCCATCGCCCCAATCCTCCGCCATCAGGGCCTGCTTCGGCTCGTCCTCGTAGCGGATGATCTCGATAACCCGTTCGAGATTGAGGAACGCGATGATGTAGCCGTCGAGCACCTCCAACCGGTGGGCGATTTTCTCCAACCGGTGGCGGGCGCGGCGCAGCAGGACGGTGCGCCGATGATCGAGGAAGATCCGCAGCACCTCGCGCAGGCCACACACCTTCGGGGAACGCCCATCGGTGAGGACGTTCATGTTCAGCGGCGCCCGCGTCTCGAGCTCCGAGAGGCGGAACAGACTCTGCATAAACATTTCCGGATCGATCGACCGGGTCCGTGGCTCCAGCACCAGGCGCACATCCTCGGCCGACTCGTCGCGGACATCCGACAGCATCGGCACTTTCTTCGCCGCAATCAGTTCGGCCAGACGCTCGACCAGTTTCGACTTCTGGACCTGATAGGGAATTTCGGTGACCACGACCTGCCACTGACCTCGGCCGAGATCCTCGACATGCCAGGCAGCCCGCAGGCGAAAGGCACCGCGGCCCGTGGCATAAGCTTCTACAACCGCATCCCTCGGCTCGATCATGACACCGCCGGTCGGGAAGTCAGGGCCGGGGATCATCTCGACCAGTGTCTCCGTCCGGGCCTCCGGATGCTTGATCAGATGGAGCAGCGCATCGATCAGTTCGCCGACATTGTGCGGCGGGATCGACGTCGCCATGCCAACCGCGATGCCAGATGCGCCATTGGCCAAAAGATTGGGGAAAGCGGCCGGCAGGACCAATGGTTCCGTGTCCGACCCGTCATAGTTCGGACCGAAATCTACAGCGTCCTCGTCCAGCCCCTCCATCAGCGCCTGAGCGACCGGGGTCAACCGGCTCTCCGTGTAGCGCATAGCGGCGGCGCCATCGCCATCGATATTGCCGAAATTGCCCTGCCCATCGATCAGCGGATAGCGCAGTGAGAAGTCCTGTGCGGCACGGACCAACGCATCGTAGATCGCCTGGTCGCCATGGGGGTGATAGTTGCCCATCACCTCGCCGACGATCTTCGCGCATTTCTTGAAAGCAGAGGCCGGATCGAGCCGCAGACCCCGCATCGCGTACAGAATGCGGCGGTGAACCGGCTTCAGCCCGTCGCGCGCATCGGGTAGCGCCCGGTGCATGATGGTCGACAACGCATAGGTCAGATAGCGTTCGCCGAGGGCGCGGGCCAAAGGCTCCCGCACCTCACGCAGTATCTCGTCGTCATTGGTCGTGTCGCTCATAGATGTTGTGTATCAGCGCTGAAAACCGTCGTCCAGCGGAAGCGCTGGCATGCACGGTGGACGAAGCAAGAGCGTGTTATCGTCTTCTTTTGCGACTGTCGCGGAAGAGCCACAAAAAACGGTGAATAAGGTCATTATCCTGATAATTTTCATAACTAAATTTGTCAACATATTGGCAAACTGGACTCTTTTATGAAGTCTACCCATCATCTTTACAACTTATTGCCCGATTCGTCGGGCTGACGGGGGTGTTTTTCCGTCAGCGGATGTACCGAGTGAGTGGCCTTCCTTCGAGGGTTGACTGGCGTCGGCTTGCAGCAACGCAGTGACCGAAACGGCACGAGACGATGCAGTTTGGCGTTTTCGACACAGGGATCGTCACGCGCAGCGTGATGATAAAGGCGACCGGCCTCGGGCTGGTCCTATCGGCGGAAATCGAGCCGAAGGAGGATACCGTGACACTAAGCGATCCGGCATTGGCAGACCCCTACGCCCACTGGGAGCGGCGCGCGCAACTTGCTCCGGCAGACCAAATGCGGATCTTAATCGACGAGTTGGAGCGCCAAACCAAGGCGCAGGCGCGATTTGAGGACGCGTTTCTCAAACTGGCGATTCGCGTCCGCGGCGCGGAGGCATCGCTTCAGCCGATCGAAGAGGTGACGCAAACGCAGATAAACCTCTATGAACGCCGCCTGAAGCGAGAGGCGGAGCGCCTGCGCGAATTGCATTTGGATATGGCGGAAGCAATCGAGAAGATCCGTCTCCTGGACCTACAGCTGAAAATCGTGCGCTTTCGCCCAGCGGATGCGCAACTCCGCGCCGGGCGCGACGAATGCGTGGCCGCCATCGCTTCGTTTCTCGAGAAAGCGCGTACGGCGCTTTTCGAAGCCGAGGCGTTGTCGGATCAGATCGACGCAGGCCTGGCCTCGGTGGAGACGGTCGATCCAGCCGCAGAAGCCTGACGGCCCCCGCTTGGCGGGGCGGCGGGGCACCCTAAGCTTCGCCGCCTGACCGCAGATCGCGCCACCGAACCGATTTGCCAACTCTGCCAACGCTCGATACCGACGGAAGCGCGCAAATCCCTTCACCACCTCGTCCCAAAACTGAAGGGCGGGGCTAAAGGGCCAACGGTGCTTCTGCACCAGATCTGCCACAGCACCATCCACGCACCCCTGTCCGAACGCGATTTGGCTAGCCGCGACAACACGGCCGAGGCCCTCTGCGCGCGCCCGTAGATTGCCCGCTTCACCGCTTGGGTCGCCTGCAAACCACCGGGCTTTCACGCCCGCACTTGTCGCGGTCGACGAAAGCGGCGTTGACCCGGCGCCCGGCATTGTCAGCGAGGCCAGCGCCCTACTATCGTTCCCACGGCGGGGAGTAATGCGGGGCAGCCTTCGATGAGCGAGAAAACCATCCTGATCACAGGGTGTTCCAGTGGGATCGGCCATCACGCGGCGCATGCCTTGGCGAAACGCGGATGGCGTGTTTTCGCCACCTGCCGAGCCGAGATAGATTGCGAGCGCCTAGCGGCCGAGGGGTTAGACAGCTTTCGCCTCGACTACACCGACGAAGAGAGCATCAGTGCCGGCTTTGCCCGGGTCATGGACCAGACCGACCGGATCGACGCGTTGTTCAACAACGGCGCCTACGCGCAACCGGGCGCGGTGGAGGACCTGCCGACCGACGCACTGCGGGCGATCTTCGAAACCAACTTTTTCGGCTGGCATAGCCTAACGCGCCTGGCGGTCGCGCAAATGCGCAAGCAGGGAGCCGGGCGGATCGTGCAGAACTCTTCGGTGCTTGGTTTCGCCGCGCTGCCAATGCGGGGCGCCTACAACGCCACAAAGTTCGCGCTGGAGGGTCTCACGGACACCATGCGGGTCGAGCTGCGCGATACGCAGATCGAGCTGATCCTCATCGAACCCGGGCCAATCCGAACGAAGATCCGGGAGAATGCGCGCGCCCATTACCGGCGATGGATCGATCCGAAGACCTCGGCTTGGGCCCAGCTCTATACCGATCAGTTGGAGCCACGCCTCTTTGCCGAAGATCCTGCGCCGGACCGGTTCGAGCTGAGCTGCGAGGCGACGACGCGGAAGCTGATCCACGCCCTGGAAAGCCCACGGCCCCGGGCGCGCTATTACGTCACGACGCCTACCTATATGGCGGCGTGGCTCAAGAGGCTATTGCCGACACGCTGGCTGGACGCGGTGCTGGCAAAAGGGTGATGAACTGGTCGCGATGGCAGGGGCGCGCTAGTTGCCGATGATGTCTCAAGTGCTTCTTTATCTCGCCGGGGCCGCCTGCTTTGCTACCCTCGGCGTCTTGATGGTCGGCATCGGCGGCTTCGGGTCCGGAAAGGCGAGCCCGAAATTCTCGAACCGGATGATGCGCTGGCGGATCATCGCGCAACTCGTCGCCATCGTGCTGATCATGCTCACGGTTTTGGCGGCGCGGAACGGAGGCTGAGATGGTTGTTCTAAACCGGATCTACACACGCACCGGCGATGCGGGTGATACGGCGCTCGGCGATGGCACACGGGTGGCAAAGCATTCCGCCCGGGTCGATGCCTACGGCACTGTCGACGAGCTGAACGCGACCCTCGGCATGGCACGCCTGCATGCGACGGGGGAGGCGGACAAACAGCTCATGCGGATTTCCAACGACCTGTTTGATCTCGGCGCCGATCTTTGCCGGCCCCATATGGAGAAAGATGCCGAGGCGGAGTACCCGCCCCTGCGCATCGCGATGGCGCAGGTCGAGCGGCTGGAGACCGAGATCGACGCCATGAATGGCCATCTGGAGCCGCTACGCAGTTTCGTGCTGCCTGGCGGGTCGGCGCTTGCAGCGCATCTGCATCTCTGCCGCACGGTTTGCCGGCGGGCAGAGCGGTGTTGCGTGGAGCTCGCCACTACCGAGGGCATAAACGAGACTGCGATCAAGTACATTAATCGGCTGTCGGATTGGTTCTTTGTGGCCTCGCGCATCGCCAACGACAACGGCAGGGCAGATGTCCTTTGGGTCCCTGGCGCTAACCGGTGATCGGTATAGCGAAGGCTGGGGTTTTGCGGACGGGGTCGCGCGCAACCTTCTAAGCCGCGGGGAAGTCCGGGGCGGCTGCGACAGCGCGATACCCCGGCCGGTGAGCCTTCGACGGTCGCCACGACGTTACGGAAGCTTGTGCGGCAGTGGCGATTCCTCCGACCTGCGCGTCGTTTTTTCGCAAGGGTCCAAGCAAGACAGCCGTTAAGTGTACGACAGCTTTTGGGGGCCCAGCCAGCTCGTAGCCGGGCCGAAAACGAGGAGATAGACGCAGCATGAAGGTCCTGGTGCCTGTCAAGCGCGTGATCGACTACAATGTGAAAGTCCGCGTTAAGGCGGACAATTCCAGCGTCGATCTGGCCAATGTCAAAATGTCGATGAATCCCTTCGACGAGATCGCGGTCGAGGAAGCGATCCGCATGAGGGAGAAGGGTATCGCCACGGAAATCGTCGCGGTCTCCATCGGCGTGAAGCAAGCGCAGGAGACGTTGCGCACTGCCCTCGCCATGGGGGCCGACCGCGCGATCCTAGTGCAGGCGGCGGATAGCGCAGAACAGGATATCGAGCCCCTTTCGGTTGCAAAGATCCTGAAAGCGATCATTGCCGAGGAGGAACCAGGCTTGGTGATCTGCGGCAAGCAGGCAATCGACAACGACCTGAATGCCACTGGTCAGATGCTGGCTGCCCTGTTGGGCTGGAGCCAGGCGACCTACGCCTCCGAGATATCTGTCGAGGGCGACACCGCGATCGTAACGCGGGAGGTCGATGGCGGCTTGCAGACCGTGAAGGTCAAAATGCCTGCCATCATCTCGGTCGATCTGCGCCTGAACGAGCCGCGCTATGCGAGCCTGCCGAACATCATGAAGGCGAAGAAAAAGCCGCTCGACACGAAGACGCCCTCGGATCTTGGCGTCGATGTCGCGCCGCGCCTGTCCGTGGTGAGCGTGACGGAGCCGGAAGCACGCAAGGCCGGCGTCAAGGTCGGCTCGGTCGACGAGTTGTTGGAGAAACTCAAGAACGAAGCGGGGGTTATCTGATGGCGGTTCTTCTGATTGCGGAGATGAGCGGCGACTCCCTGGCGATGGACGCCACAGCGAAGGCGCTTACGGCTGCCAAGCAGCTTGGCCCGGTGACGGTGCTCTGCGCCGGCGAGGGCTGCTCTGGCGGCGCTTCTGCCGAAGCGGCGACGTTGGAGGGGGTCGAGAAGGTCTTCTGCGCCGACAGCCCCGCCCATGGCCATGGCTTGGCCGAGCCGATTGCGGATCTCGTCGCCTCCCTCGCGAAGGACTACACCCACATCGTGGCGCCAGCGACAGTCTCTGGGAAGAACATCCTGCCCCGGGTCGCAGCGCTGCTCGACGTGATGGTGATCACCGACATCATTGAGATCACCGACGCCGACACATTCGTGCGCCCGATCTATGCGGGCAACGCGATCCAGACGGTGAAATCCGCCGATGCGGTCAAGGTGCTGTCGGTACGCACGGCCACCTTCGAGGCGGCGAGCACCGGCGGCTCGGCCCCTGTCGAGAGCATCTCGGCGACGGGGGATCCAGGCCTCAGCGAGTGGGTCGAGGATAAGGTCGTCTCGTCGGACCGGCCGGAGCTGACTTCAGCAAAGGTCGTGATCTCCGGCGGTCGTGGCCTCGCGTCGAAGGAGAACTTCGAGCTGATCGAGAAGGTCGCGGACAAGCTCGGCGCGGCCACGGGCGCTTCTCGCGCTGCCGTGGACAGCGGCTATGCGCCCAATGACTGGCAGGTGGGCCAGACCGGCAAGGTCGTCGCCCCGGATCTCTACATCGCCGTCGGGATCTCCGGCGCGATCCAGCACCTGGCGGGCATGAAGGATTCGAAAGTCATCGTAGCGATCAACAAGGATGAAGAAGCACCGATCTTCCAGGTCGCGGATTATGGGTTGGTCGGCGATCTGTTCACGCTGCTGCCGGAACTCGAAGACAAGTTGGGCTAGGCCTGGTTGTCGCCGGGGCGAGACGCGACTGCCCCGCCCCGGCATCCTGCTCGAAACTCTTGCCTAGCGCCCAATCTCCCGCAGTGCCGCGTCGACCCTGGCCGACGGCTCGCCGCGGATCGAAACCATAACTTCGGCGATTTTTAGCATGCGCGCCTGCTCGCCCTGCCGCTTTAGCTGCTGGCGTGCGCGGCGCATTTGGGAGAAGTCAGCCTCGCAATTGCTGATCTCGCGGCCCGCCCGGCCCCGCGCGGCGGGGCTCTTAAGGCCGCCTGCGCCGATCAACGCCACCTCTGAAAGAACCTCGCGGTCGCCGCGCAGGATGCGACCTTCGGCTCGGGCGAGGTAGAGGAGGCATGTGAGAAGGCTCCGCCCCGGCTCGGACTGACAGAACAGATGCACTTTGTAAGCGTCCGATTCCTCCAACCGCGCCTGCAGATGCCTTAAAATATCGCGGCCGGAGTAAAGCACCCCGTCGCGGAGGTCGATGAGCTCGCGGATCCGGCTGGCGCGGAAGGTGCGATTGGCCCGTCGGAGCCGGCAGAAGACCCGCAGATAAAGATCCAAGCCATCAGTCGGTTGGGTCACCTTTTTTACAGAGATTCTCCGCACCGAACTCGCATGATTGTCGTCGACATAAACGATCTGATAGTCACAACCCTCCAAATCGAAGGCGGTACCGGCGTAGAAACCCGCGATCGCTTCGGGATCATAGATGTCCTGGTCCTCGCGGTCGCGGCGCGCATCCCGCACGAAGCTTTCGAGATCGCCCAGGACATCGGGCATCTCCACCGCCGAGGGGATGGTCGGCGCCAGCCAAGGATCCATGTCCTGCGCGCGTCGCGTCGTCCCGACCATCGTCTCCTCCGAACCTACGAGTTTTCGGCAAAATCAATGCTTTGCCGGATGATGAGGGACCGCTTTGGTTAAAGAACTCTAAAGCCTCGCCCGGTCAGGATCGCGTCGCGGCAGGGGCAGGATTGCCCCCGCATTGGGCAACAGCATCCACAGATCGCGAGCACCTGCACGGACCATTGGCCACCATTCGCTTGCAAACTTCTGGAGCTGCGGCATATTTTCGGTGTTGCAGCGCACCATGGAAAGGGCGCGCTTCAAGGGAAGGGACGCATGGGAATTCGCACCGTAGGCATTGTCGGTGCCGGACAAATGGGCACCGGCATAGCCCAAGTCTTCGCACAATCCGGCTATGACGTGCGCCTAAACGATATCAACCCGGCGCAGGTCGCGACAGCCCTCGACCGAATCGCCGCAGGCCTCTCACGTCAGGTCGAAAAGGGCCGGCTGGCGAGCGAGGACTGCACCGCAGCGCTCGGGCGGTTGCAGGGCGAACACGACCTCGTCGTCCTCGGCGCGTCCGACCTGATCATCGAGGCCGCAACCGAGAACGAGGAGATCAAGCACAAGATCTTCGCAAGCCTTCGCCCACATCTGGGCGAGCACACGATCCTGACATCGAACACGTCGTCGATCTCGATCACCCGCCTTGCCTCCGCGACTGACCGGCCAGAACGCTTCATGGGATTTCACTTTATGAACCCCGTGCCCGTCATGCAGCTGGTCGAACTGATCCGCGGTATCGCCACCAATGAGGAAACGTTCCAGCGGCTAAAAACCGTGGTCGAAAGCCTGGGCAAGACCGCCGCGAATGCCGAGGACTTCCCCGCCTTTATCGTCAACCGCATCCTGCTGCCGATGATCAACGAGGCTATCTACACTCTCTACGAAGGGGTTGGAAACGTCGAGGGGATCGACGTCGCCATGAAGCTGGGCACGAACCATCCGATGGGCCCGCTGGAGCTGGCGGATTTTATCGGGCTCGATGTTTGCCTGGCGATTATGAACGTTCTGCATGACGGCTTGGCAGACACAAAGTACCGGCCCTGCCCGTTGCTGGTGAAATATGTTGAGGCGGGATGGCTCGGCCGCAAAACCTCACGGGGATTTTACGACTATCGGGGCGAGCATCCGGTGCCGACGCGCTGAGCATCGCAGCTTCGCATCTTGGTCCTACACCACCGCGCACTATGTCTCGCCCGGAACAGGCACAAATCCGCCCCCGGAGGAGAAACCCATGCGTGTTGGACCCGTGCTCGCAGCGACCCTGGTGTTTGCAGCACCATCCCTGGCCCTGTCGAACCCTTATGTGCTGGACCGCAGCCACGCCCATGTGACGTTCGAAGTAGATCATCTCGGATTCTCCACCGTGCATGGCCAATTCCGCGAGTTCGACGCGCAGATCGAGTTCGACCCGGAGAATGTCGAGTCGACGAAAGTGCGCTTTGTAATCGAAGCAGCGAGCATCGACACCCTGTGGGAGGAGCGGGACAAACACTTGCGAGCCGCCGACTTCTTCGATGTGGAAAACCATCCGCAGATCGTCTTTGAGTCGACATCGGTGAAACCGACAGGCGGCGAGACGGCCGAGGTGACCGGCAATCTGACTATGCGCGGCGTCACCAACGAGGTTACGGTTCTGGCGACGTTGAACAAGCTGGGCCCCTCACCCTTCGACCCGAACCGGACTGTCGCAGGCTTTACGGTATCGGGCGATATCGATCGGACCGACTTTGGCATGTCCTATGCCGCTCCGGCAGTAAGCGCGATCATCCCTTTGCGTGTCGATCTGGAAATGAGCCCGGCGCAATAGCCCGATCCGTGCTTTCCTATGGCCCTGACCCGGCGGATCTATCAGTTCCTAGGCATCGCAGCCCCAGTCTTTTTGGCGGCGGCGCCGGCAAGCAGCGAACCTGTAGAATGGCGGATCGATCAGGTCGGGAGCGAGATCCGCTTCGACTACCAGCTTTGGGGCGATCCGCGGACAGGGACGTTTCGCCGCTTTGGCGGCCGGGCCCGGCTCGACCCCGACGACCCGGCCAAGGCGGATCTGGTGCTACGCATCGCCAGCCGCAGCGTCGACTTGGGCAGCCGACTCTATTCCTCCCTGGCCACATCCAGCGAGTGGTTCAATGCCAAGCAGCACCCACAGGTGGTCTATAGGCTGCAGAGCTTGGCGCCGATGGAAGATGGCGGCTACTGGTCGATCGGCACGGTGACCATCCGCGGCGTGACCCGACGGGTCGAGACGGAGATGACTTTGCTCACAACCGCCAATCACTTCACCGCATCGGGGACCCTGACCCTTGACCGCCGTCCTTTCGGGCTCGGGGTCGGGATTGGCGAGATCTTCGTGGATGTCGCCGACGAAGTTGCCGTCAGCTTTGTAGTCCTGGCACGGCGGGAGGGCGGCTGATGGGGTTCCGCAACACCGCCGATGGTTGGGGTTGGCCTGCACGGCTTCTGCATTGGAGCATGGCGTTTCTGATCTTCTGGCAACTGGCCGTCGGCTTTTACATGGTCGAGATCGTGGGCAACGACCTGATCCAAAGGTTCCAGCTTACCCAAAGCCATAAGAGCTGGGGCACCCTGGTCTTTGCTTTGGCGTTGGTGCGGGTACTATGGCGGGCCGCCAATCCCAGCCCGGCGGCGCCGTCGGCCACGTCGCCGGTGATGCGGCATGTTGCGGCAACCGGGCATGCCCTGCTCTACGGGCTGATGATAGCCCTGCCGTTGACCGGTTGGTTAATGGCATCGGCGTCACCGCTGAATGACGCCAACGCATATCCAATGCAAGTGAGGAACATGGTCTTCGGCCTGTTCGAACTGCCAGACCCGATCGATCCGGGAGATCGAGATCTGGAAGGCTGGCTGGCGGCGCTACACCGATACTCGGCGCTGGCGTTGGCGCTGGTGCTTGCCGGGCATATAGGCGCCGCCGTAAAGCACCATTTATTGGACCGCGATCGCGTGCTGAGCCGCATGGTGACCGGGCGCTAACGAGGTTACTTCGACACCTCCGCGCGCTCGGCACCGCTTGAGGTCGCTTCTATAACGTGCGCCACGATCGCCTTCGCGCTTTCGCTGTCCCACTCCGCATCGCCTGTCAGCCGGGCGATCTCTTGGCCTTCACGGTCTAGTATCACCGTCACCGGCAGACCTAGGATAGAAGCGCTACGCGCAGTTTTGTTCTTCGCATCCTGATAGATTGCGAGATGCTCGACAGCGATCTCGCCGAAAAACTTCTCGATCCGGCCGACATGCCCGCGGTCCAAAGACAAGGCGACGACATGGAAGTCCTCGCCGCCAAGTTCACCGGAAAGACGGTCGATGGAGGGCATTTCAGCCCGGCAAGGAGGGCACCAGGTGGCCCAAAAATTCAAAAGAACGACCTTGCCTTCAAAATCGGCCATGGTGACCGGTCCACCGTTGCCGTCGACGAAGGCTTCGCTCTTAAACTCTCGCGCCTCGTCGTGGATCACCAGCTTGTCGAGGGTACCCTCCCGCAGCTCTGCAATTGCCTCCCGTGCATCGGCATCGAGCCCATCAGCAACGGCAGAATTTGCGCCCAAGGCCAAGGCGCCGTATAGCAAAACAGTTGCAGCTACAGCAGTGACTGGTCTGATCATGGGCTCCTCCGAGAGCTGTGGTATACCAGTGCGGAACATAAGCGAGCAATTGGCAAGCGGAACCCCTTAATGAGCACAGAATCGAGTCAAATCTGGGGAGGGCGTTTTGCGGCCGGACCATCCGCGATTATGGAGGAGATAAATGCCTCCATCGGTTTTGACCGGCGTTTCGCGGCAGAGGACATCGCTGGCAGCCGGGCCCATGCCGCAATGTTGGCAGCCCAGGGCATCATTTCGGAGACCGACGCCGCGGCCATCGAAAAGGGCTTGAGCGAGATCGAAAGGGAGATCGCGGAAGGCAGGTTTACGTTCTCCATCGCTCTGGAAGACATCCACATGAACATAGAGGCGCGGCTGCGGGACTTGGTCGGCGAACCGGCAGCCCGTCTCCACACTGCCCGGTCCCGCAACGACCAGGTCGCGACCGATTTCCGTTTGTGGGTACGCAAGACCATCGACGAGGTCGATGCGGGCCTCCTCGCGCTCTCCCGCGCACTGCTGGACCAAGCGCAGGCAGGACGAGCGCTGGTGATGCCAGGCTTTACCCATCTGCAGGTGGCGCAGCCGGTGACGTGGGGTCACCATATGCTGGCCTATGTCGAGATGTTCGCGCGGGACCGCGGGCGCTTTGCCGATGCCCGTGCGCGGATGAACGAATGTCCGCTCGGCGCCGCAGCGTTGGCGGGCACGTCCTTTCCAATCGACCGAGCGGCGACGGCAAGCGCGCTCGGCTTCGACCGTCCTGCAGCCAACTCTCTCGATGCGGTCAGCGACCGGGACTTTGCGATGGAGTTTCTAGCCGCAGCGGGCGTCGCGGCAACCCATCTCTCCCGCTTGGCCGAGGAGATTGTGATCTGGTCCTCCGCACAGTTCCATTTCTTGCGCATGAGCGACCGGTTCACCACCGGCTCCTCGATCATGCCACAAAAGCGGAACCCCGATGCGGCGGAACTGGTCCGCGCGAAGGTCGGCCGTATCCTTGGCGCGCAGATGGCGCTGGCGACGGTGATGAAGGGTCTGCCGCTGACCTACTCCAAGGATATGCAAGAGGATAAGGAGCCGGTCTTCGACGCTGCCGACGCGCTTATGCTGGCGCTCGCAGCCATGGAAGGGATGGCGCGCGACATGGCCCCGAATGCGGAGGCATTAGCAGAGGCGGCGGGGACTGGGTTCTCGACCGCGACCGATCTGGCCGATTGGCTGGTGCGCGTGCTCGGCCTGCCGTTTCGGGAGGCGCATCACATCACCGGCAGCTTGGTGAAACGGGCGGAGGGGGCCGGATGCGATCTCGCCGATCTGGATCTCGCCATCATGCAGTCGGTGGAGCCGCGGATCACGGCCGATGTCTATGCGGTCCTGACGCCGGAAGCCTCGGTCGCCTCGAGGGTCAGCTTTGGCGGCACGGCGCCGGAGCGTGTGGCCGAGCAGGTTGCCCGCTGGCGGGACGTGCTGGGATGAGAGCGGCTTTCCTCGTCATCGCCTTGGCCCTTGCCGCCTGCGGGATCAAGGGCGACCCCAAGCCGCCCTCGGAGACAGCCGAACAACCGCCGGAGGAGGGCTGACGCCATGACCCCTGCCCGCCTCTTCTACCTGCTGCTGATCGCGCTCGGCCTGATATTCCCGGTCCGCCGCATGGGCGAGTGGCTGGCGGTGCACGGCGCAAACCCATACGCGTTCTTGGCAGAGATCCGCGCCAGCAGCGCGAGCCTCGCCATGGCGGATTCCGTAGCGCTTCTGGGCGCTGCGACCGTGGTCTTCGTTATCGGCGAGGCGATGGCCCGGCATGACCCGCTTGGATTGCTCGCAGTGCCCGCAACGCTGCTGCTCGGTCCCGCAGTGGGCCTGCCGCTCTACCTGTTCCTGCGGCTGCGTCCGCTTCCCTGACCCCACGGCGAGAGGCGCTATGGACCACTTCACCTATCGTGCCGGGCAGCTGTGTGCCGAGGACGTGCCGTTGGCGGATATCGCGGCGGCGGTCGGCACGCCGGTTTTCGTGTACTCGACCGCGACGCTGACCCGCCACTACCGGGTGTTCGAGGAGGCCTTGGCCGGCATGGATCACGGCATCGCTTATGCGATGAAGGCGAATTCGAACATCGCTGTGGTGCGTCTCCTGGCTAGCCTCGGCGCCGGGGCCGACGTCGTCTCGGGCGGGGAGCTGTCTCGCGCCTTGGCCGCCGGTGTGGCGCCGGACAAAATCGTGTTCTCCGGTGTCGGCAAAACGGTCGAGGAGATCCGCGAAGCTCTCGCCGCAAGGATCAGCCATTTCAATGTCGAGAGCGCGCCGGAGCTGGAGGCGATCAGTGCCACCGCCGCGGCGATGGGTCTGACCGCCCGCATCGCCTTTCGCGTCAATCCGGATGTCGATGCCCGAACCCATGCCAAAATCGCTACTGGCAAGGCCGAGAACAAGTTCGGCATCCCTATCGACCAAGCCCCTGCGCTCTACGCCCGCGCGGCGACCATGCCCGGGATCGCGGTGATGGGTGTCGATGTCCATATCGGCAGCCAATTGACCGAGCTTGCGCCCTTCGAAGACGCCTTCACCAAGGTAGCGGAACTTGTCGGTACCCTCCGCGCCCAAGGCCATGCGATCGAGGAGATCGACCTCGGCGGCGGGCTTGGCATCCCGTACCGCGCCGCCAACACGGCGCCGCCGCTTCCCTTCGACTACGGCGCGTTGATCCGCCGCACTGTGGGGGGGCTCGGCGCGAAAGTCACAATTGAGCCCGGTCGCCTGATTGCCGGCAATGCGGGGGTGCTCCTGTCGCGGGTGATTTATCGCAAAGAAGGGGCAGAGCGAGACTTCCTGATCCTCGACGCGGCCATGAATGACCTGATCCGCCCGACCCTCTACGAAGCATGGCACGATATCGTTGCGGTGGCAGAACCCGCGTCGGATGCGCCGCTGGCGCCGGTCGACGTGGTAGGCCCGGTTTGCGAGACCGGTGACACCTTCGCGACCCAGCGGCTGCTGCCGGTCCTCGATGCAGGAGACCTCGTCGCCTTCCGTTCTGCCGGGGCTTATGGCGCAGTTATGTCGTCGGAATACAACAGTCGCCCCTTGGTTCCAGAAGTCTTGGTCCGAGATAAAGACTTTGCAGTCATTCGAAGACGCCCCACATTGCCAGAGATGATATCACGCGATTCAATGCCGTCCTGGCTAGACGCAATGCCAGGCAGTGCCGCAGGATCGATGCTGCGGCCGACCCCCGAGGTTTCCGCCGGACTGGTAGCGCCGAGGACGAAGGAGAGGTCATGACTCAAGTCACCTTCCGCGGCAGAACACGCGCCACGCCGCCATCGCTACGACGGCAGATGCGGTTGAGCCGAAGCGCGTTGCTGGCCGAGCGCATTGCCGCAGCCTTCTGGCCCTGTGTCTCAATCGTCTTGTTTGTGCTGGGCTTAGCGCTGTTCGGCGTCTTCGCGGAACTTACCGGGGTGTGGCATCAAGCTGCCGTCTGGAGCGCGGTGGCAGCTTTTGTCGTATTGCTGGGCTGGGGATGCTACCAGCTGCGACTGCCGAGCCTCGATGAGGGCGCGCGACGGTTGGAGGGCGATGGGGCAGAGCGGCCGATCTCCACAATGACCGATCAGCTCGCCGCGGGGCGGGACGATACTTTTGCAAACCAGCTTTGGATTGCCCATCAGCGTCGGGCCGCCGCCGCGGCCGACCGTCTGAGGGCTTCGGCGCCCAACCTGCGAATGGCATCGCGGGATCGCTGGGCCCTGCGGCTGGCGGCGCCGGTGGTTTTGTTGGCGGGCATCATCTCTGCCGGTGATGCGTGGGAGGCGCGGCTTGCAACCCTTCTCGAGGCGCCTAAGGCTGCACCGACGGCGCCCGATGTGGCGCCTGTGCGGGTTGCCGCTGCGGAAGGGTGGGCAACGCCGCCCTCTTACACAGGTCTCGACACGGTTCACCTTAACCGCGCCTCGGCCCTCGGTCCGCTAACGCTGCCGGTCGGATCCGATCTGGTGCTGCGCGTTACGGATGTCGAGGCCGTGCCGGTGTTGGAAGGACCCGGTCTGACAGGCTTCGAAGGCTTCCGCAGCTATGGTGGCGGGTTGCACGAGGCGCGGGCTGTGATCTCGGACAGCGGGCGCGTTTCGATCACCGCAGAAGGTGAAACGCTTGCCGATTGGACGATCTCGGTCACCCCGGATGCCCCGCCATCGATCCGGGCGCCGCGCTTGCCTGGGACCACATTGACAGGTGCGGCGGAGGTGCATTTCGAGGCCGAGGACGATTATGGCGTCGTTTCGGCCTGGGGGCGTATCGTGCCCCCTGGTGGCGAGGTCGAGTCGAAAGGGCTGCCGCTGGAGCCGCTCGAATTCGCGCTGCCGCTTCCGATCACAGGCGATCCGCGGCGGGTGGCCGACGCGACCATCCAAGACTTCTCCGAACACCCTTGGGCCGGCGGGCCGGTCGATATGACCCTACATGCCGAGGATGGCGCCGGGCAGCAGGCGGTGACTGAGGTGATTACCTTCGAGCTGCCGGGCAAACCCTTCACCCACCCGCTTGCTCGCGCGCTGGTCGAGCAGCGCCGCAGCCTGGCACTCGATTTCGGCGTGGCGGACCGAGTTCTCGATGTCCTCCAGGCGGTAACGCGCGCGCCTGACGAAGTGTTCGACAACAATCACGGGGCGTACCTCGCTGTTCGGACGGCGATCCGACGCCTGGCTTTCTCGCTGGGCGACGACCGGGTGCCCGAGATTGCGCCGACGGTGGTCGAGCTGTTGTGGTTGGCGGCGCTGAGCCTAGAGGAAGGCGATCTTTCCTCGGCGCTGGAGAGGCTGCGTTCGGCCGAACAACGCTTGCGAGATGCGCTGGAGAATGGCACCGAGGACGATATCCGCCGGGCCATCGAAGAGCTGCGCATGGCGATGCAAGAGTACCTTATAGAGATGACCCGCCAGGCGCTCCAACAGCAGCAGCAGATGGGCCAACAGCAACAACAACAGCAGCCTGGCGAGCAGGGGCGGGAGCTCACCCAGCAGGACCTCGATGAGATGCTGGACGAGTTGCAGCGCCGGGCAGAGAGCGGCTTGCGCGACCAGGCCCGCGACATGCTCTCGGAACTGTCGCGCATGCTTGAGAACCTCCAGGCGGGTCAGATGCAACCCGGTCAATCCGGCCAGGGTCAGCAGCAAATGCAGGCGCTGCAGGAGATGATCCAGCGTCAGCGCGACCTGGCCGATCGGACCTTCGATCAAATGCGCCGTGAGCGCAGGGAGGGCCGCCAAGGTGGTCAGCAAGGACAACAACCCGGCCAGATGGGCGAGGGTCAGTCCGGGGAGCAAGGCGAGAGAGGCCAAGGCCAACAGCGCGGTCAGGGCCAAGGCCAGGGACAGGGGCCCGGCCAGGGCGAAGGCGGTCCCATGGGTGGCGACGATCTCGCCGCCGAACAAGAAGCGTTGCGGCGTGCGCTCGACGAACTTGCCCGGCAGTTGCCCGGCGGTCCGAATGGCGAGCAGTTACGCGACGCCCTCGACGATGCCGGGGAAGCCATGGGCGAGGCTCGGGACGATCTCTCGCAAGGCCAGAATAGCGATGCCGTGCAGGATCAGATGGACGCGCTCGACCGCCTCAGCGACGGCGCGGAAGCGTTGGCGCAGCAGATGCAGCAGCAAGGCCAAGGCGATGTGAATGCGGTTGGCGACGGACGCGGCAGGGGCGACGGGCGGGATGAACCGCGGCTCGACCCGTTCGATCGGCCGGCCGGCACGTTCGGGTCGATCGATGGGCGGAACACTGGCGTCCCAGACCGGTCCGTGCTCGACCGGGCGCGCGAGGTGTTGGAGGAGTTGCGCCGGCGTGCGGCGGAACCGGAGAGGCCGCGATTGGAACTCGACTATCTCGACCGGCTACTCGACCAGTTCTGACAACGGCACGCGCGGTGGAATGGAAACACCGCGCTCGCCGAGCAATGCTGTATCTGTTCGAAACGCGTCAGAGGTTTTCGAGCCGTTCCCCGACCCAGGCGATCAGGCCTGAATAACTTTCAGCCACCGAGCCGCGCAGATTGTCGATGCTGGCGACATAGTCCCGCATCGCAGCCTCGGTGCCCGGGAGACGCTCTATGATCTGCGGATGCAGAACGTAAACGCCGGTCATCACCGCCGCGATCATGACAATCAGCATGAGCCCGGTGGAAAATGCGCTCGGCCCTTTCCGTGCATCGGCGATCTTACGCTGCTTCGCCCGTTTCTGATGGCGCTTCATCAACGACTTGCGGGTATCTCCCGGCGGCTTTTTGCCGCCCTCCGCCTTCGCCGGACGGTTGGCCAGCTTCTCCCGCAGAGGATCGACCTCGTCCAGCTCCCGGTTCTTTCCACGACGTGACAGGGGCCGGTCGGCACTACCACCCTCCGGCTCGGGCAGCGCAGGCGGGCCGCCCGGCTCACCCTTCCCGCGCGAGCGCTGCAGGTCGTCCAGCATCGCGCGGATTTCGACCATCTGTGCGAGACGCTCCTCTTGCAGCGTCTCCTGGTTCGACTTCTGGCCCGAGCTGGGAGGTTCCGGCTCCACCCGACCATCGGAAAAGGCCGCCGGCGCCGCCCGGTCGTAGTCGTCCGGCCCGAGCAGATCGTCGTCATCCTCGCCCAGATTGCCGCCGAGGATCCGGTTCTCTCCAGGGCCCGGATCGGGCACGGCGCGCAAAGGCGTCACGCGCTTGCGATCGTCGGCCACCGGTGCGGACCCGGCTAAGTGCTCGCGCAGCGCATCGTCCGTTTGCCCGGGCAAGGGATGAAGCTGCGACGCCGACGGCTGCGGTGTCGCTTGGGGTTGCCCCGGGAAAGGCGATGCATTGCCACCGCGGTCCGGATAAGGCGGCTGCGGGGGAAAAGGGGGCTCCTCCGGCAGAGGCTTCTGCACCGCCGCCTGGGGCGGCTCCGGCAGCGGCGGGACAGGCGATTGTGCCGCTGGGTAGGGCTGCGCAGGCGGCCCCGCGAGTCCCGCAGACGCCCCAGGCATCGGTGCATTCAAATCTGTCTGGGGCGCAGCCTCGGCAACCTCAGGATGTGCCCGCCACCGATGGCCGCAGGACGAACACTTCACAACACGCCCGTCCGGGCCGATCATGCTCGGTGGGATCTGATAGCGTGCTCTGCACGATGGGCAGACGATTTCACTCACGCTGCGTTCTCCCCCTTCTGGCGGGACCTTCCGTGTCTTCCTATAGACGGTGCATCAGCCGCCGCCAAGCACCGCTACGCTATCCACGGTTGTCAAACAGACCGTGAATGTGCACCGTCAGGCCGGGTCAGACGGGGGCGAAGCAGTGGTGTCGCTGGACGAAGTGGGGTTCAACTACGACGGGCGACCGATCCTCACGCGCATAACTGCGTCCCTCGTTCCCGGCACTTTCAATTTCTTAACCGGCCCGTCCGGCGCGGGCAAGACCACCCTGTTGCAACTGCTGTCGTTGGAGCTCAGGCCCACGGCAGGCAGTCTATCGATGTTCGGGGATCCTACCGCTGGCCTGGATCGCCAGGCGACCAGCAGACTTCGCCGCCGGATTGGCATCGTGTTCCAGGATTTCCGTCTGCTCGATCATCTCAGCGTTGCTGAGAATGTCGTGGTGCCGTTGCGCATTGCGGGTCTTCGAGCCGAAGAACGCCAGAGGGACTTGTCCGACCTCCTCGATTGGGTCGGACTGGCCAACCGCGGCGATGCCCGGCCGCCGGAACTCTCCGCCGGCGAGAAGCAACGCACGGCAATCGCCCGCGCCGTGATCAATGCGCCGGATCTGATCCTGGCAGACGAACCGACAGGCAATGTCGATCCGGAGATGGCCGGTAAACTGATGCGGCTTTTGACAGAGCTGAACCGTCAGGGAAAAACGGTCCTGGTCGCGACCCATGACCTAGGCCTGGTGCGGTCGGTGAAGGGTCAGGTGGCGGCCCGCGTCCTGCGGCTCGGCCAGGGCACGCTTTCGCAAGGCGCGAGCGACCTGTGATCCGGGTCTGGTTGGACGCCGCTCTGGGCAATCGCTACCCGCCGGCAATGCCGGCCACCGGCTGGACCGTCTGGCTGGCGGCCGGCGCGGCGGCCTCGATGGGGTTCCTTGCGATCCTGTCGGTCAGTGTGGGCCTCGGTGCCGCGGCGCTAAGCGAGAGCTGGCGAGACGACCTCGCCCGCCGCGCCACGCTCTGGATCGCACCGCCCAAGGCGACCCAGCCGGAGCGGATGGAGGCGGCGGCGACGCTCCTGCGAGACATGGCGGGCATCGCGGCGGTAGAACCACTAAGCGACGACGCGCAGGCCGAGCTTCTCACACCGTGGCTCGGCGAAGGGGCGCCGCTCGACGCGCTGCCGGTGCCATTGGTTGCCGATGTGCTCCTCCACGATGGCGGCCCCGATCCGGCGCAGGTGCAGACAAGGCTCGCCCTCGCTGTGCCCGGCGCTCGCTATGATGGGCATGGCGCCTGGCGGGCACCGGCGCTTGCGGCGGCAGATGGCCTTGGGCGGCTAGCATGGATCGCGACTGCGCTGATCTCCATCGCCGCAGGCGCAATGATCGGCCTTGCCGCGAAAGCAAGCCTCGCCAGCCATGCCGGGACGCTCAAACTCCTCCGGCTCCTCGGCGGCGAGGATCGCCACATCACCGGCGCCCTGGTCGGTCGGCTGACCCTCCTCGCCGCGATCGGAGCGTTCCTTGGCGCCGTTTTGGGCCTGGCGGCCCTGCGCCTCTTACCGACACCGCTGCCGGGCCCGGACGGAGCCGGGTCGCTGCAGCCGAGCCTCGCGGGCGGGGCGATGCTCGCCGGCGCCATAGCGCTCGCCGCAGGGGCCGTGACCTGGGCGACCGCTCGTATCGCCGCATCCGCGATGCTGCGCCGGCTGCCATGATCGGGCTTTGGGTGCGCTCTCTGGTCTTCGTCGCCGTCATCTATGCGTTGATGCTGCTCATGGGCGTGCTCGGCCTGCCGCTGCTCCTGTGGTCGCGCGATCTCACCTATGCGTGGATGAAGCTTTACTGTCGGCTCGTCTTCCGCCTCGCCTGGCTGTTCTGCGGCATCGAGACGGAGATTCGCGGCGCCGTGCCATCCGACCCGGTGTTGGTGGCGGCAAAGCATCAATCGCTCCTCGACGTCCTGATGCTCTTCGCGGCCCTCCCGCGCCCTACCTTCGTGATGAAGCGCTCGCTCCTTTGGGCGCCGATCTTCGGTCTCTACACATGGCGCCTCGGAACCATCGTGGTCGACCGGGCAGGCAAGGGCCAGGGCGAACGGATGGCCCATGCGGCCGAGGCGCAGGGGCGCTACGACGGGCAGATTGTGATCTATCCGCAAGGCACTCGGGTGCCGCCGGGCGAGGTCCGGCCCTACCGCCGCGGGGCAGCCCTGATCGCTCAGCGCACCGGTTTGCCGGTTGCCTTGGCCGCGACCAATGCCGGCTGGTTTTGGCCCCGCCGCGGCGTTCTGCGCCATCCGGGCCGCGCCGTGGTCGAATTCCTGGGTCGCCTGCCCCCCGACGCGCAAGGTGCGACCCTTATGGCGCGGATCGAGGCGGAGGTCGAAGCCGCCTCGGACCGTCTGGGAGCCGAAGCCTCGACAGGACTAAAGACCTGATCACGTTTATCCGAAGGGTCGAAGACCGGCGCCGGGCCAACGGTCGCAGCGGGCCGCGACCGGGCGCCAGACCGGCTTTCCTTTGAAGCGATCCAAAACTTTGAGCTCCTCGGCCAAGACCGCCCCTGGTGGTCCTTTCGGTCGCCTTGCCAGGGCTTTGCCAAATGCGCAAGCGCAGCGGCGCGAGGCGCCCGCGCGGGGGCGGCCGGGGGCCCCCCCGCCCCCTTTAATTCACATCCGGGGCCCGCCCCGCTCGCGATTCCGCATCGTTCCCGCAGCCAGCCTCGTCAGGCGAGGCTTTTCGTCCCCATCTGCAGGAACTTGTCGCGACGCCCATTGCGCAGCGCCTCAGGCGTCTGGTCTGCGAGGGCACCGAGCATATGCTCGATCGCATGGCCGACGCTGGCCATCGCCGCGTCTGGGTTCCGTTGCGCCCCGCCTAAGGGCTCCGAGACGATCATGTCCACGACCCCCAGCGCCAGTAAATCCTGCGCCGTGAGGCGGAGCGCCTGCGCCGCCTCTCGCATCTTCTCGGCATCCTTCCAAAGGATCGAGGCGCAGCCCTCCGGCGAGATCACCGAATAGATCGCATGCTCCAGCATCACTACCTTGTTGGCGGTCGCGAAGGCCACCGCACCGCCGGAGCCCCCCTCGCCGATCACCACCGCCACCAGCGGCACGCCGAGCGCTAGGCATTTCTCCGTCGCCCTGGCAATCGCCTCCGCCTGACCGCGCTCCTCCGCGCCCTTGCCGGGATAGGCCCCAGGCGTGTCCACCAGCGTGATCACCGGCAAGCCGAACCGGTCGGCCAGATCCATGAGCCGCACCGCCTTGCGATAGCCCTCGGGCCGAGCCATGCCGAAATTGCGCTCCAAGCGGCTGCGGGTGTTCGCCCCCTTTTCCTGACCCATAACGACCACCGGACGGTCGTTGAACCGGGCGAGGCCGCCGACCACCGCATGGTCCTCGGCAAAGTTCCGATCCCCCGCCAGGGGCGTGAACTCGGTGAACAGCGCCCGCACATAGTCGAGGGCATGGGGGCGGTCCGGATGCCGTGCCACCTGGCACTTCCTCCAGGGCGAGAGATCCTCGTAGAGCTCGCGCAGCATCTCCTCGGCCCGCGCCTCAAGCGTGTCCGCTTCCCCCTCGACGTTAAGACTCGGGTCCTGCCGGGCCATCGCCCGAAGCTCCGTCGCCTTCCCCTGCAACTCAGCCAAGCCCTTTTCGAAATCGAGATAATTCTGCATCCGCGTCCCAAGGTCTGCCCGCAGCGGTTGTAAGCACTCGCCCGACCACGCTGCCCTCAGTCGCTGATTTGGGCTATCGGGCGACAGAATGCAATGCTTAATCAACCATCTCTATTCATCACAATACTTAAGCGAGTGAAGAGGTTTAGCCAGTACTCTTCAATCTCGTCATCAAGTTTCCATAATGTGCCTGGACGATCCGGCACGCGTTTAGTTCAAGGAATCGTGCCATGTTCGCGAACCATGCCGCCGGCTGCGCCTGCGCGCATTGCCGGCAAGGTCCGCCCGATCAAGATGAGCTCGGCGGAAGAGCCGACGCCACGGCCGAGGAGATCGCGTCAGAAGGCACGCCCACCAAACCCGTCTACGATCAGACCGGTATCGTACGCGCCCTAACCACCGCCGATGCCGGCCGCGGCTCCATCGCATGGCGCCAAGACGAGGTCAGCTTCTCGATCGGGACGGGTCGCGCCGCGTCCGACAGTCCGGTCAACACGGCCGAATACACCGGCTACGTCGCGATGTCGGCAGCACAAGAGGCTGCTGCGCGCGAGGCGTTCCAGCTCTGGGACGATTTGATCGACATCGATCTGGTGGAGGAAACCGACGATCCCACCGCCGACATCACCTTCAACTACTCCTCCAACACCGGCGGCGGTACCTATGCGCGCTATTACTACAGTCTCGCCGGCAACGAGCGCGCCGACTACAGCATGGTGGTCGCGCAGGCTTGGATGGGGTCGACCTGGTGGACCCATGACGAGGATAGCGACCTGTACCTCGGCGGCTATGGCGTCCTCACCTACCTCCACGAGATCGGGCACACGCTCGGCCTGACCCATCCGGGGCAGTACAACGGATCGGCGAGCTATACCCGTGACGCGACCCATTTCCAGGACACGCGCGCCTTCACGCTCATGTCCTATTTTGACGCTCAAGCCAATGGCTCTGGCGCCGATCACCTGGGTACCCAGGGCCGGTCCTTCGCGGCAACACCGCTTCTGAACGACATTGTCGCTGTTCAGTCGCTCTATGGCGCCGATATGACAACCCGAACAGGCAACACCGTCTATGGCTTTGGCAGCAATGCAGACCGTGACGCGTTCGATTTCACCATCAACATTAATCCGGTGGTGGCCATCTGGGACGCCGGTGGCATCGACACCATCAATGTCTCCCGCTGGAACATGGACCAAGAGATCGACCTGGCAGAAGGCGGCCTGTCCTCGGTCGGCCATCTATCCCAAAACCTTGCCATAGCGCCCGGGGCGGTGATCGAGAATGCGACCGCAGGCGGGGGCGACGATCTTCTCTTCGGCAATGATGTCCGCAACATTCTCCGCGGCGGCGCCGGAGACGACGACCTGTTCGGCGGTCGGGGCAACGACGTCCTAGACGGCGGACGCGGCGCCGACCGGCTGTTCGGCGGCGACGGGGTCGATTTCATCAATTACCGCAAAGCGACCGAGGGCGTGTCCTTCGACCTCGCCAGCGGCACCGGCGATGGGGGATGGGCCGAAGGCGACATCTTCCAAGGTATAGAGCGCGCGGTCGGCAGCGATCATGGCGACTTCATCTCTGGCAGCCGCACCAATGACGTAATCAAAGGCGTCGGCGGCGACGACCAAATCTCCGGCGCGGGGGGTGACGACCGGATCTATGGCGGCGGTGGCGAAGATGGGCTCGACGGTGGCGCCGGGCGCGACTGGCTCGACGGCGGCGCGGGGGATGACCAACTCTCCGGTGGCGGCGGCAACGACTGGCTAATCGGCGGCGCGGGTGCAGACCAAATCGATGGCGGTGCTGGGATCGACCTCGCCCGATACGACAATGCCGCCATCGGCGTGCGTGTCGACCTCGCCGCTGGTCGCGGCTTTCGCAACGACGCTGCCGGCGACACCTATTCCGGGGTCGAAGGCGCAGTTGGATCGCGACAGGGCGACCTATTGTTCGGGGATGCAGGCACCAACCGACTGATCGGCCGGGGAGGCGACGACACCCTGAACGGGCGGGACGGGCGAGACTTCCTGACCGGAGGCGGCGGGGCCGACCGATTCATTTTCGGCGCCGACGGCGGTGCGGACGTGATCACGGATTTCCAAACCGGGATCGACACCATCCAGATCGCCGATGGAGCCAGTTTCTCGGACCTCTCCATCGCCCTTTACCGAGGGTCCAGCTTGATGATCGATCTCGGCGACGGCGGCAGCATCGTGCTTCGCAATGTCGACACTCTGCTGGGCGAGGAAAACTTCGTCTTCGCCTGATCCTGCTCTAGCGCCGGGAGTGCCCCCTCAGGCATTGTCGGCGATCAACTCCGCTTGCTTAACGACTACCTGCGCCTGGCGGATCGAGGCGAGGTCGATGAGTTTGCCGTCGAGCGTGACGGCGCCGGCACCCTGTTTCTCGGCCTCGGCCATCGCCTCTATGATCCGCTTTGCCTTGGTGACTGCTGCGTCGGACGGGGTAAAGACCTCGTTCGCGAGCGCAATCTGGCTCGGGTGGATCGCCCATTTGCCGACCATGCCCAGCGTGGCCGACCGCAACGCCTGCGCCTTGAACCCATCGGGGTCCGAGAAATCGCCGAACGGCCCATCGACTGGCAGCACACCGTGGGTGCGGCAGGCGGCCACAATGGCGACCGTGGGGTAATGCCATGGATCGGCGTAATGGATCGGGCGCGGCGCATCCTCCTGCGGATCGCCGATCATATGGTAGTTCTCCTGCGTACCTCCGATGGCTGTTGTCTGCATGCCCATGAAAGCCGCGTAATCGGCAGGACCGATGCTCATCGCCTCCATCCGCGGGCTCGAGGCCGCAATCTCCTCGACATGGGCCAGGCCGGCCGCGGTCTCGATGATCACCTCCAGGCCGAGACGTTTCTTGGCGCCCTTCTGAGCCTCGATGGCCGAGACGATGGCGTCCACCGTATAGACATCCTTCGCGTTACCCGCTTTCGGGATCATGATCAGATCGAGCCGGCCATGGGTCTGTTCCATTAGGTCGACCACGTCCCGCACCCAATAGGGGGTGTCTAGGCCGTTGATCCGCACGCTGACCGTCTTGCTGCCCCAATCGATGTCGTTGATCGCCTCGACGATGTTCTTGCGCGCTTGCTCCTTGTCGTCGGGCGCAACTGCATCTTCCAGGTCCAGGTTCACCACATCCGCCGCCGAGGCCGCCATCTTCTCGAACAGCGCCGGGCGGGAGCCAGGG
Organism: Pseudomonadota bacterium; assembly: GCA_039513195.1. GTDB lineage: Bacteria > Pseudomonadota > Alphaproteobacteria > Rhodobacterales > Rhodobacteraceae > Thermohalobaculum. The sequence continues at coordinate 34,047 of JBCCRM010000021.1, read as the reverse complement.
CCGAACAATTGGCATCGATTTGGGCGCGCGGGCGGGGCGGGTTGGACGATGAAGCTCATGGCGATCTCCTGGGCGCGGCGGGTTCGCGCGGCACCCTAGGGTCCGCCCCAACACGCGTCAATCGGACGCCGCGGCACCAAGACGGTCCCCGTTTGCCACGCATCGGCCGCAGCCCTTGCCACGCGATGGCGAAGCGGGCATTCCAAAATGGAACGCGCTTCCATTTTCACAGATCTTGCCGAGACGCCGATGTACCGCCCGCCAGCCCCCACCCCTCTTGCGCCGATCCCGGCTTTGATGCGGGCGCTGTTGAGCGGGCGGGGCGATCTGTTGGAGATGCTGCCTGCCCGCGCTTTCCAAATGCGTATCGGTCGGATGGGGTTTTCACGCCGCGGCATCGTCTTGGTCAACGACCCGAAATTCGTGCGCCAGGTGATGGTCGACGAGGTGGCGGCCTTCCCGAAAAATGACCTTTTCGTCGGCGCCCTCCGGCCTTTGGTCGGCGACGGCGTCCTAATCAGCACTGGCACGGCGTGGGAAAAGCAGCGCCGCATGATCGAGCCGAGCTTCTCCCGAATCCATGTGGGCCGCGCCTACGGGCAGATGCAAGACAGCGTTGCGGCCTTCGAGGACCATCTCGACGGGGTCGCGGAACGCGGCGAGCCCCTCCCGCTTGATGCCGCTATCAGCCGCCTGACCGCTGACATCATCTGCAGGACGATATTTTCGCAATCGCTCGACAGTGGCGCCGCCCTGTCGGTCTTCGACGATTTCGCCCAGTTCCAGGACCGCGTGGCTAACATCCAGCCCTCGCGCCTGATCCTCGGCAAACCTTGGGCCGAGATCCGCCAACCCCGAACGGTTATGGAGGCCTGCGCGAAGATCCGCGGGCAATTCCGCCACTGGATCGAGGCGCGCCGGGCCGATCCTGCCGCATCAGGGCACGACATTGCCGCGGATGTTCTCGCCGCCCGTGATCCGTCGACCGGCGAGGGTTTTACGGTCGAGGAGCTTATCGACCAGATCGGGGTCTTCTTCTTGGCGGGGCATGAGACGACGGCGACCGCTGTCACCTGGGCGCTCTTTATCCTCTCGCAGCAGCCCGATGCGCTCGCTCGTTTGCGTGCCGAAGTGGCGGCGGCTGCGGGCGATGGCCCTATTGCCCTCGATACTGTCAAAAGGCTGGTTTTCACCCGCGCCGTCTTTCGCGAAACGCTGCGCCTCTACCCGCCGGTGGCCTTCCTGCCGCGGGTCGCGCTGCAGGCCACGCAGATTGCGGGGCATCGCGTACCGAAAGGCGCCATGGTGATGATCGCGCCCTGGATCTTGCATCGCCATCACGACCTTTGGGAGTGGCCAGACCGGTTCGATCCGGACCGCTTCCTGGGCCAGCGGGAGAAGGCGATCGAGCCCGGAAGCTATCTCGCCTTCAGCCTCGGCCCAAGGGTCTGCATCGGCAACGCCTTCGCCGTGATTGAGGGAACCCTGATCCTCGCGAGCCTTTTGCGCCGCTTCTCCTTTTCCATCGACCGGCCGGAGCGTGTGCGCCCGGTAGTGCGGCTGACCACGCGTCCTGCCGGGGGGCTGACAGCCAGGGTCGGACGCCTCCCTACAAAGACCCTTCGGCGGGAGACGACGGCGAAGCCGTCCAGGCCCGCCGCCGCGATACCGGTCAAATGACGCGGCCAAGGGCTTGGCGCAGGCCAGCACAAACGAATTCTCAGCGTGCCGGCGAGCTGCCCTCAGTGCCGTTCCAGACATCGACGCCGGTCCTTGACTAGAACAAGGCGGTTTCCGGGGAGGCAAGCATGACGCGAACACCATCGATCCGGAAAGACTGGGTTGTCGCCGCTCAGGCGATGCTAAAGCTGTGGCTCGACATGGACCATGAGCAGCTAACGACGCTGGCGGGCCTACGCGAAAGCAGGGCGTCTCAACGGCGTTCTTCGCGGGCAAGGCGCGGATGATTGCGCGCCCCACGGAGGCGTTCAGCTTTAGCCGGGAGAATGCGCAGTTCGACGACGACCTCGCCTCCATCCGGCGGAACATGAGGGACCAGTGCGGTTATCGGCCCGTGTGTGGTGAGCTTCGAGGGCACTACGCCGCGGCACAAGGTTGCGGCCCCGGACCTGATCTCCAGGCGGAACTTGGTCGACGAGGCGCTCCGCCATTGGTCGCGCGTCACCAGCGTTTCGACCAGCGGAAGACCGCCTATGAACCGCCGGAGATCGCCGATTGGGTGAAATCCAAGCCAAATGCGCGGCGCGCTGCTGAGCAGGTCGAGTGCCCAGAACCATGGGTCGCGACCTCTTCAGAGTGGCCGTGCGCGAGGCAGTCGAGGACGAGATTTAAACGCTCCCGTCTGATATCTGCCGCAGCGGATCGACCAAGCCCGGCGTTGGCGCCAGTGAATGCGTCCAAGGTCATTGCGCCTTACACCGGGCAGACGGCGCTGAGTTTCTAGGGGCGGCCTTCCGCCCGGGATCGGCCCGCCCGCTGCCGCGGGCCTGGCCTTCCCGGCCGTCCAAGGCCGCCGCGACCGCCTCCCGGCACCTTGTTGGCTCAGCGCACGCGGCGGCGGCTCAACCGTGGCGCGAGTGGTGGGGCCGCCAACGCGCACAGGATCGGACTGCGCGAGGGAGGGCATTCCCAGGCACAGCAGAGCAATCCGCAGCCGTCCCACAAGCGACCTAGGTCGAAGACCGCCGCGGGCGCTCGCGATGCCACACTCCTGGAGGCAGACGCGGCGCCCTGGGCATATGTCCTGAGAAGCGTAGGGATAGGCCACGGCGCTCGATCCCAGTCAATGAATTGCGCCTTTCCCGGGGCGCCCGTCACCTGCGAAATCCAGCCGCGAAACCGCACCGGCTGGTTACGACCAAGTCCGCCAAGCCGCAACTGCGGCCTGCGGATCTCACTGGGCAATTGGTTGCTCAACTGCGAGTCAAGGTCTGACAGCGTTTCGTCCATCCGGACGACGTCGGGGTGGAGAACAACGCTTTGCCCAATGGCGACCAGCCGGCACTGCCCACCAGATTGCTCTGGCGGCTTGCGCAGCAGGTACGCGCCGAGCTCCGGCATCTCGGCGGCCACACTGATCTGCAGGCAAAGCCCCACGTTATGATACAACACCGCGGCATGGCGACCGCTCGGCAAGCTGCCCCGACATCCTAGCCGTCGAACGGGATCTGCCCAGCACTAACCGCCTCGATCGCCAGGAGGAGCCGCCGGGAAATCACCTGCCGAAAGCCCGATGGCCGACAGAGGCGATGAGCGTCCGGTCGTCGATCTCCCCATCCAGAGCCTGGACAACCGCCATCGCGCCGAACTTCTTGCTTGCCACCCTCAGCGCCGAAGTTGCCGTTTCGCCCCCGGTTTACGGGACACCTCGTGGTACATAGAGCGCCTTCCGACCCGATTGCGGCGGTTCTCGCGCTCTCAGGGATCGTTCCGGCGTACTTTTGCGAACCCGATCTGACCCAGATTGACCGGAAAATGCGCTAGCCGTGACGCTTTGGTTGCGCCGCGGCCATGACCGTCAGCTTGCCTTGAGGCCCTGGAAGATCTGGCTCGCCTCCAACGGACTAATGGGCTGGCGCCGCTTTGGCATCTTCGCAATCAGCCCAGGCAGCTTCGCAGCAAGCCGGTCGCGGGCGGCCGCGGCCGCATCCTCGGTGCGATGGACATCTTTCAGCTCAACCATGACATCCTCCGGTCGAAAGCCGGAGATGGCAACATGGTGGTGCCAACGAATGCCGCGGATGGCACCGAACTGGTACGGATGACCCCGATCCAACCGACCGAAGCCAACATGGAAAGCCGAAGCAGACCCCGGCAAATAATGGAGATAGACGGCATAATCGCCGGCACGCACGCGGGTACGCATGGAACGCTCCTTCACTCATACACGAGTTGAGAGGCCGCATACGGCGGATCCCAACTGTTACAGGCCGTTCTCACACCCACTCCGCTGCATATCTGAACTGCAGCGGCCACACGCCATCTGTGCCAGCCCGCAACGGCGAAACTCTGACTGTTTTCGAACGAATTGCGATCTTCTCTTCGGCTTCAGGCCCAGACCGAGGCAGGGGCGCGGGAAAATGGCAACGTTTTTTGAGAATTCTTGCAACTATCGGCAGTGACAGACCCTTTGGATGCACTATTTCTTATTGTTATTCATAATCTTGTGTCGATGAAGCTTCTCATAGTGAGGTTGCGCACGGATCACAATTTCGGCGAGAGCCGGGGGTAAATCTGGCGATTCTTTGCATCGAGGAGCCTGAAATCTGGTCGAGGCCCTGACCGAGGCGTACCAATGCGCGCCCCAAACACCATCGCTCTCGCGTGGCCCTGCCGCCCAAGACAGCATGGCCGGATCGAAATCGACATCCAGACGGTCGCACAAGGCCCGCAACAGCCCCGCCGGATCCGCGAGCACATCGCGCGCCTCGACCACCGGCGGCGTCTGACCAGTCATTTCCGCAACCCGATCGAACAGCGCTGCTTGACGCGCGAAGCCAAGGCTGTCTTCGACCATATCGGGCCAGCCCTTGGCAAAGGACGGCGCAACCTCCTCCGGCGGGCGGATCAGAAAGGCATGCCGGCACGCAACCATCCAGTCGAGGGGCGCGCCCTCCACCATGTGCTGGCACATGTGCTTTTGATAGATGATCGGCGCGTCAGACGCCTCGGCACAACGACGGGCCGCAGCGTCCCAATCGGTCTCGCAAGACGTCAGCACCGCATCGCGCATCGGATGTTGAAAGCCGGTCGTTTGCAAATAGGCGCCGTAGAAAGGTTCGTCCATCACGGCCGTGTCGGCCCGGCTCTCCCATGCGCGCATCATCGCCGTCGAGATATTGCGCGGGCCCGACCACATAGCGATGCGCAGGATGTCTCCTGTCGTCCGTATTGCCATTGTTTGCGATCAGCCCTGCGTCACCGGCCGCTACTTCGAAGCCAGCGAGAATTCCGCGCCGCTGTCAAGCCAGGCGTCATAGGCCACCATCACTCCCAAGCTGCGGGCGATAAGGTACTCGCCTGTCGAGGAGACTTTCGGGATCGACCCGACCCGGCCATAGGTTCGTCGCGGCTTTGCCGCGGGCGCCGGATCAGGACCATAGACCCGGTCCATGTTCATCGCCACAACCGTGTCGCGCAGGATCAGAAGACGGTCCAGGAACTGTTTAGCGGTCGCTCTTTCGTTCGCGCTGGCAGCCGTCATCGATTGCTGTGCCGCACTGCAAGCTTCGGCCAGCAGGGTGACGAATTCGTAAGGCGCCTGCCTCGACTTAAATCGCGCACGATTTTGATAGTGATGGCACGCCGAAGCGTGCGCATCAGGAGCAGGATCGATTTTCGATTTCGCCTGTGTGAGCTCACCCGCACCGAGAACCACGACCAAGGCGGCTGATAAGGCTATCGATCTATACATGGAAAGTACTGCTTCTGATCGCTTCACATTCCATCAGACGTGACACAAAACTGTCATGTCGTCACGTTCGTAATTCCTTCGCGGCTGAAATGTGTTCATCGACCAATCAGCGGGCGCAGAGTTCCTGGGCGACCTCATAGGCTTCGGCGAATCCATTGGATGAGAAGTCGGCCACTGGAACCGCCGCACTCTGCAATCTGACCGTTGCACTCCCAGCCAATCGATCTAGGACCGGGCGCTCTGCCTCGTCCTCGGAAAGCCATGCCCGCCCGCCCCGCCCGAACATTGCAAAGCCGCGGCCATCGAGCACCAGATCGATCTGAATGCCGCTGGGGATCCCGGTAACCGAGGTCTGCGGCTCGGTTGTCACCAACATCAAAACGTCGGTCAGCACTTCGCGCTGCCCATCGGGGTCGCTGCGAAAGGCCCGCGTTGCGACCCAACAGAGGCGATCCGCATCCGCCGCAGTGCCCTGGGAATAGGCCGCCCAGTCCTCGGCGATGTAGTGACGTTCTACCGGTGCCGCGTCGTCGTCACCGCGCTGCGCCGCGACTTCCCCAGCCATGGCCAAGGCAGAGAGGACGCCAATCGAGACCCGCGCCCGGATAGAAAACCGCTCTTTTCGCGCCATGGCCTGGCGTCTCCTGTGCTCATTGCCCGCTCCAGAGGCTGACATCGCCGTTTAGTCGATGCAAGCCCGCGGCTCCGCCTGGGTCGGCACAGCTTGCAGCGCCGGGTCGCGCTCTGCTAAGCGCGGAATATGACAAAGCCTGACCAACCGCCGCCCCTCGGCGTCGACCCTGCCACAGCTGCATGGATCAGACGCCGCCAAGCGCGGCTGGACCGATGGCGCCGTCCGCTGTCCACGCCCTGGGACTATCTGCGCGCCTGGACGAACATGCTGTTCGTGGACCATGCGATCTTTCGGTTGCTTTTCTCTAACACCCACAAATTTGGCAAAGAGGCCTGGCGATCCTCTCAACCGATGCCCCATCACCTGCGCCGGTTCGCCCGACAGGGCGGTCGGTCGGTGGTTTCACTTCGCGGCGGGCAGACCTTCGGCTCACTGCCCCTGGAGCTCGAAACTTGCGCGCAACTAGGACTGCATTTCGAGACCTTTGTGCTACGCTCCCGCGCACTACCGAGCCGGGAGGAACTGCTTGCCGCTGACGCGCTTTTCCTCCGCCTGGAGCACCCGGTGCTGTTCCACTGCAAGTCCGGCGCCGACCGTGCAGGCTTCTTGGCGGCGCTCTATCTCGCATTGTTCGAGGGGCGACCGGTCGAAGAAGCCCGCCAACAGCTCTCGGTCTGGTATGGGCATTTCCGACAGTCGAAGACGGGCATTCTCGACGCCTTCTTCGAGGTGTATCTCGCCGACGCGAAAGGCCGACTGTCGCTGCGCGAATGGATCGCCCAGGAATACGACCCGGAGGCGGTCACAGCCCGGTTCCAGGCGACACCTTGGGGATCGCTCTTGGGCGACCGCCTGCTCCGAAGAGAGTGAGGCCGCCAGGGCAATCACAGCTCGTGATCGTAACTATCACTCTGATCCGCGTTGTTTTTGCAGCGCCGAAGACTAGGCTAGGCCGATGCTCGGCGAGACAGATAAGGATCGACCAATGAGAGATGAGAGCGCGGGCGCGGCCCCCCTGTTGAACCGCGGACGGCCGATGGTTTCGATCCCGGGCCCCTCGGTGATCCCCGACCGCGTGCTATCGGCGATGCATCGGGCCATGCCCAACATCTACGAGGGCGATCTGGTGCGACTGTCCGAGGGGATCCTTGCGGAACTGCCGCAGCTCGCCCGGACCAAGAGCCAACCCTTCATTGCAATCTCGAACGGCCATGGCGCCTGGGAGATGGCGTTGACCAACACGCTCTCCCGCGGTGACAAGGTGCTGGTGCTGGAAAGCGGGCGCTTCGCCGTCGGTTGGGGACAGATGGGCGCGGTGATGGGTATCGAGGTCGAGGTGCTCAATGCGACACCCAGGCATGGCGTCGATCCTGCGGCGGTAGAGGAGCGGCTGCGCGCCGACGCAGCCCACGAGATCAAGGCGGTACTGGTGGTGCAGGTCGACACAGCCACTTCGGCGTGGAACGATATCGCCGCCATCCGTAAAGCCATCGACGCTGCGGGGCACCCTGCCCTCTATCTGGTCGATTGCATTGCCTGCCTCGCCTGCGTTCCCTACGAGATGGACGCCTGGGGCGTCGACGTAACGGTCGCGGGCAGCCAAAAGGGGCTGATGGTGCCGCCGGGTCTCGGCTTCATCTGGGCATCTGAAAAGGCGATGCAGGCCCATAAGGCCGCCGGCCTGCGCACCGCCTATTGGGACTGGACCGCCCGTATGACAGACGGTGCCCATTATCTGCGCTACTGCGGCACGCCGCCGGTGCAGCATCTCTGGGGCCTGCGCGAGGCGATGAATATGCTCGCGGAGGAAGGGCTGGAGAATGTGTGGGCCCGCCACGAGGCATTGGGCGACGCCGTTAGGGCAGCTGTGGCGGCCTGGCGCGCGCCGGGCGGTCTCGATTTCCTCATGCTTGACCCAAAGGCCCGGTCGAACGCCGTGACAACCGTGCTCACCGGTACCGTGGACGCGGTGCGCCTGCGCCGGATCGCGGAGGATTGCGCTGGGGTGACCCTCGGTATCGGGCTTGGCGATATGGAGACCCGGGCCTTCCGGATCGGCCATATGGGGCACTTGAACCCGCATATGATCCTCGGCACCCTCGCCACGATCGAGGCAACCCTGATCGCCATGGACGCACCCATGGGCGGGTCGGGTGTCGCTGCTGCATCGGCTGCTGTCGCAGCCAAAATGGGCGCCGAGCACATAGGTGCCGGCGTGGCGCGTGGGTTCAATCCCTAGGCGCCACGCCGGTTCTTGGTTTTGGGGGAGCCGAGACATCGCCCGATCCCGCCGAGCGGCGCCTCATAGTCGCAATCGCCCCGTTTGCCCACGGCGCTGGGAGTCCCTCGTTCCCGTTATCATAATCCCGCGCCAGCAGACTTCTCCCCTAAGGAGAACCGTATCCACATTCTTCAAAGTTGAAAAGAAGCGGTTATGGTCGCTTAGTTTTCTGTGTCACGGATGCCACGGAGACGTTTGACCTCACCGCGATTGCGCTTTGCGTCGAGCCTCCGGCGCTGTGATCCCAGGGTCGGTTTGGTTGGGATCCGCCGCTTCGGACGGACCGTGGCGGCCCGGATCAGAGCGACGAGGCGAGCCCGCGCATCCTCCCGGTTCTGCGCTTGGCTACGATGGCTTTCAGCACGGATCACCACGGCGCCATCGTCTGTCCAGCGCCGCCCGGCCAACCGTTTCAACCGGGCTTTCACCTCCCCCGTCAGATTGGGCGATCGCTCCGCCTCGAACCGCAGCACAACCGCGGTCTCGACTTTGTTGACGTTCTGACCGCCGGGTCCCGAGGCACGGACAAAGCTCTCCGTCAGTTCCCAGTCCGCAATGGCGATCTGATCCGTCACACGGATCATGCGCCGTGGGTCCGCGCCCCAAACCAGTTGACCGCCAACCTGAACGGCACCAAGGCCAACATCGCCAAGGCCAGCTTGACGCCGAAATCGGCGACGGCGAGGCTGACCCATAGCGGCGCGAGTGGGCCGAAGCCCAGCAGGGGCAGTATCTCATTTGCCCAGCTTACATCGTCGCCCGGCGACAGCGCGGTCAGGGCGGCAGAAAAGGCGATGAAGAAAAACAGCGCCGTGTCGAGAGCGGATCCGATCAACGAAGACACCAGAGGCGCGCGCCACCACACCCCGTCCCGTAACCGCTGGAAGATGCCGACATCTGTGAGTTGTGCCGCCAGGAAGGCAATGCCGGATCCTATGGCGATGCGCACTGTTGTGGCGTCGAAGGCCGCGGCGATCAGCGAACACAGTATCCCGATGCCGAAACCCGTAACGACCACGCGCCGCGCTGCCGACGGGCCGAGCAAACGATTGGTCACGTCGGTCACCAGAAACGCAAAAGGATAGGTCAGCGCGCCCCAGGTCAGCCAATCGCCGAGCAAATGCTGCACCAGGATGTTGGAGGCAACCACGACCAGCGCCATCGCGGCGATCCCAAATGCCAACCCGATTGTCCTGTCCGTCATCATTGCCTCCAGCCGGTCAACGGCGCGGGGCGTAACACTCGGACGTCGCGCTGTAAACCGGCCTTGCCCTGCCCCGTCGCGGGACGCCACCCTTCAGCCGTATTTGCCGATAAACTTCACATAACTTTTCGGAGTAAGTGCCATGTTCCTGATTTCCAAACCCTATCTGATGGCAGCCCAAATCGCGCTCGGCGGCACCGATCTGCCGGCGGAGGACGTGTCCTGTCTCGGCTTCGCGATCTACCACGAGTCGCGATCTGAAAGCGCAAGAGGCCAAAAGGCGGTCGCCCATGTGGTGATGAACCGAGTGCGCGACGGACGCTATCCCGACACTGTCTGCGACGTGATCACTCAAGGCGGGGCGGATACCGAGACCGGTTGTCAGTTCTCTTGGTGGTGCGATGGCGTCACAGACCATCCGGGGGACGACGAGGCCTGGCAGGAAGCGCTGACACACGCGGTCGCGGTCCTCTCAGGGGAGACCCGGGATCCGACCAGCGGCGCGCTGTTCTTCTTCCTGGTCGACATGCCGACGCCGTCTTGGGCCGAGGAAATGACCCAAACAGCGGTCATCGAAGACCACCGCTTCTACCGGCCCTGAGCGCGCTGTTCCCCGCCACTCGCAACAATCCTTTGGATCTGTCGCAAAAATCTTTCAAATTCAGGGTTCGACTCGGCCCCCTCACGCGGGGCTAGGCTTTGCGTTCGGGAGGGGGAACGATGAGAAAGATACTGACCGGCCTCGCCATGGCCACCCTGATGGCAGCGCCGCTGGCGGCAGGCGCCGAGACGCTAAAGATCGGCATGATCGTCACCCTCTCCGGCCCGCCGGCCGCGCTCGGTAAACAGGTGGAGGACGGCTTTAAGCTCGCCCTCGACGAGCTCGGCGGCTCCCTGGGCGGGGTCGATACGGAGCTCTTGGTAGAGGATGACGAGTTGAAACCCGATGTCGCCATCACCAAAGCCAAGGGTTTCGTGGAACGCGACGAGGTCGACATCGTCGTCGGCACCATCTTCTCGAACATGCTGCAGGCGATCTTCAAGCCAGTGACGCAGTCCGAGACCTTCCTGATCAGCCCGAATGCCGGGCCATCGACCTTCGCCGGCCGCAATTGCAGCCCATATTTCTTCGCAACCTCGTACCAGAACAACCAGAACTTCGAAGTGCTGGGCAAGTACGCCGAGGAAAAGGGTTTCGAGAAGGTCTTCCTGATGGCTCCGAACTATCAGGCCGGTAAGGACTCGGTAGCGGGTTTTAAGTCCTATTTCACCGGCGAGATTGCCGATGAGGTGTACACCCCACTCGGTCACAAGGACTTCTCAGCCGAGATCGCGCGCATGGCGACATCTGGGGCAGATGCCCTCTTTACCTTCATGCCCGGCGGCATGGGCGTCCGCTTCGTGAAGCAGTTCCGCCAAGCGGGCCTTGCGGACAAGATGACGTTCCTCTCCGCCTTCACGGTCGACGAGACCACCCTGCCCGCCCAGAAAGACGATGCGTTGGGTTTCTTTGGGGCGGGGAACTGGGCGCCTGATCTCGACACGCCGGGCAATGCAGAGTTCGTTGCGGCCTTCGAGTCGACCTATGGCTATGTGCCCGGCACCTATGCCATGCAGGCCTACGATACCGCGAAGCTGATCGATGCGGCGGTGCGGACCGTCGGCGGCGATCTGTCCGACAAAGAGGCCCTGCGTGCCGCGCTGAAAGCCGCCGACTTCCCAACTATCCGAGGCGAGTTCGCCTTCAACAACAACCACTACCCGGTGCAGGACTTCTACCTGCTGCAGGTAGCGAAACGCGCGGACGGGAAGTTCCAGACCGAGATCGCCGAGAAGGTGTTCGAAGATTATGCCGACAGCTATGCGGCCGAGTGTGCGATGAACTGATCGCAGCGGAAGGCCCCGCCGGATGTCGACCACGCTCATGCTGATCCAGGCCCTCAACGGCCTGCAACTTGGTGTTCTGTTGTTCCTGATCGCGGCGGGGCTGACGCTGGTCTTTGGCGTGATGGGCTTCATCAATCTCGCCCATGGCGTCCAGTACATGGTCGGCGCCTATCTGATGGTGGCATTCTACGGCGTTACTGGGCATTTCCTGGCGGCGATTTTGCTGGCCCTAGTGGCGGCGCTGGCGATCGGGCTAGCGCTCGAATTTCTGGTGTTCCGCCACTTCTACGACCGCAGCCATCTGGACCAGGTGATCGCGACCTTCGGCGTGATCCTGACCCTGAACCAAGCGGTAAAGGTGATCTGGGGCCCTGCGCCTTTGATCATCCCGACACCGGATCTCCTCAGCCATTCCTTCGTGCTGGTGGAGGGGCTGCTCTATCCGGTCTTCCGCATCGCGATCATTGGGCTGGGACTGGGCGTTGCGGTACTGCTGTGGGCGTTGGTGCGGTATACTCGCTTCGGCATGTTGGTCCGCGCGGGGGCGACAAACCCGGAAATGGTCTCGGCACTGGGCGTCGATATACGGCGGCTCTTCCTGGTCGTATTCGGCTTCGGCGCAATGCTTGCCGGCTTCGCGGGGGCGATGGCAGCGCCGATCTTCTCGGTCGAGCCGGGTATGGGCGACGACCTTCTGATCATCGCCTTTGTGGTCATCGTGATCGGCGGCATCGGCTCGATCCAAGGCGCCTTTGTCGCCGCCCTCCTGGTCGGGCTGGTCGACACGCTGGGGCGCTCGATGGCCACCGATGTGCTGAAGCTGTTGGTCGAGCCCGCCGCGGCCAACCAGATCGGGCCGGCGCTGGCGTCGATGATGATCTATCTGCTCATGGCCGCAATCCTATTCTGGCGGCCTCGGGGCCTCTTTCCCGCGGCGGGCACGGCGTGAGGGATGCGGCAGAGGCGCAGGGGGTCCAGACACCGGCACTACGCATCCCCGCCGAACTGGTGCCGGCGCTGGTGGTCTTCGCATTACTCGCAGCGGGCCCGATTTTGGCAGAAGCCTATGGCGGAGCCTATCTCACCTCGCTCCTGATGCGGGTTATGATCCTGGCCATCGCGGCGCTGTCGCTCGACCTGCTGATCGGCCATGGCGGATTGGTCAGTTTCGGGCACGCGGCTTTCGTGGGCCTCGGCGCCTATGTGGCTGGGATCATGATCACCGAGGGGGTTATCGACTTGCTGGCGATCCTTGCGGTCGCAGTGGCCGTGGCGGTGGCGGTGGCAGCCCTGACCGGCGCCGTGTCGCTGCGCACCACCGGCGTACATTTCATCATGATCACCTTGGCCTTCGGGCAGATGCTCTATTTCACCGCCACCTCGCTCTCGGCCTATGGCGGCGATGATGGGCTGACGCTTTGGGAGCGCGCGGATCTCTGGGGCACCGGGCTCTTGGCATCGGATCTGGGGCTGTACTACGCAATACTCCTCACGCTGGTACTAACCCACGCCGCCCTGCTGAAGGTTGTCGGCTCCCGCTTCGGGCGGGTGCTGCGGGCCGCCGCACAGAACGAGACCAGGGTGGCAGCCCTGGGCTACGATGTGTTTCGGGTGCGTCTCGTAGCCTATATTCTCGCCGCGGTCATCGCTGCGGTCGCGGGCGTGCTGCTGGCGAATCAGGCGGAGTTCGTCAGCCCCGCAACGCTGAGTTGGCAACGCTCCGGCGACCTAATCATCGTTGTCGTTTTGGGCGGTATGGGGTCGCGATCGGGTGCTGTCTTAGGGGCTGCGGCCCTGGTGCTGATCGAGGAGGCGCTCTCCTCCCTCACCCACGACTGGCGGCTGATCTTCGGCCCAATGCTGATCCTGCTCGCGCTCGCGAGCCGCGGCGGACTCGCAGCGCTGGCCACCTGGACGATCCGCCGTGGCTGAGCCGGTTTTGCAGACAGTCCGGCTCCGCAAGGCCTTTGGGGCGCTCACGGTGACGGATGGCGTGTCGCTGACCCTGATGCCCGGCGAGTGTCACGCCCTGATCGGTCCGAACGGCGCGGGGAAGACGACGCTAATCAATCTGATCACTGGTCTAGTCGCGCCCGACGAGGGCGAAATCCGCTTGGCTGGGCGCCCGATCACAGGGCTGCCGACCCATGCGAGGGCCCGGCTGGGGCTCGCGCGCTGCTTCCAGATCACGTCCCTGATCCCAGGCTTTTCAGTGCTGGAGAATGTCGCCCTCGCGGTGCAGGCGCGGTCCGGGTCCAGCTATCGCTTCTTTCGCCCGGCGGCGCGGGAGGAACGGCTGAACGCCCCGGGGCGCGAAGCGTTGACCGCCACGGGCCTGGTAGACCGGGCCGCGGATAAGGCCGGCGCTCTTTCCCACGGCGAGCAACGGGCGCTGGAACTGGCGGTCGCGCTCGCCTCCGACCCGAAGGCGCTGATCCTCGACGAGCCTATGGCCGGGACCGGCCATGGCGAAAGCGCAGCCCTCACCGCGTTGCTGCAGGGCGTGAAGGCCCGCATCCCGATCCTGCTGGTCGAGCATGACATGGACGCGGTCTTCGCGCTTGCAGACCGGGTCTCGGTCCTCGATGCTGGGCGGATCATTGCCACCGGCACGCCCGATCAGGTGCGCGCCGACCCCGCCGCCCGCAGCGCCTATTTGGGCACCGAGACCGCGTGACCCCGCTCCTGTCCATTGCCGGTCTCTCGGCAGGCTACGGTGCGGGTCAGGTGCTGTTCGACATCGGCTTCGATGTTGGCGAAGGAGAGGCCGTCACCCTGCTCGGCCGCAACGGCATGGGCAAGACCAGCACGATCCGCGCGGTGATGGGGCTGCTGCCAGCCTGGAATGGCGAGGTACGCATTGCCGGCAAAGTCATGACCCGCGCACCGCCCTATCGCATTGCGCAGGCCGGCCTAGGCTTAGTGCCGGAAGGGCGACAGATCTTCACGACGCTGACGGTCGAGGAGAACCTGATGGCCACCGCCGCGGCACGGTCAGGCCCCGCCCGATGGCGCCTCGCCGATGTCTTCACCTTTTTCCCGCGGCTAGAGGAACGGCGCCGGAGCCCTGGCGCCCGCCTCTCCGGCGGCGAGCAGCAGATGCTGGCCATCGGCCGCGCCTTGATGACCAATCCGCGGCTTCTGATCCTCGATGAGGCAACCGAAGGGCTTGCGCCGATGATCCGCGCCGAGATTTGGGGCAGGCTCGGCGCTCTGAAGGACCGTGGCCAGGCGATCCTGATGGTGGACAAGGACCTGGACGCCATGGCGTGCATTGCAGATCGCCATTTGGTGTTGGAGAAGGGGCATGTGGTGTGGCGAGGCAATGCCGAGGCGCTGCGGGCAGATCGCGCCGTCGTGGATAGACATCTACATCTGTGACCCGCCACTGGGATGGGAGGGACGACGATGATACTTACCGCTGGTGTGACCACAACTGCCGAGGGTCACGACCGTATCGTCTGGCATATCCTAGGTCAGACCTATGTGCCCAAGCTGGTCTCCGACCGTACTTTCCTCTGGCACGCAACCCTGCCGGCGGAGAGCTTCGTGCCCCCTCACATCCACCCGACCCAGGATGAATGGATCACCGTTCAGACCGGCAGCCTTGAGGTAGAGTTCGGCGCAGAGGTGCTGGCCGCGGGGCCGGGCGATGTGATCCGCCTGCCGATGGGGATCGCGCATGGGATCTTCAACCGTTCAGGGGCCACGGCCACCTGCATGTTCGGCGTGGCGCCGACGCGGCGGCTGTTCGACCTCTTCAACGCGATCCACAATGTTGCAGACCCCGCTGACGTTGTGCGGATTTCTGCCGAACATGAAGTCGAGTTCCTGCCCCCTCCGTCCTGAACCATTCAGACGTCCGGCAGATCCGGCGTGAACCCGGCGATCCGTTGGTACTCGCCGACGATTGCGATCAATTCATCGTGGGTGGTCACGTCGGATAGCGACGTGAACCCGTTCGGAGCGCGCGCTTCGACCAGGTCTATGACGCGTTCCGGTCCGCCCTCGCGGTTCGCCCGTACTATCTCTGCTGTCGGCGGGCGGCGGGCGTGATCATAGGCGGCCAGCGCGGCCAGGGGATCGGCCTCCTCGGCCAATGCATCGGCAAGCGCCACGGCGTCGAGAATCGCCTGGCTGGCGCCGTTAGACCCAACTGGGTACATCGGGTGCGCAGCGTCACCCAGGAGTGTTGTGCGCCCGATGCTCCAGGCCAGAAGTGGTTCCCGATCGCACATCGGGTATAGGAAGATCTCCTCGGTTGCACCGATCAAGGCGGGCAAATCCACCTCGTCCAGGGTGAAAACGCCATCGACATGAGCCATGACATCCTCGGCCCGACCGAGGCTCGACCAATCATCGCGATGGGGCAATGGCGCGCCCGCCTCGCCGGTCTTCGCACAAACGACCCAATTCATAAGGACCTCGCCGGGCCGCTCGGGATCGGTCGCAATGGGGTAGAGAACAAGCTTTGCCGCCATGCCCCCTGCGATGATCATCGACTGGCCAGAGAGGAACGGCGGCCACCAGGTCGCGCCGCGCCACATAACGACACCGTTCCACCTAGGCGGCCCCTCGTCGGGGTGGCGCTGACTGCGTACGGCAGAGTGGATACCATCGGCGCCCACGAGGATGTCCGCTTCTGCGCTTACGGTGCTGCCGTCGGCCCGAGCGAACCGCGCCTCGACACCGCGATTGGTCTCCAACACGCCGACAAAACGATGATCGAGGTGAACCTGCCCATCGCCCAATCTCTCGATGACAGCCTGATGAAGCACCGCCAACAAGCGGCCGCGGTGGATCGAGAATTGCGGTGCGCGATGTCCCGCCGCCAAGCCGCGGGGCTGGCGCAAGATCTCCTGGCCCCGGGCGGTCTTGTAGATGAGTTCCTTGGTGCGAAGGCCGATCCGATCAAGCGACTCCAAGAGCCCCAGGGCCGCTAAGGCGCGGATCGCATGGGGCAGCGTATTGATGCCGACCCCGAGGGCGCGCAAGGACGGGGACTGCTCGAAGATCTGCGCGCGAAGGCCGCGGCTCTCGAGTGCCAGCGCGAGGGTAAGGCCGCCGATGCCACCCCCAACCACCATCACGTCCATCTGTCCCGCCCTCCGATCTACAGCAACAGGAGAAATCCTAGACTGCGCAGGTATCAAAGGTGAAGGGAGCGAGTGGGAGTAGACGGCAGTAAGGTGCGGCGGCCTGCTTTAGAAGTCTGCGGCGACCGCGGCGGTCTCTGCCTCGGCCTGGTCGGCGTCGACAAAACGACCGACCAGAGACAACAGGTCTTCCATCCGCACAGGCTTGGTTAGAAACCCTTCGAAACCAGAGGCTGCGCAGGCATAGGCATGGCGGTTGGTTACATTGGCAGTCAGCGCCACGATCGGGATACGGCTTTGCCCGGCATTGGTCATGCGGTGGATTTCCTCCGCCGCCTCGATGCCATCCATCAGTGGCATGCTGAGGTCCATGATGATCATCGCGGGCCTCGCCGAGGCGACGGCGGCGACAGCCTCCTGGCCGTTGGTGGCACGCGCGGTTTTGTAGCCTGCTCGGCGCAGCATCGTCTCCGAGACGAATAGGTTCAAACTGTCGTCATCGACGATCAGGATCTCTGGATCGGCTCCGGACATTTCGTGTCTCCCAATAGCCACGCCATCATCGCCAGGCGATGCACGCCGGCCTCCTCGCGTTCGGGCGCCAAAGGCGCGGGGCGGCCACCGGCCACCTCGGGCGTGTCGAAGGCGATATCGACAACGAACTTTGCCCCTGCCCCCATCGCGCTGTGGACCCACACACTGCCACCCATCAATTCGACGAGCGAGTGGGTGATCGCCAGACCGAGGCCTACACCCGATGCTGCCCGGGTCATCGTGCCGTCGACTTGTGTAAACCGCTCGAAGATCCGGGAATGCTCGACGGGATCGATCCCGGGACCAGTATCCTCGACCTCAAGCACGACGCGCGCCCTCTTGCCGCTGGTGTCGTGGCGAAGGCGGATTTCGACATGGCCGGACTCCGTGAACTTCACTGCATTTCCGACCAAGTTGCTGACCACTTGCTGGTAGCGTTGGGGATCGCCCAGTACGTCGCCAGAGGTCTCCGGCACTTGGACGCGCAAGTCGATGCCTTTCTTCCGCGCTTCCGGCAATATCAACGCCCCCACCTGACGGATCACCTGGCCTGGGTCGAAACAGACCGTGTTCAGCCGGAGCCGGCCCGCTTCGATCCGGCTGTAATCCAGCAGATCTGCAATGATATCCATCTGCGCATTGGCTGAGGTGTGCATGACATTCAATAACTCAACCTGCTCCGGCGAAAGATTTGTCGTCCGCAAGATCTGAGCCACACCGATCACGCCGTTCATCGGCGTCCGCAACTCATGGCTGATATTGGCAAGAAACTCCGTTTTCGCCTTGTCCGCCGCATTGGCGAGCCCCAGGGCACGCTCGAGGCGACGCGCCGACAGTATCACATGGACCGACGTCACGATGCCGATCAGCGCCATTACGGCGATAACGATGCCCAGGCTCAACGCAAACCGCTCGATGATCCGGTCGCCAGGGCTCGGCAGATCCCAAGAGAGAAAGGCCGGTTCGCCAAACAGTGTTTGCAGCTCGACCGAGGCGGCAGGATCGGGCAGGCCGTCGACCAATTTCAGATCGGTCAGCAGGAAAGCATCGCTGATCCCCTGCAGCGTCGATGTGTCGACATAGTTTGCAAAGATCAAACGCGGGATCTCGACGTCCGGGTAGGCTCGCTCGGCTTTGAAGGGCAACACGCGCGCGACGCCGAGAAGGACAAGACGCTCACCGTGATAGACGAAACCACTTCGCGCCTCGGTGGAGGTCGTCGAGACGCCATCGAGCAGTGAGAGCCCCCGCTCCAGAATCGCCTTCGGCAGCAGGTCCCGCGCAGGATCGGCATTCATGCCGTAACCCCAACCGTAGTTGCGCGTACCGCCTGGCTCTACGATGATCATCAGATCTGTGGTCCCGGTCTCCGCCGCCCCGGTCCCAATGTTTCCATAGACCCAATCGATATCGCCGGCGCGGATAGCATTGAACGCCTCGGTCCAGTAGGCGTAGTCGGTCGTCGTCGTGCGGATGTTTTCTTCCAGCGTCGCAGCCGCGCCCTGAACCATGATCTGCAGCTTTTCTGCCGCGAGATCGTTATGCTGACGTGATATCCACAGTGTCGATGTGACAACAGATAGCACGGCTGCCAGCACCGCCGCCAAAAGAACGACCGCGACCAACTGGGACACCTTGGTCGGCGCGTTTCTCCTCAAAAGAAGCGTCGCACGCTCCATCACGCCCCACCCCAGGCCGCTACCTTTAAGTTTCGTTAAGTATGGCGGAGAAGGTTAACAGAGTATTAACGACGCCCGTCGGATCTCACTGCGCCGCGACAAGCGCGCGTGCTCCGTTTTGGCCGGGCGGGTCATGGCCAATGCATAGCCATGCTCCCGCCCGCAAAGTCTCCGACCGTCGTCAGGCGGCTTTCCTCGTCTGGAAATGCAGGTCCTGCAGGAAGGCATAGTGCCCAGGGCAAAACTCCTCGTAAATCAACCGGAGCCAGTGATCCTGATCCAGGCTGAAGATCGACCAGAAGCTGTAGTCCTCCAGCAATTCCTCTCCCGGAGCGATATCGCGGAGCGCCGTACAATTGTCATCCTGAAGCGCTGTCCACTCACGAATGCCAATATTCGCACTAGGAGTATCAGCATGATTCACGTATTGCATACCATCTTCATACCATATAAACTTTCCAGATGGCTGGTGAAAATATCCACCGTGCAATGCGAATTGTAGCTTCTCAATAGAGAGCGCCGATAAATCATCACATTCACAGACATTCATTGATTTATCGAATGTCCATACCTTAGTTCCAGCAGGTATGAGTTGATTGGCGTAAACTCCAGTGCCATGAATAGAGCTGCGCTTAAATTGAACGTCCACATTCCATGTCATTCTTGTCTTCCCTCTCGCAGGATATTGTAGGATTGTTTTGCAAGAGACACTTGAATGAGAATTTAGTTAATGATTTATTGATAAAAAGCGAGAATTTTTGTTTCTTTTTACCAAAATGGGACATTTTGAGATTTCATACAGCACCGCCGAGGAGCCAAAGACGCGCAGTCGACCGACTTTGGCTTTGCGGCCCCTGGCGGCTGCCCCTAGTCTAGGCACAGTAACTCGTGTCAGAGGGGTGACATGACTGATCCGCTCGTTCGCCGTATCGCCGTCGCCATTTGCGAAGGCGACCCGCAACATCCCGGACCGCTAGCGATCTTAGCCACGAATGAGGGCGAGATGCGTGGCTGGCAAACCAAGATCCCGCTGGCAGAGCAGATCTTAACAATCATCGGAGAGGCCACCCGACCAGAATCGAGGCTGGCGCCCGTTCGAGCGTCGCATCAGTTGGACCCGGCTGCGACACAGCTCCCCGCAAATCGATCGGAGTGAGGACCGCCTGCCGGCCGTTACACGTCGGAAGGGCGAGATCCCTGCAATCTGGCATCAGAGCCGTCGGGGCGGCGCTTTCCCACGCGCCAGCCTGAAATTGCCGCGTGACGCATCCGTGCGCGGTGTTTCCGGTCGCCGATCCGGCACACTGCACCCGTGGAGAGCCCAGGAAATCGCATCCTCTGTGCCTCGGGCGAGACGATCTCGACATCGCAAAGCCCGGTCGGCAGCGGCGCGATGACTATATCGAAATCCCGAGCATGCTTGACGCGGCCTCCAACTTCTCTCGTTCTACCCAAGGTATAGAAAACTCCCGCAGTTCGTCAGAGGCAGGCGGCGATGCCTGGTCTGGCTTTTCGACCTGCCGGCTGCGAACGAAGTAGGATAGCGACCGAGCGGCATGGCATCGCAACGAGAGCGAGACCATCGTCGCCACAGAGAGCCTGATTGTAGACAAACAAACCTAGTAAATTAAAGAGTTGCGCAAGGTTAGTAGGAGATTTTACAAAAATTGGCTTTTTAGGCAAAAATTGAGCACCAACTTAATCATGCAAACATTGCGGGCACTTTATCGGGAAATCAGGCAGTAGGCGTGGCCACTCCACGAGCAGCCGCGCCATTATCAATGCCCAGGTAGGCCAAGCTCCGAAGCCAGTCAGAGCGCTTTGTCGGTGATCAGATGGGTCCACGCACCCTCCGGCGCCGCGGTGATTACGGGGTCGGAGCCTCCCTTCATCAAGGTCTCGACGGTCCGCTCGTAGTCTGCCGGGTCCAGCGCGCCGTTCGAGCCAGCGGTGAGTTTCGCAATCTCACCCATCATCCGCTTTTGGTGCTCATCGGTCTGGGCACCGGTCGCGTCATTGTCGAGCACGATCTCAGCGGCCTCGTCTGGGTTCTCCTCAGCGTATTTCCACCCTTTCATGGAGGCGCGGACAAAACGCACCATTTTGTCGACAAAGGCTGGGTCCTCAAGCGCCGTCTCTAGCACGTAGATACCATCCTCCAGCGTTGCGACACCCTGATCCTCGTATTTGAAGGTGACCAATTCGTCGGGGGCGATCCCAGCATCGATGACCTGCCAGTACTCGTTATAGGTCATGGTCGAAATGCAGTCGGCCTGCTTTTGCAACAGCGGATCGACATTGAACCCCTGCTTCAGAACCGTGACTCCGCCCTCGGACCCGTCCGTCGGTATACCGAGCTGGCTCATCCAGCTCAGGAACGGATACTCGTTCCCAAAAAACCAGACGCCGAGGGTGCGGTCGCGCAGATCCTCGGGTGCTTCGATACCGGTCTCCTTTAGGCAGGTCAGCATCATGCCGGAGGATTTGAACGGTTGCGCGATGTTGACCACCGGCAGCCCCTTTTCACGGGTGGCGAGCGCGGAGGGCATCCAGTCGAGGATCACATCCGCGCCGCCGCCTGCTAGCACCTGGGCAGGCGCGATATCGGGCCCGCCAGGCTTGATCTCGACTTCCAAACCTTCCTCAGCATAGAAGCCCTTATCGGCCGCAACGTAATAGCCCGCGAATTGCGCCTGCGTGACCCATTTCAGCTGCAGCACCACCCTATCGGCCGCACCGGCCAGCGTCGTGCCGAAGGCCAGGCCAGCCGCGAGAGCTGTGGCAAAGATCGTTTTCATACCTCTCTCCGTGTTGATGGCCCCCGTCTTATCTCCTGACGGATGGATGCCAAAACGTGATAAGCCGCTCCAACAGCGTCACCACCCCATAGAAGGCCGACCCTACCAGGGCCGCCATCGCAATCTCGGCCCACACCATATCCAGGTTCATGCGCCCAACCTCGGTCGATATGCGAAAACCCATGCCCACGATGGGTGTGCCGAAGAACTCCGCTACGATGGCGCCGATTAGGGCCAGGGTCGAGCAGATCTTGAGCCCGTTGAACAGGAAGGGGGCCGCCGCTGGCAGGCGCAGTTTCGCCAAGGTCTGGCCATAGCCTGCGCCATACGTGCGCATCAGATCGAGGCTCAGGCGATCGGCGGCGCGCAACCCCTCCACCGTGTTGACCAACATCGGAAAGAAGCACATCACTGCGACAACGGCGGCCTTCGACGGCCAGTCGAAGCCGAACCACATGACCATGATTGGGGCGATGCCGATTATCGGCAAGGCGGCGGCCAGATTGCCAACCGGCAGCAGTCCCCGCTGCAGGAAGGGCGAGCGGTCGATAGCGATGGCGGTCAAGACGCCGGCGCCGCAACCGATAGCATAGCCGGTCAGCGCGCCCTTTACGAAGGTCTGCAGGAAGTCGGCCCACAAGATCTCGGGCGAGGCCAGGATCCGCGCCCAGATCGCAGAGGGCGATGGCAGCAGCACCGGCGAGACACCGAGGCCACGGGTGCCAAGCTCCCACAGGGCCAGCAGCGTGAAACCGAAAAAGACTGGGATCAGCAACGAGAGGAAGCGACGGAGCCTTGCAGTGCTTTCTGGTGCCTCTTTTCCGCGCATTCGATTGTTGCCACTCGACGCCCAGGCGACGGCGCCCCACGCCGAAAGCCAGAGCCCGAACAGCGTCAGCCAGATCTGCGGCCCGCCGATGGCATTCTCCCCGATCGCCAAGTTAAAGCACTGCGCTAGGCCGCCAAAGACGCCTACGCCGATGAGCAGAGGCCCAAATCCGTCGAACCCTAGCCGCCTGACCAGGGCCGCAATCCCCAGGGAGACGGGAACCTCGACGCTGCCGGGCGCCCGACCACCGTAGAAAGGGCCCAGCACCACCGCCAGAAGGCACAGAGCAGCGCCAACGGCCAAGAGCGGTGCGGCCCGGAATAGGGCCGTCAAGCCCGCATGCCCATGGCGCCGAGGACCAGGCGCTGCGCCAGCCCTACCAGGGCGACCAGCAGGGCGGCGAGCAGCGCAGCCGCGATCAGGGCGCTCCAGATCTGGATGGTCTGCCCGTAGTAGCTGCCGGCGAGCAACCGGGCGCCGAGCCCAGCAACCGCGCCGGTCGGCAACTCGCCTACGATGGCACCGACCATGCTGATGGCGATGGCAATCTTCATTGACGCGAAGAGAAACGGCATCGATGACGGCCAGCGCAGCTTCCAGAAAGTCTGCCATGGCGAGGCGTTGAACGTCGCCATCAGGTCGCGCTGCTGCGTCCCGGGACTCCGGAAGCCTTTGACCATCCCGACGGCCACTGGGAAAAAGGAGAGATAGGTCGAGATCAGCGCCTTCGGCAACAGTCCGCTGAGGCCGATCGCGTTTAGCACCACGATGATCATCGGGGCAATGGCGAGGATCGGGATCGTCTGGCTCGCCACCACCCAGGGCATTACCGAGAGGTCCATGGCGCGGTTGTGGACGATCCCAACCGCGAGGAAGATGCCCAGAAGCGTGCCCATCACAAAGCCGAGCAGGGTGGCGGAAAGCGTTATCCAGCCGTGATAGATCAGGCTCCGCTTCGAGGTAATGCGCTTCTCGACGGTGGTCTCCCAGATCTCTACGGCCACCTGATGGGGAGCCGGCAGCACCGGCCTATCCTGCGCCATGGTGCCGGCGGCGATCTGCAATGTCGTCACGTCGATCCCGGCCCGAGCCGCCTGATCCCGCTCCCAGGGCGTGTTGAGAAAAACCGCTCCCAGATACCACAGAGCCAAGATGGCCGCGACGACGGTCGTCACCGGCAAGAGGGACTTCACCTTGGGCCGTCCTCCATATCGGATCGCATGTGGAGGGTCTCGTCGAGCAGCCTGCCCCAAAAGATCAGCAGAAGGATCGGGATCCAGACGACGCCGAGGAGCGCAGCAACGCCTATCAAACTAGGCACCAAGCCAAACAGAGCGAGCAAGATCGCTACGCCGAGCAGCCAAACCCAAATTCGCAGCGTCCGCTCGCAAGCGCGGAGGAAGCGATCAAGCGGTCCGTTTCGTGCAGGCTCAATCATCGCGACCCCTTCGCGCCCGCTTTGGCAGCGCTTGCCATCGACCTTGCCACAAATCTGTATCGCACTCGTTGCTCTCCGACCAGGGCGCGACGGCGTTGCCGCACCGGGCGGCGGGTCGTTCTACTCGGCGAACGGTGCAGCCGCGCAAGCGCGCTCCGGCGGGCCGTTCGGCCCGCACTGAGGGTCGGAAACCCTCAGTCTGCTGGCAAGCCAGCAGCGGAGCGCGCCTTGGCCTCCGCTCAAACATCGGCGCCGTGACCCTGACGCAGCCCGTCTCGCACCCGCGCCGCCACTGAGAGAAAATCGGGCGTCTCGCGAATCGCGAGCGGTCGTTCCCGCGGTAACGGACTGTCGATGACATCGACGATCCGCCCAGGCCTTGGGCTCATCACGACGATCCGGGTCGAGAGATACACCGCCTCCGGGATCGAATGGGTGACAAAGCAAATCGTTTTCCCGGTCCGCGCCCAGAGCGCCAAAAGCTGCTCGTTGAGGTGATCCCGCACGATCTCGTCGAGTGCCCCGAACGGCTCGTCCATCAGCAACACGTCAGCATCGAAGGCAAGCGCCCGAGCGATGGAAGCCCGTTGCTGCATCCCACCGGAGAGCTGCCAAGGATACTTGCGTTTGAAGTCACTGAGCCCGACCAGATCAAGCACCTTGGCTGCACGATCCCGGCGTTCCGCCTGTCGCAGGCCGATGATCTCTAGCGGTAGGCAGACATTGCTCTCGATGCTGCGCCAGGGCAGCAGACCCGCTGCCTGAAACACATAGCCATAGGCACGGGCCCGACGGGCCTCGCCGGGGCTCGTGCCGTTTACGGTGATCTCGCCAGATGTCGGCTGCTCCAGATCCGCGATCACCCGCAGGAAAGTGGTCTTGCCGCAGCCTGACGGGCCGATGAAGGAGACGAACTCGCCGTGCCCAACCTCCAGATTGACGTCCGAGAGCGCATGCACCGGCCCGTCGCTGGTCGGGAAAACCAAATTGAGGCCAGCCGCCCTTATCGCGGCACTACCCGTTCGCATCTACCCAGGCGGACAGCTTCGGAAAGAACTCTAGTGCATCGACATGCCACGCTTTACTCGCGGGCTGTGTTGGTGCCTTAAGGTGAGACCGAGGGAGCTCAGCCCCACACTTTGCCTCGTAGACCTCCTGCTCAGCAGAGCGGACGCTCTTATTCTCCGCCTCGCATGGCTCGCTCATATAGATGAAGGTTTCGGGATCGCCCAGGCTGCCTTTGTAAACCCGCCGCCCCGAGGAGAGTGGCCTGACGCGAAGTCGGTCGAAGCCATCATCGCTAGCCCCGCCACTGGTGATGCAAGCCACAACCCGAACGTCCCCGCGATAGGCGCCGTCGATCATGCGCCAATAGTCGCAATCGAAGGCGAAGAGGTCTTGTTTCGAGAGCAGTTGGAGAACCGGGTGGGGTGCCGCGCACCGCACATTCGGACCGTCCTCGGCGATCACCGTCCGGTTTATGAGGCCCCAGGACCGATCCGGCCGCGGCGGTGTTGCAGGCACGCGCTCCAGCACCGCTCAAACTCCACTTGGAATGTTCGTCACGTCGCGGACCACTTTGCGGGGCGCAGTCAGTTCTTTCCAAGCCGACAGCGCCTTGTTCACCGCCGGGAAGGCAGGGCGCGGCACGAACCGCCCCCGACCGGGTTGGGGCTGCGAGTTCTTGCCATGCTCCCAGATCACCTCGCCGCGGCTCATCGTGTAGCGCGCCTGCGCCGTCACCTCGAACCCTTCGAAAACGTTGTAATCGATGATGGATTTCTGCGTGGCCGCCGAGATGGTCTTCGAAATCTTTGGGTCCCACACCACCACATCGGCATCCGCGCCGGGCACAAGGGCGCCCTTTTTTGGATAGATGTTCAGGATCTTCGCGATGTTCGAGGAGGTCACAGCGACGAACTCCATCGGCGTGAGGCGGCCCGTCTCAACTCCCTTGGTCCACAGCATCGCCAACCGGTCCTCCAGCCCGCCGGTGCCGTTCGGGATCATCGGGAAACCCTTCAGCCCCATGCGCTTCTGCTCGGTGGTGAAGGCACAGTGGTCGGTTGCTACTACCTGCAGCGACCCCGCGGCGAGCCCCGCCCAGAGCCCGTCTTGGTGGTCCTTCGAGCGAAACGGCGGCGACATCACGCGCCGTGCGGAATAATCCCAGTCCTTGTTGAAATACTCGCCCTCGTCGAGGGTCAGGTGCTGGATCAAAGGCTCGCCGTAGACACGCATCCCCTTTTGCCGCGCGCGCCGGATCGCCTCATGGGCCTGTTCGCAGGAGACATGGACCACATAGAGCGGCACGCCGGCCGCATCGGCGATCATGATCGCGCGGTTCGCGGCCTCGCCCTCGACCTCCGGCGGGCGGGAGAAGGCGTGTCCTTCCGGCCCGGTCACCCCCTCAGCCATGAACTTCTCTTGCAGCGCCGCGACCACATCACCGTTTTCGGCATGGACCAAGGGCATGGCCCCCAGGGCGGCACAGCGCTGGAACGACGCGAACATCTCGTCGTCCTCGATCATCAGCGCGCCCTTATAGGCCATAAAATGCTTGAAGGTGTTGATGCCGCGATCGACGACCTCCGCCATCTCGCGAAAGATCTGCTCCGACCAGCCGGTGATCGCCATGTGATAGGAGATATCGGTGCAGATCTGCGGAGCGGATTTGCGGTCCCAATCATCCACGGCGTTGAGCAGCGAGCCGTCGGGGCCTGGGAGGACGAAATCCACCAGCATCGTGGTGCCGCCGGTGGCAGCCGCCCAGGTGCCGCTCTCGAAGGTCTCGGCCGCGAACGTGCCCATGAAGGGCATCTCCATATGCGTGTGCGGGTCGATGCCGCCCGGGATGACATAGGCGCCACTGGCATCCACGACCTCGTGGCCTGAGAGCTCCTCGCCGATGGCGGCGATGGTCTCCCCCTCCACCAGCACATCCGCCTGCCAAATTCTGTCCGCGGTGACGACCGTGCCGCCTTTGATGACCTTGGTCATGCAACTCTCCCTGTCAGTTCGATCACCGCATGGATGTCGAACGTGCATTCATCGTCAAACCAGTCTTTGAGGTGCTGGCCGACCCTCATGGGAACGGTATGCTCGTAGCTTAGGTTGTGCCACGGGTGGGGGCTGTTTTCATCGAACCGAAAGATCTCGCCGTTCGGCTGGAACCTACAGAATTGGATCAATTCCTCGCCATGTCGGTCGACTTCTCGATCAAAGCCGAACATTTCCTCGGTGCTGCAAACACGGTCTTCTGCGTCAACGATGGCGTCGAAGACAAGGTGCCACGATTCACTGCGATTGCGATCCCCATCAATATTGCCGGCGTTGACCCGCACCACCCTCACCCCACAATCTCCGCGGTTTCGACGACGGCGTGGAAGAGGACATTGGCGCCCTTTTCGGCCCATTCGGGGGTGATCTCCTCCGCCTCGTTGTGGCTCAGCCCATCGACGCAGGGGCACATCACCATAGCGGTCGGCGCCACCCGGTTGATCCAGCAGGCGTCGTGCCCGGCACCCGAGACGATGTCGCGGTGGGAATAGCCGAGCCGCTCGGCCGCGCTCCGGATCGCGGTAACGCAACCCTGATCGAAAGCCGGCGGGTCGAAGCTCCCCACAACCTCGCTCTCGAAACTGCAACCCAAGGCCTCGCAAAGCGCCGGGGCCTCCGCATCGAAGCGGGCGATCATGGCGTCCAGAACCCACTGCAGATGGCTACGGAGATCGACGGTGAAGACCGCACGGCCGGGGATGATGTTCCGGCTGTTCGGGTGGATGTCGATATGGCCAATGGCGCCGACGGCGTTCGGCTGCTGGCTCATCGCGATCTCGTGCACCAGCTCGGTGATCTGCGCCAAGCCCCGCCCGGCATTCCGACGCATCGGCATGGGAGTGGAGCCGGTGTGGCTCTCCTTCCCCGTCACGGTGCATTGGATCCAGCGCAGGCCCTGGCCATGGGTTACGACCCCGATTTCCTTTCCCTCGGCCTCCAGAATCGGGCCCTGCTCGATATGGAGCTCGAAGAACGCATGCATCTCGCGGTCGCCGACCGCCTCCTCACCCCGCCAGCCGATCCGCTCCAGCTCGTCACCGAAGCGCTTCCCGTCGGCATCGATGCGGTCATAGGCCCAATCTTGGGTGTGCATCCCTGCAAAGACGCCAGAGGCCATCATCGGCGGCGCATAGCGGGTCCCCTCCTCGTTGGTCCAGTTGGTCACCACGATAGGGCGACGGGTTTGGATCCCGAGGCGGTTGAGGGTGCGGATGATCTCGAGCCCGCCGAGGACGCCCAAGACCCCATCATACTTTCCGCCGGTCGGCTGGGTGTCGAGATGGCTGCCCACATAGACCGGTAGCGCATCCGGGTCGGTGCCCTCGCGCCGCGCGAACATGGTGCCCATCTGGTCGAGACCCATCGAGAGCCCCTCCGCCTCGCACCAGGATTGGAAGAGGCGCCGCCCCTCGGCATCCTCGTCGGTCAGGGTTTGGCGGTTGTTGCCGCCGGCGATGCCGGGGCCGATCTTCGCCATCTCCATCAAGCTGTCCCACAGCCTTGCGCCGTCGATCTTCAGGTTCTGTCCCGGTGCCGCCACGCGATCGCCCCCGCTTCTGCTTGGCCCATCGGCAAACGCTAACCGCAGCGCTTTGGAGATCAAGCGCTATCTCGGCGCTCCGGGTCGTCGCCGAGGAGGAGGAGAAGCGGCAAGGCGGTGCCAAGGACGCCGAGCCAGACTTGCCCCGCCACCCAACCATGGCCGAGCAGCCCTTCCCATAGGATCACGAAACTCGGCACCAAATAGCCATAGGCCATGACCTTGCCGGCAGGCAGGCGCAGGGTGGCGAATTGGACCAGGAAGAAGGTGACGGCCGTGGTGACGACGCCGAGATAGAGCGCGGTGGCCCAGGCAATCGGCGGCAGGGCCGCCCAGTCCGTCGCCGCGAGGCGACCGGCGCCGTAGGCCAGTGTGACGGCCAACCCGCCAAGGACCACGGCCAGTGTGTAGACCGGTAGCGGCACGCCCCTCTTCCAAAGACGAGCAAGCGGCGTGTAAAGCGCGTGGCACCCGCAGCCGATCAGAAACAGGATCTCGCCGGGCCCGAGGCCGAGGCGTAACAACGCCCCCAGATCTGCGCGGAAGATCACCCAGAGCGCACCGAGACCCGCGGCAAGGAGGCTGAGCGCGGTCAGGGGCGTGGTGATCTGGCGCAGCAGTAACCAGCCGAAGCCGGCGCTCATCAGCGGCGTGAGGGTGAAGAGCGCGCCGGTCGATACCGGATCGGTGAGGCGTAGCGCCTCGAACATCAGGATGAAATAGGCCGCCATCAACCCGCCAAGAATTGGATAGCGCCAGGCTGCCCGCAGATGCGCTGGCCGGATGCGGGGCCAGACGACCGCCCCGACCACCAGGGCCGCGATCAGAAAGCGCAGCGCGGTCAACGCCGCCGGGTCGATATGGGGCGCAGCCATATCCCCCAAGGTGAAGGAGCCGGAGATCAACAGCGCAAACAGCACCATCGCGCCATGCCCACGCAGGCGGTCGGCGCGCGGGGTCATACTCCCTCGACGCTACGGGCAGACCGAGATAGCCTCGAGCCATGATGGACAGTGCTTTGCCCGAAGGTCACATCCTGCACGACACCGTCGTGCCCGCCCGCGCCCCTTGGAGCACGCGGATGGCGGCCGGTCAGCGGCTGCGGCTGGTGGATCTGGAGGGTCAACAGGCAGTCGACTTTCTCTGCTTCGGAACCGAGCACCATGAGGGCCAAGTCGAGCGCTACCATATGCCGAACACCATCAAGATCCCAAAGCAGATCCTGATCGGCCAGGGTACTGTGCTCTACTCCCAATTCGCGCGGCCGATGATGACGGTGGTGGAGGATAGTTGCGGCGGGCATGATACGATCTTCGGTTGCTGCTCCTTCGCGGTCGACCGGGTGCGGTACGGGCAGGTGAATACCGAATGCTGTCAGCGCAATTTCGAGCGGGAGATGGGAAAGCACGGCTTGGGGTCAGAGCATGTCGTCGCCAATGTAAACTGGTTCATGAACGTGCCAGTGGGCCCGGATGGGTCGGCTGAGATCGCCGACAGCCAATCGCGCCCAGGCGACTACGTCGATCTGCGGGCCGAGATGGATCTGATCGCCGTCCTCTCCAACTGCCCGGAAGCTCTGAACGCCGCCGCAGGCAGCAATGGCCCCACCCCAATCCGCGCCGTGCTGTGGCAAGAGGCCTGAACGGCGCAGCCTGCACCGGTGTCCTGCGCCACACGGCGAACCTAGGGAAGCATGCGTCTGGTCGTCTGGAATTGCAGCATGGCCTTTCACCGTAAGGCGGAAGCGTTGATGCGGCTGCGGCCCGACCTGGCTGTGATCTCGGAATGCGCCGCACCCTCGGTGCTTACCGCCCGAGGTCTCGGCGAGGTCGCGGGAGAGACTGCGGTCTGGATCGGCAACAACCCAAACAAGGGGCTCGGTGTCTTCGCCTTCAACGGCTACCGAGTGCGCCTGGCAAAGGGGCATCGCCCGACCCTGCGCCATATCGCGCCGGTCCATGTCGACGGACCGCTCGGGTTTCACTTGCTGGCGGTTTGGGCACAGAACGCCAGCGGCGGCATCACGCGCAAGCATCAATTGGGGCCGTTGCGGCGGGCGCTCTCCGCCTATCGCGGCTTTTTGACGGCCGCTCCGGCAGTGGTCGGCGGCGACTTCAACAATAACGTCTTCTGGGACCGGCCAGGCTGGCGGATCAATCACCGAGCTGTGGTTGAACGCCTTGAAACCATGGGGCTTCAGAGCGCCTACCATACAATCCGCGGCGAGGCGCAGGGCGAGGAAACCGTCCCCACCCACTACTGGCGAGACCGCCGTAAGGACGGGCCCACCTACCACATCGACTATGTATTCGCGCCGGTGCTGTGGCTTGAAGCGGTTATCGCGTTTCGGGTCGGTCGTTTCGAGGACTGGTGTGGCCCGGGCATGAGCGACCATGTCCCGATCCTGGTTGAGTTCGACATCTAGCGCGAGGCGCTCCTCCGCCGCTTCAGCCATCGGCTTGTTCGGATGCGCGGTCCAATCGCCATGCTTTGCGGAATGACACGGTCGGGCGCGCTCGTCGGCCGCAGCCGGCGCCATCGAAATCGCCTTGGCGAGACGGGTCTCCGCAGGCCGCATGGCAGTGCTAGCATTTGATTCAGACCTTCCGGTCGATCCGCGCCTTCGTCCCGTAATTGAGGTTCAGATGCCCGAGATCGGGAAGCCCCGCATCTCCGGGTTCAGCGCGCGCTCGGTCACCATGTTCCACGCGATTGGTTTCGCCGCCGGGTCGCAATGCCCGGCATGGAAGCCTTTGCCTGAGCTCAAACCGGGTCGGAGGTTTGATCGCCACGCAACCGTACCAAGTATCGGCCGTTGCGGTCTCCCGTCGTCACCCTGGCGGGATTGACGGGGTCAAGCTTGCAGCATCACTTCGAAGCCACCGAAAATCATGCGTTCGCCATCAAGCGGCATCGGGTTCTCGTCCGGCTGCATGCGCGGATCGCCCATAACCTTTGCCATTCCGGCATCACGCGCTTCTTTCGTGGGCCAGAGGACCCAGCCGGTAACCACGGTTTCTCCATCCTCAAGCTTCACCGCCATGGGCATCGAGGTCATTTGGCCGGGCGGGATATCAACACCCCAGCACTCGGTGACGCTGATGGCGCCATGCTCTTTGAAAACCCCAGCGGCGACCGTCGAGTGGGAGAGATAGGCGTCGCGGTTGCCTACCGGCACCGGCGCCATGAAGAGATCGACAAAAGCCATATGAACACTCCTTAGCTAGCGCGGAAGATCATTTCAGTCGGGGCTACCCTGCCTGCCTCGAGATTGGCGACATAGTTCTTGAGCTTTTCGCCGGCGGTCTCGCCCATCAGGATGTGAATGCCGAGGGGCGGCGCCCCCTCTGCAGCGACCCGGGCGAAAGCGTTTTCGAAAAATGCCTTGGCGAAGTCCGACCGGCCGCGTTCGACGATCAAGGCGAAGCCCGCGGCCTCGGCCGCGGCGCGGTAGGCGGAGGGCGGGGCCAGGAAGGAAGTTTCCGGAACGCTCGACCACGGCAGCGGGAAAGCCAGACCCTCAGCGACGGGACCGGTCATGACATCGAAAACGGCGAAATGGCCCCCTGGGCATAGCGCCCGGTGTGCCTCGGTAAACAGTGTCCCTTTGTCCGCGATGTTCATGCCAACATGCAGGAGAAGCGCTATGTCGAAGCCCTCATCCTGCACCGGCAGCGCAAGCGCGCTCCCCTGCCGAAACGTCGTCTGGCCAGAGAGCCCAACCATGTCGGTCAATGCCGCCGCGGTCTCGACAAAAGCCGGCGTCAGATCGACCCCGGTCACCTGGCAGCCATAGCGTTCCGTCACCGCGCGGGCTGTTCCACCAATCCCGCAGCCGATATCGAGCACCCGGGTCGCTGATCCGATCTCGAGCTGGTCGAGAAGATCGAGCGTCGCTTCGAGCCCGCCCGTGTGAAACTCGTCGACTGGCTTTAGGTCGGCCGGCGTAGCGGCACTTATGTCAATGCCGAGTTGACCGAGCGCACCCTGGATCCGCTGGATGAGTGCGTCCGTGGTGTAGTGGCTGGCGACGCGGTCTTCGGTCGTTGGCATGGCGTCCCCCGTCTTCGGCCCGGCCGGATGTGAAGGCGACAACGCGCGGCGTATACGTCGGGCAGCGTTACGGCCAAAAGCGACTGCGGCTCAACCGCCACATCCACCGCCGTCCTGCCGCCACTGACTACGACGCTGCATCCCTACAGGCACATCGATGCTGTCGTCCTGGCGCAGATGCACGATGGAATCAACTGCATTGACCCTGCCCGGCAGATCCTCGCCCGCCGTTCGCAGCGCATCGACCCCGCCGAGGCCCAAGGCCAGCACCGCCGCATGTTAGTGGTCTTGCAGATGTTCCAGCGCCGGATTGCTGCCGAGCCTCTCCGCAGCCTTAAGCGCGATCCCACCGAGGATGCTTCGGTCAGAGATCGTCTTCGCCGCTGCCTTAAGCCCCCTGGGGGAGAGCTGACAGATGAAAAGTGGGGTATCAATGTCGGCCCGGTGCGCCGTCGCGCTTTGCGTTAGCAGGCTACGCCGCCAACGCCCGCCCCGGGGCCTGTGCCCACCCATAGGTCGCGCGGATGCCCTCCTCCAGCCCGATCTGCGGCCGCCAGCCGAGGCCGCGTAGCTTTTCCCCCGACATCAGTTTGCGCGGGGTCCCATCGGGTTTCGAAAGGTCATGGGTCAGCGCGCCGGGCAAGCCGACTACCTCCATGACCATGCGGGCGAGATCGGCGATCGGGATATCCTCGCCAGAGCCGACATTCACATGGCCCTCTCCCGAATAGACCTTCATCAGATGCACCAGGGCGTCAGCGCAGTCGTCCACATGCAGGAATTCGCGCCGCGGCGTGCCGGTGCCCCAGATCTCGATCCCCGTCGCGCCCCGCGCCTTCGCCTCGTGCGCCTTTCGCAGGAGAGCCGGCAGCACATGACTGCTGCGCAGGTCGAAATTGTCGCCGGGTCCGTAGAGATTGGTCGGCATCGCCGAGATGAAGTCGCACCCATACTGCCGCCGATACGCTTGGCAGAGCTTGATGCCCGCGATCTTGGCGACTGCGTACCACTCGTTGGTGGGTTCCAGCGCGCCGGTCAAAAGCGCGTCCTCGGTAATCGGCTGATCGGCGAATTTCGGATAGATGCAGGAGGAACCGAGGAACAACAGCTTCTCCACCCCAACCTGATGGGCAGTGTGGATGATGTTGGCTTCGATCATCAGGTTTTGGTAGAGGAACTCCGCCGGATAGCTGTCATTCGCGAGGATGCCACCGACCTTGGCCGCCGGCACGAAAACCGCCTGAGGTCGGGCCGCGGCCATCCAGCATTCGACCTGGTCTTGCCGGGTCAGATCGCAGGCATCACGCGTTGCGGTCAGAATCTCGCACCCTTCCGCTGTCAGTCGCCGGCAGAGCGCCGCCCCCACCATGCCACGATGGCCAGCGACCCAGACGCGTTTGCCGGCCAGCGGATAAATCGCCGAAGCCATAGCCTTTTACCCGTGTCGATTTTTTCGGTTGAGTTCGGTGTGTAGTCTTGATGTGTCTGCGGCGACCATTTCTGCGATCATGTCTTGGAGGGCGGTTTTGTGGGTCCATCCGAGGCGGTCGCGGGCTTTCGAGGCATCGCCGATCAGCAGG
>JBCCRM010000020.1:0-88074 GCA_039513195.1 Pseudomonadota bacterium | reverse complement strand
GCCATCGGGGTCGGATTCGCGCCGTAAAGCGAGAACATCTTCACCCGCCAGGCGCCTTTCGGGGTGCGCAGCTTCACGCCGGCCAGATCCTCCGGCTTTTCGATCGCGCGGGTGTTGTTGGTGATGTGGCGAAACCCGTTCTCGAAATAGCCGATGATCCGGTAACCTTTGGCGTTCGCGGCAGTCTGGAAGGTCTCGCCCAGCTCGGCCTGCACCCGCTTCATGTGATTGCGGTCTTTGATGATATACGGCATCTCGAAGACGCCGAATTCATCGGCAACCGAGGACATCACCGACGAGGGCAGGGCAAAGTCGACTTGACCGAGCTTTAGCTTCTGTAGCAGCTCCTTGTCCTTGCCAAGCTGGCTTGAACCAAAGGTCTGCACCTCGCCCTTGTCGCCAAGCTTGCCATTGGCGCAGGAGGCGAATTCATTCACCGAGGCTTCGAATAGCGAGCCTGGCGCGCCGACATGGCCGAACTTCAAAGTCAGTTTGTCGGCCAAGGCCGGGGTCGTCATCAGGAGTGCCGTTGCGGCGCCCATCAGGATGGTCTTGAGTTTCATGATCTTCCTCCCAGAACTGTCGGGGCGTCGCCCCCGTTGGCTTCTCGGTTCCCTCGACGGGCTTTGACCCGTTCTTACTCTGCCGCTGCTGCGTGGATGGTCGGAGCCGCAGCCAAATGATCCATCGCCGCTTGCACGCCCCCTTTTCGGTGTGGAACGCCTGCCCGGGAGAGGCCCATTTCGACCCCTGCCAACGTGCCCACCAGCATTAGATCGTTGAAGTCCCCCAAATGTCCAATGCGGAAAACACGGTCGGCGAGTTTCGAGAGCCCATTCCCGAACGAGATGTTGAACGCGTCGAGCGCAGTGCG
Organism: Pseudomonadota bacterium; assembly: GCA_039513195.1. Taxonomy (GTDB): domain Bacteria; phylum Pseudomonadota; class Alphaproteobacteria; order Rhodobacterales; family Rhodobacteraceae; genus Thermohalobaculum. The sequence continues at coordinate 87,200 of JBCCRM010000020.1, read as the reverse complement.
GCGGAACCCATCTGCGCTGTGCCCCTCCGGCATCAAGACGGCCGTCAACGAGCCAGAATAATGCCGCGGCTCCGCGCAGAGCACGTCTAGCCCCCAAGCCCCCACCGCCGCCCTCGCGGCCGCGCCATGGCGGGCGTGCCGGGCAAAGACCGCATCGAGCCCCTCCTCATGGAGCATTTCGATCGCTTCCACGAGGCCATAGAGCATGTTGGTCGCGGGGGTGTATGGGAAATAGCCGGTTTCGTTAGGCCCGCGCATCGCCTCCCAATCCCAGTAGGATCGGGTCAGGTCTGCCGTTTTGCTCGCGGCCAGCGCCTTTTCCGACACCGCATTGAAGGACAGGCCCGGGGGGAGCATCAGGCCCTTTTGGCTGCCGCAGACGGTGACATCGACGCCCCACTCGTCATGGCGGAAATCAATGGAGGCGAGCGACGAAATCGTATCGGCCATCAACAGCGCCGGGTGACTGGCGGCATCGATGGCCTGACGCACTTCGTCGACCTGCGTGACACAGCCGGTCGAAGTCTCGTTATGGACCACGCAGACGGCCTTGATCTCATGGCCGCGGTCCTCGCGCAGCCGCGCTTCGATCCGGTCGGGGTCAGCGCCGGAGCGCCAGTCGCCTTCGAGAAACTCCGGCACTAGGTCGAGCCGTTCGGCCATCTCGCGCCATAGGCTCGCAAAATGCCCTGTCTCGAACATCAGCACCCGGTCGCCGGGGGAGAGGGTGTTGACCAGCGCCGCCTCCCACGCACCGGTGCCTGAGGCGGGGTATATCACCACCCGCCCCGCGGTCTTGAAGACGCTCTGCATGCCCTGGAGCGCCCGCGATCCGATATCCGAGAAGGCCGGCCCGCGATGGTCCATGGTCGGCAGGTCCATGGCGCGCAGCACGCGGTCGGGGACATTCGTAGGCCCCGGGATCTGCAGGAAATGCCGCCCTGGCATATGCATCGCCATGTCCTCCCGTCTATGCGCTTGCCGCGACGGTGCTCCGGCCCAATTGTTGTTGCCGACCCGCGACCGCCGCTCTATTTTGTATACAAAATACACTTGATCGGGGAGAGTCAATGCAGATGCTGTCGGAAAGCGCCAAGCGGCGGATCGCTTCGGCGGTGTCTGGCGAGGCAGCATTCGATGGCTTCAACCGCGGCCGCTATGCCACCGACGCATCCTTTTACCAGGTGATGCCGCTGGGCGTGGTGCTGCCGAAGAGCGCCGAAGACGTGCTCGCGGTGATGGAGATCGCGCGGGACGAGTGCGTTCCCGTCCTCGCCCGCGGTGGCGGCACCTCTCAATGCGGGCAGACCGTGAACCGAGCGATTGTGCTCGACGTCTCGCGCCACTTGAACGGCCTTGTCTCTCTCGACCTCGAAAAGCGCGAGGCGGTGGTCGAACCGGGCCTGGTGCTCGACCATCTCAACGCAGCGCTGAAGCCCCACGGGCTGTGGTACCCGGTCGATGTCTCGACCTCGTCGCGTGCGACCATCGGCGGCATGACGGCCAACAACTCCTGCGGTTCTCGTTCGATCCGCTACGGAACCTCGCGCGACAATGTGCTGGAGATCGATGCAATCCTGGCGGACGGCACGCGCGCGCGGTTTGGAGAGGTCACGCGCGATGCCAATTCTTGGCCGGAAGGCGGCCCGTCGCCGGATCTGATCCGCGATCTTCTGACCCTCGGCGAGCGGGAGGCGTCAGAGATCGATGCGCGCTTTCCGAAGGTGAACCGCCGCGTCGGTGGCTATAACGTCGACGCCCTTGCGCCAAACGGGCCGACCCACAACCTGGCGCATTTGCTGGTGGGCTCCGAGGGGACGCTCGCCTTTTCCGAACGCATCCGCATCAAGCTTTCGCCCCTTCCCGCGAAGAAGGTGTTGGGGGTCTGCCATTTCCCGAGCTTTTACGAGGCGATGGATGCCACCCAGCATTTGGTGACCCTCGGTCCGACGGCGGTGGAGCTGTTCGACCGCACGATCCTGGAGCTCGCCCGAAAGATCCCGATCTTCCGCCCCTCGGTGGACCGCTTCACCCGCGGCGATCCGGACGCCCTGCTGATCGTCGAGTTCGCCGAACCCGACGAGGCGGAGAACCTCAGACGGCTCGCGGCCCTCGGAGACATGATGGGCGAGCTCGGCTATCGCTGGGGAGAGCCGGGCAAGAAGGAAGGCGGCGTGGTCGAGGCGGTCGATCCCGCTTTCCAGTCCGAGATCATCGAGGTGCGCAAGCAGGGCCTCAACATCATGATGTCGATGAAGTCGGAGGGGAAACCGGTCAGCTTCATCGAGGATTGCTGCGTCGAGCTTCCCCATCTGGCCGAGTACACCGACCGCATCCAAGGAATTTTCCGCCGCCATGGGGTCGAGGCGACCTTCTACGCCCATGCCTCCGTCGGCACGCTGCATGTCCGTCCGGTCCTGAACCTGAAGGAAGAGGCCGGAGTGCGCACCCTGCGCGCCATCGCCGAAGAGACGTTCGAGGCTGTGCGCGACTACAAGGGCTCCCATTCCGGCGAGCATGGCGACGGGATCGTGCGCTCTGAATTCCATCGGCCGATGTTCGGCGACCGCATGGTCGAGAACTTCGCCGAGGTCAAACATCGCATGGACCCGGACGGCCTGTTCAACCCCAACCGGCTGGTGGACCCGCCGAAATTCGACGACCGCAGCCTGTTCCGCTATGCGCCAGGCTATGCGATGCCGGAGCGGCAGACGGTGTTCGACTGGCCCGGCCAGTATGGCGCCGGCCGCGGCCTGCAGGGCGCGGTGGAGATGTGCAACAACAATGGCGCCTGCCGAAAGATCGGCGATGGCGTCATGTGCCCTTCCTACCGCGTGACGCGGGCCGAGCGGGATGTTGTCCGCGGCCGCGCCAACAGCTTGCGCCTGGCGCTGACCGGGCAATTGGGCGAGGGGGCGTTCACCTCCGACGCCATGGCCGACACGATGAAGCTCTGTATCAGCTGCAAGGCCTGCCGGCGCGAATGCCCCACCGGCGTCGATATGGCGAAGATGAAGATCGAGGTCCAGGCCGCCCGGATCGCGGAGAAGGGTCTCTCGCTCCGCGACCGGCTGGTCGCTTACCTGCCGCGCTATGCGCCCTATGCCCGGTATCTGCCGTTTCTGTTGAACCTGCGCGATCAAGTCCCGGGCTTTGCCTGGCTGTCGGAGAAGTTGATCGGTCTCGCCGCAGATCGAACGCTGCCGCGCTGGCCCTATGACCGTTTCTGGCCGGAGCCGACGGCGAGCCTCGAAGACGCCGAGGTCATTCTCTTCGCCGACACGTTCAACACCAGCTTCGAGCCGGAAAACCTGGCCGCCGCCCAGGCCGTCCTCCGCGCTGCCGGCATCCCATTCGCCATGGCTGCCGCACCGAGGGGCCGACCGTTGTGCTGCGGGCGGACCTTTCTGTCGGCCGGCCTAGCGGCAGAGGCTCGGGCGGAGATGGCGCGGACGGCGGCGATCCTCCGTCCGGCGGTGGAGCGGGGTGCCTATGTGGTCGGGCTGGAGCCGTCTTGCCTGCTCACCTTCCGGGACGAGGCGCCCGCCATGCTCGGCGCCGATTGGCCGGCGGAGCTGGGCGCCCGGGTGCTGCTCCTCGAAGAGTATTTGGCGATGCGCGCGGATGCGGGTAGTCTCGATCTGAAACTACGAGCGCTGTCAGTCGGAAAGGCGCTCCTGCATGGCCATTGCCACCAAAAGAGCTTCAACGCCATGGGTCCGGTCCAGAAGGTGCTGCGCATGATCCCGGAATTGAAGGTGGAGCTGATCCCGTCTTCCTGCTGCGGCATGGCGGGCGCCTTTGGCTATCAGGCCGAAACGGCTGAGATCAGCCGGGCGATGGGGGAGGTCAGCCTCCTGCCCAGGGTGCGCAGCGCGGGCGAGGACACGGTAATCGTCGCGGACGGCACCTCCTGCCGCCATCAGATCGCCGACGGGGCGCGGCGCGACGCAGTGCATGTCGCCCGCGTCTTGGCCGAGGCGCTGGCATGAGCCTGTCGGATGTCACGCCGATTGCGCGCCGCCCGCTCCACGAGGAGCTGACCGAGCGGCTGCGCAGCATGATCCTCGATGGCGCCTTGGCGCCGGGCGAGAAGATCTCGGAGAAGGCGCTTTGCGACCGTTTCGGGGTCTCTCGGACGCCGCTCAGGGAAGCGCTGAAGATGCTGGCGGCGGAGGGGCTGGTGGCGCTGACCCCCCATCGCGGTGCCTCGGTCACGCGGCTAACCATGGCGGATCTGGACGAGGCCTTCCCGGTGCTGGGCGCGCTCGAGGCGGTGGCCGGTGAGCTCGCCTCCGCCCACGTGACCGAGGCGGAGATCGCGACGGCTCAGGCGCTGCAGTCTCAGATGCGGGCCTGCCACGAGGCTGGCGATCTGAAGGGCTATTTCGCCTGCAATGAGCGGATCCACCGGTTGATCCTGCAGGCGGCGAAGAACCCAACGCTCACGCAGATGATGCAGGCGCTCGGCACTCGGGTGCGCCGCGCGCGGTATCAGGCCAATATGTCGGAGGACCGCTGGGCCCAGGCGGTGGCCGAACATGAGGCCATCCTGGAGGCTTTGGCCACCCGCGACGGGGTGCGGCTCGGCGCGCTCCTGAAGCAGCATCTCGCCAACAAGGCGGCTGCGCTGCGCGAGGCGCTGCCGCCAGCCTAACCGCCCATTGGGCCAGGCTGCACCGTTAACCTCTGGCAAGACCAAAGACCAATTGCGGGTCTGAGCTCGCCGTGAATCGCGCACTGCTGTTCACTCAGCAAATTGCCACCGTGGTCACCCATCACCGAAGTCACGGCGCAGTGCGCCCGGTGCGCAACGCAACGGCGCAGGGCAGTCCCGTATCGCGGGCCGCAGCCCGCGATTCCGCTTCGTTCGAAACACGATGTCGGATCGAGGTCAGCGCCCGCTCAGCCGAGCCTGCTCTTCACATCGGCGGCGAAATCCTCATAGCGGCGCACCGCCGTGACCTTGATGTCCACATGCTGGCCCATGCGCTTCATGATCGGCAGATCGAAGCTGATCTGGTCCAGCATATCGGCGCTATCGACTTTGACGATGGCAAAGACCTTGCGCATGCCGACCGCCTTCCACAGGTCGACCACCACGCCGGCATCCTTGGCGCCCAGCGCTGCACCAGCCTCCTCCGCCCATATCTCGAACAGGTCCGCCTGCGACATCGCCGCCCCATAGGTGACCGAGAATTCTAGATGAAACAGCATTTTCCCCCCTTTGCTTGGCGCTTACTGATAACGGCCATTGCGTTGCAAAACCTCGATCTCGTAGCCATCCGGGTCGGCCACGAAAAAGAACCGTGCGATCACCGGCGTGCCTTCGCCGCCAGGCGCAAAGCTCACCAGCCGGCGCGGTGCCAGACCCTCGGCCTCGAACCGGGCATGTTCGGCGTCCAGATCGTCGACTGCAAAGGCAATATGGCCATAGCCGTTCCCGAGATCGTAGGGCTCGTCCTGACCTTTGTTGACGGTCAGCTCCAGCTCGAAGTCATTCTCCGGATTTCGCATGTAGATCAGGGTAAATTTGGGGAAATCGAGCCGGTCGGCGATCTCCAGCCCAAAGCCACGCCGATAGAAGTCGACCGACCGCTCCTCGTCCAGGACGCGGATCATCGAATGGATCGCCTTGGCCATCGCCGCCCTCCATGCTCGCGAAGTCGGTGCAGTGTAGGCGAAGGGGCAGCGGCGCCGGTGGTAGTGGGCTACTACTCCGCAGCCATCGCTCCAGTCGCAGGACGGGCCTGCGCATGAACCAAACAAGCACAGCGGAGCAGCGAGGCGAAGTTGCGCACCTCGCCTTGGCGATCCAGCACTTCGTCATGCAGCGTCGATAGGAATTGCGGCAGGGTCGAGCCCTCGCGCGTCGCAATCTCTTCGAGCACGGTCCAAAAGGCGGTTTCCAGCCGGATCGACGTCGAATGGCCATTCAGCCGGATGGACCGTGTCGCAAAGGCATAGCGTGCGGGGTCCTGACCCGCAAAGATCTCGCACATGGCGTCCTCCCATCTCTCTTGCCGCCAGCGTATCACAAGCGGGTGCGAGGGAAAGTGTGGAGCGCTGCGCCGGCGCTGCGTCGATGGTGGCGCCGCGCTCGAGCAGCGGGTTTGCCTAGTCCGGCCAAATTGCACTCAGGGCCTCAGTTGGCAGCCCAGTGGCTCTTCGGACAGTAGCGTCAACGAACCGTTAACCATCTCTGCATCACACAGTCCGGGCTTGGTGTTTCGTTCGTTGAAGGATCGTTCGGTGCGGAGCGTTTGAGCAGGCAGAGGGTGGGTCGCGCGTTCGTTGTCGGGGCCGTTCAGTGTTGATCGGGGAAAAAAAAAGCCATGTTTTGGAATGGCGGCGGGGACGCGCGATGCGACAGGCTGCCTTTGGGGACTTCCGCGCGTTTGTTTGGCGTTGTTGTGAGCATGGGGTTGGGGATGGCAAATCATCGCCGTAAGGCCGGTTTGGTCGAGAACCGGTCGAGAAAGATGAATGAGATGCTGGGGATAACCGGCGGACGCGACTTTTGAGGAGCGGGCAGAATGGACACTGAGTCTGTCTATACATGCATTCTCTCTGAGAATGACGTCATCACGGCGTGCGACGACCACCTCCTAAATCTGCTTATGAAACGAACTGGCGACACGATATCCGACCTGCGTGTAACGAGCGCCGACGGGCGCGGCGGACCGGCGACGCCGTTCGCACCCTTTATCCGGCAGTTGGCTGACTCTGGGGAGGTTGGGCCGCGTCCCACCCGCATCCTTGATCGCGACGCCGCACCTCTGCTGGAGGCGGTGCTCCAAGTCGGCAAGGGGGCTGGCGAGGGCGAGGCGGCGAGAGTGTCGTTCATGGGGCTGGCCTTGCCCCAAACCGGTGCCTCGCAGATGGTGCCTCGTTCGGACAGCGTCGGTGACGGTTTCCTCGGCCGTCTGACCCATGACCTCAATAATGCCCTAAGTTCGATCCGGACAGCCGGATTTCTGGTCGCCAATGCCCATGGTGAGGCAGATCGGCAGGAGGCGAAGGGCATGCTCGACGAGGCGGTGGATCGGGCGGCGGAGTTTGTCGAGCGCCTCGGCACGCTCGATAATGCCCGAAAGGGAGAGCGGCAGGCCGTTGCAGTCGGATCGCTGCAGGACGCGTTGGCCGGCATGATTGCCGAGATGCCCGAGACCACGGTCGCCTTTGAACTTCGCGGCGACACCGACGGAGCCCGGCTCGACATCGATCTCGGCGGGCTGATGACCGCCCTTTCGGAGATCGTTGGCAATGCCGATCGTGCCATGCGCGATGTCGGCCGACCACAGAGCGTGGCAGTAACCGCGACCGTGAGCGGCGAGCGCCGGCAACTGCTGATTGACGTGGTCGATCAGGGCCCCGGCTTGCCGTTCGAGATGTTGCGTTCGGCGCATCAACCCTTGGTCTCGAGCGACAGCGGCCGCCCTGGCGCCGGTTTGGGGCTCAGCATTGCGGATGCCTTTTGCACCGCTTCGGGAGGGCGCCTTGACATACTGCCGCTACCCGGCAGGGGCACAACCGTTCGGATGACCTTGCCGGTCGGTTTCGGCGAAGTGGAAACGGTGGCGGAAGGACAGACGCCGTCCGTCGAGCCAACCTCAGAAGACGAGGCCATGCCAACCGCAAAGGGTCGCCGGATCCTGGTTGTGGACGACGACGACTTCGATGTGCGCCTCGTAGCCCAAGCCTTGACACTCCTCGGCTACGAGGTGGTCAGTGCCAATACGGGGGCGGAAGCTCTCGCGCGATTGATCGAACTTCCCGATGTGCATCTCCTCCTGACGGATGTGAAAATGCCTGAATTCGACGGGATGCGGCTCGCGGAAAGCGCACAGGTATGGCGGCCCGCCTTGCCTGTCATCTTCATGAGCGGCGCCGTCGGCGAGGCAGCCCCGCTTGCCGAGAAGATCGACGCTCCGGTGCTGCGAAAGCCGGTGGCTATGGATGAGCTGGGCACCCTGCTTCAGCAATCTTTAACTACGAATCGCTAATCTCTCGAACGTGTTGAGAGTGACAGTTCCTGAGCCGCTTCGGCTTAGCGCCAGCCCAATAAATCGAGAGTGAGGTACGGTCATGCGGGTCCTCGTCGTGGATGACAACGAGATTTTTTTGCGCAATCTGACTGTCGCTCTCGTAGCCCTTGGCAAAGACTGCGACATGGCGGCGGATGGTGATGCCGCGATGCGCTTGATGGATGTGCGCAGCTACGACGTCATCGTCACCGACCTCGTGATGCCCGCGCGCGGCGGGTTGACCCTCGCAAACTACGCATCCTACCGGGCGCCCGATGTCCCAGTGGTTCTGATGACCGGCTCCGCCCATGGTGCCTACGGCGAACTGGTGGGCCAAACCAACAACACCGCAATGCTGCTGCGCAAACCCTTTCGCACCGAAGATCTGAACGCGGTCCTCGACTATCTATACGCCCGTCGCGGGCCGCGCCTGGCCGCCAGTACCCACAGCCTGCCGCGCGGCGCAAGCTGCGCTAGCCTGCCCGGCTGAGGTTCTCAGCGGTCCCGTCTCGCGCCGAAAACGCGCGTATTTCGAACGATCCCCAAAATTCCCCATTGCGTCAGCCAATCGGCTTCTCCATGGCCGCGCCATAGGCAGACCTTGCACCAGGTGGTAAGCTTCGGCTGAAACAAACCGGGGCGGGACAGGGTGCTTCCGCGATGATCCGACGGGCGGCACGCATCGCGCGTATCGACGACAATGCCGACGAGCTCCTGCTGACCGGCAAGATGCTGGCGCTGCAAGGCTTCGACCTCCAGCTCACCGATTATCACAGCGCTGAGGATTGGCTCACGGCGCTCGACGAGTCGGAAGGGCTCCCGGACATTGTTCTATTGGATCTGCGCTTACCGCGCCTCTCCGGCCTCGATCTTCTGAGGCGCTCCCGCGAACGCCCAAGCCTCGGCCAGGTGATCTTCTGTATCTGCTCCGGCTCCCTCGACCAATCGGATCGCCGCGCTGCCCTCGCCGCCGGCGCCGCTGCTTTCGTCGCGAAACCGCTGAACCGGGACGGGATAGAGGCCATCGCCGCCGCCGATCCGCGTCTCTCACTGGTCGACGCGGCCGCGGGGCGTCGCCTGATGATCACGGAGACCGCATGACCGCGCCGCAGCGGCAGAGGGCCTGGGCGACCAGGGTCGGCGGTCTCAGCGGACCCTTCTACGCTATTGGCCTTGCAGCCTTGGTGCTGACCTGCCTCGCGCTAACCCGCGACTACGCCGTGCCGATCGCGATCGCAGTGCTGGTCTGGTTCTTGATCAATGCCCTGGCCGATGCATTGCGCCGATTGCCCCATATCGGACACCGCCTCCCGCTCGGTGGCGCCCAAATCGTATCGGTGATCGTGCTTTTCGCCGGCATGATCGCCGCCAGCCGCGTTGTGGTCGACAATATCCGCAGCCTCGCCGAGGATCTGGCAGGGCACGAGACGGTTTTGCTGGGAAAACTGGAAAGCTGGGCGGCGCCCCTCGGCATTCCGACACCGATCCGTCTCGACACGCTTCTGGCCTCGGTCGATCTGGAACGCCTGCTCGCCGCCGTCCTCGGCACCACCGGCAGTCTGATCAGCGGTGTCAGCCTAGTCTTCCTCTACGTCCTGTTCCTCCTTCTCGACCAACGCTATTTCGAGGCAAAGCTGCGCGCTCTGGTTGCCGACGAAGCCCGCCGCGCCGCACTCCGCGACACGCTCAGCCGCGTTGGGCGCGAAACCCGGCTCTATCTCTGGCTGATGTCGCTGATCAGCGGTGGGGTTGCCCTGGTCACCTTCGGGATCTGTCGCCTAGTGGGGCTGGAGGGAGCCGGCTTCTGGGGCTTCCTCGCCTTTGCGCTCAACTTCATCCCCACGATCGGCTCGATCCTCGCGGTCGCCTTCCCTGCCGCCTACGGCCTCGTCACCCTCGATGATCCGGCGGCCGTTTTGGGCCTCATCGCAGCCCTTGCTGCGTTGCAATTCGTCGCGGGAGAGGTCGTGATGCCGCGCCTCATGGGTCAGCGGCTCAATCTCAGCGCCTTTGTGATTCTCCTGGTCCTGGTGGTCTGGGGCGCCGTCTGGGGCCCTGCCGGCATGTTCCTCGCGATCCCCATCACCGTGATAATCTGCTTGATCTGCGCACGCTTCCCGGCCACACGCCCTGTCGCCGTGCTCCTGTCCAAAGACGGGCGCCTTCCCGCGGCTGAGGCCGATTAACGTCACCTTTCCGGTGTTTGGCCTTCGAAGCCGGGTTTTCATAATGGGCGCCTTGCGCTTTTATGCGGCGGGCGGCCGGGCAGTGGTCCGGCCCGGCGCGCGACACGCCCGGCGCGCCGGCGGTCCCGATGGGACCAAGCCTTGGGGATATCGACACGGAGGTTAACCATGCAGCTCGTGAGACTTGTGACCGGCGCCCTTCTCGGGGCCAGCCTGGTCGGCGCGGGGGCGCTCGCCGACACTTGGGACATGCCGGTTCCCTACGGCGATACAAATTTCCATACGCTCAACCACATCCAGTTCGCCAAGGATGTGGCCGAGCTGACTGGTGGCGATATCGAAATCACCGTTCACCCGTCTGGCTCGCTGTTCAAACATCCGGAAATCAAGAATGCCGTGCGTTCCGGACAGGTGCCGATCGGCGAGTTCCTGCTCTCGCGCCTGTCGAACGAGGACCCGATGTTCGAACTCGACAGCGTGCCGTTTCTCGCAACCTCGTATCAAGACGCCGAGAAACTGTGGGAGGTGCAGCGGCCGAAGGTCGAAGCCCTCCTGGAGAAAGAGGGGTTGATGGTCCTTTACGCAGTGCCCTGGCCACCGCAAGGGCTGTACGCTGACCGGGAGATTTCCGAGGCGGACGCGCTGTCCGGTCTGAAATTCCGCGCCTACAATGCCTCGACAGAGCGGTTGGCGCAGCTCGTCGGCGCCGTTCCAACCCAAGTCGAGGTTGCCGATCTTGCCCAAGCCTTCGCGACCGGCCGGGTCGACAGCATGATCACGTCGCCATCGACCGGCTTTAACACCAAGGCGTGGGACTATCTCAGCCACTATTACGATGTGCAGGGCTGGCTGCCGAAGAACATCGTGGTGGCGAACAAGCGTGCGTTCCGCAGCCTCGACGAGGATGCTCAGAAACTGGTTCTCGCGGCGGCCGAGGCGGCCCAGGCCCGGGGTTGGGAGGCGTCGGAGGACGAGACGTCGGAAAAGACCAAGGGGCTCGAAGACAACGGCATCTCGGTTGAAGATCCGTCCGTGGCGTTGAAGGACGCGCTCGAAGATATCGGCGCCAAAATGACGGAGGAGTGGCTCGACAAGGCCGGGGACGACGGCAAATCGGTCATCGACGCCTTCAAGAACTGATCTTGCGGGTGCTGAGCGGCCCCCTGGGCCCGCCCCGGGAGGCTGCCCGCAGATCCGTCCGATATCGTCGATGCCCCGGGCTCGACCCGGGGCATCGCCCGTCCCTCGCCGAGTGATCCCATGCGCAAAGCCCTGGATACGCTCTACCGGGCCTCCGGCATCGTCGCGGCCGTGTTTCTTCTCGCGATTGCGGTGACGGTGCTGATCCAGGTGGGCCTGAACATCCTCGATCGCATCGCCGTTGCGTTGACAGGGACGGCGGTTGGCCTGACCTTGCCCTCCTATGCCGAATTCACCGGCTATTTCTTGACCGCATCGACCTTTTTCGCCGGCGCCTACGCGCTGAAGGCAGGCGCCCATATCCGCGTGACCCTGGTGCTGCAGCGCCTTTCTCCCGAGGCGCGCCGGCGGTCGGAGCTGGTCTGCGCTGTCATCGGGGCTGTATTCGCGGCCTATTTCACCGGCTGGGTTGGCCTTCTCGCCTGGGAATCCTGGGTGTTCGGCGACGTCTCCCCCGGGATCGTCCCGGTGCCGATTTGGATCCCACAGCTCTCTATGGTGATCGGCCTCCTGATCCTGACCATTGCACTGATCGACGAGGCTGTGGTGATCGCGCGCTCTGGCACCCCCGGACGGGGCGCTGCCTGCGACGACGACTTGGCCCGCTGATGGAGATCATCGCCGGCCTGGTGCTCGTCGCCTGCCTGTTCCTCCTGCTTGGTGCGGGTCTCTGGGTCACGCTGTCGCTCTTCGCCACCGGCGCCCTCGGCTTCCTGTTGTTTACCGACAAGCCCCTCTTCGGCGGCTTTGGCGCCATCGGGCAAACGCTGGCCTCGACCGTCTGGGGCGCCTCGAACTCCTGGGCGCTTGCGGCGCTACCACTCTTCATCTGGATGGGCGAGATCCTCTTCCGCTCCCGCCTCTCCGACGACCTCTTCTCCGGCCTCGCGCCCTGGCTCGGCCGCCTACCGGGCTCGCTCCTGCATGTGAACATTCTCGGCTGCGGGATCTTCGCCGCCGTCTCCGGCTCTTCCGCCGCCACCTGCGTCACCGTGGGCAAAATGTCGGTGCCGGAGCTTCAGGCCCGCGGTTTCGATGACCGCATGATCCTGGGCACCCTCGCGGGTTCCGGCACCTTGGGCCTCCTGATCCCGCCCTCGATCATCCTGATCGTCTATGGGGTGGCGATCGAGGAATCGATTGCCCGCCTGTTCCTCGCCGGCGTCGGACCCGGGATCATGATGCTCACGCTCTTCATGGGCTTTGTGGCGCTTTGGGCGCTCTTCAACCGCACGAAAATGCCGGCGGTTGAGGAGCGTTTGCCCCTGGCCGAGAAGCTCTCCCGCTCGCGGCGGTTGATCCCGGTGGTGCTGCTGATCGGCGGGGTCATTGGCTCGATCTATGTGGGCGTCGCTTCGCCGACCGATGCAGCGGCGGTCGGGGTGTTGCTGGCGCTTGGTTTGGTCTGGAGCCAGGGGGATCTCTCCCGCGCGTTGATGGTCGAAAGCCTGATGGGCGCCACCTGCACCTCCTGCATGATTGCCTTCATCCTCGCAGGTGCGGCCTTCCTTACGGTGGCGATGGGCTTTTCCGGCCTGCCGCGGGCGCTCGCCGGCTGGATCGGCTCGCTGGAGCTCTCGCCCTACGCTCTCCTTGCGGCGCTGACGGTCTTCTTCGTTGTCCTCGGCTGCTTTCTCGACGGAATTTCGGTGGTGGTACTGACCACCGCGGTGATTGTCCCGATGGTCGAGGCAGTGGGGATCGACCGCATCTGGTTCGGGATCTTCCTGGTCCTGGTGGTGGAAATGAGCCAGATCACGCCGCCGGTGGGCTTCAACCTTTTCGTCATCCAAGGCATGACCGGGCAAAGCGTGCTGGCCATCGCGCGGCATGCCTTGCCCTTCTTCCTGCTTCTCTTGGTGGGCGTGGTACTGATCACGCTGTTTCCAGGCATCGCCGTCTGGCTCCCCAACCAAATGGGCCGCTGACCAGTAAATCCGCCAAGAATTCGGCCCGGCTCCCGTAATCCGGGCGCGGGTCACGGGCCGCTGTCAGCGCTGCTTCCCCCTGATGCGCGGGTCCGGCCATCGGGGGCATGCTCGGAAATGACCGCCCCTGGCGGTCTTCCCGGCCAGCCTCTGCGGTCTCTCCACCCGCGCCCTCCAGTGTTTCGAAGATCGCCGGTGCCGCTGGGCGGCGCAGGCCGCGCTGTTCACAGCGCGGCCGAGCCAGGCGAGACTCTATCGCGGGCCGCAGGCCTGCGATTCCGCTTAACTCACCGCCGAACCCTCACTCGCTGACATAGCCATCGGCGATGTCTGCGGCCATGGCGGCAGGGTCGCGCGCAGCCGGGTCGCCGAGCCCGCCACCGCCGGGCAAGGCGATCCGGATCACCGTTCCCGCCGGCAATGTCCGGGTGATCTTCGGCGCCAAGGCCCTGCCATCGGCCGTCTCCACGACCCCAGGCGCCCCGGGCGCGCCGCCGGCAAGCCCCGGGGCCGGCACCCGCACCCGCTCATAAAGGCCCGAGAACAGATAGGGTTTGTCGCTCAGCACCTCGATCTCCATCACCTGGCCCAGCCCGCCCCGGAACTGCCCGGCGCCGCCGCTGTCGGGCCGAAGCGAGCGCTCCCGTACCACCAAGGGCGCCAGCGTCTCGATCACCTCAACGGGGACGCCCGCAATTCCGGAGGGGTAGGCGGTCGCGGCCAGCCCGTCGCGCCCCCGCATTGCGCCGACACCGCCAGAGGAGAACCAGGTGTAGGAAAACGGCCGCCCCTCCCGATCCTCGCCGGCGATATGGGTGTCCCACAGCCCGTCAGCGCCCGGGGCCGCCACCGCCTCCGGCAGCGCCTCGGACAGCGCCCCCATCACGACCGAGGGCAGGAAATGCCCCACCAAATGCCGACCCCCGACCGCCGAGGGATAGCGTGCGTTCAAAATCCCGCCCTCCGGCGCCGTGATCGTAACCGGCCGGAACGCGCCCTCATTGTTCGGCACGTCCGGCGAAACCGCGCATTTCACGCCATAGGTCGTGTAGGCCCGCGTGTAGTTCAGCGTCACATTCATGCCCAAGGGCACCGCCGCGGCGCTACCGGTGAAATCCACTTCCAACGCGTCGCCCCGCACGGCGATGCGGGCCGCCAGGCGCAGGGGCGCCGCCTCGAACCCATCGATCTCCAGCGCGTAGGCGTAATCGCCATCGGGCAGGGCGCGGATCTTGTCTCGCATCGCGGCCTCCGAGCGGGTGATAATCGCCTCCGCCAGATCCTCGATATCCGCGAGCGTGAACTCGTCGAGGAACCGGGTTAGTTGCCGCGCCCCCACCTCGTTCGCGACGATCTGGCTGTGGAGATCCCCCAGCACCTCCTCCGGCGTGCGGGAATTAGCGGCCAGGATGGCGAAGATCGCCTGCACCGGCTTGCCCGCCTCGTGCAATTTCATGACCGGCAGATAAAGCCCCTCCTCGTGGACGGACCGGCTATCGGCGGACAGCCCCCGGCCGCCGATATCCAGCGCATGGCAGCAATTCGCATAGAAGGCGATCACCCGGCCGCCCCGGAATACCGGCGTTGCAACCGTGATGTCGTTGAGCTGGCTCGCCGTCATCCAGGGGTCGTTGGTGACCAGCACATCGCCCTCGGCGAGGCTATCGACCGGGTACTTCTCCAGGAAATGCACCATCCCCGTGGCCATGGAGTTGATATGCCCCGGCGTCCCGGTCACCGCCTGGGCCACCATCCGCCCGCACCGGTCGAACACGCCGGCAGAGAGATCGCCCGCCTCCCGCACGATCGAGGTGAACGAGGCGCGCATCAGCGCCGCCGCCTGCTCGTTGACGCTGGAGATCAAGCGGCTCCAGAGGATGTCGAGGGTCAGTCGATCCATCCTGCTCCCCGGTCGACGCCACACGAAATGTTATCCGGAACCGGGACCAGACGCCATCGATTGTCCCAAACCGCTCCATCCAAAGCCGAAGTTATCGTTTTAAACCATATCCGATTGCGGCACGATCAAGGCGGCCGGCTCGATTTCTATCTGATTCTTTTCGGCCCGACTGACCGCCGAACAACGACAATGCCTGCAATACCAGGGATGGGGGTTACGCCATGAAAGCCGTTTTGCGGAAACTTCTCGACACCGTTGGTCTGCGGGGAGCAGCGCAGCGGGTCAAGCGTTGGCTCCATGCGCGCGGCTGGGTGCGGTGGGAGCCGCTGGTACCCCATGACGCCTTTTCGGAAAGCTGTGACCAGGCTATCGCGTCGCTCCGGGCGGCGGATCACCAATTCGGCGACTATCTGGAATTTGGGGTCAGCCGCGGCACAGCCATGGCTTGCATGCACCACGCCCTGCGGCGCGCGGGGCTGGGCAGGGTCCGGGTCTTCGGTTTCGACAGTTTCGAAGGGATGCCGGAAGAATCCGCCGGGCAGGGCTGGCGTCCGGGCCTCTACGCCTCGACCATCGGGGCGACGCGGGCCTATCTGCGTGAAGCGGGGGTCGATATGGGGGGTGTAACCCTCACCAAGGGCTGGTTCAAAGACACCCTGACAGAGGAGACGAAATCCTCTCTCGGCCTCGGTCGGGCCAGCTTGATCCTCCTCGACTGCGACATCTACTCCGCGACGAAGGAGGCACTCTGGTTCTGCGAACCGCTGATCGGCGATGAGACAGTGCTGATTTTCGACGATTGGGGCTGGCAAGCGGATAAGGGCGAAATCGGCCAGCGCGAGGCGTTCCGGGAATTCCTCGACACTTTCCCGCAATTCCAAATCGCCCAGGAACTGCCCGGCTACATCCCACAGGCCCGTATTTTCCGCGTGGCCCGCATCCCGGGCGCCGATGAAAGCCCCCGGCCCGGAGCGCTGGCCGCGGAGTGACGGTCAAGAACGCCTCGGCTCGGCGCCCGGTGCTCGAAAGAGGTTCGAGCGCGGTCCAACATCGGATTCTCGGCCGGGATCTCCTGTGGGCTGACGCTTCCGGCGCCTTAGCGGGGGTCGATCGTCGTGGTTCGGTGTGATCGGCTCCCGCCCTGGCGCTACAGCGACAATTCGGCGGTTAGGTTCAGTCCGGCATCGACAGTGACGCGGCCCGGGCCATTGATGACGGTGGTGGACTCCCGTTCCTCGATAACCACCGGGCCTTGCAGCGCAGTTCCCGGGGCAAGGCGATAGCGGTCATGGACCGGGACTTCGGCGAAGCCCTGGTCGACGACCCAGATCCGCCGGTTGCCTTTTAGGCTGGCGCCTGAGGCCGACTCGACCGCACCGATCCGCAGATCCGGTTTCGGCCCCTCGACGATCACACGCCATGACACGACCTCCGCCCCCGTATCGGGCACGGTATGGCCATAGAGGGCGCGATACGCCGCCTCGAACGCTGCTCGCAAGGCGGGACCGTCCCGGCCCGCCAGCACGGCCTCCGGAACGGCGGTCCGCACCTCATAGCCCTGCTTGCGATAGCGCATATCGGCATAGAGGCGCAGGGAAATCGCCTCCGGCGCCAGGGTGGTTGTTAGGATCTCGCGGCCCTTCGCCGCCATTTCTGCGACTGCCGCCTGCGCCGCCGGCCAATCGAGGGCGTCGATCCCGTTTGGCAGGCTGCGCACGAAATCGAAGCTGAGCGGTGCGGTGAGGAATCCGGCCGCTGACATGACCCCGGCGCCGAGCGGGTAGAAGATCCGCGGTACCCGCAGGATCCGCCCGACGCCATAGGCATGGACCGGCCCCGCGCCCCCGAAGGCGAAGAGCGCGAGTTTCTCGACATCCACCCCCCGCTCTACCGCATGCAGCCGGGCGGCAGCGGCCATCGCCTCGTTGGCCAGGCGGTGGACCGACCAGGCGGCCTCTGGCACCGTCAGGTTGAGGGGGCGGCCGACTTCCTCGGCCAGCGCAGCCTCCGCCGCCATGCAGTCTAGTTTCATGGTGCCGCCGAGGAAGAAGCCCGGATCGAGGAAGCCGAGGCAAAGATCCGCGTCGGTCACTGTCGGTCGCGTGCCGCCTTGGCCATAGCAGGCGGGACCCGGCTGGGCGCCGGCACTCTCTGGCCCCACGGTCAGGCGGTCGAGACTGTCGATCCGCGCGATGGAGCCGCCGCCGGTGCCGATCTCGATCATCTCGACCACGGGCACCTTCACCGGCAGGCCGGAGCCCTTCTTGAATTGATAGCGGCGGTCCACCTCGAACTCGGTCGCGATCAAAGGCGCGCCGTCGGCGATCACACAGGCCTTCGCGGTGGTGCCGCCCATGTCGAAGGAGAGCAGATCGCGCGCGCCGAGCCTGGCGCCGAAATGGGCGGCGGCCAGGGCGCCCGCCGCGGGTCCCGATTCGACCAGGCGGATCGGAAAGCGCTGTGCGGTCGCTACCTCGGCCAGTCCGCCATTCGACTGCATGATGTAAAGCGGGCCTGGGATGCCGATCTCGTCCCGCAGCCGGGCGGCGAGGCGGCCGAGATACCGCTCTGCGATGCGCTGGACATAGACATTGGCGAGCACGGTCGAGGTGCGTTCGTACTCCCGGATTTCCGGGGCGAGGGCGGAGGAGCGGGTGACGGCAAGGCCAGGCGCCTCCTTCGCCAAGATCGCCTCCATCCGCGCCTCGTGGGAGGGATTGGCATAAGCGTGGAGGAAGCAGATGCCGACCGCCTCGATCCCCTGGGCGGGCAGGCTACGGGCGAGCGCGCGGGCCTCCGCCTCGTTGAGCGGGGTGCGAACGGTGCCGCAGGCCAGCACCCGTTCCGTCACCTCGAACCGGCGGCGGCGGGGTGCGATCGGGGCCGGGCGCTCCATGCGCAGATCGTACATATCGTAGCGGTGTTCGCGCCCGATCTCGACGGCGTCGCGGAAGCCGCGGGTGGTGATCAGGGCGGTCGTCGCGCCCTTGCGCTCGATCAGCGCATTGGTGAAGAGGGTGGTGCCGTGGACCACATGGTCGATCTCGCCGGCGGTAAGGCCGGTGCGGGCGAGGAGGGCCGCGATGCCCGCGATCACTGCATCGTCCGGCTGCGCGGGCGTAGTGAGGATCTTGCCGATCTCGAAGCGGGTGCCGGCACCGTCGACCAGGGCGAGGTCGGTGAAGGTGCCGCCGATATCCGCGCCGATGCGATAGCCCATGCTTGCCTCTCTGCCGCCGTCGCGCGAGGCTTGCATGAGCCCTTGGGGCAAAGCAACGCGGCGCCGTGTTCGGGGGTCTATCAAACGGAATCGCGGGCTGGTCGCCCGCGATGGGTCGGTGCCCCCGGGCCGTCGACGCGCCTTGCGGCGCGCTGCCGTCCCGGGGCGCCCGTGGCCCCTACGGTGAGAGCGAGGCCGGTGCCGCGCCGGTGGAGACGCGCCGGTGGAGACGCCGTGGCGGGCACGCGCCAGCTCGCACGAATGCCCGTGGCTCGCCTGCAGGGCGAACTGCGCTTGCCGCCTCTCTGACCCGTGCCGCGGCTTCCGCCCGGCCGTCTGATGGGGGTTATCGGATCAGCAGCGGAAACTCGGCGGCGCCATCCCAGGCCCAGCCCTCGCCTTCGCGGTAAAGCTCCGGGAAATGACCCGGCACGATCCGCTCTGCCATGTCGAGGATGCGCCCGATGGTTTCGCTGCCGCGCTGGACCGTGTCGAAGGCGAGGTCGCAGCGCCGGGTCATCACTTCCTTCGGGTATTTGATCGCATCGCAGGCGAGCACCACCGGCCCCACAGCCGTCTCCAGCCTCACCGCGTGGTGGCCTGGCGTGTGGCCCGGGGCGTGGAACATCTCCACCCCCTTCGCGAGGGCCGTGTCCGCGGTCAGCGCCTCGACCCGGCGGCGGCTAAGGCGTTCCAGGATCCAATCGGGCGTCACCAGGTCGTCGGGATGGGGCTCTGCCGCATAGTCCAGCTCTGCCTGCGCCACCACGATCCGGGCCTTGGGAAAGAGGTCGAGATTGTAGCAGTGGTCGTAATGGAGATGGGAGAGGAGGATCAGATCGATCTCCTCCCGCCCGATCCCGCGCCCAGCCAGCGCGTTTATCAGTGCAAAGCGCGAGGACGGGCCGCCGGTGTCGAGGAGCGCGCGAAACCCCGGTGCCTCGATCAAGCAGACTGTGGAGATGCCCAGGAAATCGTCGCGCAGGCGCAGATTGTTGCCGGTTATCAGTACGTCATAATGGGCGGTCATGCGTCCCCTCAGTCTGGCAGGATCGGTGGCGTGATCAGGTTTTCGGCATAGAGCGCGTCGAGATCCAATCCCTCCCGCGGCGGCGGGGTGATCGTCGCCAAGGCCTGTGCCAGCGCCGTCTCCCGCGCCCGGGTATGGGCCGCCCCCTCGGCCGGGCTGACGGCGGCGAAGCGCAGCACCGCGCCGGGCGCCACACGTCCCAGGGGCGCGAGGTCGCCGGTCACGACCGTCGCGATCTTCGGATACCCGCCCGAGGTCTGGCGGTCGGCCAGAAGCAAGATCGGCAGTCCGTTGCCGGGCACTTGGATGGCGCCCGTCACGATCCCGTCGGAGGTGATGTTGTAGCCATCGCGGTGCGCCAGCACCGGCCCGACCAGGCGCAGGCCCATGCGGTCCGCCTGCTGCGTCACGGTCCAGGGCGCGGAGAGCAGGGTCTCCACCGCCTCGGCCGTGAAATGGTCGTCCTGCGGGCCGAGCACCACTTTGATCCGCGCGGGCAGGGCCAAGTCCATCGGCTGGGCCAGAGCCAAATCCGGTCCCTCCGCCAGCGCCACGGGGATCCGGTCGCCCGCCCGCAAGGCCCGGCCGTCGAGCCCGCCGAAGCCGGACCGCGCAAAGGTTGCCGCGCTGCCGAGAACCGGCGCCGTCTGCACCCCACCCGCAATCGCCAGGGTTGCCGTCACACTGCCGGAGAGGGGGCCGATGGCCAGCCGATCGCCCTCCTCCAAGCGCAGCGTGCGGCCAGCGGGCACCGTTTCGGTCTCCCGCGCGCGGGTCAGGATCATCCGCGCCTCCGCCCCCGCCAACGCGACCCGCGCGGGGCACAGGGCCTCTAGCACCGGGCCGAGATAGCGGATCTCTAGCGCCGCGGCGCCGGGCGGATTGCCCACCAGCGCATTGGCCAGCCTGTGGCTATCCCGGTCCAGAGCGCCGCAAACCGGCACCCCGAAGCGCTGAAACCCGACGCGGCCCAGATCCTGTACCGTGGTCAACAGCCCGCCATCGCGCACCAATAGCCCGGTCATCCGACCGGCTCCGGCCGCCAGCGTCCTGCGGCGATATCCGCCGACAGGCGCGCATGTTCGGCCGCGCGGACCGGCTCGAACCGCACCACATCGCCGGGGGCGAGCAGCGCCGGCTGCGCCCAGCCCGGGTCGAACACCCGCACCGGAGTGTTGCCGAGGAGATGCCAGCCCCCCGGGCTCTCGACCGGATAGATCACGGTCAGGCCGACCGCGATGGCGACCGAGCCCTTTGGCACCCGGGTGCGCGGATCGCGCCTGCGCGGCAAGGTCAAGACCTCCGGCAGATCGCCCATATAGGGCGAGCCCGGTAGGAACCCGATCATGTAGACGTGGTGGTCGATGGCGGTGTGGTGGGCCACGACCTCGGCGGGCGAGAGCCCGGTCTCCCGTGCCAAACCTTCCAGATCCGGGGCCAGATCGCCCTCGTAACAGGCGGGCAGGGACCAGCGGCGCCCCCGCGCCTCTCCGGCCTCGGCGCCCAACAGCCCGCGGACGGCCACCGCGATGCGGTCAAGATCGGTCGTCAAAGGGTCGAACTGGATCATCAGCGACCGAAAGCTCGGCGCTGTTTCAACGACCCCCTCGATCCCGGCCGCCGCGACCGCGGCGTCCAGCGCCAGCACGGTGTCGTTTAGCGCCCGGTCGACGCCCTGGCCGAACTCGACCAGCAGCGCCGCATCGCCAAAGGGCAGGATGCGCGGCTCTCTCGGCTCTCTCTCCACGGGCGGATCCTGGGGCGGCATTGCAGCGGGGCTCGGCCTCAGCCTAGAACCGAAGCGGCGGGCCTGGCAATCCGGGTCCTTGGAAGGCGAGGGGAGGGGCCATGGCGATCCGCATCAACATAAATGCCGATATGGCCGAGGGGTTCGGCGCCTATGATATCGGCGACGACACCACGCTGCTCTCCATCGTCAAATCGGCGAATATCGCTTGCGGCATGCATGGCGGCGACCCCGGCGTGATGCGCCGCACAATCCTGGAGGCCGAGCGCTGCGGCGTCTCGATCGGCGCGCATCCGGGCTTCGACGATCTTTGGGGTTTCGGGCGGCGGCAGATCCGAATGAAGCCGGAAGAGCTGGAATACCTCGTCGCCTATCAGATCGGCGCAATCATGGGGATGGAGCGCTATTCCGGCCTCCGCATAACCCATGTGAAGGCGCATGGGGCGCTGAACAACATGGCTTGCGTCGATCCGGATTACGCCGCGGCGATTGCCCGGGCGGTGAAGACGGTCGATCCCGCGCTGATCCATTTGGTGATGCCGGGGACCGAGATGGAGATCGCGACCCGCGCCGCTGGCTTGCCGCTGGGGCGAGAGGCGTTCGTCGACCGAACCTATGAGGATGACGGCACCCTGACCCCGCGCTCGATCCCCGGTTCCGTAATCAAGGATCCGGCCCTGGCGGCAAAGCGCGTGGTGGAGATGGTGAGGACGGGCGTCATCACCTCCCGCCACGGGACGGCAATGGAGATCGGGTTCGACAGTCTTTGCGTCCATGGCGACGAGCCGACCTCAGTGGCCGTGGCCAAGGCCGCCCGCGAAGCGCTCGAGGCCGCGGGGGTCGAGATCGTCACCCTGCCGGAGATGCTGGGGTGAGAGAGCACAGCCGCGCACAGCTCGGGCTGACGCCTCGGTCGGAGCGCTTTCGACATCAGGCGGCCGGATCGGCGTCGGCACGGGCCTCGGGTCCGGGGGTGCCGGCTGGAGGTTCCGCTTTGATGCCCGGCGCGCGGGGAGAGGCCGCAGGCCGGGCGCCAGGGCTTGTTCCCCGAAGCCCCATTCTCCTCAGCGTTGTGCCGCCAATACCTGAGTGGAAAAGTCTGCATATGCAATGTGCATAAGTTGTGCATGGGATGTGGCTCGGAATTATTGCGAAATTTCCGGCCATTAGCGCGTTGTCTGGAGACACGCTGGTCCGCCTGTCGAACGACAACTCGCGCGGGAAGTCGGCTCGGCTGCGTCGCAAGTCTGCCCAGGTACCGCGCGGTACCGTTTGGCCGGCGTGTCGGTGGAGAACTGTCTTATGGCGGGGCTACCGGCAGTCCCGTAAGCTGGACATCTCGTAGCAGGCACAGGGGGGACCCATGCTTCACAGCGCGAAACTGCTGTCCGGCGTGGCATTGGCGGCGCTGCTCGCCGTATCGGCACAGGCCGCAGAGATCACCGTGGCCGACAGCCAGGGCGTCGCCGGCGCTTATCCGAACCAGCTCGAACTGACCGAGCTCACGGCCGCCGGCCAGACGCCGACCTTTGCGGAGAACCCGGACATCGCGGCGCTAAACGCGCGGATCCAGGGCAATCCGGAGAGCCTCCCCCCGGTTGCCGAGCGCCTGCCCTCAGAGCCGCTCGTGGTGATGCCCTACGAGGCGATCGGCAGCTATGGCGGCGTGCTCGACGTTCTCTCGAACGCGACCGAGGCGGGCACCACAGACGTCCTCTCTCTGCGCCATGTTAACCTGGTTCGCTTCGCCGATGACACCCAGACCATCGTGCCGAATGTCGCTAAGTACTGGACTTGGAACGACGATTTTACCGAACTGACCTTTGTTCTGCGCACAGGGCACAAATGGTCCGACGGCGAGCCCTTCACCGCCGCGGATGTGGTCTTTTGGTACGACGATCTGATCCTCAACGCGCAGGTCTACGAGAAGACGCCCGCCGCCTGGCTGTGGGACGGCACGCCCGCGACGGTCGAGGCGTTGGACGAGGTGACGGTGAAATTCACGCTGCCCATCTCCGCGCCGGGTCTGCTCGGCCGTTTCGCGATCTCGCACGCCCAGCCCTTCCAGCCGCAGCATTTCCTTGGCCAGTTCATGGAAAAGCACAACGCGGACGCGGCGGCCCTGCGCGAGGCGATGGGCTTCGGCACTGAGGGCGAGGCGATCAACTGGTTCTATGGCGGTTCTGACTGGAAAGACGTCCCGCAACCGATCCTGAAGGACCCGGCCCGCGCCGCCTCGATGCCCAAAGCCGTTTTGCCGACCTTGGAGGCCTATATCGTCGTCGATGACACTGCCGAAGGCCGCCGCCTGGTCGCTAACCCGTTCTTCCACCAGATCGACACCGCTGGCAACCAACTACCCTATATCAATGAAATCAATGAGCTATACGTTCCGGAGAAAGCGGATCGCAGCGCGAAGATCGTAAATGGCGAAGTCGACTATAAGACACAGTCGCTCTTCCTCGCCGACTTTTCGTTTTATAAAGAGAATGACGGTCAGGGCGCTTATACCGTTCACCTGGTCCCTACCGTAGGAGAGACGATTTACTACGCTTTCAATGTCGATGACCCGGATTTTGGCCGACTATTCGAGCAGGTCGAATTCCGCAAGGCGATGTCACTGGCAATCGACCGAGACGAGATCCTCGACCTGGTCTATCTCGGCCAAGGCGAGCCGGTGCAGGCAACCCCTGCCGAGCCCGGCACCGTGGCTTTCCTGACCGAAGAGCACCTAACCGCTTTCACCCATTACGACCCGGATGCGGCGAACACGATCCTCGACAGGCTCGGCGCCAAGGACAGCAATGGCGACGGCGTGCGGGAATTCGATGGAAAGGACCTGTCGATCCGGATGTTCTTTGCCAAGCAGGGGGGCCCGGTAAAGGCCCACGAACTGGTTCGCGGATATTGGGAACGGATCGGGGTTAAGGTCGATCAGAGCGAAATCTCGACAGAAGACTACCGCTTGAAAGGCAGTGCGGCGGATCTCTCGATTGCCTCCTGGCGTGACGCGAGCCGGGCCGGTGTGATCATCGCGCAAGACCCCTTCATGTTCGTGCCGCCCTTCGGCGACCGCTGGCAGCCTGGCACTGGGTATCAGTGGGCAGCATGGTTGCGGACCGAGGGCGCCGAGGGTCGCGAGCCGCCGGCGGCGGTGAAGCAGCTCGTCGAGCTCTCCAACAGCTTCAAGGCGCTGCCCCTCGGCTCTGAGGAATCGAACGAGATCGGCAGGCAGATCGCCGATATCCATGCGGAAAATTTGTGGAAGATCGGCTTGGTCGGTTCGACCATCCAACCGGCGATAACTTCCAACAATCTCAAGAACTTCCGGCCCTTCACCTCGGCCACTTACGACTACTATTGGGCCTATCCGTACGCCCCAACGCAATGGTATTTGACCCAGTAAGTCCACAGCGAAACGATTGGACCCCGCTGTTCCAGCCTCGGCCTCTGCTAGATGCGATGCGGTCTGGCCGGTCCGGGATCGTGTTCCGGGCCGCGCAGCAGAGCGCGACGATGCCGCGCTCGTTTCGAAAGGACCGGTTCGAGAACGCGTCGTCGCGCATGAACGGCCACAGGTTCTCCATCGGGCTAAGCTCCGGCGATCTCGGCGGCGGAGGCATCAGCGTCATGGTATCGGCCACGTCGAGTTTCAGGGACAGGGCAGCCCGCACGGTCGGCGATCACTGGAAAGCCAACCCCGCCGATCGACCGTTGCGACGCTCGATCCAAGCCCGCAAGGAAGACCTCTGGTGGTCTCCATCGTGAAACACCCTTCGCGCCTGGGGTGGAACCCTTCACAGACTGCGTTCCATCGCCCCGTGGTACGAGCGGGGTCCCAGAGCATTTTCCCAGCCAATCTGACTTAGATTGGCGTCGCGAAAACATTCCTGAACAATACCTTAGAGCGCGAGGACCGATGCACTCTGGTCGTAAAGCGCTCTTGGGGGGCAGTTAGTCCGTTCTCGCCGCGGCCTTCGACACCTTCGCAACCGAAGGCCGAACCGAAATAGACTGCAAAAGGGTCGGGTGCCTGATCCACGCGAGTAGATTGGCGCTAGCAGCGCTCTCTTCGAGGGCGTGGCGAAGTCGGGAAGGCCTAGCGCTCCGTCGCCTCCGCAATCGATACTGCGCAGCACAACGACGTCCGTCTATTGGCGTATCTCAGGGCAAGCCTTGAACCGATCCCCTGCCGGAATTCCGGCAACCGTCTCCACGACCTGCTCCCGCGGTACTTCGCGCAGACCGAAAGCCAATAACAGAAGCAGGTCCTTGCACCGCTGGTGGTCGGCGGGATCGGCCCGCGGCATCCCCAAGCGCGACGACGCCTGCAGTGCGCCGCGGGCGCCTCCGGTGCCACAGGCTGGGTGGCAGACGCGGCGCCCTAGACGCCGGGCGCGTTAGCCCAGGGCGTGGCGCATCGCGCCAAGCCCATCGGCCTCGGTGACCGAGACGCAGAGGCTCGAGAGCACCCTCGGCTCCTCGTATGGCCAGGGCGTCCCGCGGTGGAGCGTCGCCCGCTCGTCCCAGATCAACAAGTCGCCCACCTGCCAGCAATGGCTGTAGACATAACTCGGTCGGGTGCAAAACTCGATCAGCGCATCGATTAGCGCTGAGCCCTCCGCCTGCTCCATCCCATCGACCCGAAAGGCGTGGGAGGCGACATACACCGCGTCCTCCCCCGTCACCGGGTTCGTCCACATCGCGGGCCAGGCCCGATCCGGCCATTTCTGAAACATTGCCATCGCCGCCAACTCCGCCGACAGGCGCGCCCTCGAATGGCTGTAGCGGTGCCAAAGCACCGCGTTTCGGGCCTGTTCCCGCAGTGCATCCGGCATGTCCTGCCACGCCGCCCGGGTCGAGGCGATCTCGGTCTCTCCACCCTGCGACGGCACGATCCGCGCGGTGATGATGTTTGCCAGCGCCGGGACGGGCAGAAAGGTGCTGTCGGTGTGCCAGAGCTGGTTGCTCTTCAGGTTCAGGGTGTGGAGATCCATCTCCCCCGACACAGTCCCGTCTGCCTGAACATTCGACACTCTCGGCACCTCGAACGCTTGGTCCTTCGTCCGTTCATCAGACGCCCTGTCCTCGATGGGTCCGAACAGCGCCGCAAGACGCAAATGGTCCGTATCGCCGAGCGACTGGTGCCGGAAGAGCAGGAGAGACTGCGTCTCAAACGCCGCCCTGATCTCTGGATAGAGATGCGTTGCCGTCACATCGCGAAGGTCCACGCCTGCGATCTCGACCCCAAAACGATCGGTAAGCGGCGTCATCCGAAGCGCCGATTGCGTCTCTGCTGCCATGCGAGCCTCCTGTCTCGGTGGGGATAGCCTGACAGAATCGAGCCACCGCGACCATGGCTTCTCTGCTACCGTTTCGGTCGGACGCTCAGATAACCTGCTCTGGATTTGGGCAGTCGGGCGCGCGCGCCGCGCGTGGCAACGCGCCGGCGAGGCTTTGCTTGACACGACCCGATCTGCGGCGTCAGCTGCAAGTCATGTCAAGGCGTCATCATATTAACGAAGACAGGCGGCGCGGTCGTCGCGCGACCGGCTGCGATCTCGTCGCGAGTTGACCCTTCAGCGGGTGTCGATCCCGACGCGGGCCGGGCACCACCGGTGCCCCCTCCGATAAACACCACCGTGACGATCGCTCGGCCGAGCGTCGAGTTCAGACGGATTGCAAGCCATGGGGCAGGGTCAGCCGCTCAGGATCGCGGTGGATATTGGGGGCACTTTCACCGATATCGCCGCTGCTGACGCCAGCGGCCGCATCATAGCGACGGCAAAGACGCCAACCACCGCGGCGCCGGCTGAGGGGGCGCTTGCGGGCACGCGATCGGTGCTGGAGAGACTCGGTCGCCGCTTCGGCGAGATCACGGGTCTCGTCCACGGCACGACCCTTGCCACCAATGCGCTGATCGAGCGGCGCGGCGCGATAGTTGCCGCGATCACGACGGAAGGGTTCCGCGACATCCTGGAGATCGCCTATGAGCGGCGCTACGCCCAATACGATTTGCAGATCGAAAAGCCCGACCTGATCGTCCCGCGGGCCCGTGTCTTCACAGTGCCAGAGCGGGTCAATGCGCAAGGTCAGGTGCTGCTGCCGCTCGACGAAGGGGCAATCCACCCGCTGCTCCACGCCGTCGATCGCTCAGGGGCGGAGGCGCTGGCGATCTGCCTCCTCCACGCCTACGCCAATCCCGCGCATGAGCGGCGCCTGCGCGATCTGATCGCGGCGCGGCGTCCCGGTCTTGCGGTTTCGCTGTCGTCCGAAGTCAGCCCGGAGGCGCGGGAGTTCGACCGCCTCTGCACCACTGTCGCGAACGCCTATATCCAGCCGCTGATGGGCTCCTATCTCGCTGACTTCTCAACCCGTTTCGCGGCTGAGGGGCTGGCATGCCCGATCCTGATGATGACTTCTGGCGGTGGCATGACGACTGTAGAGACTGCGCAGCGGTTGCCGGTCCGCTTGGTCGAGTCGGGTCCCTCCGGGGGCGCCATCCTCGCCGCGCGGCTGGCGCACCAGACCGGACTGGACGCTGTC
The DNA here is from genome assembly GCA_039513195.1 of Pseudomonadota bacterium. Lineage (GTDB taxonomy): Bacteria > Pseudomonadota > Alphaproteobacteria > Rhodobacterales > Rhodobacteraceae > Thermohalobaculum. The sequence goes on along the minus strand of JBCCRM010000020.1, from coordinate 59,416 downwards.
CTCTCCTTTGATATGGGTGGCACCACCGCCAAGCTCTGCCTGATCGATGGGGCGAGGCCGCAGACCGCCCGGAGCTTTGAGATCGCCCGCGCCGCGCGTTTCATCAAAGGCAGCGGTATGCCGGTCAGGATCCCAGTGGTCGAGATGATCGAGATCGGTGCCGGGGGCGGCTCCATTGCATCGACTGATGGTTTGGGGCGGCTGGCCGTCGGCCCAAGGAGCGCTGGCAGCAGCCCAGGGCCCGCGGCGTTCGGGCTGGGCGGCGAAGACCCAACGGTGACCGACGCGGATATTGCGCTGGGCTATATCGACCCCGTGGGATTTGCCGAGGGGCGTCTCCGCATCGACCCCTACGCCGCCACCCACGCGCTAGACGCTGCTGTCGGTCGGCCGTTGGGGCTCGAGACCCGCGATGCCGCCCAGGGCGTCAGCGACATCGTCGATGAGAACATGGCCAGCGCCGGGCGCATGCATGCTGTCGAATCGGGCAAGGACCTAGGCGCGCGCACGATGATCGCCTTTGGCGGCAATGGACCGCTCCACGCAACCCGGGTGGCACGGCGGGCCGGGGTGGGGCGCATCTTGGTGCCGCCCGATCCGGGTGTCGGCTCGGCGGTTGGCTTCCTCGGCGCGCCGGTCTCCTTCGAACTGGTGCGCAGCCGCTATACGACCCTCGACCGGTTCGACTGCGACGGGATCAACGCGCTGTTCGACGCGATGCTGACGGAGGCTACGGCAGTGGTCCGCGCCGGCGCGCCGGGCGAGGCACGACAGACCCGTCGGATGGCCTTCATGCGCTATCGCGGTCAGGGACACGAGATCGAGATCGACTTGCCGGATCGCCCGTTGCAGTCGGCCGACACCGACCACTTGACCGCGTCTTTCGAGGCCGCCTACCGCACCCTGTTCCAACGCAGCGTGCCGGGCATGGTGATCGAGATCCTTAATTGGGGCGTCTCAGTCTCCACCAGGCCGGCGCCAACCGATCCGCTGCCCGCACCCTCGGCAGAGCGTCAGGCGACACCACAAGGGACACGCCAGATCGCCTGTGACGAGACCGGCGCGCTGCTGGAAGCCGCCGTCTATTCCCGCGCAATGCTCGCGCCTGGGGCGGCCCTTTCGGGGCCCGCTCTGATTACCGAGCCGCAGACGACGACGCTGGTTTCGGCAGGGTTCCGCGCCACCGTCGACGGCGCCCTGAACCTGGTCCTGACCCAGGAGGAGGCGCCCGAATGACCCCGACCCGCCTGCAGGTGATGTGGAACCGCCTCCTCGCCGTGGTCGAGGAGCAGGCGCAAGCGCTGATCCGCGCGGCCTTCAGCCCGATGGTGCGGGAATGCGGCGACATCTCTGCCGGCATCTTCGATCGCCAGGGGCGGATGCTCGCGCAGGCAGTGACAGGCACGCCCGGACATATCAACACCATGGCGGCGGCGGTCGGCCATCTGCTGGCCCGCTTCCCGGTCGAGGCGATGCGCCCCGGCGACATCTACATGACCAATGACCCGTGGCTCGCCTCCGGTCATCTCAACGATTTCCTCCTGATGATGCCCGTCTTTCACGGGGTCGCCGTGGTAGGCTTCACCGCCTGCACCTCGCATCTGGTGGATCTCGGTGGGTGCGGCATGGGGCCGGAGGGATCGGACATCTATGACGAGGGGCTGCTGATCCCGCCCTGCAAGCTGGTCGAGGCGGGGGAGGTGAACGCTCTCCTCCTCGACATCGTGAAGGCCAACTCGCGGGAGCCGATTGCAAACGAGGGGGACATTTACGCCCTGATCGCCTGTTGCGAGACCGGGGCGGCCCGTCTGCGCGGGATGATGGCCGAGTTCCGGCTGGAGAGCTTGGAGCCCCTGGCCGATCACATCCTAGAGACGTCTCGCCGCGGCACGTTGCAGGCAATCGCCGCCGTGCCTACGGGCACCTACCGCAACAGCCTGACTGTGGATGGCTACGAGGCGCCAATCACCCTCACCGCGACCCTGATGGTCGGGCCGGACGGGGTGGATCTGGATTTCGCCGGCACTTCTCCTTGCTCGCGCCGGGGCATCAATGTGCCGGTAAACTATGCGGCGGCGTACGCGGTCTTTGGCTTGCGCTGCCTAATGGGGCCGGAGATCCCGAACAATGCCGGGTCTTTGGCCTGCTTCACCGTGCGGGCACCAGTGGGGTGCATCCTGAATGCCCAACCTCCGGCGCCGGTCGCAATGCGCCACACGCTGGGTCAGCTGACGCCCGACCTCGTCTTCGGTTGTTTGGCGCAGGCGCTGCCTGATCAGGTTCCGGCGGAAGGGGCCTCGGCGATGTGGGATCTGCCGATCCGTAGCGCGGCAGAGGTGGCGCTGGCCGGCCGCCCTGGCTTTGCGGTCGAGCTCACCCATAACGGTGGCACCGGCGCGCGGCCCGGCCGCGACGGGCTGTCGGCCACGGCCTATCCCTCCGGCGTTTGGGGCAGCCAGGTTGAGATCAGCGAGAGCGTCGCCCCGATCCTGATCAGGCGGCGGGAGCTGCGCCCCAACAGCGGCGGACCAGGGCGGATGCGCGGCGGTCTCGGCCAGCGGATCGAACTAACCGCTGCCTCTGGCGATGCCTTGACCGTGTTCCTCTCGGTCGAACGGATCGACAATCCCGCACGTGGCCGCGATGGCGGATTGCCGGGGGATCCCGGGCGCCTCCGGCTCGACGGTGGGCGGGATCTGCGCGGCAAGGGAGAGGTGACGGTTGGGCCTGGCCAGACGTTGATCTTCGAGACCCCGGGCGGAGGCGGGTTCGGGGCGCCGCAGGAGAGGGATCGCGAAGCCCTGCAACAGGACATAGCCAATGGGTTTGTGACCGTAGCCGGGGCGGCGATCTACGGTCTCGATCAGGAAGAGGAGGCGCCCGCATGAGCCCCCGACCGGTCGCAAAGATTGCTGCGCTGGCGCCCTATGCCCTGGCGGACCTCTCAAGCGGCTTGGGTCCGCCGACGGTTTCGCTCGCCCAAAACGAGAGCCTGCGTCCACCAAGCCCCCTCGCGGTCGAAGCAGCGGCAAGGGCGCTGACCGAAGGTACGCTCTACCCAGATCCGGATTGGTTGAGCCTACGCAACGCGATTGCGGAGGTGCATGGGTTCGACCCGGCGGGGATCCTTTGCGGGGCCGGGTCGATGGAGCTGATCGGAGCGCTTGCACAGGCCTATCTTTGTCCTGGCGACCGGGCGCTGACCAGCGCGCATGGCTATCTGTTCTTCCGAACCGCGACTGCCCTGGCGGGAGCGGAGACGGATCTAGCGCCGGAGACCGATCTCAGGGTCGATGTCGACGCGCTGCTCGCGGCGGTCCGGCCGCAGACGCGGGTGGTCTGGGTCGCCAATCCCGGAAACCCGACCGGGACGGTGCTGGCGGTATCCGAACTGATCCGCCTGCGCGACGGGCTGCCAGGGGATGTGCTGCTGGTGATCGACGAAGCCTATGGAGAGTTTGCCGACACGGCGCCCCTCTGGCAACTGATCGAGCGGGGGGACACGGTGGTCCTGCGCACTTTCTCGAAGGCCTATGGGCTTGCCGGCATGCGGGCCGGATGGGGCCTCTTCCCGGCGAAGGTCGCCCGGACGCTACGCAAAGTGCTCAACCCTAACTCGGTCTCCGGCTCCGCGCAGGCGGCGGCTGCGGCGGCTATGCGCGACCAGGCCTACATGCGCGAGACGGTGGCTCAGACCGCCCGCCTGCGCGACCCATTCTCCGCCTCTGCCCGTGCGCTCGGGCTGACTGTGCCGGAGAGCCGGACGAATTTCGCCCTGCTCGATTTCGGCGACCTGGACCGCGCGGCACGGGCCGATGCAGCCCTCCGCGCGCAGGGCCTCCTGATGCGGGGCATGGCGGGCTATGGCCTGCCAACGGCGTTGCGAGCAACAATCGCCGAAGGCGGCGCCATGGACCGCGCCCTGGGGATCCTGACAGCCGCCCTCCAAGAGGAGATGCAGCCATGACTGCTCCGTCCCGCGGCCTTGGCCGGATCGGCGTCCTGGTTCCTTATACCAACACCAATCTGGAGCCCGATTTGGCCTCGTTGGCGCCCATGGGCGTCTCGATCCACGCCACGCGCCTTGGCGGGTACGATCTCGATGCGATCCCGGATGCCGGGCAGATGGCCGGTCTCGGCCGCGCCGAGATCGAGGAGCCACTGCGCCTGATCGCGGGCGTCAGGCCGGATGTCATCCTTTACGGCTGCACCTCCGCGACGCTCGCCCACGGGGCGGCCTTCGACCGAATGCTCCGCGAACAGGCAGCCGCCACTGCCGGGGCGCCCGTGATCACAGCGGCCGGAGCTTTGCTGTCAGCGCTGGCCGCAATCGGCGCCCGGCGCATCGGATTCGCCTCGCCCTATGTGCCGGAGCTGAATGACCGGGCCATCGCCTTCCTGGCTGCATTTGGGGTCAAGACCGTCGCGCGCGCCGAGGTGGCGACTCCCCTCGGAAACCACGACCAAGGCGCCTTGACGCCGGAGGAGGTGTTGGCCCTCGGGCTGCGCGCCAGCAACCGTAGGGCGGAGGCGTTGGTTCTTTCCTGCACCGATATGCGCGCGGTCGAAGCGGTCGAAAGGCTGGAGGCCGCGACCGGTCTGCCTGTCGTCACCTCAAACCAAGCGCTGATGCATGCAGCCCTGCCGCATCTCGGCCTTTCGCCCGATGTCGTGCGATGCGGGCGCCTTTTTCAGACTGCGACTGCCGCCTAAAGACACGTCAAAACAGGGAGATATGCAGATGACTTACAAACCAACACGACGCAGCGCCCTGAAGCTTGGCATGGCCGCGGGCATCGCCGGCACCTTGGGGCTACCGGCCCGGGCCGCCGAGCCGCAGCGCGGCGGCCATTTCCGCATCGGCAAGGCTCATGGCTCGACCACTGATACGCTGGACCCAGGCAAATACTCCAACGGCTTTATGTCCGCCCATTCCTTCATGCAGGGCAATCTGCTGACCGAAGTGCGGCAGGACAGCTCTATCGGGCCTGAGGTGGCGGAAAGCTGGGAGGCCTCGGCCGATGCCGCCACCTGGACATTCACCCTGCGGAGAGGCGTCACCTTCCATGACGGGCGCAGCGTGACCTCGGCCGATGTGGTCGCTTCGATCAACCACCACCGGGGAGAGGGAAACACGTCTGCTGCGGCCCCGATTGTCGCGCCGATCACCGCGATCGAGGCGCCCGACGACACCACGGTTGTCTTTCGGCTTGCGGCCGGCGATGCCGATTTCCCCTATTCAATGGCGGATTACCATCTGATCATCGTCCCCGCGAAGCCCGATGGCAGCGCGGAGTGGGAGGGCGGGGTCGGCACCGGCCCCTATAAGATCGAGAGCTTCGAGCCCGGCGTGAAGGCCACCTATGTCCGCAACGAGAGCTACTTCAAATCCGACCGCGCCTGGTTCGACTCGATCGAAATGCTCTCGATCATCGACCCGACCGCCCGCACTAATGCGCTGGTGACCGGCGAGGTCGACGCAATCGACCGGGTGCCCGTGCAGATCGCAGCCCGCGTCGCGCGCAGCCCCAATGTCGAGCTGCAGGAGGTGGCCGGGAACCAGCACTACACCTTTGCAATGCATGTCACCGCCGATCCTTATAGCGACAACAATGTCCGCCAGGCGCTGAAATATGGGATCAATCGGCAGGAGCTGGTCGACAAAATCCTGAAAGGATACGGGGTCGTCGGCAACGATCACCCCATCGGCCGCGGCCAGCGGTTCTTCAACGACGCGATGGAGCAGAAGGCCTATGACCCCGACAAGGCGAAGTTTTTCCTGAAGGAGGCGGGGCTCGACAGCGTGACGGTGGACCTCTCGGTCGCCGATGCGGCGTTTCAGGGCGCGGTCGATGCGGGGGTGCTCTACGCCGAAAGCGCGCGGGCCGCAGGCATTGCGCTCAATGTCGTGCGGGAGCCGAATGATGGTTACTGGTCGAATGTCTGGCTGAAAAAGCCGTTTACCGCGGTCTATTGGTCGGGCCGGCCGACCGAGGATGCGATGTTCACCTCTGCCTATGCCGAGGGGGTGCCGTGGAATGATACCTTCTGGGCCAACGAGCGGTTCAACAGCCTGCTTTTGCAGGCACGGGCGGAGCTCGACACCGCCAAGCGCCGGGAGATGTATTTCGAGATGCAGGATCTCTGTGCCAATGATGGCGGGACCATCGTGCCGATGTTTGCGTCCTATGTTTTCGCCCACAGCCCCAAGGTGAAGCATGGGCCGATGGCATCGAACTGGGATTTGGATGGCGAGAAATGGGCGGAACGCTGGTGGTTCGGCTGACGCATACGGGTCCTGGCGGCGACGCCGGGACCCCAGCCGAGGGCGGGGCATGAAAGAGCGCCCGGCCAGGACACGCAGCGGGCGAAAGGCGGGTCGGAAGACTGCCGCTGCGGCGGGGCTGGCGCAGCCGCCCTGGCAAACAGTGGTGAACCCCTATCCGCCGCTCGCGATGCTCAGCGAGGATGCGTTGGAGGCGATCCACGAAACCTCTCTCCGCATCCTGGTCGAGATCGGCATCGAGCTTTCCAACTCCAGGGCGCAGGCGCTCTTCGCCAACGCGGGGGCGGAGGTCGACCAAGCGACCGGCATCGTCCGCATCGGGCGGGAGCTGGTGGACCGCGCCCTCGCCACCGCGCCAAGCCTGGTCACCGTGACCCCCCGCAACCCCGGGCGGGCGGTTACCCTGGGGGGTAATCAAATGGCTTTCGGCCTCGTCGCAGGGCCTCCGAATGTTCATGATCGGGTGCGGGGTCGGCGCGCTGGGAACCACGCCGACTATTGCGACTTGATCCGCCTCGCGCAGGTGTTCAACGTCATCCACTTGATCGGCAACCAGGTGGTCGCGCCGGTCGATATGCCCGCCAACACCCGCCATCTCGACACCTATGACGCCAATCTAAAGCTGTCCGATATGACCTTCCATGCGCTCGCCATCGGGCGGGGTAGGGCGCTGGATGCGATCACGATGATGGCGCTCTCCCGCGGGATGACTGCCGAGGAAATGCGCGGCGACCCGGGCATTCTCACGATCATCTCGGTCAACAGCCCCCGCAAGATCGACGATGCGATGGCCGAGGGGTTGATGGTCATGGCCGAGTACGGTCAGGCGGTCTGCGTAACCCCTTTCACGCTGATGGGGGCGATGACGCCGGTCACTCTGGCGGCTGGGCTTGCGCAGCAAAATGCCGAGGCGCTTTTCGGGGTTGTCTTCACCCAGCTCGTCAATCCCGGGGCGCCGGTGATCTATGGCTCCTACACTTCGAATGTGGATATGCGGACCGGGGCGCCCGCCTTCGGCACCCCGGAAAACGCGAAGGCGAACGTGATCTCAGGTCAGCTGGCGCGGCGTTATGGCCTGCCCTATCGCTGTTCGCCGACCAATGCCTCGAACACCGCCGACACCCAAGCGGTGTGGGAGACGCAGATGGCCCTCTGGGGCGCGGTGATGGGCCATGGCAATCTGATCTACCACGCCGCCGGCTGGTTGGAGGGCGGGCTGACCGCGAGCTATGAGAAGCTGGTTTTGGATGTCGAGATGATCCAGCACATGATCGCCTTCCTCGACGCCCCTAAGATCGATGCGGCGGAACTGGGATTCGAGGCGATCCGTGGGGTCCCGCCCGGTGGGCACTTCTTCGGTGAGCCGCATACGCTGGAGCGCTACGAGACCGCGTTCTACCAGCCGATCCTGTCGGACTGGCAGAACCACGAGAACTGGCAGATCGCGGGGGCGAAGACGGCGGAGGAGCGGGCGACGGCGGTCTGGCAGCAGGCCCTCAAAGAGTACCGCAAACCGCCAATGGCGCCGGAGCGGCGGGAGGCCTTAGACGCCTACATCGCCAAACGGCGCGAGGAAATCGGCACCGGGGAGCCCTGAGCGCATGGACCAGACCCTGCCAGTGATCGATGCGGTGGCGCGCTTCACCCTCGACCCCGCGCCCATGATCCCGGACAGTGCCCGGGAGACGGCGGCGATGCTGCTGATCGACACGGTGGCGGTCGCCGCTGGGGCTGCTGCACTCGATGCCGGCCGGATTGCGCGAGAGACGGCGCTCGCGCTTTATGGCTCTGGATCAGCGGATTGGCAGGCGCGGATCATGTTCGATGGCAGGCGGGCTAGCCTCGCCGGAGCGGCCTTTGCCGCCGCGAGCCAGATCGACAATCTCGACGCCCATGACGGTTTGAATTCGACCAAGGGTCATATCGGATGCGCGGTCGTCCCAACGATTTTTGCCTGTGCGGAAAGGCTGCCGGCGCTGACGGCGCGAGAGGCGCTGGACGCCATGGTGATCGGCTATGAGGTCTCGGCCCGGGCGGCCGTGGCGCTTCACGCGACGGTCAGCGATTACCATACCTCCGGCGCGTGGAACGCGCTCGGAGTGGCGGCGGTCGCCTGCAGGCTTCTCGGTGGGGATACCCAGGCGCTGCGCCACGCGCTCGGAATCGCCGAGTATCACGGGCCGCGCAGCCAGATGATGCGCGAGATCGACAACCCTACCATGCTTCATGACGGCTCCGGCATCGGGGCGCTGACCGGCATGACCGCAGCGGTGATGGCGCTCAAAGGCTTCCACGGTGCGCCCGCGATCACCGTTACGGCGCCGGAGGTTGCGCATCTCTGGGCCGATCTCGGCAGCGATTGGACCATCGAGCGAAACTACATAAAACCCTATCCTGTTTGCCGTTGGGCCCATGCGGCCATCGACGCCGTGGCAGCGCTTCAGGCAGAGCACGGGTTCAGCGCAGAGGAGGTGGCCTCGGTCCAGATCCGCAGCTTTGCCGAGGCGGTGCGTCTCTTCGCGGGCATGCCCGACACGACGTCCCGGGCGCAGTATTCCCTACCGTTCGCGGTCGCGACGATGTTGGTCCATGGTCGTATCGGGCCGCAGCATGTGGCGGGCGACGGCCTCTCGGACCCCGCTGTGGCGGCGCTGCTGCCCCTAATCTCTGCCGCGGTCGATCCTGCCCATGATACGGCCTTTCCCGCACACCGCCGCGCTGACGTGGTCGTGACGCTTCGGGGCGGTCAGCGGTTCGAGGCGTTCTGTGTTGACGCGCGCGGCGGGCCGGAGGCGCCTCTGTCCCGGGACGAATGCGCAGGAAAGATCCGCGACTTCGCTGCCCCAACCCTTGGTGTAGAGAGGGCAGAGGCGCTCCTCGCCAGTCGGGACACGTTGCTCTCTCCCGGCGCGATGTTCGCCGGATTGATGGATTTGGTGCTTCACCCGGCGGGGCATCGGCATACTGGCGTAGGCTGCTGACCGCCTAAGGGAGGATTTTTTACCCAGCCCAACCGCGCCGGATCACACTCCCCCGGGCGCGTTCGCTTTCATCGCGCCCACACGGCCGGGCGCGGTCCTTTCTGTCTTGCGCGCCAGGCTTGTAAAACCCGGCGTAAGAGCTGACAAGTCACTCATCTAGCTAGATTTCCGCGTCTTCATCCGTTCGGACACAGATGCTCTATGCCTTTGATGTCGATCCCGACGCAATCTGCGCCCGCCCCCCGAACGCAAAGGCCAGCGGCCCCATCCTTGTCGTCGCCAGATAGCCCAACCCAGAGAGCGTGAAGGTTGCGACTGCCAGCAGCAGCAACTCCAGCGGCCACGGCCATGGGACCAAGGACAGCAGCGCCAGCCCGATCAGCACCACCGGGAAGTGGAGTACATAGACTGGGAACACCGCGGGCGAGAGCGTGCGCAGCCACGGCCCGTCCTGGTTCAGATATCGCGCCGCCAGGCCCAATGCCGCCAGGAACCAGGCCCAGGCGTTCAACCCCTCCACCGCCGTTTGGGCCACCGCCTGCGCCCCAAACGGCGGCGCGAGCCCGCGGGTCGCCCATCCTCCCGCCGCATAGGCTTCGGCCCGCGCGTCGGAGGTCAGGCGCGCGGTCTCGATCAACGTGACTTCCGTTGAGAACAGCACAAACCCTAGGGCGAGCAGCCACCAGACCCACCGCGCGGCCCAGTCTAGAACCGCGGTATGGTGGGCGCCGATCACGTAGCCGCCCGCGAAGATACCCGCATACCAGTAGAGCTGATACCCTTCCCCCGTGACCGCAGCGCCGAAGGGCTTGGTCGCGACTGCAATCGCCGTCACCGCGGCCGCCAGCGCTGCCACGAACCACCCGACAGGTAGGGCGGATAGGGCCATCAGGCGCTCCCGCACCAGGAACAGTGGCCAGCACAGCAGCGTATAGAGCGCGAGATTGCCCAGGAACCACAGATGCATCGCCAGAAAGGGTGGCATCGGCAGCCACCATTCGGGCCCGCTGGACAGGTCCGGGTCTTCGATGCCCAGGATTGCAATGACGGCCAGCCCGGCCGCGAGGTTCAACACCAGGCTGCCGACCAGGAACGGCACTAGCAGCCGCGTAATACGCCGCGCCATGAAGCCTGCGCCGGCCCCCCGCGCCGTGGCAAACCAGGTCCCGATGCCGGCGATCAGAAACAGCGCCGGCAGGCGCCAGCCATGGCTCCAATAGATCGCCAGCGCCATCGGCGGCCCGCCGCCAGTGTCGTTGGCAAATCCGTAGATAGCTTGGCCGAACGGTGCGAAGCCGACGGCGGTGTGATGGAGCACCAGCAATCCGAATAGCAGAACGCGCAACCAGTCGAGATCGAAACGCCTGGCCATGGGCTCCTCCCCGCGAGGCTGCCCAGCAAAGTTCCACGCCTGGGCGGCCGGCGCAATCCGGCTGGCGGCAATGGCTCCCGCGTTGACATCGTGCGGGCGAGCGGCGACCCTGCATCGAAACCCGGGTGAACCGGGGATCCGGACGACTTGGGAGGATATGATGATCGACCGTTTCGCCGCCCTGCTGGGCGCGGCTACCCTTGGCCTAAGCGTTTTCGCAACGGCACCCGGGGCCCTCGCCGACACGACCTTGCGGATCACTTTACAGCTGCCGCTGAAAAGCCATCTCGGCCAGAACCTCGTGATGTTCAAAGAGGAGGTCGAGGCGAAGTCCGACATCACCGTCGAGATTTACGATTCTGCACAGCTCTTCAAAGATAAGGACGTGCCGGAAGCGGTCGGCTCCGGCCAGATCGAGATGGGCGTCGCCTCGCTGACCCGCTTCGTTGGCGATGTGCCGGCGGTCGACGTGTTCTACCAGCCCTTCGTGCTGAACACCGAGGATAAGGTGCGGAAGGCCGTCGCCCCGGACAGCCCGGTTCGGGCGCCGCTCGACGAGGCTATCCTGGAGACCGGGAACCGGGTGCTGTGGTGGCAGGCCTATGGCGGGGTGGTCCTGCTCTCGAATGGCGAGCCGATGAAGATGCCCGACGAGATGGAGGGCAAGAAGGCGCGGGTGTTTGGCAAGACGCTGGGCACCTGGGTCGATGTGCTTGGCGGTGCGCCAACGCTGATTTCGGGCTCCGAGCAGTTCCTGGCCTATCAGCGCGGGACGGTGGATGTCGGTATGACCGGGGTTTCGGGGGTGAAGTCCCGCTCGCTTTGGGATGTGATGGACACGATAACCGTCACCAACCATGCGGATATCGAGTTCATCGTGGTGGTAAATGACGCGTTCTGGCAGGGCCTGACCGATGAAGAGCGCGGGGTTATAGAGGCTGCCGCCCGGAATGCCGAAATCGACGTCCGCGACCGTATGGCGACGATCGAGGCGGAGGCCTATGCTGAGGCGGAGGCGAATGGCATGACGGTCTACCGCCCCTCGGCCGCGGAGCTGGAGGCATGGCGCGCGGCCTCTGCCCCGGTTATCGAAAAATGGCTGGAGAGCGCGGGTCCCCTCGGTGCCGAAGTGCTCGACGCGGCGAACGGACTTTGACGCGGAGCGTCGGGCTGGTTGAGGGTCGTCGGCGATGCGCCTGATCGACCGGCTCTCCGATGGGTTGGCAGCGCTCAGCGGTTGGGCGCTGTTCGTCATCGGCCTGATGCTCGCCTTTGAGGTGGTGGCGCGGTATTTCTTCAATGCTCCAACGATTTGGGCGGAGGAGTTATCGCGCCTCGTGTTCGTCTGGGCGACCTTGGCGGCGGCTGCCTCGCTGTTACGCAAAGACGCCCATATCCGCGTCACGGTGGTGACCGAACGCCTCGGACCGGGCGGACAGAGGGCGATGCGGTTTGTGTCGCTCGCCTTTGTGATCGTCTTGGCCGGTCTGGTGGTCCTCTACGGAACCCCGATTGCCTGGGACAGCTTCACCCGCGGCCGTACCACGGGAACGATGATGGACATCCCGAATTGGTGGGCACAGGCGGCGGTGCCGCTGTCCTTCCTGCTGCTCGGGCTGCAGGCATTGGTAGAGACCCTTCGCCTCGCTATCGGTCGGGGCGCCTAAACCGGTGGAAACGGCCCTGATCCTGCTGGCGCTGTTCGCGCTGCTGCTCGCAGGCGTACCGGTCGCCTTCGCACTGGCCGGGCTCGGGCTTGGGTTGCTCGCCTTCGGTGGGTTCTCCCCGATGATGGCGCCCTCCGGCGTGCTCTCGACGCTCGACAGCTTCGTGCTGATCGCCGTGCCGCTGTTCCTGCTCATGTCGAATGTGCTGTTGAAGGGCGGGGTCGGTCGCGACCTCTTCGCCGCGGTGCAGGCCTGGGTTGGCCACTGGCCTGGTGGGCTGGCGGTCGCCACGGTGCTGAGTTGTGGGATCTTCGCGGCAATCTCCGGCTCCTCCGTAGCGACGGCGGCGACCATTGGCACGGTCGCGATCCCGGAGATGGTCGAGCGCGGCTATCCCCGCCACTTCGTCTTTGGCCTTCTGGCGGCCGGAGGCACCTTAGGGATCCTTATCCCGCCCTCGATCATTCTGATCATCTACGGCGTGATCACCGAGGAATCCGTCCTCTCGCTGTTTCTCGCCGGGATTGGGCCCGGCCTTCTGATGGTCGTTCTCTTCGTGCTTTATTCGATGGCCTATGCGCGCCTCTCCGGCAGCTATCAGCCGATGCCGGCAGCGACCGGGAAAACGCGGCGAACCACCGCGCTGCGCGCCTCGCCGACCGTGTTCCTGGCAGTGTTCGTGATCCTGGGCATCTATCAAGGATGGTTCACCCCGACCGAGGCGTCGGCCATCGGCTTTATCGGCGCTCTTGTTGTCACGGGCCTGGTGCTGCGCAGCCTGACCTGGGGCGGGCTGAAGGAGGCGGTGCGGGACGCCATGAAGACCTCCACCGCGATTCTGCTGATCGTCGCGGGCGCAAAGGTCTTCGCCAAGGCCATCGCGCTCTGGCGTATTCCGCAGGAGATCTCGGCGCTTATCTCCGCCAATATCGATACTGCGGGTCTCTTCATCCTGGTGGTCGCCGGCGTGCTCCTGATCATGGGCCTCTTTATGGAGGCGCTCTCGATGATGCTGATCATGGTCCCGGTTCTCGCCGGTACGCTGGCAGCCCTGGGGATCGACCCGATCTGGTTCGGCGTCTTCTTCGTCATCATGGTCGAATGCGCGTTGATCACCCCGCCGGTGGGGTTAAACCTCTATGTCATTCAAGCGGTCGGCCAGGCAGGGATGGGGGAGGTCGCCCGAGGGGTCTGGCCCTTCCTGCTCCTCATGCTGCTGACAGTCCTGTTGGTGACGCTGTTCAAGGACATCGTGCTATGGCTGCCCTTCAATCTTTAAGCCCTGCCGCCCGGCTGCGGGCCCTTCTGGCTGCGGGTGACCTGCTGGTGACGCCGTCCTGCGGCGATGCCTTGTCCGCCCGGCTGATCGAGCAGGCAGGGTTCCGCACGGCGTTCATGTCGGGCTTTGCCGTCTCCGCCCATCGGATCGGGCAGCCGGATACGGGCCTGATCTCTTATGCCGAGATGGTGGACACGGTGCGCAATATCTGCGCGGTGACCTCCGTGCCGGTCCTTTGCGACGGGGACACGGGCTATGGCAATGCGCTGAATGTAAAACGGACCGTGAAGGGTTATGCCAGAGCGGGTGCGGCGGCTGTGATGATCGAGGATCAGGTGGCCCCGAAACGCTGCGGGCATACCAAGGGAAAGCTGGTGGTCGAGCGCGCGGAGGCCGTTGATCGGATCAAGGCGGCGGTCGATGCGCGGGAGGAAGGCGACGACATCCTGATCCTCGCCCGCACCGATGCGCGCCATGGCCACGGCCTCGACGAGGCTTTGGAACGCGCCGCTGCCTTCCGCGCAGCCGGGGCCGATATCCTCTTCGTTGAGGCCCCGAAGACCCCGGAGGAGATGGCCCAAATCTGCCGCGAGGTGCCTGCGCCCCATCTGGCTAATATGGTGGAAGGCGGCGAGACCCCGATCCTGCCACCGGCCGAACTCGCGCGCCTAGGCTTCACTGTCGCTGCCTATCCCCTGACGCTGATGTCCGCGGCGATGAAGGCGATGGTCGAGGCGCTCGATACGCTGAAAACCGAAAGCCATCCGACCGCGCTGCTGGACTTTGCCGAGCTGCGCGCCCGGGTCGGGTTCGACGCCTATTACGCTGAAGAGATCCGCTATGCCGGCGCCCGAGAGTGACCGGTCCGCGACCCATGGGAGGGACCCAATGACCGCCGCAATCCGTCTGCTCGCTATCGCCCTGATGCTAACGGCACCCGCCGCGCTGGCCGAGACCCGTGTCACATACAAATCCGCAAAGACCACGTCGTCCTATTACCAAATGGCCGTGCAATTGGCCGAGGCGGTGAAGGACGGTACCGGCGGCGAGATTTCGGTCACGGTCGAGGAGAGCCAGGGCTCGGTCCAGAACGTGATGGAGGCCGCTCGACGTACCGGCAACTACGTGTTCACGACGCCACCCGCCCTGGTCCGCCTGGCCCGCGGCGAAAAGGCGATGTTCGAGGGCAAAGGCAACCCGAAATTCGCCGAGATCCGGGCGCTGTTCCCCATCCCCTCGTTGACCATGCATTTCGTCGTCCGCGCCGATGGTGGGGTCGACGATTTCGCTGGGCTGGAGGGGAAGACCATCCTGCTGGGCAAAGGGTCCTTCGGTGCGCGGGAGGGGGCGAAGTATCTGGGCCTCTTCGGGCTGGAGGGGAAAGTCGAGCTCGCGGATGCCGAGCTCTCGAACGCCGTCCCCGCGCTCAAGAACGGCCAGATCGACGGGTTCGTGACCGCCGGCAGCTATCCTGCGCCGAATGTGGTCGAGGCTGCGGCCGGGACCGGGGTGACGGTGCTTTCGCTGACCGAGGAGCAGATCGCCCAGACCAAGCGTACGCGCCTTGTGATCCCGGCGGGGACTTATGCGGGGCAGACGGAGGATATCGTCACCACCTCGCTGCCCGTGGTCGCCTACACCACGACCGAGATGGATGAAGAGACCGCTTATGGTCTGACCAAGACCTATTGGGAGCAGAAGGGCGCCATGGGCGCGGCTGCGAAATGGTGGGATGGCGTGTCGCCGGAAATGCTGGCGAATATCGGGACCGAGATCCACCCCGGTGCGGTCCGCTATTACCGGGAGCAAGGGATCGCACTGGCGCCAGAGCATCTCTGAGGCCAACCCATGGATGCGCCGGGCCGGGCGGCTCACGGGTTATGGACCGCCCTCGGCGCCGTCTCGGTCGTCTTTCATCTTTGGCTAATTTTCTCCGGCCTCGTGCCAAACCTGGTCAGCCGCCCGCTGCATATGGCCTTGGCGGTGCCTTGGGCGCTGGTCTTCGCAGCGCAGGGCAGGGTGGCCTTGGTCAGCGGCTGGGTGCTGGCAGTGCCGACCATCACCGCCTGTCTCTGGATCGCTTGGAACGCCGATGCGCTGGGGGACCAATACGGGTTCCTCGAGGGGACTGGGCAGATGGCGCTCGCCACCCTGCTGCTTCTCGCAGTACTGGAGATGGCGCGGCGGGCGATCGGTTGGCCTTTGCCTTTGGTCGCGGCCATGGCGCTGGCCTACGGCCTTTTCGGTGACGCGATCCCGGGCGAATTCGGCCATCCCGGCCTGCCGGTGGCGAGCTTCCTAGGCACACTCACTATCGCCGAGGGCGGTCTTTGGGGCAGCCTTACTGGCGTTTCCGTCTCGATCGTCGCCATCTTTGTGATCCTCGGCGCCGTCTTGAATGCGGGTGAGGCCGGGCAGGGTTTCATGAACCTCGCTTCGGCCGCGGCAGGCGGGCTGCGCGGGGGGGCTGCCAAAGTCTCCGTCCTGTCCTCTGCGCTGTTCGGGTCGATCTCTGGCTCGGCATCGGCCAATGTCGCTTCCACCGGCGCCGTGACGCTGCCGGCCATGACCCGGCTAGGCTATCCCCGCGCCCTAGCGGGTGCTGTGGAGGCGGTCGCTTCCTCCGGTGGGCAGATCATGCCGCCCCTGATGGGCGCCGGCGCCTTCGTGATGGTGGAGCTAACGGGCGTTCCCTACACCCAGATCATGGCGGCTGCACTGTTGCCTGCAATACTGTACTTCCTCGCCGTATGGGTCGGGATCGACGCGTTTGCGGGGCGCCATAGCCTTCGGGGCCTGCCCGCCGAGCAGCGCCCGGCTCGGCGAGAGGTCGCGATCACTGCCGCTTTCTTCGCGGTGCCCTTCGCCGTCCTGCTTATCGGCCTGTTCTTAGGCGGTTTCACGCCGCAATACGCCGCCTGCCTTGCGATCCTGGCGGCTTTCTGCCTGCTGCCTCTGAACGCAAGGCTGATCCCCAGCCTCTCCCGCTTTGGGCGGCGGCTCGCCGGGGCGTGCCTGACGGCGGGGCATCAGATCGCGACGATTGCGGCGATCATCCTCTGCGCTTCCATCGTGATCGGCGTGTTGTCGGTGACCGGGCTTGGCGTGAAAGTTACTTCGCTGATCCTGTCAGCCTCTGGCGGCTCGCTCTGGCCGGCGGTGTTGCTGACCGCGCTCGCCTGTCTCATCCTCGGAATGGAGGTGCCGACCACGGCGGCGTACGTCATTTGCGTCTCGGTCGCCGGTCCCGCGCTGATCGAGCTGGGCCTCGCACCGCTGCAAACCCATCTCTTTGTGTTCTGGTTCGCGCTCCTCTCTACGATCACCCCGCCGGTCTGCGGGGCTGTCTTCATCGCCGCCGGCATGGTCGGCGAAAACTGGCTCAAGGTCGCGCTTCACGCCATGGCGCTTGGCCTCGGGCTCTACTTGATCCCCCTCGGCATGGTCGCGAAACCGGCGCTGATTGGGCTTGCCGACCAACCATGGGCGGCGTTCGCCGCGGCGGCACTGGTGGCCTTGGGGCTGACCGCAGTGTCTTGGGCTGTGATTGCGTCCGGAAATCCCGTCCGACGCGCGGCAATGGCCTTTATCGGCGCCATCGTCGTTCTCTTCCCGCTCTGATCGCCCGCGCTATTCGCCAAGCCTTTACCCTCGGGCGGTAGGCCTCCGGCTCAGGTCTCCGCCCGGATCATTGGCAAAGGTAACCCTCCATGCTGGCTTCCTTGGGAATATCCACCCGCATCGCAATCGGTTTCGCCGTTATCCTCACCCTGCTCAGCGGCCTTGCCGTGGCCAGTTATCTGACCACCAGTGTGATGGCTGAGACGTTTAGCGCATACCAAGTCAGCTCAAGACAGATAAAGCTCCTCCGTGAGCAAGGTGCCGACATTCAAGACATGCGCACGGCGGCGCTGAAGCACCGGGTGGAGCCGACCGATGCAACGGCCGACGCGGTGACCTCTGCGATCGACCATATCCTGAGCAACGATGGCGACGCTTCGCAGCTTTTTTCCGAGGAAGAGCGTGCTGTACTTGGGCAGATAGCCGCCATGGCGCAGGAGTACGGCGAAGGCTTTGCCCAAATGAACACCTTGCAGAGCCAGCGCGACGTTCTGGTCACCGAGATGCGCACCGCCGGGACGGATGCCCGGAAGCGCGTGACCGAGACCAAGCAGGCGACCTTTGAGGCAGGCGAGGAGAGCGCCACCTATCAGCTCGCCTTGGTGCAGCAGAGCTTATTGCTCGGCCGCGTTTATGCGGAACAATTCCTGATCAGCAGTAACCCGGCCGCTCTCTCTTCGGCGCGGGAACGTCTGACCCAGGCGGTGACCCGGGCAAAGGATCTTCTCGCGACGATTTCGAATTTCCGAGTCGTGCCTGCGCTTGAGGATGTGAGCGCGAAGCTGTCCTTCTATGCAGACGCGCTCGAACAAGTCTCGGTTTTGACGGCCGAGCGGGACAACGTTCGGTCAGAAGTCCTCGACACCCTCGGTCCGCGGGCCGAGGCGGCGAATTTCGACCTGATCAAGGCCGTTGTGGACCGCCAGAACGTTCTAGGAGAAGACGGAATTGCCCTGAATGCGTTGACGCAGTTGGGTGTTTTGATCGGCGCTCTCGCGTCGCTCGCGACTGGCGTCCTGCTCGCAGTGATGATCGGCCGGTGGGTCGCCGGTGCCGTGCAGGCGATGGCGCGGGACATGGGCCGGCTGGCCGGAGGCGATCTGAGCGTGGACATCAAGGGTGATGAGCATTCCCATGAACTTGGGCAGATGGCCAAGGCGCTTTTGGTGTTCAAGCTGAATGCCGAGAGGGTCAACTCGATGGCGGCCGAGAAGGAGCAGCAGGATCTTCGCAACGAGGAACTCCGCCAGGCGATGATGCAGAGCCTTCGCGCCGAATTCGGGACCGTCGTCGGCGCCGCAATGTTCGGCGATCTCAGCAAACGGGTAGAAGCCAAGTTCGATGATCCGGAACTCAACGAACTTGCGGAGAACGTTAACTCCCTGCTTGCGACGGTTGAGGACGGGGTTTCGGCGGTAAGCGCGGTCATCGCGGCGCTCGCCGAGGGGGATCTGACGCAGTCGATGACCGGATCCTTCGAGGGCGCCTTCGCCGAGTTGCAGATGAATGTGGACACGACCACCGCCAAGCTCTCCGACCTGGTGATGGAGATCCAGGGTCAGTCGGGCCAAATCACCGAGGCTTGCGAGGGACTGCAGCAAAGCTCGAACGACGTCCTCGGCCGCGCGGAAATGCAGGCGCAGGCGCTTGAGACCACCTCGACGACGATGGAGGAGATGGCCTCGACCGCCGCGTCGAACGCACGGAATGCTGAGGATGTGAACGGCCTGGCAGGGGAGGCCGCGAAGGCGGCCAGTCTGGGCGGTGAGGTGGTCAATCGCGCCGTCGATGCTATGGGCCGGATCGAAGCGAGCTCGCGAAGCATTGCCGATATTATCAATGTGATCAACGGGATCGCGGCACAAACCAATCTCTTGGCGTTGAATGCGGCCGTAGAAGCCGCCCGCGCCGGTGAGGCGGGCAAGGGCTTTGCTGTGGTCGCCTCCGAGGTCGGAACCCTCGCCAGCCGCTCCAGCGAGGCCGCCGATCAGATCAAGCGCCTGATCACGGAGGGCGGGGCTCACGTTTCCGAAGGAGTCGCGTTGGTCCAGGAAACTGGCACGTCGCTCGAGCAAATCGTTCGTTTGGTCGATGATGTCCGCCAAAAAATTGGGGAGATCTCTTCGGCGAGTAACGAGCAGACCTCCGGCGTCGAGGAGGTCTTCAACCAGGTCAACGAAATGCAGAGCATGACGCAAAGCAATGTCGAGATCGCGTCCGGAAGTGCCACGGCGGCGGGCGAGGGGGCCGATGGTGCGCGCCAGCTAAGCCGCGTCGTGGCAACCTTCCAGACATCGACCACTGGTGTCGAAAGAGCGATGTCGGGTGCCGCGTGAGCCCCGGCCCTTCTACTCGGCCGCGACCCCGCTGACATCGATCTGCCGACTATAGCTCTTTTGGTGTGTCAGCGTCGCTACGCTGTGGCAAGCCAGCAGGGCGCTCGCATACGCAGTGAGGGTTATAAACGCGACTGTGCTGGGTCCGGCGGTCTTTAGGATCGTCGAGCCGCCGAAAAGCAGCGCCAAGCTCCACCCGGCGACCGACAAACCACCGCAGGTCGCCAATTGCCGTTTCTCCGGCAGGCTCAGCGCAAACAAGGCACGGCCCCGGGCGCGCACAAGGATTGGGAAAACCAGAAACTTGATCGCCATCGCCGTGCCGGCGAGCATCGAGACAATGATCAGCTTTCCAATCAGCTTGGCTGAGAAGTTGTCCGCCTGAAAACCGGTTCTCATGCCGACCAGGACGATCCCGGACACCCATAGCATGATCATGCCTGCGCTGATCACGGTGTGAGCGCGCTCGAGAGAGTCCAACCAGTCGCCGTCGATTGGATGACGAACCCGTTTCAAGGTGGAGTAATCCGTGAAGATCACCGTGCCAAATGCCACGGTGACCGCAAGCAGATGCACCAGTGCCGCGAGATCGGACACCAGCAACTCCAGCGACGCCTCTGGCATATCGTACAGCGGATTCATCATCATTGCGGAAAGCATTATGTCCATCTTGCCAACACTTCCGAATTTGGGCGCCGTATATGGCGAAAGATGGGCCGTCGGAGGCTTGCGGTGCGGTATGACGGGGCTCTTCGCGGGTTGCCGACGGCGCGTTGCCCAAAGGGTTGGGTGCGGCGCACTCGCCTCACCCACCGGTGGTGCCGTCAATGCAACCGGTCGCGGAATTCGGTTAAGCTTCCATTAGCTGAGTCGCCCGCTGGCGTTGTCGCTCGAGAGGCCTTGGGGTAGTTTATCGGCATCGGAGGAAGCGCGAGGCACCAGTGAAGTCGGACCCGCAGGACAGTCTGAAAGCCTTTTGCAGCCATGATCATCGCGACTGTTCTGCCCTCGCGCTCGCGGCAGCCCACCGGATTTGTGCCGAAAAGCGCCTCCGGTTGACACCGGTTCGGCAGCGGGCGCTCGAGATCCTGCTGGAGAGCCACAAGGCCATTGGCGCCTACGATGTGCTGCAGCGCCTGAATGCCGAGGGTCTGGGTTCCCAACCGCCGATTGCCTATCGTGCGCTGGAATTTCTGGTCTCGAACGGGCTCGCCCACCGGATCGAGAAGCTCAACGCATATGTCGCCTGTATGGCGGCGGAGGAGCACCATAACCCGACATTCTGGATTTGCCGCAAATGCCGCTCGGTCGCTGAGACCTTTGGCGGGCAGTCTTGTGCCCCGCTGTCGGACGCGGCGACCTCGCTGGGTTTCTCGGTGGAACGCATGGTGGTGGAGGTCGAGGGTCTGTGTAACACTTGTCGGGAGACCGGCCCCTGACCGCGGCACGCGGGATTTTCAGCCCCGTGCTTCTACTGCTTTGTCGGCGCAGGCCGGTCGGCAACCGCCTCCGCTGCTGCCCTCACGGCGCTTCCGGACAGAAGTCGCCCGGCCGTGATGCGGCCCCCGGAAACCCCCTCGCCGAGCCCCCGGAGAGGTGCCGCCCATCTGGATCACCCTCTCGATTGGGTAGGGCCACACCTCCAATATGCATTTGTAGATGCCAAGCCAGCCCGGCCACCCCTCAAATGAAGTCGTCAGCGCAGTCGATGCAGTCTGACGCCTGTCCCCTCGCCTCAGCGAGCGGCGCCAACCGGTCCATGACTGTCTCGGTTTATCTGGTGGTCGAGCCGATCTTGATCCACTGGCATCGCGGCTACGCCACTGTCTCCATCGCGCTGCGGGGCAGGATCGGCACGCTTGGCAGCAGCATCAGCCGTCATCGGTCCGAACCGGTCAGAGAAAGTGTCGATCTCGGCCGTCCTGGCCGTGCGCAAATGGGTGGCAGCGCAGGCGGCCGCTACCTGCGGCGGGGCGCGGTGCGGCGATCTGGTCGCGCTTCCCCATCCCCATTGGCGCGTGGCTGCCGAAGTCGACGATCGTTCCCGCCCAGTCGAAGATCGCCGCCTGCATGCGCCCAATCGGTCGCTTCGCCCAGTGCGCTTACCGGTGGACTTGCCGTCGAAATCGCGCTTTCTGAGGGCTGCGTTATGGGCTGAGGGGGCGGAGATGTCCACGGCACTGATCGAGGCGGCGCGGTCGCAGCTCGGCGATTTGGAGGCGCAGGGCCTCATGAAGCGCGAATACGAAATCCTAACGCCGCAATCGGCCGGGATCGCCGTGCGCGCCGGCGCGGGGCAGCGCGATGTGCTGAACCTCTGCGCAAATAACTATCTGGGCCTTGCCGATCACCCGCGGCTGGAGCGCGCGGCCCAGGCGGCAATCGAGAGCCACGGCCTCGGTATGGCTTCGGTCAGGTTCATCTGCGGCACGCAGGATCTGCACACGCGGCTCGAGGAGCGGCTGGCCCGGTTCCTGGGTGCAGAGGACGCAATCCTCTTCTCCTCCTGCTTCGACGCCAATGCCGGGATCTTCGAAGCGCTGCTGGGGTCAGAGGACGCGGTCGTCTCCGACGCGCTCAACCACGCCTCGATCATCGATGGCATTCGCCTCTGCAAGGCTGCACGCCACCGCTATGCCAACAATGACATGGCGGCGTTGGAGGATGCTTTGAAGGCCGCGCAAGACGCCCGACACCGCCTCATCGTGACCGATGGCGTCTTCTCGATGGACGGGATCATCGCCGATCTGCCGGACATCTGTGCCCTGGCCGAGCAGTATGATGCCCTGGTGATGGTCGACGACTGCCATGCCACCGGCTTTCTGGGGCCGCAGGGCGGGGGCACGCCCGACCATTTTGGGTTGGTTGGGAAGGTCCATCTCCTTTCGGGCACGTTCGGAAAGGCCCTCGGCGGTGCCTCTGGCGGCTATATTGCCGGGCCGAAACCGTTGATCGATCTGCTGCGCCAGCGCGCGCGGCCCTATCTGTTCTCGAACGCGCTGGCCCCCGCCATCGTTGCGGCGACCCTGGAATGCCTGGATATGATCGCAGAGCCCCAGGGGGCTGAACGCCGCGACCGCCTGAAAGCCAATGCCGCGCGATTTCGGGGGGAGATGATGGCCGCCGGCTTCACTCTCGCGGGCGCTGGCCACCCGATCGTGCCGGTGATGCTGGGCGAGGCGCCGCTGGCACAGCGCTTTGCGGCAGGCCTGATGGCGGAGGGGATCTATGCCACTGCCTTTTTCTACCCCGTGGTGCCGAAGGGCGCCGCGCGGATCCGCACGCAGCTCTCCGCGGCGCATTCCAACGCCGATCTCGACCGCGCCATTGCGGCCTTTACGAAGGTCGGGCGCGAGTTGGCTGTCATCCCGTGAGGGCGCTCGTCAAACGCGAGGACGGACCGGGACTGTGGCTCGAGGAGCGGCCGCGCCCCCAGCCTGGGCCTGGCGAGGTGCTGATCCGCGTCTCGATGGCTGCAATCTGCGGGACCGATTTGCACATTTGGAAATGGGACGATTGGGCCCGCAGCACCGTTCCGGTGGGCCTGACCGTCGGGCATGAATATGTCGGCCATGTCGCTGCTGTGGGTGCCGGTGTCACCAGCGTAGAACAGGGCGCCCGCGTCTCCGGCGAGGGGCATGTCGCCTGTGGGCAGTGCCGCAACTGCCTGTCCGGCCGGGCGCATATTTGCGCCGGCACCCGGGGTATCGGCGTGCAACTGCCCGGCGCCTTTGCAGACTACGTCCTGGTGCCGGAGGCGAACATACGCCCGATCCCGGACAGCGTGCCGGACGAGGTGGCGGCAATCCTCGACCCGCTTGGCAATGCGGTGCACACGGCACTTGCCTTCGATGTGGCGGGAGAGGACGTGCTGATCACCGGCGCCGGCCCCATAGGCTGCATGGCTGCCGCAGTGTGCCGCCATGTCGGCGCGCATCACGTGGTGGTGACCGATTTGAACCGGGCGCGGCTGGGTCTTGCGGTTGAGATGGGCGCGACGCGAGGCGTTTGCGCGGACCGGGAGGATCTGGCGGATGTCATGCTCGACCTCGGGATGCGCGAGGGCTTCGATGTGGGCCTCGAAATGGCTGGGGCGGAACGGGCGCTCGACGCGCTGATAGAGGCGATGATCACCGGCGGGCGCGTCGCGCTGCTGGGCCTCTTCCCGGGCAAGCCGCGGGTCGATCTCTCAAAGGCGATTTTCAAGGGTCTCGATTTCCGCGGGATCTATGGGCGGAAGATGTTTGAGACCTGGCACAAGATGATGGCGATGCTGGAAAGCGGGCTCGACGTGTCGCCGGTGATCTCTCACCAGCTCGATTTCGAGGCTTTCGAGGATGGGTTCGACGCCCTCCTGTCGGGAGAGGCGAACAAGGTCGTGCTGCGTTTGGCGTGTTAGGGGCTGACTTCCCTCGCTTCTCTGTGGCTTCAGCGCGGCATCATCACCGGTGGCCTCGCAGGGGCATCCCCCGATCTGACCCCACGGCCGGGCGCTATCGCGTCATCCCGGGGTCGAGCGTCGCCGAAGCGTCGCCACGGCCCTTAATTGTAGTCCGGCAAGGCGCACAGGCGCGTGGCTTCACGCAACCCGTGCACCAATTCTTGCAGATCCGCACTGTCCGGCGACCCGGCGAGGGCCCGTTCGGCCAGCGCAAGGGCAGAATCCGCATCACCCATCTCTACCCGGATCTTCGCATGGAGTTTCAGGGCGCCCGGAAGGGCACGGCCCCAATTGTCGAGACGCGTCAGGATCTCTGCAGCCTCGCCTCGTTCGCCCAGGGCGCTGAGGGTCGCCGCCTCTTCCTGCCGCAGACGGTGGCTGGCGGGCGCCAACGCGACGGCCCGACGGACTGCGGTCAGAGCCTCCTCCGTCCGTCCCTCAGCGCGCAAGGCCTGCGCCAGGCGGAGATGCACGTCCGGGATCGGCGGGTCGCTGGCCGCCGCCCGCTCCAACGCATCCAAGGCGCCGTCCCTATTGCCAACCTCCTTTCGCCGCTTCGCCAGGTCCGCGAGATAGCAGGGGTGGCCGGGCGCCGCCTCGGCCGCAAGCTCAGCATGGTTCAGGGCCGCGGCAGCATTCCCTGCCGCGCCATGCGCATCCGCCACCCGCTTATGGCCGAGCGCCTGCGGAGCACCCAAGACGAGCGCGTCCTTCGCCAGGCAGAGCCCCAGGTCCGTATCGCCCAAAGCGCGGGCGTAGACGGACAACGCCCCGGCCGGTCCTGGTCCTGGCGCCTTTACAGCAAGCTTCGCGAAGCTGTTGCTGCGCTTCACGATTTTCTCGCGCTGGCCGAAGGCCCGGTTGAGCCGCCTGTTCAAAAGTCCTCGCCAGTCCCGCGCCAGAAGATCGGCATGAAACCGCGGCAACGACTCGCCGTCGAAATTGACCGCGCCCAGATACGGATGCGCGGCCAGCCTCGCCCCGGGTAACCGCATCCGGGTCGCAAGCGCCGGGTCGGCGGGAAAGCCATCTTCCGTAGTCGCGATCCCGATCCCGGACAGAAGAGAAGCCGCTAGCGCGACCTCCTCCTCCAAAGGCGCATGCCAGATCCCGATGGTAAGCAGTTCCCGCGCCTCCCCCCATTGGCCCAGGGCGGTGAGCGCAACCGCTGTCTGACAGGCGGCCTGGCCCATTGCGGCATCGTCGAGCACCACCCGCTTTGCGATCACTTCCTGCCACAGCGTCGCCGCCCGGGCGGCGTCGCCGAGGCGCAGGTGCAGGTTCAGGAGGAGCGGGTAGAGGAAAGCGAGGTCGAGGCCTCCGCGGATCTGATCGTCCAAGAGCCGCGCCGCCCGACCTTCGCGGTCTGCCTTGACCAAATGGTCGACAGCATAGAGCAGCTCTTGCCCGCGGATCCCCGCAGGCTCCGATGTGGCCTGGCCGGATTCTATCCGGCGGATGATGCGCCGGCTGGCTCGCTCCCGGTCATCGGTTCCAAGCGCCGCAGGCAAGGCGATCTTGTCGGCCCCGCCGATCTCCGCCGCCGTAGAGGAGAAGGCGCTGCACTCCGGCGCCACGATCCGGTCCGTTCGCGCCATTGCAAAGAGTTCGATGATCGCGCGCTCAGGCATCGATAGGGGCACAGCCGGCAAGAGGTCGTCGACCGTGTGGATGTCGCACCGGGCGCGCAGTCTGACTATCTCCTCCGGACTGTCAGAGAAGACCAGTAACCTCGCGCCTTGGGTGAGCATTTGGTCCATATGGGCGTCGTAATAGGCGGATGGCACAAATTTGGTGGGCCATTTCCGGTTGCGTGCTACTGGGTCTTTTACGATGTCGCCACGGCGGATATGATAAGAGATACATGGTCTTATACGATCTATCTCTGTGTTGATCTCGCTCAGAAGCTGGCTCAGCCGCGCGGTCAGCGGCAGGGCAGCGGCCGTCTGCGCATAACGCTGTGCCACCGTCTCGCGGCGCTCGTCCGAGAGCACTGCGATGCCAAAGGCAATCCCGCAATGAAAGCCCTCACCCTGTGCGATCCGGTCTATGAGGTCCTGGCTGCTGAGTGCCTGAGCCGCCTTCGGCGACAGCGATTTGAGATGCGTCGCATGGGCCGCCCAGTCCGATGGATCGATAAAGTACCGGTCGATGAATTGGCGGTCGAAGAGGTCCTCGGGCGCTGCTAGCTCAGAACCCGCGGTGCCGGTCCGCCCCCAGCCAATGGCGAGTGGCAATCGGTAATCGGTGCAGAGTCGAATGGCGTTCAGCATCGCCGTCAACCGCGCGCCAAGCCGGTCTGGCCGTTGCGCGTAGATGCAGCCCAATCCTGGGATCGCGGCTGGGATCCGGTCTGGGTCGAAGGTAAGAGACAGCGACTGATGTGCCGTTGGGAGCGGCATCCCAGCAGAATCACCGATGCGCGCCGTCACGCCATTTCCTCGAGCTTGCTCCGCAACGGGACAGAGAACGCGAAGAGGGTTAAAGATCTGATGACCTTGGGAAACTCGCCCTCAGCGCGATTCGACCAGCGCTGTTTCCCGCTGCCTTACCCGGGCCACAGTTGAGGCGGAATATGGCCCAGGCACCTCCCAAAAAGCGTCAAGCTTCGTGCCTAGCAGGATAGTGAACAGATCCTTAACGCGCTGAATCGGCCGCGTGTAACCGGCGAGGTGATGAATGAACGCTCCCCTGCACGTGGACATGCAGATGGCCCCCCGGGGTGTGCCAACACCGCGGGCACCGCAGTCGATCGCGGAGACCGGGCTCGACGAAGGCTTCCTGATCGAGCTGCTGTGCAAAACCGTCTATCGCATGGGTCTCGAGCGCGCGAGCGAGATGGCGGCGGTGATCAAGCTTGCCGTGCCGATTATCCAGGATGTCATCGAAATCGCGAAGGAGCGGAAGCTGATCGAGCCTCTCGGGCAGCTTGGCGCGCAGATGACCTCGGAAATGCGCTACGCCTTGACCCAAAAGGGCAAGGTGTGGGCGGATGAGGCCCTGACGCAGAGCGAGTATGTGGGGCCGGCGCCGATCCCTCTGGATCTCTATAACCATCAGACGAAGGCCCAATCGATCCGCGACATCACCCTGACCGAGCCGATGCTGCAAAAGGTCTTTGCTGAGCTGACACTATCGCCGAGCCTGATGGACGAGCTCGGCCCGGCGGTCAATTCTAGCTCTGCCATGCTGCTCTATGGGCCGCCAGGCAATGGTAAGTCGTCGATCTCGCATGCGATTTGCGCGGCCTATGAGGATCATATCTACGTCCCCTACGCGATCCAGGTCGAAAAGCAGGTGATCCTGGTCTATGACCCGATCGTGCATCGTCGCGTTAGTTCGGAGCGGGACATGCGCAGTACGCTTCGCCGCGAGGTGGGTCTCGACCCCCGCTTCGTGCCCTGCGTCCGCCCGGCGGTCACGACCGGCGGCGAGTTGACGCTCGACATGTTGGACCTCGCCTATAACCCGGTTAGCCGCGTCTACGAAGCGCCGATGCAGATGAAAGCCTCTGGCGGGGTCTTCGTGGTCGATGATTTCGGCCGCCAGCGCCCAACACCGCAGGAGGTGATGAACCGCCTGATTGTGCCGCTGGAGGCCGGGGTGGATTACTTGGCGCTGCAGACCGGGCGCAAATTCGAAGTGCATTTCGACAGCTTCGTAATCTTCTCCACCAACATCGCCCCGCGCAAGTTGGTGGACGACGCGGCGCTGCGTAGGATCCGCTATAAGATCCTGGTCGATAGACCATCCCGCGACATGTACATTCAGATCTTCGCCCTAACCGCGGAGAAGGAGGGCCTGCAGCTCACCGAAGAGGTGCTCGCCTTCCTCTTCTTGGAGCTTTATTCGAAGGAACCGGGAGCGGAGCTGCACGCCTTCCACCCGCGCTTCATCATCGACCAGACCGTCGCCTATTGCGCCTACAAGGACGAACCTCTGGCGATGGGCGAGGACGCCCTGCGCCACGCCTGGAAGAACTTGTTCTCCCGCGCGTGACGCCAAAGAGCCTTCTCATGACATGATCGGCCCCGTGACATTGGGGTCTGTCAAAAAAACTTGTCGGGAGATGTGTTGCACTGCACCCTAGTATGCTGCGGCAGCACAGGAGCGGGCATGTTCTCCCTGTCGGGTCAGAAGGCCTTGATTGTCGGCATCGCCAATGACCAGTCGATCGCCTGGGGTTGTGCGGAGGCATTCCGCACCCAAGGGGCTGACCTGGCGGTGACCTATCTCAATGAGAAGGCGGAACGCCATGTCCGCCCGCTGGCCGAGCGGCTGGGGGCGGAGATCGTGATGCCTCTCGATGTCCGCGACCCAGAGGCTGCCTCGGCGCTGTTCGCCGAGATCGAGGCGCGCTGGGGCCGGCTCGATACTCTGCTCCATGCCATCGCCTTCTGCCCGAAAGAGGACCTGCACGGTCGCGTCGTCGATTGTTCGGCCGAAGGATTTGGGCTTGCTATGGATATCTCGGTCCACTCCTTCCTGCGGCTCATCCGCGCCGCCGAGCCGCTGATGCCACAGGGCGGGACCTGCATGACGGTCAGCTTCTACGGCTCCGAAAAAGTGGTGGATCATTACAATGTCATGGGGCCGGTGAAGGCCGCCCTCGAATCCGTTACCCGTTATGTGGCGGCGGAGCTTGGGGAAAAGGGCATCTCGGTCCATGCGTTGTCGCCAGGTCCGCTGAAGACACGGGCAGCCTCCGGCATCGCGGAATTCGACGAATTACTGACCCATGCGGCCGAGCGCGCACCGACCCACCACCTGGCGACGATCGAGGATGTCGGCGCTTATGCCGCCTTCCTCGCCAGCCGCGAGGCTTTCAACGTCACCGGCGGCGTCCACCTGATCGATGGCGGTTTCAGCATTGTGGGCTGAGAGGAGACGGACATGACCGAGACGACGCCGTTTACGATTGTGTCTGAGCCGCTGAGCCAGATGACCTTTGGAACCCCGTTTCTGTCGCAACTCAGCAACGGCTACGCCACAGTGCTTCGCAATCTGGGTGTCTCAGGCAGTGGCGCGCAGCTAATGCTCGCGGCGGCGCGAAAGCAGAGCGAAACCATCTCCGCGGTCCACCGGGCGCGGTCGCATCAGAGCAGAGAGGGCCTCGCCACCCTGTTCGGCGATGTCGCGACGGGGACACCTTGGCCCGATCTGGCACAGCATTTCGCCGCGTATCTACAGGACAGCGCGCAGCGGCTGGTGCTGAGCCTCGACACGCTGCTCGACCGCGGCGACATCTTCCTGGAACATGAGGCTGCCGGATGCCCGCCGGTCCTCGCCTACCGGTCCGAATTGGTGCTGGACGGCGCGAGCCTGCCCTCGCCCTGCAACTACTTCCTGTTACAGATCGTGCCACCCGATGGGGTGACGATCGACCCGATGAAGCGGCCTTACATGATCATTGATCCGCGGGCGGGCCATGGTGGCGGGATTGGCGGCTTCAAGGAAGACAGCCAGGTTGGTGTCGGGCTGCGGGCCGGGCACCCGGTCTATTTCGTCGCCTTCCGCCGCGATCCGGTCGAAGGGCAGACAATCGCCGATGTGACCCGCGCCGAGGCAGCCTTTGTCCAGGAAATCCGCAAGCGCCACCCGGATGCGCCGAAACCGGTGGTGATGGGCAATTGCCAGGGCGGTTGGGCGACTCTGATCCTGGCCGCCTCGCATCCGGATTTGCCGGGGCCCGTCGTCGCCAACGGTGCGCCGGTCGATGCCTGGGCGGGCTCGGTTGGCAGCAACCCGATGCGCTACAATGGCGGCATCCTCGGCGGAGTTGCCACTGCGATGGTGTTGTCGGACCTCAATCGCGGCCAGTTCGACGGTGCCCATCTCGTGATGAACTTCGAGATGCTGAACCCCAGCCGAAACTTCTTCCGGAAGTATTTCGACCTCTACCGCGACGCCGACCACGGGCGGCAGCGGTTCCTGGAATTCGAACGCTGGTGGGGCGGCTTCTTCCTGATGAACGAGGCGGAGATCGCCTGGATCGTCAATCAGATCTTTGTTGGCAACCGCCTGGCGCGGGGCGAGGCGCGTCTTGAGCCGGGCAAACCGGTGGATTTGAAACAAATCCGCTCGCCGGTGATCGTCTTCGCGAGCCATGGCGACAACATCACCCCACCCCAGCAGGCGCTGTCCTGGATCCTAGACTCCTATGCCGATGTCGACGAAATCCGGATCCGCGGGCAGCGCATCATCTACATGATCCACGAAAAGGTCGGGCATCTCGGCATCTTCGTCTCCTCCTCGGTCGCGAAGAAGGAGCATTCGCAGGTCGCCTCCGTCCTCCAGACCATCGAGAACCTGGCCCCCGGCCTCTATGAGATGACGATTGACCGGGTCATCGGCACCGGAACCGACGCGCGGTTCGAGGTAAGCTTTGTCGAGCGCCATCTTACGGATCTGGAGGCGCTGGATGACGGCCGTTCCGACGAGACGCCCTTTGCCGCGGTCTCGCGTCTTTCGGAGGTGCAGGCGGAGTTCTACGACATGGCCTTGCGCCCTTGGGTCAAGGCAATGGCCGGCTTTCAGCCGACGGACACCATGCGCCGGATCCATCCGCTGCGGATCCAACGCTCCGCGCTGTCGAGCGGAGCCCCTTGGGCCGCACCGGTCCGCAGCGCAGCCAACGATGTGCGCCAATCCCGCCGCCCGGTGGAAGGCACCAATCCATTCCTGCGCGCAGAGCGGATTTGGGCCGATATGGTCGAGCAGAGCATGGATCTCGCCCGCGACATGCGCGATGCGGCCTATGAGATGGCGTTCTTCTCGCTCTATGCCAATCCATTCATGCAGTGGTTTGGCACTCCCCATGCCGCCCCGCGCGCGCTGCCCACCAGCGAAGAGCTGAAGGCACTACCGGATGTGCAGCGAGCGCTGTTGAACCGAGACCGCGGCGGCTTGGCTGAGGCGGTGATCCGGATGCTGGTGATGCTGGCGGAGTCCCGTGGCTCGGTGCGGCGCGACCGTCTGGAGCGGGCGAGCAGGGTCCTGACCGACGATGAACCCTTTCGGTCTCTGGGGGCGGAGATGCGCGCCCATATCATCCACGAACAGACCCTGATCGCCGAGTTCGATCCGGAGGGCGCAATCGATAGCCTCCCGAAGCTCCTGGCGGCAGAGGAGGATCGCGACCTGGCGCTCCGCGTTGTGCGGTTCATCCCTGGCGAGGTCGCAGAGATGGATGACCGGACGATGACGCTGCTGCGCCGGTTTCACATGGCGCTCGGCCGTGACTTCGACGGCGTCACTGTCTCCCAGGATCCGTTAACCGGGGGGACAGGGCTGCCATGAAGCTGCAAAACCGCACCTATGGGGAGATCAATGTTGGCGACACCGCGGAGCTGACCCGTCTCTGCGCGGCGGAGGATCTGTACGTCTTCGCCCATGCCTCGGGCAACTTGAACCCGATGCATATGCCGGGGGTAGATGGCGACGGCGACGGCAACCCGGAGGCGGTGGCCCCATCGCTTTGGGTGGGCTCGCTGGTGTCGGCTGTGCTCGGCAATTTGATGCCTGGGCCTGGCACGCTCTACCGCGCGCAGAATTTTCGGTTTCTCGGCCGCGCGCAGGCGGGCGACGAGCTGACCGCGCGGGTGCTGGTGACTGCAAAACACGAGGAAGACGAGGTAACTTTCGCCACCCAAGTCATACGGGTCGCCGATGGCGTCCAGATCCTGGAGGGGGAGGCGCGGGTCGTCGCCCCCGCCCAGAAGATGCGCTTCGACGCATTGGACGTCCCGGGCCTGCTGGTGCAGCGGCACTACCACTTCGACCAGCTTTTGGAACAGGCCGAGCCCCTGCCGCCGATCCCCACCGCGGTGGTCTGTCCGGAGGAGCCGAACTCCCTCGGCGGCGCGCTCCTGGCGGCGCGCCACACCTTGATCACTCCGATCCTGATCGGGGATGCGCGCAAGGTCCGCGCCTGTGCCGCCGAGACCGAGGACGATCTGAGCGGCATCGAGATCATCGACATCGCCGACCATGCCCAGGCGGCGGCGAAGGGGGTCGCCCTAGTTCGAGAGGGGCGTGCCGGCGCACTGATGAAGGGGCATCTGCACACCGATCAACTCCTCGGCGCGGTGGTCAAGCGCGATGGCGGGCTGCGCACGGGCCGCCGCCTGACCCATGTCTTTGTAATGGATGTGCCGGGGCTAAAGCACCTTCTGCTGGTGACCGATGCGGCCATCAACATCGCCCCGGACCTGGAGACCAAAGTGGATATTGTTCAGAACGCCATCGACCTGGCGCTTTCCGTCGGGATCGAACAGCCCAAGGTCGGTGTCCTCTCGGCGGTCGAGACGGTGAACCCCAAGATCCCCTCCTCGATCGACGCGGCGCTCTTGTCGAAGATGGCGGAACGGGGCCAGATCACCGGCGGCATGGTCGATGGACCGTTGGCAATGGACAATGCCATCGATGCGGAAGCGGCGCGGACCAAGGGCATCAAATCGCTGGTTGCCGGGCGGGCGGAGATCCTGGTCGCCCCTAACCTAGATGCCGGGAATATGCTGGCGAAGGAGCTGACTTTTGTGGCCCACGCCGAGGCCGGTGGGATCGTGATGGGCGCTGCGGCACCGATCATCCTGACTTCGCGGGCGGATGGGGAGAAGGCGCGCCTCGCCTCCTGCGCCATTGCGGCACTCCACCATGCACGCCTGTCCGGAGCAGGCATGGCGGAAAAGGCCGCGGAATAGGTCGGGTGGGCGCGTCGCCCACCCTCTGCTCGACAGTTGTCAACCTCGCCCGACCAGCAGCTATGCCGCTGCGATCTGCGCCAAGCCCCGGTCGGCAAGGACCTTGGCCACCGTCTCGCCCATCGAGGACGGGTTCGGCGCCACAGTAACGCCTGCGTCTTGCAACAGCGACACCTTCTCCTGGGCGCTTTCGCCAAAGGCAGAGATGATCGCACCGGCGTGGCCCATCTTGCGCCCCTTCGGTGCGGCCAGCCCGGCAACATAAGCGATCACCGGCTTGGACATCTCGTCGCGGGCGTATTCCGCCGCTTCGGCCTCCTGCGGCCCACCGATCTCGCCAATCATCATCACCGCATCGGTTTCCGGATCGGCCTCGAACAGCTCCAGGATGTCCCGGAAGCTCGACCCGTTGATCGGATCGCCGCCGATACCGACGGAAGTGGAAACGCCAAGGCCCAGTGTCTGCATCTGGCTCGCCACCTCATAGCCGAGCGTGCCCGACCGGCTGACCACGCCGACGCGGCCGGGCTCGTAGATGTGCGGCGGCATGATGCCCATGAAGCCCTTGCCCGGGCTGATCACGCCGGCGCAGTTGGGTCCGATCAGGCGCATCCGTCGCGCGGCCTTGTAGCGGCGCAGATAGCGTTTCACCCGCATCATGTCCTGGGCCGGAATGCCGTCTGTGATGCAAACCGCGGAGCGCACGCCGGCGTCGGCGGCCTCCATGATCGCATCGGCGGCAAAGGGAGGCGGCACGAAGACGAGCGAGGCCTCGGCCCCGGTTTCGCGCACCGCCTGGCGCACGGTGTTGAAAAGCGGCCGCCCCAACAGGCGCTGCCCACCCTTTCCGGGCGTGACGCCGCCGACAACATTTGTGCCGTGTTTGATCATGTCGCTGGCATGGAATTGGCCTAGCCGGCCGGACATGCCCTGCACGAGGACTGGGGTGGTCTCGTCGATGATGATTGCCATGGGTGAGCCCTCCCTCAGTGCTTGTTGAGCGCTGCGACGGCTTTTTGCGCCGCATCGGCCAGCGTGTCGGCGGTGATGATCGGCAGGCCGCTTGTGGCGATGATCCGCTGCCCTTCCTCGACATTGGTGCCGGAGAGGCGGACGACAACGGGGACCGGCATGTCGATCTCGCGGAAGGCCCAGACCACGCCCTCCGCCACCCAATCGCAGCGGTTGATGCCCGCGAAGATGTTTACGAGCAGCACCTCGACCTTCGGGTCCATCAGGACGGCACGAAACGCCTTCAGCACCCGCTCGGGGCTCGCGCCGCCGCCGATATCGAGGAAGTTTGCCGGCTCTCCCCCCGCCAGCTTGATCATGTCCAGCGTCGCCATGGCGAGGCCTGCGCCATTGATCATGCAGCCGATATTGCCGTCGAGGCCGACATAGGCGAGGCCCTGATCCTCGGCATTGCTCTCGCGCGGGTCCTCCTGGCTCTTGTCGCGCAGCGCTGCAATCTCAGGCCGGCGATAGAACGCATTGTCATCGAAAGACATTTTGGCATCGAGCGCCACCAGCGTGCCGTCGCCGGTGACCGCCAATGGGTTGATCTCGACCATAGTCGCGTCGAGGTCGCGAAAGGCGCGATAGGCACCGCGAAGGATCTTAACCGCCTCACCGATCTGGGGACCCTGAAGGCCGAGACCGAACGCCAACTCTCGCGCCTGGAAGTCGCAGAGACCGGCGGCCGGGTCGATGGTCATGCGAAGGATGCTGTCTGGCTTTTCGAGGGAGAGCTGCTCGATCTCCATGCCGCCTTCTTCCGAGGCCACGACCATGATCCGCTCCGACGCGCGGTCGAGAACGAGGCCCAGGTAGATCTCTCGCGCGATGTCGGTTGCACGCTCGACATAGAGGCGTTGGCAGAGCTTGCCCCGCTCTCCGGTTTGCCGCGTGACCAGGCGGCGGCCAAGCATGCTGCCGGCGGCCTCCAGCAACTCCTCGTCGGAGCCGCAGAGTCTGACGCCGCCGACCTCGCCGCGCCCGCCGGAATGGATCTGCGCTTTGACCACCCATTTCGAGCCGCCGATCTCGCGCGCATTCCAACTCGCCTGTTCCGGACTAAAAGCAACAGCCCCTGGTGGCACTGGGACCCCGAACTCCGAGAGCAGCGTCTTCGCCTGATGTTCGTGAATGTCCACTTCGATTGCTCCCTTCGAAATACCTCTCCGGGCGCGGAGCCGTTTGGGCATCCCGCGTCTGTATTTTTCTCCGGAGCGGCGTTTGGTTAGTGGCGCGGGATAGACTGGCGTTCGCCGACCACGGTCATGCCGGCGGGCAGGCAGTCCACCGTGCCGGAGTCGGCGCAGACGAGATCGACACCCCAGGCGTCCATCGCAAAGGCGGCGGCACCGATCAGGCCTCGGTCCTCGACAAAGAGCTTCGCGCCATGCCAGGCGTGGTCGAGAAGGATCCGGGTGCCGGAGATCAGCGCCGCTGAAGTGGCGCCGTCTTCGGGACAGATCACGGCGACCGCAGCCACCGCGTCCTCCGCATCTGCGCCGAGGCGCTTCGCTAGGTCCGCAAACGACCGAGATCCATCGCGCTCAGCCGGAAACGCTTCGACGTTCAATTCCAGACGCCGAGCCAAGTCTGCCAGCGGGCTCTCATCGACGAGACCGATCAGAACCAGGGTCTGCCCAGGCATCAAGTTCCGCGTCAAAGCCTCGGTCCACGCCGCCTCCATGGCCATCGGCAAAACCGCGACATCGCCCGTATCTGCGCCGATGGCTTCGCGCAGTCCGTCGCTCAGCGGCCGGCTTGGGCGAGGTCGCACAATCGGTGCTGAAGTGCTGCGATTTAGATCGGGATCCCCTGCAACGATGTCTCGGACGAGCGTATTCATACTGGCGTTCCCCTTCGAGCTTTGTTGCGCCGTTCCCCGGCGGCTGTCAGCATTCGAGATACATCGCAGTGGGCGAAAGGCGCAGGGATATCGGGTTGTTGTGAAAATCGTGTAGTTTACAAAGACCACAGGTGTGAAGCTTGTAAATCGAGGGCAGTCTCTCGGCCGTCTGCACCGGGCTATTCGGGCTCCGGCTCCATGCCCAGCTTGCGCTCCACCAGGCCCTCGAACGCCGCGGGGATTTTCGCCAAATGGGGCTTTGCGTAGGGATAGTCGTCGCCATAGTCGAGAATGATCGGCATTGCGGGATTTGCTGCGAGGACCAGCACGTCGCCATCCCGACCGATGGTGAAATCGACACCGAAGAAGTCGAGTTTCAGCAGATCGGGGAGGCGGGCTAGGGCCGCCAGGCGACCCGATCCGAGCGCCCGGCCAGGCGCCTGTAGAAACCGCCGTTCCTCCGCCCGCAGCTCCTCGTGCTCGGCCATCAGCCGATCGCGGTCGCCCATTCTGACATGCCACGTGTCGCTGACCACTCGGGCGGCGGGATAAAATGTGCCGTCGACGAAAAAGCCCCGCCACTTCACCACATGGCCGGCTGGGTCAGCGACGTCGTGGAATTGTTGCAGGTATTGGAAGTCGCTGCCCTCGCTCTGCTCCAGCCAAACCTCCAGCCAGCTCCGGTCGTGGATCAGAGCCAGGCGGTCGGTGGTCCCGGATAGGGCCTCACGCAAAAGTACGGGGTACTGTAGACCGTGGCGGACCAGCCTCTCCTGCACCGCATCGGCAGTCAGCCCGGCGGGCAGGCGCAGAGTGCGCGGGGCAGCGATTCCCGCCTCCCACTGCAAGCGCCGATGCAACCGGTCGCGGGATAGCGCCAGGATACCGTCGGGAGGGTTAACCACGGGCAGATCCGGTCGGCCTGCCAGAAAGCTGGCCAGGGCCCGGAGCGCCTCTTCACCGGTATCGGGGCAGGCGATGGTGTTCACTGCCAAATGCATCTCGCCATCCTCATCGGTCAGTTCGTCGAGATTTTCCCGAAGTTGGTTGCCGAGATAGCGGTTGACGTTTCCCCTGGGCAGAAGTGCGTCGAGCGAAAAATGGCCGCCCGAAAGCACGATCTTGAAGCCGTCGCCGCCGCTCCGCCGCGTCACGACATAGCGCGCGGCCTCGAGCGATCGGATCTCCAAGAGCGAGGGCAGCCCGGGATCGACCCGGTGCGGCGGGATTAGCGGGTGATGCCGTGCCACCGCGCGCAGCATGGTTGCTGCCCCGTAGTGGTCGCCCCCCTCGTCCAGCGCCGCGCAGAGCCCGATCTGGGAGCGATAGTCGGTTGGGTCGGCCCGCAAGCAGCCACGAAAGATCTGACGCGCCTCCTCGAACCGGCCGGCTCGCAGGCTCAGATAACCTTGATCCGCGTTGACCGGGATCGCGCCCGGCCCGTCGGACTTCAGATGCAGCACGTTCTCGCGCGGCTCGTACATGGTTGGGTCGGTCCTTGCCTGTCCTCCGCTGCCCGTTCGAGGCATGCGCAAAGGGCGCCCGGCAGAGGGATGTGGCCAGTCTGTGTCCCGCCGCCGCTCGTGGCCTGGCTTAGGGCGATGCGCGTAAAGATTGCGTGTCCCGGGTCCTGCCGATCGGTTAAGGCGATGGGGCATGCTCTGCTCGGGCGCCCCTTCAGAGTAGGCATCTACCCTCAACATGAGTCGTGCTTCGAGAGAGAATCCAGACGAATTTCGCCTTTCCTTCGAAGCAGTCTTTGCCAGCCCTTGAACTCTGAAAAACGAACCCATTCTATGGTTGACTGTAACGCTAAGGTACTGATAGCGGACCGCTACAGTCACGGTACAGACTGTTGGACTCGGTGGAGGAGAACACCATGAAATATTCAATGCGCGGCGCCGCCCTGGCGCTTTGCGTTGCCGCGATGGGGGCTGGGCCAGCTTTTGCAGCAGGCGAGCTGAACCTCTATTCGTCGCGCCACTACGACACTGATGAGCGGCTTTATAGCGAGTTCGAAGAAGCCACCGGCATCAAGATCAACCGAATCGAAGGCAAGGCGAGCGAGCTGATCGGGCGCATGAAGGCCGAGGGTGAGAACAGCCCTGCCGACATCCTGCTGACGGTCGATGCCGGCCGCATGTGGCGGGCCGATCAAGCAGGCTTGTTGCAGTCGGTGACCTCGGACGAATTGACCAGCCGGATCCCAGAGCATCTCCGTCACCCCGACGGGAACTGGTATGGCTTTAGCCAGCGCGCGCGAATCATCTTCTACGACAAGAACGACGTATCCGATCCGCCGACCACCTATGCCGACCTGGCCGACCCGAAATACAAGGGCATGGTCTGCACCCGGTCGGGCTCCAACATCTACATGCTGTCGCTGATGGCGTCGGTGATCGAGCATGCAGGCGAGGATGCCGCGACCGACTGGGCCGAAGGCATGTACGCGAACCGGGCGCGCGATCCGCAGGGCGGCGACACCGACCAGCTCCGTGCGATCGTGTCGGGCGAGTGCGACATCGTTGTGTCGAACACCTACTACTTTGCGCGCGCGGTGCGGAAGGCAGTTAAGGGCGTGTCGGACGACATCGACGGCATCGGCTGGGTCTTCCCGAACCAATCGGATGTGGGCACCCATGTGAACATCTCGGTCGGCGGTGTCGCGAAGAATGCGCCGAACCGCGAGAACGCCATCAAGTTCCTGGAGTACCTGGCGAGCGAGAGCGCGCAGCAGTACTTCTCGGCCGGCAATGACGAGTACCCGGCGGTGCCTGGCGTTGGCCTCAGCGCCTCGACTGCGAAGCTCGGCCTCTTCCGCGCCGACGATCTCAACCTGGCTGTGCTGGGCAAGAACCAGACCAAGGCGCAGCAGATCTACGATAGCGTCGGCTACGAGTGACTGCCGTCTGAGTTAGGGCGCGGGGTCGGTGAGACCGCGTTCTTCCTGGCGACAAGATGGACGCCCGCCACGCTCGTAGTGGCGGGCGTCTTCTTTTTGAGCGCCGCCTTGTTAGTGGCTCCAACCGGCCGGCCTTCCTACCTCATCGCAATACCGCTGGCTGGAGGCGTGTCGGATTGACGGTGACCCGGCCGGGTGCGACGGATTTCCCGTGCCAGCAGGATCACCGGCAGCGCGCCAAAGGCCACGATAACCAACGACGGGACCGCCGACTCGCGCAAACGCTCGTCGGAGGCAAGGCGGTAGGCCTGCACTGCCAGTGTGTCGAAGTTGAACGGACGCATGATCAGCGTGGCCGGCAGTTCCTTCATCACGTCCACGAAGACGATCAATGCCGCCGTCAACAGGCTGCCGCGCAATAGAGGCGCATGCACCCACACCAGCGTCGCTGCCGGCGGAGCGCCGAGGGTACGGGCCGCTTGGTCCATGGTCGGCCTGATCGTGGCCAGCCCGGCATCGACCGAGTTCAAAGCTATCGCCATGAAGCGGGTCATATAGGCGATCACCAGCAGCATGATGGAGCCCGTGATCAGCAGGCCGGTAGAGATCCCGAACTGCGCCCGCATCCACGCATCGACCGCATTGTCGAGGGCCGCAAACGGGACCAGCAGCCCGACAGCAATGACCCCGCCCGGCACAGCATAGCCGAGGCCTGCGGTCAGAGCAGCGCCGCGGGTGACCGCCCCGGGTGCGAGCCGGCAAGCATAGGCGATCAGCAGTGCTGCGGCGACCGTGAGGAGGGCTGCGATACTCGCCAGTATGACAGAGTTGACAGAGAAGCTGATATAGCGCGGGGCAAGCAGGTTCTGCCCGGAGGAGTATCCCATCGAGCCGAGCATGATCACCGGCACCACCACACCGAATAGGATTGGCAAGGCGCAGAACCCCGTTGCAAACGCGGCTCGCCACCCCCGCAGTTCGGTCACCTGCAGCGCCTCGTAGCGCTGGCCGGCCTGGTGGCGTTGCGCCGCGCCGCGCTGTGCCCGTTCGAGAACCGCGAGCGTAATGGCGACCAAGAGCAAACAGGCAGAGAGCTGCGCCGCCGCCAAGCGGTCGCCCATCGAGAACCAGGCCCGGTAGATCCCGGTCGCGAAGGTCTGCACCCCGAAATGCGCCACCGTGCCGAAATCGGCGATGGTCTCCATTAGCGCCAGCAACACCCCCCCGGCGATGGCTGGGCGCGCCATAGGGAGGCTGACGCGGAAAAAGGTCGCCGCCGGTCCGCATCCCAGGGTGCGCGCGACATGCTGCGCCGTGACTGACTGATGAAGAAATGCCGCTCGGGCCAGGAGATAGACGTAAGGGTAGAGTACCAGGATCAGCATCGCCGCGGCTCCGGGCAAGGAGCGAATTTCCGGGAACCAATAGTCCCGCGGTCCCCACCCGGTCAGATCCCGCAGAAGTGTCTGCACCGCGCCCGGATGGTCCAATAGGTCGGTATACGCATAAGCGAGGACGTAAGCGGGAAAAGCCAGCGGCAGGGCCAGGGCCAACTCGAAGGCCGGACGCCCTGGAAACCGGCAATTGGTGACCAGCCACGCGGTGCCGGTGCCTATCACGGCGACGCCGATCGAGACCATGACCACAAGCTGAACCGTGGTCCACGCGTAGCGAGGCAGCACCGTCTCGCTCAACATGTGCCAGGTCTGCCAGTCGCTCGCCAGGGTCGACGCTGCGACGCCGATCGCCGGTGCCGCGCACAGCGCGGCGAACCCGCAGGCAGGCCAGACCAGGGTGCGAGCGTCTTTCCTTGGCGTCATAAGGGACCTTCTATCACCCCTTTCCCGGATTTTCCCTAGGAACGGTTGGTCCGTGGCGACCCGTGTTGGCGCTTTCTGTGGGGGAACTGTGACGAGCACAATGGGTTACCGATCCGCCTCTCTCGCTTGCCGGAGCAGACCGACACCATCAGACCGCAAGAGAGATGTTGCATGTATGCAAAATAAGCGGTGCATTTCTGCAGCTTGACGGAAGAGTGGGGGTCAGGCGCTCTATGGTGCAACCTAAGCTAAGTTAGTACCTAAGCATATGACTGCAAAGCGTTCTTTTTACAGTGAACAGGAATCATCGAGTTTTCGCCTCAGGATTGCCGCCTTTGTTGCAGATACACCCGCCCTTGAGCGTTTCCGTTGCGTTGTCTTGCCCATGCGAGACGGTTATGCCACATTCCTGCCATATCCGTGTAGCAGGTGTGATTGCGTGGGTTTAGAGGAGTTGGTATGTGCATCCAATCCATCATCGGCGAAGGCTTACGAGCTTTTGCGAGGGATGAGCGCGGCTCCGCAGCGTTGGAGTTCGTGCTAAGCGTTCCTCTCTTGGTCGGGGTGATGTGCATCACCGCGGAATACGGCCGGTCTCTCATCGTGCGCGAGGCATTAGACAGCGCCGTCTCCGACGCCACGCGGCTGCTGTCGCGCGCGCCCGCCGATGAGGTCACCGGACCATCGGGTGATATCTTCATCAGCCCGAAAGAGCACTTCGTCGACATGGCTCAGACGCTTGTCGCCGACCGTGTCGGGATCGAGCCTGACGAGGTGATCCTGAACTGGTGGGTGACCGTCGAGGATGACGGAACCAACTTCCGGCAGCCCTATCAGATCGTGCGGGTGCAGGCGCAGATCGAGGTCGAATTGCCCTTCCTATCCTACACGATCCTATTGCGCGACGCGACCCAGATCGCCGATGGGACCGCAACCTTCGTTTCCACGGATATGGCGCGCTATGCCTATGAGGCGCCGCTTGGCAGTGGGTGCACCGCTGCGGAAATCGCCAGCGCACAATGTGGTGCGGAGGATATCCTGGTGGAGACGAATTGATGTTGCGCGCTTTCCTGAAAGATGAGCGTGGCCAGGCCACGATCGACTTCGTGGTGACGCTGCTGCCGCTGATGGTTGTCGTCCTCACCGTGATCGAGGTGGCGATTGCCTTCTTCGTTTCGGAGACGTCGCAAAAGGCAGCGCAGTTGGCAGCGCGATTTGCCGCTGTTCGCTCGCCGGTCCATGTGAGCGTTCCAGCGGAAAACACGCTCAACCCTACGAATGGAGAGGCAGGCGACGCATGCTTTGACGACGACGGCGACCACGCTTGCGTCGACCCGGGCGGCCCCTTTGTCTGCGATGGCGCGGCGCTGGATCCGAACTGCGACTCCGTGGCCTTTCTGGAGCTTCTCGGCGAGGCGCAGCGGCTCTATCCCAGACTGGAGCAGGAAGAGTTGGCTGTTACTTACGCCTATCGCAACCTGGGGGCAGCCGGTGGACCATTTATCCCAGAGATCACCATCACGATCGCGGAGCGCCCGCTGCCAATCAACTTCCTGAGCATGATCGGTCTGATCCAGCTCAACGCGGTGAGCGCCACGGCTTACGGCGAGGATCTCTCCAGCACCTGACGCCTGCTGGCAGATCCTGCAAAACAGGTTGCCAATAACCCGCTGCGCTCCAGCGCGGCGGGTTTTTCTTTGCGCTATCTAGGCATCGCCAAATACGCATGTAAGCTTAGGTAAAAACAACCTAGATACAGTAGCATATGCGATTCGGCTCACCTCAGACTTCGTAGATCTGCTTGCAATATTTTATTCACGAATTTGGCGCCCTCGACACGGTTCAGCCTTCATTAGATCTATATTTTGTTCATAAAAAGAATAACTAGGCCATTCTTTGTTTAGTATATAATAAATGCTGAGTAAGGATAACAGAAAACAACCAAAGAGCGTGTGTTTGTCTGCATCTTACTTGCTCGAAAACTTAAACAATACTGCTTCTTTGTTGACAGCAGCCGCGCGCTCCCGCAGCCTCGGTGCATGTTGTAACAGTTGCCTTGGGGGCTGACATGACCAGGTACATGCGCGACGAGGAGGGGTCGGTCCTCATCTTCTCGCTGGTGATCATGATCCTTTTGTTTGGGTTCATGGGTATTCTCGTTGACACTGGCCGCACTGTGATCACGCACAGCCGCGTTCAGGGCTATGTCGACAATTTGGCGCTCGCCGCCGCCAATGAGCTGGATGGGCAAGCTGATGCTCTCACCCGGGCACGGGCGGCCGTGGAGAACGACTATATTGTCAAGTCCGCCCTAGGCGGCGCTGACGGCGGTGAGGACTTCCAGCTTGGCGACCTCTACTTCCTGACTGACGCGCCACGCGCCGATGGGCGAATGCTCGAGACCGAGGATTTCCAAGACCTCATTACGCCGGACGCCGCGCTGGCGACGCATGTGCTGGTGACCGGCACTGCGGTAGATGTCGAGTGGGGCATGCTGAAATTCGTCAACTCTCTCGGGCAGGTGGCGAGCCCAGAGGCATTTCAGGTCAGCACCTGGGCGGCAGCACGGCTGGAAACCGGCTTTTGCGTTGAGCCGATGATCTCGATGTGCGCACCCCAGAACAATGACTGGAGCGGCTTCGATCCGGGCAGCCAGGTTAAGATGGTCAAGAACCGCGACGAGGTTTGGGAAGCTGGGGAGTACGGGATCGTCACAAATATCTCGGACGATATCCACGGCACCTGCTCAAGCTATACCGGGGTCGATCAGCTGCATTGTTTGATGGCAATCAACAGTCATGCAACCGATTGTGGTCCGAACTCGGTCGACTTTACCGCCGACATTCCCGACATCAACTCGGGGGTCGATACCTACAGCGTCCACGCCGCTTTGAATACGCGCTTCGGCATCTTCGACCCGATCTTGGGTGCCATCGCCGTGTCCGATCAGGTCTCCCCGGATGCGAACACCATCTCCGGTGCGCTCTACTCCTGCACGGCCGAGGATTTCGACGAGGTCTCGGACTCCATGGGTTTGCCGGTCGATGACTGCTTCCACACGGGCGAATGCGACATCTATTCCGACCCGATCTCTCAAGATGCGCTGGAGCTGTACTGGGAGCAAAACCACCCGGGTAGCACCTTCCCGCATTGGCTCGAGACGCGCTTCGAGATCTATCAGTACGAGGTTCTGATGGGCTTGCTGGATGTCGAAGGTCCCG
Organism: Pseudomonadota bacterium; assembly: GCA_039513195.1. Classification (GTDB taxonomy): domain Bacteria; phylum Pseudomonadota; class Alphaproteobacteria; order Rhodobacterales; family Rhodobacteraceae; genus Thermohalobaculum. The sequence continues at coordinate 15,931 of JBCCRM010000020.1, read as the reverse complement.
AAGACTCGACCAACAACATCTGCAACCCGAACGCTTCTCCGGCGTTTAACCGCCGCCAGTTCGAGATCGCAATCGTCGATTGCAGCACCATGGGTGATGGGGAGGCCTTCACTGACATCGAGCCGGTCGCCTACGCCAACGCCTTTCTGACCGAGCCGGTCGAACGTTTGGACGCCATCACCTTCGACGGCATGTTCCAGGGTGAACCGCTGACCTCCGGCGACGTCATTACCTCGGAACTGTCGCCGAAGAAGGGCGATGGCCGGTCGATCGACCCCTATGCTGACACGCACGGCGTCACCTTCGGGATCAAGCTGAGCCACAAGAACAAAAATAAGGGCGACAAAAACATGCCCATGCTTTTCGACACGGTGAACTGGACCGGCGGCGACGAGGATCTTGCGGCGACGGACCGGGGTAACATCGTGATCATCTCGGAGGACGGGGACAGCAATGACCCGGATGACGAGGCGAAGGGCGGCTGGTTTCTGATCCACTTCGACGAGCCGACCTATGTGCACTCGATGATCGTGTTCGACACTGAAGATGGCGGTGTGGTTCGCCTGTACGACTACATCGAAGAGGACCCGACCGGCGAGTATGAGACCAACAAGAGCAATGGCCAGCTGAAGCAGCTCTCCGGCGGCGACGGCGAAGGGCATGATCCGGACGAGCTGGCTCACCTCACGGTGCCGAACCTCGGCGACGGAAAGCACACCCGCCTCGATGTTGGCTACAACAGTATCCGGACGATCGCCTACTTCATGCCGGACTCCGGCGGCATCGACGACATCGTGATCCAGAACTCGAAGGCCGAGCCCACCGAGCGGGACACGATCACCATGGAGATCCTAGAGACCCTGTCTCCGACCTCCAAAGAGATCGCGACCTTCCCGATCATGACAAACTGATCGCGTCACACCACCTGCGAGCGGAAAGGGCGGGCCCTCGGGTCCGCCCTTTGCGTGTGTGCCAGATCACCGCTTCTCCCCAGGGGCGTCGAGGTCCGGATCGCGCGACGACCGCGGCGACGCCTCGAACGGCCAAAAGCGGGCAAATGCGACGGAACTGTACATATTTTAGCAACATTTCCCTCATAGTTATGAGGAGCTTATGGCAGAGTGGTTGAAGTAGAATCTCACATAATGTTTCTTGGCGTTTGAGGTTTGGACAACAGCTCCGGGGGCCGTGATGCGCCGCTTTATCAATGACGAACAGGGCGGGATTTTAATTTTTTCGCTCGTGCTGATGATCTTGACGTTTGCCTTCATGGGGCTCGTGGTCGACACCGGTCGCACGCTGGTGACCCACAGCCGCTTGCAGGGTTATGTGGATCACCTTGCGGTCGCTGCAGCGGCCGAGCTTGACCAAGAGTCCGACGCAATCGCGCGCGCCACAGCAGCGATCGAGAACGACTACATCAACAAAGCGTCGCTGAAAGGGACGAATGGCGGGGAGGATTTCGCGGTCGATCAGGTGATCTTCCTGACCGGTTCGCCCAATGTCCCAGCGAATTCGCGGATGCTAACGCAGGACGCGATCAACGGTTTGATCACCACCGACTCGCTCGAGGCAACCCACGTTGTCCTGACCGCGGCAAGCTCGGATGTTGATTGGAGCCTGCTGCAGTTTGCGAACAGTGTCGGCCATGTCGGCGGCCAGCAAAGCTTTGAGGTGAACACCTGGGCGGCGGCCACGCTGAAGTCCTTCGGCGGATGCCATACCACCATCCTGGCCGCTTGCATGCCGAGCGGTGTGGACACCGAGGGGCTCGAGGCTGGCCAGCAGATCCAATTTACGAAGAACCGCGACTCCGCTTGGGAAGGGGGCGAATACGCGCCCGTCACCAATCTACAGGACGATGCTCTGGGCACCTGCTCGGGCTACAGCGGCATCCAGCAAAGCCTTTGCCTAATGGCGATCAATAACCCGTCCTGCCTTGGCTCCACCATCGATGTGAGCTCGGACGTGACCGACTCGCTGCCGGTGCATGCGGCGCTGAACACTCGGTTCGGCATCTTCGATCCGGCTTTGGGCGCGATTGCGTTCGAACCGCAGGTGTCGCCCGATATGAATACGATCGCTGGCGAACTATACACCTGCACCGCCGAGGACTATGACGCGGTCTCCGACTCAATGGGTCTCCCGACCGCTGAGTGCTACCACAATGGCGATTGCGACATCGTTGCAGGCAAGGTGAGTCTGGGGCAGCTGGAGGAGTACTGGTCGCAAAACCATGGTGCCACCCAGTTCCCCGAGGACGCTTACACACGCTACGACGTCTACAAGTACGAAACCTTTGCGAGCCTGCTCGATCCCGAGGGTGTCGAGGACAGCACCACGAATATCTGCAATCCGAACACGACTGCGGTCGCCGATCGCCGGCGTTTCAAGATTGCCGTGATGCCTTGCGACGAAATGGGCAACGCGATCACGCATGAGGATGTCGAGCCGGAGCAGATCTTGGACGTCTTCCTCAGCGAGCCGGTGCAGCGCCACGAGATGATCACCTTCGATGGCGACTATGACAACCAGCCTATAGTGCGCGGTGACATCCTCAACTCGGAACTGCCCGCTCACAAGGGCGACGGTAGGTCGATCGACCCGTATCTCGACAGCTACGGCGTCACCATCGACGTGCATCTCAGCCTTATCAGCCAGGGTGTCACGGCGTCGGATGACTTCCTGCCGGGCGAGGACAAGTACGAGGAGAACGTCCCGATGGTGTTCGATACCGTCGATATCTCCGGCCAGGATTCGGATTTGCGCTCCACTGACCGCGGCAACATCCTGATCATGTCCGAGGATGGCGACAGTAACGACCCGGATGATGAGAAGTATGGCGGTTGGTTCCTGATACACTTCGACGAGCCGACCACCGTGAATTCGATGATCGTCTTCGACACCGAGCAGGGTGGGGTTATTCGAGCGTATGACGACATCGTCACCGATCCGACCGGCGAGTTCACCACTGATCACGGCACCGGAGAGCTGAAACCCTTCAAGCACACGGACTGGAAGAAGATCGACGATGTTCCGCAGCCGCCCAAGCAGGAGCATGACCCGCGGGAGCTGGGCCACCTGACCGTACCCAACCTCGGCGATGGCCGCCATGTCCGGCTCGAGATCGGCTACGACAATGTCCGCACCTTGGCCTACTTCATGCCGGACTCCGGCGGGATCGACGACATCTCCTTCAACAACCAAAAGGTTGGGCCAAAGGATACCGACACCCTGACCGTCGAGGTCGTCGATGTCCTGAACGCAGAAGAAGGTGCGATCACGCGGGCGCCGGTTCTAAGCGACTGATCCTATCTGCGAGGCGGCGTACCGTCGTAACGCCCACGAAAACGAGAACCCCGGCGCCCGGACCAGGCGCTGGGGTTTTTCTGTCGCGCTTCGCCGTTGTGACTTGGGGTGTTCCGGTGCCTTGGGGGATCGGTAGCGGAAACGCTAAGCCCTCCCACAACTGCGCCCCGGCCAACTCGCGGCATTCTTCAGCCAATCTGACTCAGATGGTCGCCACGAAAAAGCGCCCGAAGAACACCCTTGAGCGCGAGAACCGAGGCAATCGGGTCGGCGAGCGCGCTAGAAGCTTCCGGGCCCGTCGGCGCTTGGCCTACCACCCATCACGATGCCGGCCGGCGACGGCGCCCTGGCGGCAAAGCCCTCGAGCGCCGCCCAAACATCCGGATCGATCGCCCGTCGGTCGCAGGATGGCCGCAGATCGGCCCGACCGATTGGAGCCTGACCGATGACAACGCTGGTAGCGCTGGCAGTGTGCAATCCACCCTGATCGCCGCGAAGGCTAAGGCCTTTTGCGGTTAGGATCACGCTGAGCCCATGCCAGGCGACGCCGACAATCTGGTCGGATGACTGCGCCATGAGACCAATGGCCGGCAATGCCAGCATGGGGTAGGCGACGGTCGCAAAAACGAAACGCTCGCCGACGGAGAGCCGGTCGGGACTGGCGGCTAGAGCTGCGCCCACGCTGATCGGGCACAGTGTTCCACGACCGTCATCGTCGGCACCGCTGTCCGACAGCGAGACCGGATGCAGGCCTCGACCGCCACTACGTTCCTGCAGAACCAGAAGCGCTCGCAGCGCCTCGGGCCCTGGCAGGCCCCTGGCGGCGAGCCAGCGCGCCGCCCGCCCGGCCTGGCCCGAAAGCGCTTCGTTGTATCCAGCACCGCGGGCCGCCCGCGCGCCGAGCCCTTCGATCTCGTCCAGGGGTCGTGCCGGCCACTCGTGGCGTAGAAGATCGACTTTACTCATCCCGCTACCCCTTCGCCGGTGATGCTGGCGATAGTGCAGAGATACAATGGCAAGTCGGTGGCGGATGTCACAGCGTTGGATAGGCTCGCGTGTCGCGTCGACCGGACCATCAATTTCGCCCTTACGGTCATCATCCACTCACACAGTCGCCTGCCGCCAATGCCGACGGCCGCACCACATCAAAGAGGCCGTTAGCCAGAAGCCGCCGCCTCTGAAGCCGGACCTATCCCATAGCCGGACTTAGGATGCCAAGCAGCGTCGCCCTGGTCCATCACAAGATTCGAGCGAGGGTAGCAGCTTTTCATAATCGGTGAACCCGTTGCGTTTACGTCAAAATGAAAAGACCCAAGCCGTCTTCAGCCGCCGCCACGCCATTCCGAGAGCCAAATCCCACCCAGCACCAGCGTGAGACCGATCAGATGGTAGGCCGCAAATGCCTCTCCAAGCAGCCCTACGGCAAGGAGGGCTGTGGCGACCGGCACGATGTTGATGAAGACACCGGCCCGCGCGGGGCCGACCACGCCGACACCCTTCAGCCAGAAGATCTGCGCGAAGAGCGAGGGGAACAGGATCACATAGGCCACCACCCCCCAACCGGTCGGGGTGGGGGACAGGACCGTGCCAAGCGCTGCTTCGGCAGCCAGAAAGGGCAGGGAGGTGACAAACGCAGCGGCTGCCATCACCGCAAAAAACGCCTCCGGCGACACGGCGGGCCTGTTGCGGAGGCCGAGCGTGTAGCCTGAGTAGAGCAAGCAGGCGATCAACATCAGGCCATCCCCCGGATTGACGTCGAGCGCCGCAATGCGCGCAGGATCGCCCTGGGCGACCACTGTGACGACGCCCAAGACTGTGGCAAAGACCCCGGCAACCTGTGGCATGCTGACCTGCGATTGCCGCAGCAGATAGGCACCGGCGATCACCAGAACCGGCATCGAGCCCTGGATGATCCCCATATTCACCGCGGTCGTGTCCTTCGCAGCGGCGTAGAAGAGCGCGTTGAAGAGCGTGAACCCAATTGCCCCCATCGCTGCTGTAAAGCCGAGATGCGGCCGCAGCCGCGGCCAGTCCGCGACGAGCGCGCTCCAGGCCAGCGGCAGCGTCAAGGCGAGCGCGCCAAGCCACCGCAGGGTCACCAGCAACATCGGCGAGACCGCGCCGACGGCGAACTGACTGGCAACCGCGTTCCCGGCCCAGAAGAGCGCCGTCAGGGTCAGCAGCAGATAGGCGAGGAGGGGGCGGCGAGGCGCCGCGCTTGCGGTTTCCATGGCTCAGCATCATGACCGCGCTCGCGGCGCTGTCCAGGCAACGACCTGCGGCGGATCGGCCGGTACCGCGCAGCGTCGTGCCCGGCGGCGCGCGACCATGGTATGGGCTAGGATGGTTGCCCATTCCGTCCCAGCTGAAGAGGGTAAGATGATCGAGCTTTTTCCCGGGCCCAGCCGTCCCACATCGACCGGTAACCCGGACTATTTCACCGGCACCGTCCTGCAAGTGGTGATTGTCGACGCTCCCGAGCCTGCGCGGATCAGTGCGCTTCGCGTGAGCTTTGCGCCTGGCGCCCGCACGGCCTGGCATACCCATCCGCTTGGCCAGACCCTCCATGTTTTGGATGGGATCGGCCGGGTCCAGGAGGAGGGTGGCCCGCTGCGCGAGATCCGCGCCGGCGACACGGTTTGGATCCCGCCCGGGGCAAAGCACTGGCATGGTGCTGCGCCTGACCATGCGATGACCCATATTGCGCTCCAGGAACGCCTGGACGGGGAGAGGGTGGATTGGATGGAAAAGGTCAGCGATGCCGTATATCTGGCTTCGCCAGAGGCTTGACCTGAACCGGTCGATCTCGGATTTAAGTGCGCATTCTCATGTCCTTGCAGAGACCAAGAACGGTCACTGGGTCCCGGCGCGACTCTAGCCCAGCATCGTTGCGCGAGCGTTCGGTCGCAGCGTCGTCGCTGGCGGACCGAGAGGATACTGACTGTCGGTTCTTACGCAGTCTATCCACCGGGACCTCATCTGCGCAGTCCGACGAACGGTAGCTGATGCCGGAGGGTCTCTAGGCGTCCGCCAGGATGGACGGGAAGCCTTTCTTTGCGGCAGGGGACATCGCTTCGTAGAACTGCCTGGGACCGTCCGCAACGGCAATCGAGAGGCGGACTGCATCGCAACCACTACCAACACTGTCACGCTCGATCAGCGGCTCGCCGCCCAGAGGTCGAAACAGGCGGCGCGGCTGGTCGAGATCTGATACTCTCCCCTGATCGCGTCCGATCTAGTGGGCAGGCGCCCGAGGACCTATCGGCGTCGCAGGCGAAGATCCGCTATTCCTTGATGACGTCTGGCGGCCTCGAGACCGACGAGGGGTTGAACCCCGAGATGCTGAAGATCCAAGGCGCCGAGACACCCTTAGAAGGTGAAAGAGCGGCTAAGATCACTGAGCCGGAGCCAGAGCGAGAGCTCTTCTATGTCCGTTAGGGCGCGTAATCCCGATCCCGGGTGTGATCCTACGCTCCAGTTGGGGAGCCCGCGCGGAGGCTATTCCTCGCCCATTTTGGGGGAGGGTTAGGTTGGGGGCCGCCCAAACAGGATCCCAAAGCTGGTGCGTCGCGCGGACCGCTTCCGGCTGCAGAACGTATCGACCCGGAAAAGGCGCCTGAGCGTGCGACACAACATAACGCCTTCAAAGCTCGGACCTTGGTCGCGACCTTGGGCCGCGGCGCACTTCTCCGCGTCTTCGCCTTGGCTTGTCCAACCATCGGTGGCACCGGCTTCAAGAGATCGTCTATGGCGTCCGTGCCCCGAGTGCTGCCGCTTCGGATCTCATTCTCGCTCTACCGCTTCCAGTCGAACATCCGCTCCGCCACGCTGTTCGGCATCTTCGGCGCCGGCGGCGTTACGCCTTTAGTGGCGCTCCCATTGATTGATGGGGTTGCGGTCCCGCTCTTCGACGGTTTCATCCAGCTCATACGCAAAGTGGTGGTCCATGGCATAGACCGAATCCGCTTCATTGCCATTTTGGACCTGATTGTAGGGTTTTCCTCGCGATTGAACTGGTCCTCGCCAAGGCTGTCCCCTCGGCCCATGACGGGACAGGCTGCAGAAAGGCGCGTGCAATCGGGGCAAGGGGCGGCGTAGGTTGACATTCCGTCGCCGTGCCCGGAGCAGCCCATGACCACGCCCAGCCATCCCGCTTTTCTCGCCTATAAGGGGGAGGCGCGCGCCGCGCTGCCCTTCTCCGACGCCGAATACGACCGCCGCCTTGGGGATCTGCGAGGCATCATGGCGGCAGACGATCTGCCTGTCGTGCTCCTCACATCGATGCACAACATCGCCTACTATACCGGCTTTCTGTATTGCAGTTTTGGGCGGCCCTACGCGGCGGTCGTAACGCCCGACAGGGTCGCGGTCGTCTCGCCGCTGATCGATGCCGGCCAGCCCTGGCGGCGGTCGGTCGCGGAAAGCGTGATCTACACCGATTGGCAGCGCGACAACTACTGGCGCGCGGTTGCGGATCTTGCGGGTGGCTCGCGCCGGGTCGGGGTGGAGGCTGACCACCTGACTATAGCGGGTCGGGCCGCGCTCGATGCGTTTGCCGACGCGCCGGATACGGTCGACATCGCGCCCGCCACCATGCGTCAGCGGATGGTCAAATCCACTGAAGAGATCGCTCTGATACGCGAGGGCGCGCGGATCGCCGATCTCGGAGGGGCAGCGATGCGCGATGCGATTGCCCCCGGAGTGCGCGAGATCGATGTGGCGATGGCCGGGCGCGACGCGACGGAGCACGCGATTGCGGACGCCTTCCCGGATGCCGAGTACCGTGACACCTGGTGCTGGCTGCAATCCGGCCCCAATACCGATGGCGGCCATAACCCGGTTACGGGGCGGCGGTTGGAGGCTGGCGACGCCCTGAGCATGAACGCCTTTCCGATGATCTCGGGATACTACACTGCGCTGGAGCGGACGCTGTTTCTGGGTGAGCCGGACGCGGCCTCTCGCGCGGTTTGGGAAGCGAATGTCGCCGCCCATGAACTTGGGCTGTCGCTCATCAAGCCAGGCGCCAGGTGCAGCGATATCTGCCATGAAATCAATGCCTTCTTTGCGGACCGCGCCTTGCTGCAGTATCGCAGTTTCGGCTACGGTCACTCCTTCGGGATCCTCTCGCACTATTATGGTCGCGAGGCGGGTTTGGAGTTCCGCGAGGATATCCAGACGGTGCTGGAGCCGGGCATGGTCGTCTCGATGGAGCCGATGCTGGCGATCCCGCCCGGCACGCCCGGCGCCGGTGGGTATCGCGAGCATGACATTCTGATCCTGACAGAGGAGGGCGCCGAAAACATCACCGGTTTCCCCTACGGCCCCGACGCCAATGTGATTGCCGTCTGACGCGGTGTATGTGCCGGTTGATCGGTTGCCCTGCGGTGGAGGCGGTTGATGGCGAAGGCGACTGGCCGCGGCCTGGCGTTCCTGTGCTGTGGCATTGCGGACGGATCGGTCGAGGAAGGTCTTGAGGCAACCGGTCGTCCCGGTCTGAGAAGTCAGGCGCCGAGCTGGCCTGGCGGCGCGTCCGCCTTCGCCGCGCCGTCAGGGCGAAATACTTCGACCATGGCCCCGGCGATGATCAGGATCGCGCCCGCCAACTCGATCCAGCCGAACGGCTCGTCTAAGAGCAGTGCGCTGGAGCCGACGCCCGAAATGATCTCGGCGGTAAGCAGGAAACTGAGCGTCGCGGGGGCAAGCCGGATCGCGCCCCAAACGGTGCCCAGAATGATCGGCGCGGTGTAGAGCGCTCCGGCCCCAGCTGCTGCCGCCACCGCGGCAGGGCCCCCGCCGATGTTGCCGGCGACATCGCCGGCCAGGAGCGCAATCGCGGTGCCGCTGAGTGCTGCCGCGGTCACCGCCATCAGCGAGATCCCATAGGCGTCGAGGGATCGACCGGTGAAGATCAAGGCCGATCCCGCCGACCATGCCATGCCGGACAAGAGCGCCATCCAATCGCCCACGGCGCCCGCGCCCTCCAGGGGTATCTCGCCTCGGGTGATCATCGCGATGCCCGCTATTGCGCAGCCAAGCGCCAGGGCGTCGTAGGCCCGGAAGCGGCGGCCGAGCCAGACATATTCGATCAAGATGCTCCAAGCTGGCGCCAGGTAGAAGAGCAGGACTGCCCGCACCACATCAGTGAAGCTCAGCGAGCCCCCATAGAGCATCATCGCCATGCCGATCAAGACGGCGCCGGCGAGAGTGTGGCGGGAGGGCCAGGGCCCCCGGCGCCAAAGAGCGAGAGCCGCCGTGACCGGCAGGGCGCCGAGGCAGAGTGCGACCCCGGGCCAAAGGCCTGTGATGCCGAGACTTTCGACCCAGCGGATCGGCAACCACCAGAGCCCCCAGAGGAGCGCCGCAGCGAGCATGAAAAGGACGGGCGCAGCGGCCTTTGTTGGGGTCATGCGTAAACAGTAGAGCGGCACAGGCCCGGCCGTCCAGCGATGCGGAATCGCGGAGCGCGGCTCCGCGATAGGTCATTGCCCGGTGGCAGGCATTGCGGACTGGCCCGGCGGCGGGGAGGGTAGAGGTGTCAGCGTCTTCCGTTGAGGTAGACCGCTGGGGCCGGTCATGCCCCAACGTGGTCCATCGGTAGTGCTCTAGGCTCGGGGCTCACAACCGGAACAGGACGGTTGCGGCGAGTTGGACGGTGGCTGAGTAGGTGTCCTTGAGCTTGTCGTAGCGGGTTGCGACGCGGCGCCAGTTCTTGAGCTGCGAGAACATGCGCGCGATGGCGTTTCTGGCGCGGAAGGCAGCGCGGTCTCAAGGGGCGGGCCGCTTGCAGGTCGGGTTCGGCTTGATCACCGGCTCGGTGGTGCGCCTGGCAAGGAACCGGCGAAGGCCGTCGCTCTCGTAGGCGGCCCATAGGCGGCGGGCGCGCCCTTCCAGCGACATCCTGAGCGCAAACGTGGATGATCCCGCTGATCCCGCGCCGGTCGTCCACGCGTGGCACGCCGCGAGGCTTGTTCGGCAGCAGAGGGCGAAGACGGGCAAACTGTGCCTCGGAAAGCCAGCAGTGGTGCTCGGACATCGTAAACTCCCCACATTAGGAAGTTTGACTCACAGCAGCTCCATCCTGGGAATCCCCTTTATGGGTCCCGAACCTTGAGCGTGTTCCGACCTGGTTGCGTCGATCCTCGCGCTCTAAGGCATTGTTTTTACGAATTTTCGTGACGCTCACCTGACTCAGATTGGCCGGAAAACGCCCTAAGGACCGGTCGCGCTACTGCGCGGTGGCGGGCTGCGCCGCGCCACCCCCGACCTGCCCCGGTTCCGGCCTTTAGCGGTTGCCGACCTCCAGATAAGCGCGCTTCGCTGCGCCGGTATAAAGTTGGCGTGGGCGGCCGATGCGCTGCACTGGATCCTCGATCATCTCTTTCCACTGGGCGATCCAGCCAACAGTTCGGGACAGTGCGAAGATCGGCGTGAACATCGAGGTTGGGAACCCCATCGCCTCCAGAATGATGCCGGAATAGAAGTCGACATTCGGGTAAAGCTTGCGTTCGACGAAATAGGGGTCTTCCAGCGCCACCTTCTCCAGCGCTTGGGCGGTTTGCAGGATCGGGTTGTTCTCCACCCCCAGAAGGCCGAGCACCTCCTGCGCGGTTTCCTGCATCACCTTCGCCCGCGGATCGTAGTTCTTGTAGACCCGATGGCCAAAGCCCATCAGGCGGAAGCTGTCATTTTTGTCTTGGGCCTTTTTGACATACTCTGCAACCCGGTCGGGCGTGCCGATCTCGCGCAGCATCTCTAGACAGGCCTGGTTAGCGCCGCCATGGGCCGGACCCCAGAGGCTCGCGACACCCGCCGCAATGCAGGCGAACGGGTTGGCCTGGGAGGAGCCAGCAAGACGCACGGTGGAGGTCGAGGCGTTCTGCTCATGATCCGCATGGAGCGTCATGATCCGATCCATGGCGCGGGAGATGATCGGGTCGACCTTGTATTCCTCGCATGGCACCGCGAAGCACATATGGACGAAGTTCGACGCGTAATCGAGGTCATTGCGCGGATAGATGAAGGGCTGTCCGATCGAGTATTTATAGGCCCAAGCACAGATCGTCGGCAGCTTTGCGATCATCCGGATCGACGCGACCTCTCGCTGCCATGGGTCGTTGATGTCGGTGCTGTCGTGGTAGAAAGCTGACATGGCGCCGACGACGCCGCAAACGATGGCCATCGGATGCGCATCGCGTCGGAAACCGCGGTAGAAATTCTGCATCTGCTCGTGGAGCATGGTGTGGCGGGTTACCCGGAACTCGAAGTCCTCGAGCTGTGCGGCGGTCGGCAACTCGCCGTAGAGGAGCAGGTAACAGACCTCGAGATAGTGGCTCTGCTGGGCAAGCTCGTCGATGGAGTAGCCGCGATAGAGCAACTCACCGACATCGCCGTCGATATAGGTGATGGTTGAGGCGCAGCTGCCCGTCGAGGTGAAACCCGGATCATAGGTAAACATGTCGAGTTCGGCATAAAGCCGACGGATATCGATCACCGCGGGGCCGTGCACACCGTCGATTATCGGGAAGTCAACGGATTTGCCGTCGACTGTGATCGTGGCGGTGCGGGATTCGTCGCGCATGGAAATCTCCCTCATCAAGATCGCGGAGTTTTGGGTACTCGCCCATGCCGCGGCTTCCGGTTAGGAGCGTTCCTCAGACCCGTGCAGTCAACGCGTCCTGAAGTCGCCCAAGTGTCTCGGCCTGGCCCAGAGTTACCATCACATCGAAGACGCCGGGGCTGACTGCACGGCCCGTCAGAGCGGCGCGCAATGGCTGGGCGACCTTGCCCAGTTTTAGCCCCTCTGCCTCGGCGAAGGCCCGGGCCAGTTCTTCGAGATCGCCAGATCCCCATTGGCTAGCATTTTGCAGATGCGGGGTCAAACGACCCAGCATCACGCAGGCGTCAGCGCTGAGAGACTTCGCCGCCTTTTCGTCGAAGGTAAGAGGGCGATCTGTGGTGATATAATGCGCCATATCAATGAGTTCCATCAGTGTCTTGGCACGCTCTTTCAGGCCTGGCATCGCCTGCAGCAGCATCGACCGTTTCTCGCCTACCGGCGCCTCGCGATGCTGCGCTGCGGAAAAGGCGTCGAGGGCGCTCATGACCTCCGCCGCCGCCATCGTGCGCAGATGCTGGCCATTCAGGTTTTCGAGCTTGGCGAAGTCGAACCGAGCCGGCGAACGCCCTACGGCGCCGAGCCCGAACCACTCGATTGCCTGCTCGGTGGTAAAGAACTCGTCGTCCCCATGGCTCCAGCCGAGCCGCGCTAGGTAGTTGCGCAGCGCCCGCGGCACATAGCCCATCTCGCGATAGGCTTCGACCCCCAGGGCGCCATGGCGTTTCGAAAGCTTGGCGCCGTCCGGCCCGTGGATCAGCGGGATATGCGCAAAAACCGGCACCGGCCAACCGAGGCCCTGATAGATAAGCGTCTGCCGCGCGGCATTGGTCAGATGGTCATCGCCGCGGATGACATGGCTTACGCCCATCTCGTGATCGTCGACCACCACTGCCAGCATATAGGTGGGCGTGCCGTCGGATCGGAGCAGGATCAGATCGTCAATCTGATCCGCCGCCCAGGTCACGTTGCCTTGCACCGCGTCTTCGACCGAGACCTGCCCATCCCGCGGGGCCTTTAGCCGGACCGTGTAGGGACCGTCGGGCCAATCCGACGGGCCTTTGTCACGCCAAGGACTTTGGAACAGCGGCGGGCGTCCGGCGGCTTTGGCGGTCTTACGGAAGGCATCGATCTCCGCCTTGGTTGCGTAACAGCGGTAGGCGTTGCCACGCGCCAGCATCTCGTCTGCCGCCGCTGCATGGCGGTCGATGCGGGAGAATTGGCTGACCGCCTCGCCATCCCAGTCCAGACCCAACCAGCGCATCCCGTCGAAGATCGCCTCGGTCGCCTCGGGCGTGGACCGAGCGCGGTCGGTGTCCTCGATGCGCAGCAGGAAGCGTCCGCCATGGTGGCGCGCGAAAAGCCAATTGAAGAGCGCCGTCCGCGCGCCCCCGATATGTAGGAACCCGGTCGGCGAAGGCGCGAAACGCGTGACAACGGCGGCATCGGTCATGGGCGTCCTCGGGGTATGACGGGCCGGGCGCTCGCCCTATGCTTGGCGTCGCGGCGGCCCCTTTATGGGACAGGCAGTCAGAGGGAGCAAGGTGCGGCTGAGGCCTGATTTCGCCCGGATTTGGGCATTGGAAAGCCGCCGAGCGATCCTTTGGGTGCCGGTGCTGATGGGCCTCGGGATCGGGGCCTATTTCGCTTGGCCTGTAGAGCCGCCGGTCTGGACTGCCGCCCTGCCTGCGCTGCCGGGCGCCGCGCTGATCACCCGGTTCGCGGCGCGGGCCGGGGCTGCGGGTCTAATCGCCGCCTGGGTAGTCTTCGCGGTCACCGCGGGATTTGCGCTGGCGCTTTGGTCCGCGCACCGGGTCGCGGCGCCGATGCTGGATCAGCGCATGGCCGAGACGGTAGAGGGGCGGGTCATCGGTCTCTCGCGCTCGGCCTCCGGTGCGCCGCGGGTGCTCTTGGACCGGGTGGTCGTCTATGGCCTGACGGCGGAGGAGACACCGGCGCGGGTGCGGATCACCCTTCTCGGCGTTGAGGTGCCGCCGCCGCCGGGCACGCGCCTAAGGGTCTACACGACCCTGTTGCCACCGGGCGAACCGGCGGAGCCGGGAGCGTTCGACTTCCGCCGCCGCGCATTCTTCGAAGGCCTTGGCGCGGTGGGCTATACTCACACGGCGCCGCTGCTGATCCGCGGGACCGAGGCGGTCGGGGCAGGGCCGCCGCCAGGCGCCTACGATCGGGCTCGCGCCTGGTTGACGGAAACGCGGCTAGGCATCTCCGCGGCCGTGCGCGCGGCGCTGCCAGGCGCGTCCGGGGCATTTGCTGCCGCGATCATCGTGGGCGACCGCGCGCAGATCGCCGACGCCGACGCCGAGGCGCTGAGAATCTCAACCCTTGCCCATCTGCTCGCGATCTCCGGCCTCCATATGGGGATCCTGGCCGGCCTGGTGTTCACCGCCGTCCGTTTCGGGGTCGCGCTCTCGCCAAGCCTGGCGGTGACCCTTCCGGGCAAAAAGATCGCGGCCCTGGCCGCGCTGCTCGCCGGGGCGGCGTATTTGGCCATGGCGGGGGCGACCGTCGCCACGCAACGTGCCTATGTGATGGTCGCCGTCGCGTTGGTCGCGGTGCTCCTCGACCGGCCGGCAATCTCTCTGCGGGCTCTCGCGCTCGCCGCCGCCATCTTGCTCACGATCCGCCCGGTCAGTCTCCTCGATGTCGGGTTTCAGATGAGTTTTGCCGCCACGACGGCGCTGGTGGCGGGATACGAGGCGATCCGGGACCGGGCGCGATTGCCCAAACAAAACCAGAGGGATGGGTGGGCTTTCCGCCTGCGCCGCAAAGCTGCGCTCTATCTCGGTGGGTTGGTTCTGACGAGCGTGCTCGCGGGCGTGGCGACGGCGCCGTTTTCGGCGTTTCACTTCAACCGGATGGGGGCCTATGGGCTGATCGCAAACCTGCTCGCTGTACCGCCGATGGGGCTATTGATTGCGCCGGCTGCAATTGCCGCCGGTCTGTTCGCGCCCTTTGGCCTCGCGCCTTTGGCCCTGCAGGCGATGGGCGCGGGCATCGACTGGGTGCTGGGTGTCGCCCATTGGACGGCGGCGCTGCCCGGGGCCGCGCGGATGGTCGCCGCTGGTGGGGCCACGGTGTTGCCCGCGATCAGCCTTGGCGGACTGTGGTTGTTCCTCTGGCGCGGGCCGTGGCGGCTTATGGGGCTCGCGGGTATCGCCGTCGGACTGGCCCTATGGGCCGGGGCAGGCGAGCCGCGCCCAGATCTTCTCATCGCATCGGAGGGGCGGTTGCTGGGCGTAATGGGGCCGGAGGGCCGGTCTCTCGACCATCCGAAAGCGCAGAGTTTCGTCGCCGAGACTTGGTTGCGCCGTGATGGCGATGCCGCGGCTCAAGTCGAAGCTGCGGACAGAGAAGGCTTTGTGCGCAGAGGAGGCATCACGACAGCCCATTTGCCCCATAACTGGCGCCTCGCCGCGACCCATGCGCGCCGACCGGAGCCAACCTTGCTGAACCGAGAATGCCGCCCCAAGACGATTTTGGTCGCGCCGCATGGGCAAGCGGTCGACGGTCCGTGCCGCTATCTCGGGAAAGAAGCCCTCATCGGCCTCGGTGCCACGGCAGTCTGGGTCGAGGGCCCGGATCTCGTCAGGATCGAAGGTGTCCGCGGCCGGTCATCCAGGTTGTGGTCACGGCGTCCCACTACAAGCTTAGAATAGCCTTGGCACTCACTCGTAGTTCCGGATCAATCCGACCAGCCTGCCTTGGATCTTTACCTGATCGGTTCGGTAGAGGCGCGTGCCATAGGCAGGGTTTGCCGCCTCTAGCGCGATAGCGCCGCCCTTCCGGCGCAGGCGTTTAAGGGTCGCCTCGTGGTCGTCGATCAGGGCCACGATGATATCGCCATTCTCGGCGCTCGACTGGCGCTCGATCACCACGATATCGCCCTCATGGATCCCAGCATCGATCATCGAGTCGCCCTTGACCTCGAGCGCGTAGTGTTCGCCGGAACTCGACAGCATCATCGAGGGCACGCCGACCTGCGCT